>CBFIII010000045.1:0-33532 GCA_965662645.1 Bacteroidales bacterium
TAGTAAACGGAGGCAACACCATTACTTTGTACGACATACCGTCGGGCAATACAAATCGGCCATCTTTCACCGACACACGGTTCATAATAACCTCTGCATTGATATAATCGTAGGAATATCCTTGTGGAATTTCAGGATTGCGTACACCTGTCATTACTGGGGCATCTTCACCAATATAATAACACACATCGGCTACATATTTGCCTTGCTGCAAGAGGTGCTGACAACGGCGTAAGTAATCGAAATAGGTATCTGCCTGACTAAACCACGTGTTGTGTCGGTTAAACTCGGTACCAAACCAAGCATTCATACCTGGCTTACGATTATCGTCGGGTTGCTGTATGTACAGGTGCAACACAAAGTGGTTGATTCCTTCGGTTAATGCCCAATCACCACGCTTTTTAAGCATAGCAGGGTGACGTAAGTAAGCTCTGCGCGAAGAGGTAAACGCTTCGGCAGAAGTAACAGGTTTACCATAAGTGTGGGACGTAGAAGAAGAGGCTTTACATTCGATATTACCCAATGTGCCTTCGTTCCAAAACTCACCTGAGATTAAATCAGATTGTCCACCATACATCATAAACTCACCTGGAAAGCCCCAGTGTCCGTAGTTTTCTAACCACGTTTTGAGATTATGTTTGTTACTTGCTTTTCGCAAACCGCCCACATATTCGAAAGCAATATCATCGGCAACGCTGCGGCGCAAATCCCATAGAAAACGCTCAGACAGTTCTACACTACCCACAATTCTACCCGAAAGAACGGGCAAGAATGGCACAGGGTCATAGCCATATTTTTCTTTAAATTTAATTTCGTAGCCATCCGTCCAGTTTTGAGAACCTTGCTCGTAACTATCGGCCACCACATATTTAAAGGCTGACTTGCTCTCTTCAGGTACACGTTTTAGCAGTTCCCCAATAAACTTATCGAAATGGTATTGCGCCAATTCACTACTCATCTTATCAATCTCATAACCTATACCCTGTGGTGCTGCAGGCGCATTTTTAGTGCCAGTAGGCGTCATGCCCATACGCATAATGGTCCATTCGCCTTCGGGAGCATCCCAGTTGAGCACCCCATTTTCATCCAGTTTGTCGTTTAAAACAATCACCTCATCAGGGTTTACACACAGGCTTTTGTCTGCAAGCGGTTCTTGTTGGCCAAAAATGTACGAGTCCCATTTAATACCGGGCGTAGAATTCATCTTTCCCAGTTGCTTCTCAATGTACTTATCTAAGACAGGCGCTTCTGAAATATTAATTTCAGCAAAACCATATCCTTTTCCCTTGGTTCTGAAGTCGGTGCATTTTAGTATAAACTGTTGTGCTTTAACTTCGGGCAACACCGTCGCAAAATCACCTGTTTCTATTGAAGCCACATTGGGTGTTATACGAAAACGATCAAATGGAAATTCTTTCACCACCTGCTCTTTACCATTTACCACAGCCATTAATGTCATATTACATTTAAAAGCCCGACTTGGTATGATGGTGATCGCACGTGTCGTGATGGGCTCAGCAAGGTCAAAACGAATCTCTAAGCTTTCTCCCTTCTTTGGTTCAAAGCTGGTATCGGCTTCTTTATCTCCGTCGGTTAACACAGTAACATCCACATCGCTCCAATTGGCACTCACCTTGGTAGGAATAAACTGCGTACTTCGTTTTTCAACAGCCGATGATTTGAATGCAAAAGTGTGGGTATCTTGAAATTCATCCTTAGGTTGTTCGAGCTGTAGCTTAAGCGTTTTTCCTCCCGAAACTTTCGTTTCGCTATAAGTCAGGTAGCGCATCGCTTTGGTGTAATCGACCCAAGGACCACCACTCTGGCTCCATCCCGGACAGTTAAATACGCCAATATCTACCCCAATGCGCTTGCCTTCGACCACGGCATGCACCATATGCGACCACCAATCTTCACTAAGCATAGGTACTTTACCATCCTTGTGAGCCGGATTAATATTTCCAATTAAAGCACCACCAATGCCGGCTTTTTTCATCGCTTCCAAATCCTTACTGATACCGTCTTTAGAAATATCATCATTGATCCAGTACCAATAGCACCAAATGGTATTGGTATCAGCAGGTGTGAAAAAATTCGATTGAATCTGTTCGAAATTAGGCGCTTTGATGTCCGTACTTTGCGCATAAGAACTCATTACTAGGAGCGAGAACAAAAGACTTACACAATATGTCATTTTAGTTTGTAACTTCATTTTTTAATGTGTTTCATTCTTATTGTTAAATAAAATAGTTTATTGGGTTCAATAATTTTCCACCCACATTTACAGTACTACCAACTTACGAGAAACAACCCCTTTAGCGGATGCCACCTTGATAAAATAAGTCCCTTGCTTGTCTAAAGTAACCGTCGTTTCATTCATAAAGCGGCCAGTCTTAATAACTGATCCATTGATATCAAAAAGTGTATAAATACATTCATCCCCATTATTATGACTGATGGTGAACGTGCCATTAGAAGGGTTAGGTGAAATACTAACCGCCATCGTTTTCAATTGTGTAAGCGCAGAAACTTGTTCAAAAACAGCCTCCACAACTAGGTTAGAATCCACACTTATGGTCAATGGGTTTTCTGTACTTGTTACATCACCACTCCAAGCGGTGAATGTATAACCATCTACTGGTGTGGCCGTCAATTCAAGCTCTGTACCTGCAAGATATTCTAATTGAGTCAGTGACTGACTAACGGTGCCTTCGGTGGAATTAGCCGTTACATCAACAGTAAACGTAGGTATAGCCTCTACCTTTTCTACATTTGAAAAAGTTTGGACTCCTTTATTAGCATCCACACTTAGGCGACTGTCGCCATAGCTCAAAGTTGTGCCCTCTCCTACATAAAGTGTCACATCTTCGTGTGTGTCCGAAACGGCCACCGTGCGCACTACTGCAAAACGTCCGTTGAAGGTAATGTCATACGCTGGTAGATGAATACTATCAGATTTTGCTTGTGAAATAATATAATCAGTGATGATAGATTCACCCACTTTAGAAATCACCTTAACACCTACGACCATATTGCCTACTATTAAGTGTTGCGTACTTTGCACACTAGCCGTAGTATTGGCCGAAGGCTCTAAAACGGTAATGTAAGGTTTATTCCAAGCTTCCCCATTTTGGCGAATGGCTAGCACTTGTGTGTTTTTATTCACATAGCCATTAAGGGCTTCGCGAGTAGGCGGTGCAATTGCTGCGGTGTATTCACGATCCAAACCACCTGGAATGGACAGGTGCATGTATTTATTATCGTAGTCAATATCGAAACGTATTTTCACCTCATCACTAGTCATTGCCGTTGTTTTTTCTTCTTCGAAAAAGCGCCATCCAGGAGAATGCACTGGATCATTAATATCATTATCGTACTTACTGGTAGGAGTGAGCGAATAAGGAGTCCCCTCGTTATTGGTGATACTCATTTTATCCCCTAGGTTGTGATAAATGTAATCGTGAAAATTGTTTTTTGTCAACGATTTAGAACGGAAAACATCGAGGTAATAACCCGTAGTAGGACTGGTACGAATGACACTCAAGGTACGCTGTTGGTCGCAATTGTTCACATTATCATCCAGAAACTGTGTGGCAAAACTAAAGTTTGTGCTGATAGGATCTTGCATATGACTTGGTTCAGCTGCTATGTTGACCGTAGTATTTTGCCACAAATAGCTATTGCTGTTCCAGGCTCCCTCTTGCTTTCCATGCGAAGTGCCATTCACAATAACAGTATTATTCCCGGCATACAAACGAAAATAATCGGTATGCAATGGTATTTGGCGTTCGGCAGTAGATGGTGGCAAGCCCGCATTGGGTGCCATCACATAACCCTGACCATAAAGTTCCATTGCAATACCTGTACAGTGTGAGTGCACATAATGTGCGCCACCAATTATGCCGTTGAGGCCGTAGGCTTCATTATTTTCTTCTACAAAGTTGCGCTGAAGCGCCACCCCTGCGTGTTTTACAATAACGGTTGGTTTAAAATCCACAACCCCGTTAATAGAATCAGAAATAGGTATTCCCCAAAACAAATCAAGCGACTGACTATGGGCATAAATACTATTGTCCAACTCAGGTTTATAACCTCCCAAACTATTGTAATACTGCTGCAGAGTATTAGCAGCTTGCACTTTTAAATCATCAAACCCATTGCGTTCTGAAATGGCCATCACATAACGGTAGAAATTATCAGAGCCTTCATTATAACGCTTTGAATCGCCATAACGCACATAGGAATAATTGGGGTTCTTTAAGTTAGGAAAGATTAAACTCCCTACAAGAATGTTCTTGTACACTGTAGCCACATTAAGCTCTGGTTTTAACCGGTCAACGATATTTAAAATCTTAGGCACATCAGACATAAAACTATAACTTACCGATTCGGGCCAAATACCCTGACTGCCATACATCGGTAATATCGTTTTGCTAAATGAATTTTGGTTAAATGTTCCCTCATTCCAAAACACATCAAACAGACGTTCTCTTTCCACCGCATCATCCACACACAATATGGGATAAAGCGCTCCGGATGCCGTTAAAATAGGATGATTAGTAACGGTTTTGCCATGTACATCTGCTTTCAAATCTTCTCGTAATATATTTCCAGCAATATTTTTGAGTGCCTTTTGCGCTTCCGCATTATCAAATGCTCTACGCTCCTTGGTATCTATATCATAAACAGTAGTACCGGAGTAATTTACATAACCATAGATAAAATCATAAATCAAAGCAACATAAGGAGTTGTGGTCCGCCCATCCGTAAAATGCTCATTCAGAATATAGGCTGTTGCTGGTGTTTTAGGCGCTAATTTTTTACAATAGTAGGCCAAAATATCAGCTGCAAATTGTGCATATGTTTCATCACTAGTTATGAAATAAGTAATAGCAGCATTTAAGCCATACTGGAGAGCTGTGTGATCTTTTAATTCACCAAAGGCAGGAATAGTAGCTAGTATGGTTTCAGGATTGTCGCTGTGCTCCAACACCTTACCTGCCACATTATTCTTCGTTTGTTTAAAGATGGATTCTGCCCATTCATTGTTCTCAATTTTTTCTAAAAGGGCTGCTTTTTCCTCGGCTGTTACAAAGATAATTGGATGAGCATTGATGAGAGAATTAGCCACAGGAGTCAGTTCCAAATAATCGGCTTGATGCGTTCCTGATCCCACAAAAACAATCTTTAGCTGCTGATAACCAGGCACGAGAGACACTGGTTCTGATGCAGAAACAGATGCCCACTCAGACGAAGCTGTTCCACTAAGATCCATTGAAAAGAATACGCTATCATCAATACAAAAATGAACGGATGCTGCATCATTTGTAAGCTTTTTGTAGCGGTAACTCACATCATATTGTCCACCTCCAGACCCTACTCGCACAGGGTAAATCAAGGTATCCCCATCCTGTACATTGGTCACATAAGTAGGTGCATCGCCTTCTATGGTATTTTTTCCATCTGTCATTGATGATTTATCTACATCGAAATCCTCTATTTCTATAAGCTCAGGCGTATAAGTTAATGCCGATAACTGTCTAATAGGTTTTTCTTGCAAAGTACCCGGCAAGGCTTTCAATCTAAATTTATCGATATAAAAGCTCTGAGAACTTCCCTTGTATCGGGTGTATAAGATATGAAAACCAGGGCTTAACTGATACACCTGAGAGGTGGCTACAGCCCACCCTTCTGTGACCATATTTATTTTTTCAACTGCCCCATCATCAAAATTCAGATCCATATAACCCGCGAACTGACCACCAGGGAAGCCTTTATAGTCTATGTTGATTAGAAAGCTACCACCACCTTCACCCACATAGATGGGATAACCGAGCAGAGAACCTGATTTGGTATCACCAATCACAGTTCTACCATCCAGCTCAGTAGGGACATTCTTTCCTGCAACGGAAGTCTCATTTGTCGCATTCCACTCGGCTTCAATTATTTGTTCTTCGTAAGTGGTCGTCTTTATTTCAATGGTATCACCCGCTTGATATTGGGCAACGCTAATTGTAGGACTACATAACATGCCAATAAAAAGAACGATTAAAGCACTTATTCTCTGTTTCATATCTTCGATATTTAAAATAAATTACTAATAACCAGCACTTATTTCCCAAGTACCAGATTGCACGCTAAATTTAACATATTCAAGACATTCGCCTTCATAGACAATATCTTTCACACCTTTTTTCAGCTTACCATTTTTCCAAACTACCTGTCCGTTTACCGACACCTCTTTTATGTCCTTCCCTGTTTTAGGAATACCAACAATAGCTACGGTATTTTCAGGAGAAACAAGATTCATCGTGTAGGCAGCATCCTTTACCTCAATGTTAATATTTATATTTCCCTTTACAGTTGGAACAGTTGTTTTTAAAGTGGTAAAATGAAGCAGTGTAGGCATAATTTGATATTCGCTCCACGCCACCTTTGTAGGTTTAACCCCTGCCACATACTTAGAAAGAACAGTATTAGAACCATTCCAAGCGTGATTATAACTTCCATCCTTGGGAAACCTTTCGTACAAGGTGGACAAGCCTGACTCCACTTGACTTTTGTACATATCCTTCATACGTGCGAGAGAAGCTTCTGGAGCCCCCGCAATAAACAAGGCTTCCTCAGCTAACCATTCGAAGTGAGGACTACCATAACGGTTAGGAATCAATACATTCTTTACAATAGCGTCGTAATTTTCAGCTTTTGCCAAGCCTGAGGTCACCGCCAAAGCATTGGCTCTATCATCTTTAAATTCGCCATTAGAACTGTAATAACCATCTTTCCAAAAGGCTTTGTCATAATTATCTTTGATGCTTTTGATGCGTGAATTGTAAAAAGCCAAGTCTTCTGTTTTGCCTAAAGTCTCAGCCATCTTTTTTGCTTCTACCAAAGCTTGGTAGTAATAGGCAGGTTGCATAGGCAGTTTATCGAGAGTTTCTTTGACTCCCCAATCTAACCAATCCCAAGAATCAGGACTTTTGCCACGACGGTATTCAGGTAAGCCGTTGCTCTCCATAGGAAAAAGGTCAAGGTAACCATATACATAAGGGTACACCGTTTCTAAGGTTTCCAAATCACCCGTATTGAAATAATAAGGCCAAACTACACCCGATATAAATTGCAGACTCTGCCCTACCAATTCGCGCACGCGCAATGGTCCCAAAGCCCCTAATACACCATCCTGACTAAAGCTGAGGGTTTGCAGCACCGCCTTTTTAAGCAATTGTCGTCCAGCATTATCCATAGAATAAAACAAGTAGCCCGTTTGATCGGCCACATCGCCTATCCACAAAGCACGTTCACGGTCAGGGCAATCCATAAAGTTATCACGGGCACATACAAAGAGGGTATTATTCCCCATCTCCCATAAGCGGTTATAGAAAGGATCATCCACTTCAAATTTTCCGACCATTTCACCCACACTCATCCAACGGTATTTTAGGGCCGTTACTTTTACGCCCTCTGGAATGTTATAATGCACTTCGTGTCCATTCATCCACGAAAAGCTTTCAAAGGCCTGCTTGCCATCTTTACAGATGTAGGTGGCATGTATTTTATTTAGACGGTTATCAGTAGTGATAAAAATGGTATCACCCGCTTTCGCTTCTACTTCCAGATAAGGTGTTATTTGTTTGTTAAACGGCAGTTTTGCTTTCACTACCCCTCCTTTAGCGACAAATGGTAATTGGAGTTCGCTCGTATTTTCATAATCTTTTAAACCGTGATTAATCAATGGAGGAACGATGTTCTTCTCCACCGCATACCAAGGCGCCACGCCTAAAGCACCTTTCTCAACAGCTGGTGACCAGTCTGCATCTGAAAAATTAGCGGTGTACCACGCTTGATCCGTCCAATCGCTTAAGTCGGTTTGCGCATCGTACTTCACAGAGTATTGTACTATCGCTTTACTTGCTTGTGGAATGGTATTGTCATAGGCCGGATGCTGCTTTGCTTTCCACGTAGCATCGGACACCACGGTTATATTGCCCATTTTTGAGGAAAAGAGTAAGCCTCCCTTACCACTATTAATATGGGTGCCTTTATGGCTCTCGCGGCCCCAAAACCAAGCTAAAATAGCAATGGTATTTTCGCCTTCTTTTAAGTAAGGTTGAATATTGACTGTTTCGTACCACGAGTTAGCAGGCGTTATGCCTTTCTTTCTATCCCACTCACCTGCTTGACTAGGGCCACGTGATAAACCGCCTTCAAAAAGCACCATCTCACCATTCACCCATAGCCAAAACTTGCTATCGACTGAAATGAGGGCTTCTACCTGATCTGGCACTTCATCTAAACTCACTGTTTTTCTAAAACTCATCCATGTATTTGGCGTCGTGTCTTGTTCTTGCCCGATCCACTGAGCATTGTTCCATTCTGCTGCTTTTACACTAGTGACTGTTATCAAGATTAATAACAATAATTTAACTTTTTTCATCTGTATATTTAATTTATTATTTACTTATTTAATTACCTTTTGAGTGTATGAAACATCGTTAATCTCTAGATCTACAATATAGACACCATTTGTAGCATTCAAATTATTGAATGTATAACAATGCTCCCCTAGTTGTTCAAGTGTTGGTGTTGACACGCTAATCACTCTACCTGAAATATCGAAAACCGAAACACGCACATTAGCCATTGCCTTCAAACAATAATTAACCACTAACTCTTGATTGGTATCAAAGTGTGAATTAAATTCAAAATCGTCTCTCTTTTGATTGACTATATTGTTAGTATTCGTGGTGTTTCCTGTAAAAACAATCTCAGCGGCATTACCATACGAATTAGGTGCAAAAAAGACTAAGCCGTAACGGTATCCGCCTGTATGGGGAGATGTCACAGCAAATTCTTTAAGCTCTGCAAATTTCATATTGGCGGCAATTTCACCGGTCACCTCAAACAGCAAGTTGCCTGCCGTATCCACAGCATTTATCGTATTACCCTCAAAATCTATCTGATTAGCACCATAAAACTTTAAGCCCGTGATTCTTTTTTTCCAGTGAGATTCGACGTTATCTGCATTATCTGAACGCATTGCTAAGCCTACCTTCGTAATTGTCTTTTTGGCATTCTCACCAAAATCAAGGCCTCCCCAAGCATTATCTTTATTATCAGTGGAGGTATCAAAAAACGTTGAAATATCGCCATCAAAAAGGGCTTCTACGGCATCAAATATTTCATATTGTGAATGCGATCCTGGCGTACCTATCACTGACCCCTCGCTTTTTTTCAATACAGTAATCTTCAGATTGCTTTCCATACTTTTCCCTTCGGTATCTATTACTAATGCTTTTAGTAAATGACTACCTAAAGATAAATCACTCAGCGCAGAGAAATCAGCAGAAGACCATGCGTAGGGAGCTTCCGTCTTGGAGCTAATTAATGTATCGTTTAGGTATAGTTCTACTGTTTGCACTCCATTATCATCTGTGGCATTTACCTTTACATCCAAGCTTTCATATCCCAATTGTAGCGTTGTATCTGCCGAAGGTGTAATAAAAGCTATCTCAGGATCGAAGTCCATAGCGCTGCGTTTAATGCTCGCCTCAATGTTCCAGGTGCCGGGTTCAACTTTAAACCTTAAGAAATCATCATCTTCGCTATCAAAGGTAATGCCCTGCACCCCTTCTACAAAAGCCTCATTTTTCCAAATAATTTGACCACCAGCTTTGACGTCAAAAATCTCAGTACGTGCTTTTGGAATACCAACAATTGCAGTCGTTGAATCTGGAGATATTAGAGCTAACTTGTATAAGGAATCAGTATGGCTAATATCAACCCAAATATCACCTTTGACTGAAGGGACCTTCGTTTTTAACGAAGACATATGCAACAAGTTAGGACAAACTTCATATTCACTCCAAGCCACTGCTGTTGGCTTTATACCTGCTACATACTTGCTTAATATCGTATTGGTTCCATTCCAAGCATGGTTATAGGTTCCTCCATTAGGAAACATTTCATACAAGGTGGATAAGCCCGAATTGACCTGACTTTGATACCGTTCTTTCATTCTTTTCAAAGAAGCATAAGGTTGACCTGCTATAAACATCGCCTCTTCAACGATCCATTCGAAGTGTGGACTACTAAATTGATTAGGAATTAATACATTCCTCACAATGGCTTTATAATTTTCTGGTTTTGCAAGCCCCGTAGTAATGGCCAGTGCATTGAGCCTGTCATCCTTTAACATGCCATCTGAACTATAATAACCGTTTCTCCAAAGTTCTTTGTCGTAATTATTAGCAATGGAATTTATCCGTGAGTTATAAAAACTCAGGTGTTCAGATTTGCCTAGTGTTTCAGCCATTTTTTTGGCTGTCACCAAGGCTTGATAGTAGTAAGCGGGTTGCATAGGTCGTTTGTCAATGGTGCCATCTACACCCCAATCCAGCCAATCCCATGTATCATCACTTTGTCTTAGTCGATAAACAGGCAAACCATTGCTTCCCATTCTAAAAAGGGTAAGGTATTCATACACATAAGGGTAAGCTTCCTCTAAGGTAGCTAAATCTCCTGTGTTGTAATAATAAGGCCATACCGACTGTGCTATAAACTGTAAACTTTGTCCAACCAATTCGTAAGCACGAGCAGGCCCTAAAGCACCAATCACTTTATTGTCACTAAAGTACATAGTCTGCAAAACGGCTTTTTTGAGTAACTGTCGGCCAGCGTTATCCATACAGTAAAACAAGTAGCCTGTTTGATCGGCCACATCCCCAATCCAGAGTCCCCGCTCTCTGTCGGGACAGTCCATAAAGTTATCGCGCGCACAAACAAAGAGCGTATTGTTGCCCATTTCCCACAAGCGCTGGTAAAATGGATCATCGACTTCGTAACTTCCAGCCATTTCTCCCACACTCATCCAACGGTATTTGAGCGCCTTAACCGTAACTCCTGCAGGAATGGTATATTTTACCTCGTGGCCACTCATCCACGAATACGATTCAAACTGCTGTGTACCACCTTTTGTCGTATAAGTAGCCGTTACTTCATTTAACTCATTATCTGTTTTGATAGTTATGATTTTACCGGCCTCAGCCTCCACTTCCAAATAAGGTGTAAGCTGCAAATTCAGTGGAAGTTGACAGGTAATCACTTTGGAACTGCTTACTGACATTGGCAGACTAAGCGCTGTATTGTTCTCGTAATCTTTCAAGCCATGGTTGATAAGTCGAGGTACATAACTCTCTATTAAATCGTACCAAGGGGCTACTCCAGCCCCTCCTTTTTCAACTGCTGCTGGCCACGAAGCATCATCAAAGTTATTGGTGTACCACGCCTCATTGGTCCAATCATTCATCACTGTTTGTGCATCATACTTTACAGAATATTGAACCAAACGGCGGATCGGTTCTATGGTATTGTCGTATCCCGGGTGCTGTAAGGCCTTCCAACTGCTGTCTGACACGATCACTTTTTCACCCATTGTTGCATTAAACAAAAAGCCCCCTTTTTTACTGTCGATGTGCGTCCCTTTATTGGTTTGTCGGCCCCAAAACCACGTTAATACCGCAATGGTATTTTCGCCTTCTTTTAAGTAAGGTTGAATATCTACAGTTTGATACCACGAGTTGGTGGGCATAATACCGGCTGCCCTATCCCAGGCACCTGCAGGACTTGGGCCACGAGAAAGTCCACCTTCAATAACAACCATCTCACCATTTATCCACATCCAGAATTTGCTATCCACGGAAATAAGAGCTTCTACCTGACTAGGCACTTCATCTAAGGTGACTGTTTTTCTAAAACACATCCAGGTGTTGGAAGGTCCATCCTCCTGTTGCCATAGCCATTGGGCATTGTTCCAGTTTACAGCATTAGCATTGAGTGCCATTAACGCAAAAAATAAAAAAATTACCTTTCTCATCATTGTTTTATTATATATTCTACATTAAATCATTATCGTATGTACAAAATATAGGACTTACACCAGCATCACCATTCTTATGAAAACCATCCTTAAATAAAGGAAAAAACCAACTTCTTTTCTTGAGTTATGTCACAACCATAGTACATCTAAAACATTATAATAAAAAGTATAATACAAATATATAAAAGCTTAAATTCTTAGAATACCACCAATTGTTTAATTTATCGCATTCAAAACCCATTTTATAAATTATTACCCATAGAGGTAATAATTTCAACTGATATTTCCCACTTCCATTATTAAGACTTACTTTTGTTTCAACAATCATAACAATCACTAGAAAATCAACACCCCACAAACGGGCGTTAAAAACCGCACAAACACGATCATTATTAGACATGCAGAGACTATCTTTATTCATCATTTTAACATTTACATTGCTGCATAGCAAAGCTAATGAAAATTATTATTTTCAGGACATTACCGCCCATGGAGACTTAAAATATGATGCTATACTAACCATTTGTGAGGACAGCAAGGGTTTCGTTTGGTTTGGCACGCAAAACGGATTATACCAGCACACAACAAATAGTGTTAAACAAGTATCACTCCTTACATCAAATACTAATTTAAACGGAAGAATCCGAGTCGTGAAGCTCTATAATGACCAACTAAACAACTTATGGATATGTACTTCAGAAGGACTATATAGATACTCTACAAATATTGATTCTGTTCAGAAAATAACACTACCTCGCACCAAGAAAGAAACATTCACAAGAAATTTCAACAATATCATTAGAACAGATAGCAACAGTTACATACTACACGTAAACAATAAACTTTACAGATACAATCTCAAAGAAAACACCACTTCCCTATTCCCTTTTGAGGGAAATGTTAAACACATTTACCAAGACCAACTAGGTCATATATACTTGGGCACTCATGACGGACAAGTATATGTAATACAGAACCATCAAAACAGAGCAGAACTCCTTTACACCTCTGACAAAAAAAATATTAGCAGCCTATGTATTCATGCCAATGATATCTACATCGGCTATTTAGGTTATGGTATAGACATCATCAGCAAAAAAGGACTTAAAAAGGGGGAATTACTGTACAACACAAACAACAAAAAGGACGTAAAGCAAAGCTTCGTGCGCGATATGGTAAGTAGGGACAATGGCGAACTGTGGATAGCCACACAGGGAGGGCTTATACGCTGGTCTAATGGACAAGAAAAAACCTTCAACTCTATCTTTGGTAATGGTCTGCCACATAGAGCAGCATATGTATTGTATAAAGGACAATACAATAACATTTGGGTAGGTACTTTTTCAGCAGGACTAGCCTACTATGCAGATTACAACTACCACTTCTCATTTATTCCTATTACAGATCAGCAGGACCTTGACGCTAGTCATACAGTCACTACATTTTTTGAAGATGATGAAAGTTATATCTGGATTGGTAGCGAAGAAGATGGTGGAATAAAACGCTATAACACCAAAGACAATACTTTTGTCGAAGCCTTACCTCCACATCTAAACGAAGACACAAAACATATTTCGACTATTCGACAAATAGATGATCAAACCATTGGCATCACCATGGTCTTTAGTAGGATTCTAAGAATTTACAACTATAAAAAACACCAACTAATCAATGACATCGAATTCCCTTCTATCGGAGATGTTGGTATCTTATCGGCTTTTAAAATCGGGAATAAATGGTGGGTATCAGGACAAGACAACGCATTAATATACAACCCTATAAATAAAAAAAAGCAAATCGTTTACCCACCAAGTAAAGCCAAAGCTCCAAATCTAACCTACAACTATTTAGACCCACAGGGGCAGGTGTGGCTATGCACCAAAAAAGGGTTATACCTCAAGCGTTTGGACAAGAAAACTGCGGAACCGATAAGCACACCACAACAAGTTATTGACCTAGGTCAAATCTATATTTATACCGTATGCATGGATAATAATGGGCAATTGTGGGTTGGCACTAAGGGGAAAGGATTATACGTCTATTCGCCACAGACAAAACGCATAGAACAAGCCCCCAATCATGAGCTGACGCAAAATTCAGATATATACAGTTTGCTCTGCGACAATACAGGTAACATATGGTATAATACCAGCCAAGGACTTTATCAATACAACATTCACCTACATCAGACCCAGAACTATGGCAGCATGGATGGCATACCTCATACCCGTACAAGATCCAATTCCGCATTTTGCTCCCATTCTGGCGATCTCTATTTTGGGACAAAAGGAGGATTTAACATCATTCGCCCAAGCATAATCAATAAAAATCCACATCCTCCTGTAATAAAACTTGCATCTCTCACGGTAAACAATTCAGCTTACAAGCCATCGCAATTCGAGCATAGCACAACACTTCAAAACGCCCTTCATTTAAAGCATAATGAAAACACCCTTACCTTCAAGTTAGCGTGTAACAACTATACAAAATACCAAAAGAATCGCTTTAAATATCGTCTTACCGATTATGATGACTCCTGGAATTACGTGTCATACAACACCCCTATAGTCTATACTAAAATACCACCAGGCAAATACACCCTCGAAGCCTATGCTGCCAATAATGATGGCGTTTGGAGTACAGTCCCTTATCATCTAGATATCATCATTGCCAAGCACCCCTTATTTAGCAACAAGGCTCTTATGCTCTACTTTATTTTGATTTTTGCTATATGTTTTTTCATATACAGGGAAATCAAGAATAAAGTAATGCTAAAAAAAACACTAACAGAGGAGCGTTATAAAGCAGAAGCCAATGCTTTAATATACGATGAACGCGTTAAGTTTTATACCAACCTATCGCACGAATTGCGCAGCCCACTATCATTAATCATATCTCCTATCCGGACTTTACTAGAAGATAAAGAACGTATTTATAACCCAACACGCTTATTAAAAACAATTGATCGTAATGCCAACCGGCTCTTCAATATCGTTGACCAATCCATTGATTTCCGCTTACTAGAAATTGGAAAAATTGAAGCACATCTGGAACAGCATGACATTATCAACTTGGTCAATGAAGCCTACCTCTGCTTTGAGCAGCAAATCAATGAAAAAGAACTACGATTCCGCTTTACCACTGAATATGATTCAATCGAAACTACAATTGATAAAGACCTGACAGAAAAAATAATGTATAACCTTCTTTCTAATGCCATCAAATATACTGATAGCAATGGACACATTAGCCTATCAATAAAGGAACGAAACCTATCAGAAGAAGACTACATAAACAAAAAATATGCGGGTGTACAGTGCCTAGGAAAGTCCATTTCTATCGCCATTAAAAACACCGGACCCGGCATCTCACCCAATATGCTGAATCATATATTTGAACGCTTTGCAAAAGGAGAAAAGGCCCATCATTTAAGCACAGGCATTGGGCTACACTTATGTAAAGAGTACGCAAAACTGAACCTAAGCAGTATTATAGTCGAAAGCAAACAAGGCAAAGGCGCTACTTTCACCTTGAACATACCCCTAGCAGAGCACTTTTCACAAAAGAAAATCGCAAAAGAAAAAAGGATCAAAGACATTATCCCTGAAGAAGAACCCATCTTTTTAGATGCAGTGCAAAAAGGACAAAAACAGCACACCATCCTACTAACAGAAGACAATGATGAATTGAGAAGCTACCTCAAATCCCTATTGAATATGTACTACAAAACGCTAACAACAAAGTCAGGAGAGGATACCTTAGAGCTACTTGAAGACATTGTTCCAGACTTAATAATCACAGACTTAACAATGCCTGGCATCAATGGCTTACAGCTGACACAAACCATAAAAGAAAACAGCAAATGGAAGCATATACCTGTCATATTAATGACAGGACAATCTGATCGTAATCTTCATAAAGAAAGCATCATCGCAGGGGCTGATGCCTTCTTAAAAAAACCCATTGAAGAATCATTATTAGTGACCCAAATCAACAAGATCTTATCTAAGCAAGAGGAAATCAAAAACACTTCTATTCTAAAAAACATTAAAGAAGAAACCTTTATGCAAAAGGTAGATAGAATAATACAGGACAAACTTCACGATCCAGAATTTGAAATAAATGACTTACTAAAAGAACTTGAAATTGGAAGAACCACATTATCGCGCAGAATAGAAGCTGAAACCAAACTCACCCCATCGAGCTATATCAGAAAATCAAGACTACAATACGCCTGTAAGCTTTTAGAGAAAAAAGAATTGAGCATCGATGACATTGCACAATATGTGGGCTTCAATTCCAGTTCGTATTTCACCCGCTCATTTAAATTGCTTTATGGCATGCCCCCTGCTGCATACCGCAGGCGTTTATAAGTATAGGGTGAATTAATAAATGAAGCAAGGCCAACTGCGCAATAAGGAGTTTACCTCACTTTACAAATATTAAAAAGCGGATGATTTACAACTCTTTCAATCGAATATTTCTATACTCCACCTTCATAGGAGGACCAACGTGTACCTGAACGCCAATATATCCTTTGATGGTGCGATGCATAGCATCATTATCTGTCACATCACTCATCAGTGTGCCATTGACATAATGCAACAAGCGATTATCTTTAATAATTAAATGGACGTGATTCCAATCGTTGGCGTTTACCTTAGCACCTAAAACATCTTTGTCGCCCAAGGGTTCTAGGACCTCTCTTGTCTGCCAACAATTTTTCTTCACATTGCTACGTGTGTTTTCCTTCACCACAGGATCACTTGGTGTGGACAATAGCACCTTCTCCCCCCTATATGCTAGCGTAGTACGTTTTTTCTCTTCATAATTTTGTCCTGTATATCTGTTCTTGCCATCAATGTCACATTGGTAGCCGCGCAAAGCGTAAGGTTTGCCTTCTAAATAGGTGCTGCGATAATTAATACCACTATTGCCCGATTCAGAAATACGGTACTCCAATTTAAGCTCAAAATCTTGTGGTTGTCCACCTTGCCACACAATGAAGGTGTTGCTTTTCAAGATAGTTTCGGGCGTCACTATACCCACTAGGCAACCATTTTCGACTGTCCAATAGGTAGAATCTCCTTTCCATCCTTCTAGGGTTTTTCCATCAAAAATTGGCTTAAAAGACTGATCTACTTTCCCTGAATGTGCGTTTCTAGAACCACAAGATTGGGTGGATAGTGCAATAGCAGTTCCTAGAAAAAAATAAATTACTATAAATACGTTCTTCATGTGTTTTAATGTTTACCGCAAAGACGCTAAGTGATATGCTTTATGTCAATGGCCTTTTATTCGTGTTTTTCTTTATTAATAATTCCTTTTATGCCTATACGGTAGTATGCAGGTAAATGCAAATCATCTAAAAAAGATACTTACACACCCCCTGCCCCCTCTCAAGAGGGGAAAAGTTACTACTAGTCGTTGTAGAACTTTCTACGTAGAACAGCATAACGAATCTAGACTAGATATTCCCCTCTTGAGAGGGGAAACAGGGGTGTGTTGTGACGTTACCTGTAAACTACCGTATAGCCATAATTCCTTTTATTTGCCGCAAAGACGCAGAGACGCTAAGCGAATTCGGGATACGCTCCCAATGGTCATACTGCTATGTAAGAATTGAAAAATCTATTCAGCTATTTTATCCCCTACCTTAAGCAGACTTCCTTCACCAAGGTAAAGGATGGTTTCGGTCTGCTCTGCTTGGGTGATAAAACGAGCGATTCCAAATCTCCCCTTAAACTGGAGATTTATCGCAGAAATTTCTAAAGAGTTATTATCCTCTGGCAGGCAAATAACATAGTCAGTAATTATCTGCTCATCTACCTTACTAACGACCTTAGCACCAACGATTTTATTGCCATCAATAATATTCTCGACAGATTGGATTGTGCTTTCCGAGCTTAACGAGGGTTCAAAAATCGAAATATAAGGGCGCTCCCAAGCTTCACCTTCCTGCCTGATAACAAGAACCTGCGTTTTCTTTTCATCGTATCCGTTTCTTACATCGCGACTTGGTGGTGCCAACGCTTTAGTATATTCCCTACTTACACCACCCGGAATCCACTGGTGCATGTACCGATTATCGTATTTGATATCATAACGCACTTTCACGCCGGCTTCTATTTCGTCCGTTGTCTTGGTTTTTTCGAAAAAACGCCAACCCGGAGAATGCACCTGATCACCAATATCATTATTATACCGTTCTGTACTTTTAAGCTTAAGACGTCCTCCATCAGCTGTTGTTATCATCATCTTATCACCTAAGTTATGATAGATATAATCGTGAAACTTGTTTTCATCCAAGGATTTTGAGCGAAACATATCGAAATAATAAGCGCTTGTTTGACTTGTTCGGATGGTACTGAGCGTGCGTTGTTGCACTGCATTATTCACCTCATCATCAAGATGCTGAGTTGAAAAACTAAAGTTCAGATTTTTAGGTTCTTCCAAATGTGCTGGTTCAGCAGCAATATTCACCACCGTATTTTGCCAAACATTAGCCCCACCTTTCCAAGAGCCTTCATTCAAGCCATGAGACGTCCCGTTCACCACTACCGTGTTATTTCCGGCATACAGTCTAAAATAATGCTCGTGAAGGGGGATTCTACGCTGAGCTACAGATGGCGGCAGACCGGCACTAGGAGCCATTGCATAACCGGCACCATATAGCTCCATCCCAATACCCGTTACATGAGAATGTACATAATGCGCTCCTCCTATAATACCACACAAGCCATACAATACGTTATTTTCTTTCACATAATTGCGTTGAAGGGCCACACCTGCATGCTCAATAATCACAGTTGGCATTTGAAAATCAATTTCCTCTTCCATGACCTGAGGAATGGACTTGCCCCAAAGCAGCTGGGTAAATACGCCAGAATTACCAAAAGTGCTAATTTCAGCATTGGCCTTATGTCCTCCTTCCGCATCGTATTTCTGTCTTAAAGCGACCTTTGCCTTTTGCTCATACGCCGTCAGTCCTCGACGCTGAGCAAGATCCAATGTATAACGATACAAAGCGGATGTGCCATCCGAATTACGGTGTGAATCTCCATAGGTTACAAATCTTCTATCCGGCATTCGCAGGTTATCGAAGAGAAAGTTACCATCCAAAATATGCATATTATCAGCCATAACATTCATTTCCGGCCAAATACGATCTATAACATTAAGCATCATAGTGATATCAGCCATAAAACTATAGCTCGTGGATTCCGGCCATATTCCCTGTGCTCCAAACATTGGTAACAACGTGTTTTTTAATGAATTTTGATGAGCAGTACCTACTTCCCAAAACACATTAAAGAGCCTTTCCCTTTCAGCATCATCTTCCACACACAAAATAGTAAACAGCGCCCCTGGTCCTGTAAGAATCGGGTGGTTTGAAACAAACATCCCATGTTTATCCGGTTGACCGTATTCTTGCAAGATATTCCCGACGATATTCAATATTGCTTTCTGCATGGTGGCATGACTATATGCCACCCTTTTGTTTTGCCTCGTGCTGTATAAACTCCTATCAGATTCTTTTAAATAGTCGTATATGAAGTCATAAGCAATCGCATATTGTCCATAGGAAGTTCTAGGGTCATAAAAAGCATTACCACACACTGAAGTGTTTTGCGGTTCGCGAGGGGCTAACTCTTCGGTATAGTACCATAGTATATCAGCAGCAAACTGAGCATAAGACTCTTCTTCTGTTAGGAAATAAAGCAATCCAGCATACGCTGCTTTGCCCAAAATACCGGCGTGTTGATGAACGGTCTTTACCTCCAACTCTTTGATATTATCATCTTCACTTATTGGCGGGATATTAGCAAGAATTCTCTTCGGATTTTTTTGATGAAGCGCCACATCCTCATCAATAATAGCGTGCACGTCATCGACTAATTGTTTGGCCCAAGGCTCCTGATCAATAAACTCAAGAATACGCTCCCTTTCATCGCTCGTAGTCCAGATCACTGGATGTTGTAATGTTTGTGCAGATAGCAACAGGCTACTAAGCACAAACAATAGTATGGTTATTTTCTTTATCATTATCATTTTATATATCAATTTCATTTTCTCCTCTCATCCTGTTATTAAGAAATAGAAGTAATCGTTAGATTAAAAACTTTTCCTAAATTTCAATATACAACTCACACACATCCTTCAATTTGGCTTCATCCAACACCAGACCAAAACCTGGAGCTGGTTTTAAGGAATAGTAACCATTGGCTTCTTTCTTAGTGGCCGAACTTATGACACATTCTAAGTAGTCTTTGGAATCCTCCTCTTTCTCTATGGCCTCCACCCAAACTGCTCCAGCGCCTATAGCAATTTGCTGCCATGCTGTACAGGCAGGGCCTGCCAGGCTATCGTCGCCGATCATCACTTTGGCTCCAATTTCATGTACTTTGTTGGCCAAAATGCCTGTGTGCTTAAAGCTTCCCATGCATGAAGGATGTAGGTTGAAAATGCGTCCCATACTTGCACTTATTGTTTCTACACCTTTCCAAGATGGTCGCATAGGTTTGTCGGGAATCAAGGATAAGTCACCAACCCTATTTTGTAGTTGTATCCATTGCTGCTTTGACATAGGTGCAGGGTCTTCTATAGCATCTAGTCCGTTCTCACTAAACAAGTTCATAATCACTGCCAGCTCCTCTATTGAGTCCCATTTTTCATAACCGCTATTTACATCTGAAATAACAACAGCTTCGGACCCTAATACATCACGAATGATGCGCAGCAGTTTGAGGTCTATTTCCTGATCGCCATACATCTTGAATTTCATATGATGCCCAAGGTTTTGCTTTAGACTTTTCTCGGCCTCTTCTCTTACTTTTGCTTCGTCTTTATGCAGGATACAATACAAGCCCGGCACAGGCTCTCTATGAGTCAATCCCAATAGTTCAACAGCGGGCTTTTGTTGCAATCGCCCTGCCAAATCCAAGAGACCCATATCCATCAGCTCCAGTTGCTTCAACGAAGTCTTACTCCCTTCCACTTGCTGTGACAATAGTATTTTTTGGGCTTCGCCAACGGTGAGTCCTTTGTATTGTTTGACATACTCAACCCACAAGCTAAGATCCTCGTCAGGGTTGTTTCTGGAGGCTGGTATTTCAGACCATCCATAATGCGCTCCCGAGGATATTTTCATAAACAGGTGCTGACGGTTGAGCCAAGTACCGAATGAAAAGTAACGGGGGATATTTATGTCGTACCTATAGAATTCAATCTTAGTGATTCTTTCGTTGAGTACTTCTTTTTTGCTTATGCAAGATGATAATAAAGGATAAGTCAATCCTAACACACCAAAGGCTGACATCTTTTTTATAAATGATCTTCTATCACTAGTCATAGTTGATTTTTATCAATTAGATATAATTTATTGTAATACCCACACACATTGATCAGCATATTCCTTTTTCTTATGCTTAGCTCTAACTTCAATATTATTCTCTCCATCAGTAAGTGTCACCTTATCCCACTCGAAGATGCCATAGTCGCCAGACACTTTTCCATAGGCTTTTCCATTAATAAAAAGAGCCACTTCTGAACAGTTGGAATAGACCCTTACTTTTGTTTGCGCTTGTTCACGCACCTCAAAACGACGTTGAGTGATGTAAACGAACTTATCATCAGGGTTCCAGTTGGCCTTATAGAAGTAGAAAGCGTCCTTTTTGATCTTACGATCTGCTGTTACAAGACCTTTATCGTTTTGTCCCACAACTTCACCTTCAGTACGGTGAGCAGCACCAAAATCAAACATATTCCAAATAAAAGAGCCCCAGATATATGGGCGTTCATTGATGACCTTCCAATATCCTTCATGGTAATGCGATTGCCACTCTTCAGGGTGCCACCTACTAGGAGCTTTTGGCTTTATTAATTCATTTTCATGATGAAATGCACTGGCACCAGCTCCGTATTCGCTAAGTCCTATTTTAAAATCGGCACGTTCTTTATGCAAGTTATCCATCCAAGGACCTATATCTGAGGGAACACCACGGTACCACCCAAAATATCGGTTCCAAGCAATAAGGTCCGTTATCTCGTGCAATTTGTGGTCACCGCCATTGCTTGCTGCTGTCGTTATGCGACTGGGATCCTCAGCGCATGCCAAAGCCTGCAGTTCCTTTACATATTCTACAGGATTATCCCCTGTTGTTTTTAACTCATTATACAAACCCCAAAAGCAAATAGAAGGATGATTATATTGTTGACGAATCATTTCAATCAATTGCTGTTTGCCATTTTCTTTGAAAGATTCCTGATTCACAAAACCTTTATCACGATAGCCACCAGGACCTACAAACGGGATCTCTGACCAAACCACAAAACCAGCATTATCAAGCATCTGATACACATATGGATCATTAGGATAATGCGACAAACGAATGGAGTTAGCTCCCATCTCTTGCATCATCAATAAATCGGCATCGTGGTCTTCTTTGTGCAAAGCATTGCCAATTGGTGCTCTTTCCTGATGACGACAAACGCCCCTGAGAGCGAGGTGCTCACCATTTAGAAAGAAACCCTTGTCAGCATCCACGTGGTAATACCTCAAACCTAAAGGCTGCGATACATTATCGACGATTTTCTTTTCATCCACTATACACACTTCCACTTGGTACATAAAGGGATCTTTTACCCCATTCCACAAGTGTGGTTTGTTAATTATAAACGGAATACTTAGTTCGCTTTGCTGTGCATCGACATCCACTATTTTTTCATACACCGTTTTTTCACCATCCTTAAGCTTCAAACTCAGTTGAAAACCTGAAATCTTTTGTGGATTTGAGATTTTCACCACAGCCTCTACTTCCGCCTGTTCTTTAGTCACCTTTTTTTGTGTCAGATAAACACCTGATGAAGCATAATCTAATGGGCTGATAATGGCTTTTTCGGTTATCAACAACTCTACATCACGATAGATACCTCCATATATATTAAAGTCACCGACAAGTGGCATTATGTCTAATTGTGGTGCATTATTAGCCCGTACCATGATGGTGTTGTTTTGTCCATACTCCACCTTATCTGTCAACTCAAAGATAAAAGTAGTATATCCCCCACGGTGTTCGCCGATATGCTTTCCATTGATAAACACATTGGCAATGGTATTCACCCCATAAAATTTAAGGAATAAACGTTGACCTACCCACGCACTATCCACAAATAATTCTTTTTCGTAATTTCCCAAACCACGGTAGTAGTCAAGCTTGCCTGAAGTAGCAGCTGCAGCATTCCAAGTATGAGGAACATCAATACGTTCATTCACTTTCCTTTTTACATTGTAACCATAAGTAAACTTCCAATTGGCGTTTAATAACTGGCTCTTTCGTTCTGCACTTACCGTGAATGCAAGTAGTAATAAAAAGCTAATAAGCGTTTTTTCTTTTAATCTCATTTTTTGATTTTTTTTTGTTGTTAGTTAATCCAGGGATCATCCATCGAAACTAGCAAATCACCCAATTCATCTTCCATCTGTTTATCCAATGCAGGGTTCTCACCCCAAATATTCGTCATCTGATAAGGATCATCTTTATCATTATATAAGTAGTAATGCTTCTTTCCATTATCATCCTTGAGCACTGCAAAAGTATAAACTTTGGTTCTAAAACCTCGCGCTCCACCTTCAATATTAGATGGTTTTGTTCCAAAATACAATTGCTTTTCGGGGCGAACAACAGGCTTATCAAAAAACACATTGGAATAATCCTTACCCTCAACAGTTTCGGGTATTTTATCACCTAAGCCCATTAAGCCCAAAAAAGTGGGCATATAATCGGGCACACTCAGCAAGAGGTCTTCTGTTTTAGCTTTAATGTGTTTAGGGTAATGCACAATGAGTGGAATTTCCATTGCTTCTCTAAACCACACATTTTTATGCATCAAGCCGTGACTGCCAAGCATCTCGCCGTGGTCAGAAGTAAACACAATAATGGTATTATCATATAATCCTGATTTTTTAAGGTGCTCAATAACGCGACCTATCTGTTCGTCAACACCATTCACACATGCAAAATAATCGGCAGCCTGATTCAGTCGTTTCTCAACACCTCTATCTCCCTTTATCAAATCATAATTATCTGTGTACTGAACATTAGGTCGATTAAGCAGGCTTTTATAATCAACTCCTTCGTAAGTTTTACGGTACTTTTCGGGTACTTGTGTAAAAGGCGTGTGCGGTGGGTTGATGGACCAAAATAACGCAAAGGGTTTATCATTCTCACGTTCTTGGTTGGCATTATCAATGTAATTCATCATGACCTCAGCCTCGTGTTCGGGTGACCATTGGTGCACAAAAATGGTATCTTCTATGCCACCATCAGTAGCCCAATAATAGGGGTAATTGTGACGGTTATGGGTGCCATAAGCATACCAAAACGAAAATCCGTGACGGTCTTCGGGAGGACACCAAGTATCCCATACCCTTTTAACACCCACAGGTGTTGGTGGTGGTCCATCTAGATGCCACTTGCCCACATACCCCGCACTGTATCCATTCTCAACCAAGACATCAGAGAAGCAAACGTCATCCTGTTTCAGGTAATTCCCTAAGGCAGTATGCAGCGAGTGACAGTTTTCAATCACGCCATTGGACAAAGGGTATTTCCCCGACATCAGCATCGCTCTATACGGGCTGCACAAAGGATGATTGGAAACCGCCCGACTAAAAAACACGCCATCTGTAGCCAATTTATCAATGTTAGGAGTCACTACAGAATCTTCATTTAAAAAACCGAGGGAAGACCTACGCTGCTGATCGGTAAAAATAAACAGAAGGTTGGGCCGCTCATCCACTAGGCATTTATGTTTGCAGGACAATGCACCTAAAGTAATTAATGTCAGAATTAGAATTCGCTTCAAAAACATAATATTGTTTGTGTGATGAAATACTTCACGCCTTAATTTACAATTTCGTTTCTCCACTCTTCAAAACAGTCGTCTCGCCATTCCAAACAAAAGTACCTGTGAGGCCTTCGGGCAAAGTAATACTTCCCGAGAGTTGCTTATTTTTCTTTTGTTTTAGGCTCACCTTAATCTCACCAAGACGGTGAGGCATCACGCCCTCTACCCATTTTAGTTCGCCTAGTTGTGGTGCTATGCGCACAGAGTTAAAGCCTGGTGAGGCAGGTTCGATACCACATATCAAGGTGAAGTAGTAATACACTGGCGAGGCACTCCAAGCGTGACAGTCTGAACGGGTCGGTTCTGGTTTCTCGACCAAAGTCGTTAGGCCATTATCGATCATCGCTTTCAGAGGCTGAAGCGTTTCTACATACAAATCGCCAAGACCTGCTCTCTTAAGAGCTTCCACCTTGTAGAAATCGAAATAATAAGTGCTTTGCGCAATGGATTTATCCTCAAGAATACGGAGCATTACTTCTTTTTGCTTTTCAGCATCAAAAGCATTGGTAAGCACCGCTAAAATATTGGCGTGCTGACTAAAACTATCTTTGTCTGGGGTATCAGCAAGCATTTTCTTCTCCTCATCCCAGCAGTGATCTAATACGGCTTTTTGTGTTTTATCGGCTTTAGCTGCCCATTGCTTTTTCAAACCAACTAATTCGCTGTAGTCAAATATCGCCATGGCTTTTTGCAAAGTGTAAACATATTGCAGACCAATGATGGAAGAATGCTTTTTCTCCTTATTGAGGGGGGGATAACCTAAAGGCCAACCTTGCACCCAATCCACAAAAAGCCAGCTCTCAAATTTGCCAGGCATACCATCAGCTTCCATACGCTCATCGTACCAATTCAGGATATCAAGAACCGCAGGCAACATTTTTTGAATAAAGGCATCGTCTTTAGCATACATCATATAGTCGTACACCATGGTGATCCACACCAGAGAGAAGGTGCTGATGATTTGAGTCTGACTGTTGGGGTAGCGCGACTGTGTCAATCCAAAAGGAAAGCGGGAATCGTGATAGTCCATAATAGCATCCTTCCACAACAATGTATCGCCCGAAGCATAAGCGGTTATCAGCCCTTGAATGCGGGTATCTCCCGTATATTGCAATTGCTCATAGTAGGGACAGTCGTAAAACGTTTCGCCAGCACACAGACGTTGCGTGTGCCAAGCCACATCATACACTTCTTTTAGCATAGGATTGTCACAAGAAAAGTCAGCCTTCATCTCTAAAGGATATGCGGTGAATTCACTTTCAAATTTCTCCAATACCAAAGGTTCATCCTTTGTGGTAACTTCCAACTCTACATACCTAAAACAACGCCACCATAAGGGTTCAAAAAAACGTTGTTCGCCGCCATCAACTTCAATGATATCGTAGTTTCCCCACATCACTTTTCCATCAATAACATCGCGATGTCCTTTCTGAAAAGTGGGTTTACCGTCCTTAGTTTTAAAAAGGCTTTCGGCATAGGTTATTTTGATATGACTACCAGCCCCATTGCTGTAAAGCAGTTGTGGATAGGCATTGGTCAGTTCGCCTTGATCTAGGAGTATTTTCACTGTGCTGTTGGCAGGAATGGTGACGGAAGCCTCTGCTTGTAACAATGCATCGGCATTAGCTATGCCCTCTACCCTACGCACGGTTTTAAAAGATTGCGCTTTAGCTTCCATCATAGGCAGAGCCGTAGGGTACAACAAGTGTCCGGCAGGTTTGCCCGTTTTAGTAAGGCTTCTAAGACTCATACCATTTTCACCTTCTTTGGCAGCTTTCCATGGACTATTCAACGTTATTTGCCACTGCCAAGGGTGATTCTCGCCAACAAACTTCTCGCCTGGACCTGCCGCATAAAAGCGTCTGAGGTCTTTTATTTTATAAAAAGCATAAGCTTCATCAATACTTACCTTCCACGATTTATCGGTATTAATGGCTTTCTCTTTGGCTGAATTACCTTGAATTATTAGACCCGTCTGGTACGAAATCTGAGCCAGTGGTTTTAGGTTCGCCATATTCCACACTTTAGCGGCAATGTGGTTTTCACCCGCCGTCAGATAAGGGGCAATATCAATGGTTTCGAATAACCAACGGTTCAAATCGCCACGTGTAGGCCCACGCCCTACCACTTCGCCATTCACATAGAGAATGTAGCGGTTATCGGCTGAAATATTGATGACATAAGATTCAGGAAGTTCTGATATGTTGATCTCTTTTTTGAAGAGGTAAACCCCTTGTTCCTCTCCTGTGATACCGGGGTGAGTAATCCATTTGGCGGTCCATATTTCTTGGAGCAAAGTGGGGTTTACTTCTGCTTTTTGTGCTGCTGATAGTGACACGGCGAAGGCCAATGCTATTAGCATTAATGAAATTCGTTTTAAGTGCATAATATTTATTTTAAGTTCTATTCTTTTAAATTAATGTAACTATTCAGTATTATTATTCCTACGATTAGGGGCTTTGACAGCCCCTACAACCCCAGTCATTCATTTTTACTCACAATTGTTTATTAATAGCGTTCGTGATTCGCTTCGCTTAATTCCATGATGAAAAACGAATCAATCCCGATAGCTATCGGGACTAGCAGAAAAAATGCTACCACCGCTTAAATTGACTTTACTCACGAGAGTCTATTTTTGGTGTTAGTGATTCGCTCCGCTTAATTCTTACCGCCCCTTGACATTACGGCTGCTTGGGGCTGAAAGTCAATTTTGCCAACGCTGGCCCGCAATTTCTGCAAGGCCCACCCTCTAGTTCGTCACTTAGGACTGCGTCCTATAACCTGCTTTTTTCACTATACATGTTATTCTTCATACTGAATAGTTACAAATTAATTTCTAAACTATTCTGATAAAGATTTAAGGGAGCTGACAATGCTATTTTGTGACCACATCCCAAACTTTAGAGCGAATGGATTTCCCATTTGCATTCTCGACAGTGAGCACCACTGTCCAACGGTCTGCCTCAGTGTATTGATGCACCGGATATTGTTCTGAAGAGGTACTTCCATCCCCAAAATCCCAGTGCCATTTATCAATTTCACCAATTGATTCATCTTTAAACGCAAAGACACGGCGGTCTCTATCCACCTCAACAAAAGACCAGTTAGCCTCCAGCTTAGGAAGAAATTCCTCAGTTAGCGGCATCAACCTAAAGGCATTTAAAAAATCGGCGTTATAAATCATTTTTGTTTGGTGCGCCAAATTGATAAAATCCTTTTTACCAGTTGAATCATAATCTAAAACACACCACGATAAAGCAATTATTTCATCCTCCTTTAATTCTGAAACCACCGAATTATGAACACCTTCTTTGGCCGCAAAATCAAAAGGCGTAATGTAAAACTCCATTTTAAGAGTCCCCGACATACCTTGTTGTAAGTTATGTTTATACGCTACATTAGCATAAGGAAACTCTTTTATCCAAGGCGCATTTCCCCATACCATTGTCCAGTCTTTATTCTTAGCTGGCATAAAGATATGATAGTTTTGTGCGTGCGCCCCGTGTCCTTTAAAATGCAATTCCTCCTCTGGAATAACCTTTTTATTTGCATTCCATTTATTAATAAAATTTCCACCAGAAGCATCAGCATCAACCACCAGTTCAAAAATATCTTGTTCAATATTCAGCTTTTCAAAATCCCAATAATCATCAAAGACCTCTACGTTAAAATACAGACGGTTAAGGCCTTTCACCCAAGCGACTTTAACTTTAATATCTAAATCGGTTGGATCCAAATTAAACCCCATCCCACTGACCGTTTCTTTCATTTGTTCTAAACCAATGGTATAGGTATCTGGCACCATGTCCCAATCCGAGAAGTCACCATCAATTCGTGGAATTTGATTCTGAGGAAACTGAAAAATGTAATAAATAGTGTCGGGACGTGAAAAGGCCATACTTCTTTCTGAGCAAACTAGAGAGAAGATACATAGGATTAATAACTGGGGATATTTCACTAAAATCATATTTTCATTTCTATAGACATTTATGGCTCTTCGCCAAAACAGTGGAAACTAACATTAGTTGCTCTTAAAAGAGCTTTTTTGTACTATGTACAAGAATTCGTTTGCATAATCATTGTACATTGCGATGGCAAAGCCTGTCGAAGCGTTCAAGAACAATACTCGTTAGAACCTAAAAAAACATCCTTTCCACTGTTTTAGCGAAGAACCACATTTATTGAAGTTGTTTAAAGTCCTCTTGAAAATCGACTAGCAACATCTTGATTTCATTGGCTTCAGCTAATTTTGATTGCGTAACTTCGGCTATGCAATAAAAATTGAGCTTTGCCACTGATAACCAATATGTCACTCCCGAAAATCCAATAGGACATTAAACAACTTCATTAAGTCACCAAAATCTAGTTCAATTTCTGAATCTTAATTTCATATTCTCCCGATAATTCAAGCGATTTGGCAATTAGCGAAAGCCTATAAATCGTAATTCCCCAAACGTGCGTCAGCTTTTTTTCGTTAAGCTCTATTGGCTCTAGAGTAGCCTCCAGCGCTTCGGCATTATAGGTCAGTTCCACTGTTTCATCCTCAACTTTTATGATCACCTTCCCTGGTACCTCCAAATTGACATAGCCTCTAGTCATAAAATTCAGCTGATTAGGTTCTCTCAATTCCTCCAAAGCATACTGATCGTTAATCATCAGTGCACCCTTTTTCAAGTGATAAGAACGCACCCAAGATTTAACGCCAGCCTCTTTGGGGTAAGCTTTCGCAATATCAGTACTAAAGTACAGTTTTTTGCTATCGAAAGAACTATTGGTCGCCTTAAATACAGCACCTGGACTCTGACTTACTCCATTTATTAGCGGCACATTATGGTAATCACTCTGCATCGTCCAGATAGTATAGCGCAGCGGTCCAAAAGTCTTTGCCGTGTAAGAACCCACACCTACATCCATAATAATGGGCAGGGAATTGGCATAATAAATAAAATTCCCCACATCGTTGTGGTTATGATTTTCATTGTTATTTCCCCCTTTTGCAGCCACAAAATTGCCTTTCTCATCGCTCATAAAGCAATACTCTGTTTCGGGATACCAAGAGTAAGACGGGATGTTAAACTTAGCTTCGGTGCTTTCCAACTCTTGAGCTATGGAAGCGCTCCTTAAAGTTCTGTCTATATCACGAGAACTACCAATCCCCCTGTCAGGATTCCTTTCTTTAAGATAGGCGGCAAAATGCATCATATCTGTGCTTCCTACGGCACGACCAAAACTGTAAATAAAGTACGGATCCCCACTCGTTTTTGCCGAAGCATCAGCAAAGTTAACCACCCAACCATTTCCTACATTAGCCCGATAAACATATTCAGCCATATTCTTAATTTCGGGCTGATTAAAGACGGATATCTGACCATCGGTCAGTTGCTCCAACAGCGAAAGATGATCATACATTTTACCTGCGGCTACTCCCCAGTATCCAGGTCCCTCATCGCAAGCGCCATCCTTGTCGGCATTGATAAACTGATCGACCGATCGCATCGACCGATAAACGGCCTCAGCCAATTTATCTCGGTCATTTTCGAGTAACATATAACACTGCAACACATTGGCATTGCACCACGGATTCCAGTTATTAACATTAGGTTTCTTATCCTCATAAGGAGGAAGTGCCGTCCACCAGTAATTCATAGACATGTATGGATCAAGAATCCGTTTCTGAAGTTCAAAACGCAAGCGCTCAGAAATCAATGGGTTGACCTTATCAAATTCATCATGAAGAAAATAATAAGTCCAAGACAGCATAGCCCCAGTCTGAGAAGAATATAATCCAATCAGGTTTTCTTTCACATTGGGGAAATGATTTTTCTCCTTTTGGGGTGAGATTTTAAAGTGTGCAGAAAGCACCCACGAGGTCATTTCACAATTCATAAATACCCCATCTATAATCTGATCCAGAAAGCGCCCCTCGCCCTCTGCAAGTTCTGCCAAGACCAAAGCAGCAATAGCATGCTGATTATCAAAATATGGATCTTGCATCGTACTACGGTTGCCAGTGCGGGTATAATCGAGATAATCGGTAGCCCGAACCACTTGCCATTCATAGTTCAAAAAGTCCTCTCCACTAGCGATAAAAGATCCGCGATTTTTCCCTAATAAATCATTCCACGCCTCTCTATCCACGTATGCCGGATAAGAAACCCATTCCTGATTCATCACCAGCATCTGTTTCAGCTGATCTATATTAGCTGCCTTTGTTAACAGATTACGTTCGTTAGTCGCTGTGAGCTGAACGAATACGCCTATTAGGAAATAGAGAAGGATTGATTTTTTCATTATCAAATCAGTTATTAATAAATTTCGTTAAAAATAACACTTTCAAATTGGTTAATAGTCCTATTTAAAACTAAACCAGTTTAGACGAAGTAACTCCCCTTTATCTCCTTTAAATACAAAGAATAAATTTGAAACATCCTCGGAATGTTTTAGCTCACACGAAATAGTCTGATAATTAGTATATATTAAAGTTCTTGGAATAATGCAAGTCCCCAATAAGTCCCCCGTTTCGCTACCGCTTCGTACCTCAATAGTTCCGCCCTCTTTATTGGCTGATGACACTCTAAAATTAATGGTGCTTTTGCCCTCAAAATTCTTAACGTTGGGAAAATTTAGAATATCACCGTGCTGAATATTTTGCATCTCAAAGCCACCTTCTGGACACTCTTTTTTGACTAAAGAACCGACACGCTTAAAAAACCATTCCGCCTCTATTTTCTCCCAATTAGCATCATAATTACCAACACCCGTTTTGTAATACTTACCTTCCTCTGCCACATTGCTTTTCTGCAAAAAGTTAACATCATCAACCATATCTCCATTATCCTTATAATGAAGGTAAGTCAGCGAAATCTGTCGATATCTCCTATTATCATGAGGCTCACAAGTGTACTCATACATGTGATAAGTTTGCCCATTGTATTCACTAAAACTAGAATGACCATTTTGCCCAGTATGACGTAGATTTTCAAATGGACCAAACTTATTTTTGGAGGTACGGTATGCTCCTGCACAACTCAGATAATACAAATCATCGTATTGATGAAAATATTGATGATCACGAGCTCTGCCATCTCCACCAAAACCATACTTACTATCAGTCAATAAATCATAGGGATCTTCAGCTAAGCTGATCATATCGTCACCCAATTTTACGATTTGGTAATGTAGCATTTCATCCATTAAAAATCCATCACGCCCATAGATCAGGTACCTATCTCCATTATCCTCTTCCAGTATCGTCGGGTCATATTCATGATTAGAAGAAAAGTCATGAGGAATAAGAGGTTTCTCAAGAACATCTTTATAAGGACCTTCTGGTTTATCTGCAACTAATACCCCACACTCAGACCCTCCATTGGAAAAATAGAAATAGTACTTTCCTTTGTACTCGGTGATATCAGATGCCCAACACCTTTCTGAATCTTTTCCTAACCAAGTGTCTTCAGGCTTAATGTGACATTCCAATTCCCAATTAATTAAATCGGTAGATGAATATATGGACCAATAAATAATTTCAAATTTTTTAATATCAGGAGCACGATCTTTTCCTACAGAAACATACATTTTCCCATCCCAAACTCGCATGTGGGGATCTGCATAACCTTTCAAAATAGGATTTTGTGCAGTAGTACTTGTTGCCATTAGTAGGGCGCTAATACATATCCCCCAGAATAATCTATTCATATATTTTATTAATAAAATTTAATTAGTCAATTGATTAAAAACATTTTCTGGAACAGGAAAGAATAAAGAGTATTTTCCCGAACCTAATACAAAATGGGCATTATCCCCATCACTTTCGATGCTGCTAACCCCAAGCGTTTTGGAAAGTATTGCGCCATCTACCTTAATCGCTTTAGCATCTACAGGCAAGGTAACGGTAGCCGAACTGTTAGCTGGTATTTCAACCGTCCAAGTGATCATTTCATTATTCTTAGTCCAAGAACTTTCAATTTTTCCGTAAGGTGTTGTTGATAATAGTTTTGCTGATGGTAAATCTGAAGGGAATTGCGGTTTCAGGTAAAAATGTTTGAAACCTGCGTTCTGACGATCGGGGCTCACGCCACACACCGATTGAGTAAACCAACGGGCAGGCTCTTGACATTCGTTCTGATACGCCGAACTCTTTGATGGCAAACGCTCGGGCATAGTAGGTCCCTCGGGTATGGTCTTATTGCCTGACTGCAACATCCAGTCGAAACTGGGGAAGCCTGTGGCATTCATCATCGCATAGCAGGTTTCGGTCATTCCATTTTCGGCAAACATATCGTACACCAACTGATGCGTCAAGTGTCCTGCGGCTGCGTGTCCTCTGTAATGCGTATTCATATCCTTTACACAGTTTTCAATGATGGCTGGCACATCCTCTTCGGGCGCAATTTTCTTGGTCACGGCCATAGCCATCAATCCGTGCCACCCTAATGAGGCATCGATCTCACCATTAATTTTTGATTTGGCAGCACCATAAGTCTTCGTTTCCTTATTGTACCAAGTCTCGTTAATAACCTTTCTGATGTTGGCGGCTAAATCGTTTAATTCTTCTGCGCCCTCAGTGTTTCCTATGATGGTTGCCACTTCTGCTGTTTGCACAGCGTACTCGTACATCATCATCGACATCATGGCTTTACGATCCCACTCAGGCGTCCAATCGCAATCGTCAGCCATTTCTTTGTAAAAGTGATCGCTCCAAGCCCCCATCGTTGCTCTATCCACAATCTTGCCTGCATTGTT
>CBFIII010000046.1:0-32233 GCA_965662645.1 Bacteroidales bacterium
TCAGGTTCAGGAAATTATCAAATTAACCGAACTTTTGTTGGCGGTATCAACGGAGTAAACGTCGGGAACGTGGCAAGTGTTGTTACGATCAATGGGGATCAGCTCGGTTCGGCTACTATAACTGCCGGTTCAGGAATCACAATAACACCCTCGGCAAATACCATACAAATTAGTGGATCAGGATCCGGGTCAGGATCAATTGTTTCAGGCACTTTTACTCCTACTCCGGCTTTTGACACACAAACAGTAGCTCCAACTTTTTCCGTTCTTGGGGGAACATATTATAAATACACACCGACCGGTTCAGGAAGATCTGCTTATGATTATTGGTGCGATATACAAATAACAAATCTTGGGGCGGTTTCTTCGGGTACAGGACAATTTATTATACGGGTTTTAGGTTTATCTTCTTCGGCGGTAAATCTTCCAAGTAATATAGTAACCGCTTATTGGCAACACCCCGGATCAACACAAAGAAATGTTTTATTTGGTGTGGCAAATAACGGTCTACCAACAAATTTAACTAACTTTATTTGGGCTATTGGAACAGGTGCAACAGGAACATTCTTAACCTGGAACGATATGAATTCTTTTGGTGCCGGAACTCATACATTTAGTGTTTCTGCACATATAGATGGTACTCCGTAAATAATTAGGGCGCTCTAAAGGCGCCCTGTTATATTTATTATTGGATCAGCTTTCATTTAAAACGGTAATGAAGTATCTAAAAAAGCTTGTCCGGTAAAAGGATCAGTATTTTCTTCCAGCTTTGTTTTCCCCATAGGCATAGAAGCTGAATCGTTCTTATCATCAATAAAACGGTTGCTAAGGAAAACAACTTGATCAGCAACAAGGATAATTTTAGTACGCTTGGTGTTTGATACTGCATCGTTCCATTCCTCAAGCTTTAATTTTCCTTCTACGATCAAATTTGAACCCTTTTTAACGTATTCCTTGCAGAGTACTGCCAATTTATTCCAACAAATTATATCTATAAAAAGCGTCTCTTGTCGTTTCGAGTTCTTTTCTGTTATTGCTAATCCGAATTTAGCAAGTCCTGTTGCGCCAAAATCCTTAAATTCAGGATCTCTAGTACAATTACCTTGTAGTATTGCTTTATTATAAGCCATGCCGTTGTCCTATTTTATGTTATTGGAGCGGGGGGCCGAAGAGGCCCACCCGTTTGCTTAAGACCTAAAGTTACCGAGTTGATAATAAAGCGGTTGTAATAGCTGTTCATCATGCTCGTTTAAATATGGTTCTATTACATCAAGAACTTTTTCAAGTTCAGGAGTTACTTGTTTTGTTCCTTCAAAATAATTTACGGCAAATGTTACCAGTCGGTTATAAGCCGAAGGTATTTCATTCGTACGTGCCTTAATTTTATTTTCAAGCAAACGTATTTCCCAATCTAAAGGATGCTTCATGGATTCTCCAAGAGGTACAATTGTTTTTTTAATATTCGTAAACGAACGTAGTATACGATTTAATTTGTATTTTTTCATTATTATTTCTCGGTAAGTTTTGAACAAAGTGATTCAAAGTGTGAAGACGGGAGCTGATCCAGTTTATCAATTTTATATGCAGAGCATATTCGTTGTTCGATGTCTTTTCGTCCGTTAATGAGTTTATATAAAATTGAAGCTTGTTCTTTTGTGAGTCTTTCCATAGCAGCTTCACCGTCATCATCTTCTGTAACAACGCCGATTATTGCAGCATATGCGTATCTTTTCATATACGTAATATAAGAGCCGAACGATTGAGGATCTTGTTTTGTAGGGTTTAACATCACACGAGACGTAATATATTGTCCTGAAGAATGACCAAGAACGGTAAGGAGTACATGTTTATCTCCCTCTTGAACAATTGGTTGTAAAATACACAAGTTGTTTTGAGAAAGAAGTTGTCGTGAAACATTAACAATTTCTCTCATATCGGCATATACCGATTTAAAAAATGGATTTATGCTTGTTTTTACGGCAGCAGGCATGGAAGATTGTACTTTTGCAAGTGCCGAAAAAAGTTCATTTAATTCTTTTGATCTGTTCATCGTTCATCCTCAAAGGTATTTGCTTCAATAAATTCTTTTAAGCTTCTCATGGTTTTATATGAGGCGTTATGATTACCTTTATATAATTTCATGAGTGTTATATATGATATTTTAAGCTCTGAAGCTAACGATAGTTTAGACATCAATCTTTCTTCTCGTATTGATTCAAGCTTTTTCATGTATTCTTTTAGTTTGTCCGACATGCTATACTCCTGATATATGATCTATTATATACACTAGTATATAGTAAGTTATATAAAAGTATATATATATTTTTATAATAAAGAAACCTCACGAAAGGGGAAAGTATGGAACAAAGAACATTAAAAGATATGGTAAAAGAATTGGATACGGCGCTTAATGAGAAATATCATACTTATAGTTCGTATCACCAAGATTTGCTTGAATATGCAAACCGACCGCTTTCTCCGGAAGAAGAAGATCCTGTAAATGATTTGCTTAAGAAGATACAATCAGAGTTTGCAGAGTTAAATGAAGTGTATCATTGGATATTATTTAGAACTAAATATGCCGGGAATGCTATTGATTCATATAAGAAATGGATTGATCAGCTTATTGAAGGTGGGGCTAAATATCATGAATCTTCTGAAGAATCGGTAATACAATGAAAGAATTATACGGAATGATTGCGGAAGTTGATGAAGCAATAAAATCGTATCCTGATAAAGCTAAAGATATTATAAAGCGGTATATTGAAGATAAGAAATCACTTATAGCGACTCCGCTTGAGATGCAGATGCAGGAAGATATTACCTTTATGCTCAAGTGGCTGTCTTCGTTACATTTTCTTACTGTAACGTTACGTACATTATTAGCAGATACGATACAAAAGTCTGATTTTTGTGCTCAATCTATTGATGAACATACGGTTATTTTGCAAAAATTGGGTGAATACCTTAAATCTTTGGGAGAATAATTATGGCACGTTCGTTTGACGAAAAAAAGAAAATAGAGAAGTTGCAGGCTATTGAGTTTACAAAGCGTATGAGATCGGTAAAAAATACGCATGATCGCAATTTGAGCTTAAATGAGCAAGAAATTGATAGGCTTAAAAATCTTGTAAATGAAATGGAAGCAAAATTAAAATCGCTTTCTTCTTGAAGAAAAACAGCTTTTCCGGTACCTTTATCGGGTTGTTTATAAGTTAAGAAAAAACCCCGAGATATGAACCCGAGGCTTAAACTTTTATGAAGATAAATATTCAAATTATAATCCGCACCACCTTCATACGATTTTTTCTTTATCTTAGTCACCTATTATCTTTCATTTCTCTTAAAAAAGAAGTCCTAATAAATGCAGCCTGTTTCAGACAGCCTTTTAACTTAAACATTTCTCTTAGAAAAGAAGGAGAAATAAATGCATGAAATAAAGAATAATCTAAATCTATCTTCGTGTCAACAAGAATATAAAACAAATTGGCGCTATCCTCGTATTGCTCGTGCAAAAAAGCGTAAAAAACTTCGAAATAAGATGAACTTTGAGCGTTGGGCATCGCATGCCTTTGGTCCTGAAGTTATTGGTATTGCAGCTTTAAAGCATGCGGTAGAAAAATTAACAAACGGCCAGAAGAAAGTCTTTCAATATTTTCTTTATTTTAGATCTCAAGGGTTGCCTATCTTTATGGCTCAACAGCATATAGCAGAACGTCTTGGATATGGTCGACAATTTATTTCTGATACATGCCAATTGCTTTACGATCTTGGATTCATATCTATTTACAATAGAGGTAGTCATGCCGGTAATAACATTTCAAATGTATATCGTGTAGCTTCTATCTTTATGAAGAAGCATATCTGGGAAGACCTTATGTCCTTACTGCCTATAATGTATGGATTTTGGTTATGTGTTGTGGGGATTAAAGGAGTTGAATCTCCTTTTCCCCATGAGTTCTTTTGGGCCTCTAAATCGTGGAAGCCAAATAAGGCGACACTATTAATTAATAGAGATAATAATATTACTAACTCTTCTATTAAAAAAGACACCTTTTCTGACGAAACTATACAAGAAATGAAAGTATATCTTTCACAGCTGATACAAAAAGACACCTTTTCACGACATTCATATCCTGAAAAAGAAAAAATAGACCAAAGTAGGAGAATAATCGTGTATGAAACTGAGAAACCAAATTTTGATTCAGAATTACAAAGCAAACATAGACAATTGTTACGATACAGGGAAGCAAAAAAGGTTCAATCTACGTTGGAAATTCAACTCGCAAAGCGCGATGCCGAAAAAGGATCCCTCAAAGAAGCACAAAATAACGCTAAAGCAGCTGAGAATTTGCGTAGATTGTTTGGCTAATACTATAAATTTGCTAAGATATAATCTCTTCACTTCTCATGCAATGTCGAAGAAAGAAGAACAACTCATCCCCCTTTATTGGGGGATTTTTTATCATAGGAGATATAATGATTAAAGAGTTGCTACAGATTACTCTCATTGCGCTCACGCTCTTCATCTCTTTTATTTTGGACAAAAAAAGATAATATATAGTTTAACATCCGAATTCATTTCGAATTGTTCTAACTTAGACTCAAAGCATAAAACCTTTGAGTCTTTTTTTACTATTTTTTACTCTGTTGACTTGCATTTTTAACCGGATAAACTGTATCCAATATTAATAACCTGTGAGTATCGTTCACAAGTTACCTTAATTTTTCTTCTTTTTGATTGTTGGGGGAATCTGCAAACGCCCTTAACATCACACAACGTCGGGACAGATTCCGGTCTGTCTCGATGTTTATTTAATTTCTATACCCCATACTTCCGGTTCTTCAAGAATAAATGTATCTGAATCTATTTCTTTACCCGTATGACTCCAAAAGCAAACCGTATCTCCAACCGCAATATCCATAGGTATAATTACACCATCACTATTCTTTTTACCGGGCCCCACAGCTAATACCGATCCCATCCTGTATGATGAATATGCTGTAGGCAAATATATACCTGCATCCGATTTTATTTCTGAATCTATTGTTTTAACAATTAGTCTATTACCCGTAGGTCTTATTGAATATGCCATATTGATTTGTTCCTTATTTGTTATAGTATATGAGTGATCTTAGGGCAGTATAAAAAATGAGGCAAAAATGAGAAGTAAATCTTATACCATTCCTATAAATCCTATATCTTCTAACCTGGGCGTTGCTTTAACACGCAGAAATACCGAAAAATGCACTCGCGATAAAATAGCTTTTGGATTATACCTTGCACAACAACACAACGACGAACCCCTTTTTAAAGGGCCGGTTGATTTAAGCGTAACATTTTATTTACCTCCTTCTAAAAATATTCGTAAAAATAAAATGCAAACTCATTTGACTCATCTCAACCTTGTAGAACTTCTTAGATTTCTACTTAACTCCATGACCACTATAATAATTCCGGATCACCGGGTAGTTTGCAGACTAAACCTTTGCAAAGTTTATGATAAAAACCCTCGCACCGAATTTACCGTTACAGAGATACTCCAATGAAAAAAACCACCAATAAAGAAAAGACCCAAAAAGATTCAAGAACTCTACATCTTAAAAAAGACGATGGTTTATTGTCAAAAATAACCCCCGATTACTGGGCCTGTAAAGATCGGGATGTTACTAAGAACATACAACACCAACCTTGGCGTGAAAGACTTATACGAACAATGCACGCTTGGGTACTCGATGATAAGAGCGTAGAGATGACTGACTTCTATAGACTTTACGGTGTTTCTAGACACGATATGAAAGCTTGGTGTAAAACATATCCCGATGTAAAAGAAGCGTATGAAAACATGGGTATATTTCTTGTCGGTAACAGACGAAAACATGCAATGTGGAACATGCTTAATTGGAACGTAGCAAAAGATGATTTACATCTTTATGACGAAGTAGCTGCACAAATTCGTGACGAACGATTTGCTCGAGAAAAAGAACTTAAACTTGCTACGCTTGAAGCTGAAAAAGAAAAGCATCATCAAACAATCAATGTGATATTACCCGACCCAAAAGTAGAATCAAAAACGAAGGAACCGAATGTTACAGATGTTAAGGAGTAAAATGTTATTTCACTACGGAAACTGCAAGAAAGACATAGAAGATTTACAAAGTATTCTGTGTAAAACCAAACATGCCCTTGAAGATATGCGCACAGAAAACAGATTACTTGCCACACAATTGCAAGAACAGAAAGCTATAGTAGATTATACCCTTTTAGAAAAAGAACGCGTAGAGGGCGAGCTTCGTGCTCAAATTGAAGATCTCAAAATGGCATCGAGTATTGATGTTAAAGCACCTGTAATACCTAAAAAAAATAAAAAGAAAAAGGAATCAGATGGAAGATGCGATGCTGGAGCAGATGGTAAACGAATTGAGGCATCTGCTTAAAGAATTAAATGAAAAGTATAATGAGCTGTTTCATTGTAATGTGTTAACCGTTGTAGATTTAACATTAGAGCAAACGTGTGCAAAGTGCATAGAAAACCATACGCGGTGTTTACGTTGTGTTATCGGATATGAAGAAAAAGGTATCGAATGAATTCAATAGTATTTAAAATGGTTGTATTGTTAACATGTTCTTCTGAAATTGTCGACGGTATGCAACGGGTAGTAGATTCTATGGGCATGTCTATGGAAGAAATCATTTCATTTTGTGTAGAAGATGTTTTAGGACAGGATGTCGAAGTAAATGTTCTTGAAGTAGAACAGATTAAAGAGTAGCTTATGTCGGAAGCTTTAAATATAGTACATGATAAATTTATTTTACGATGGTATCAAAAACCTGTATTTGATGCTATTGAAAAAGAAGGATTTAAACGTGTTCTATATGTAGCTCCTCGAAGATCCGGTAAAGATGTTTTGGGATGGAACTTAGCTATCAGACAATGCATGAAAAAAACTTGTCTGGTATTTTATGTTCTTCCTACTTATGCACAAGGTCGTAAGGCCATTTTTGATGCTATTACGATAGACGGCATGAAGTTTTTGGATTTTCTTCCTGATGAGTTTGTAACTTCCGTTAATCAAAGCGAAATGAAAATAAGATTTGTAAACGATTCTATCCTACAAGTGATCGGCGGCGACACCTACGATAATTCACTTGTAGGAACTAACCCGTTTGCAGTTATTCTTTCAGAGTTTGCACTTATGCCGCCTGATATATTCTCGTATATTCGTCCTATTCTTGCAGCCAACGGCGGGTGGTGTTTATTTGTTTCTACCCCTCGAGGCAAAAACCATCTTTATCATTTGCAACAACTAGCACTTCGTTTACCTGAATGGAAAGTCGTATTACAAAAAACTTCGGAAATAAATCATATCCCTCCTGAAGTTATAGAACAAGAAAAAGCTCAGATGGAAGAAGGCCTATTCTTACAAGAATATGAATGTTCTTACGAACGAGGTATATCGGGTAGTTATTACGGTCCTCTTTTGGATCAACTGAAACTAAAAGGACAAATTTGTTCTGTTCCTTGGGATCCTTCATTGATAGTTAATGTTGCTTTTGATATTGGTGTAAACGATGCTACAACTATTATATTTTGGCAATCTAATGAAGCACAAACTGCTATACGTATTATAGATTGTTACAGCAATAATAATCTCGGTCTGGATCATTACGTTAAATATTTACAAGATAAACCGTATCGTTACGGTAAATATTTTGCTCCTCATGATATCAAAGTACGTGAGTGGGGCGGCGGTGCAGTAACCAGGTTTGAAAAAGCACGCCAGCTGGGCATATTATTTACACTTGTAGAGCAAGTTCCTATAGTTGAAGGTATAGAAAATGTTTGGTCTCACTTTCCTAAGTTTTGGATAGATCAAGAAAAATGCCGTTCACTTATAAACGCTTTGGAAAACTATCGCAAAGAATGGGATGAAACAAAACAAATGTATTTGAATAAACCCGTAAAATCATGGGCATCACATTATGCAGATTGTTTACGTTATATGTGTTTGAGTTTGCATAAAATAAATCGCGGACGAACGGGCGAGGAGTTTACCCGTGCACGAAACGAAGCTCTTTTTACCGGCAACAATTCTCATCTGCCTCCCGTATTTCGAAATGATAAAACATATGATTGGATTAGATAACAAATTACTTGAGTTTATGACAGAGTATTTTTATGCTTTAGTTTGATACTAAAATGAGGAAATAAATATGTTAATGCGGCCGCCTGAATATCTACATGATGCTTATGGAGCTATCAAGAAAAAAATAGACGCTGATTATTCGGCTAACCAAGCTATATGGCAAGTTTATTGGACTGAGGCTACCATAGATACAAGGCTCGAGGCTGGCGATACTTCATTAATGGCCGAAATAAATACACAGTTGCCCAATAATAATCGAGGTGCTTGGTATTTTAACCGTGTTCGTCCTTTGTGTAATATGGTTTCGGGCTATCAACGCAGAAATAGAAAATCAACAATAGTAGTTCCTTTGGAAAACGGTGATCAAAAAACGGCTGATCAATGGACTAAAATTCTTTTGAATATTTACAAAAGAGAAGGTGTATATGAAACTATATCTGAAGCTTTTCATCAGGGTGCATGCATAGCCGGTATGAATCTTTTACATGTGTACCTTGATTATAAAAATGATCCCGTTAACGGTGATATTAAAGTTGATAATTTACCGTACAACAGTTTCTTCATAGACCCGTATTTCCGAAAAACAGACCTTTCGGACTGCTCCTTCGTATGGCGTCGTAGCTATTTGTCTCATTCGGCTGCGGCGTCATTACTTCCTGAACATTTTGATGAAATTATGGCATTACCAGGAAATCCAACCGGTACCGGTAGAGACGGGCGATTTCAATATATGCCTGAATCATACGGACAAACGCAACAAAACAGATTGGCTTATGATGAATATTATTATCGAGATTTTAGAAAACAGAAACTGTTGGTAGATAAAATCACCGGAGAAGTTTTTGAGATTACTAATCAAACTAATCTTGATATAGAAACTATGATGTCTCATTATCCTTCTTTAACTGTAATTGAACAAGATATACCTACAGTTCGTTTGGCTATAATGGTACAAGATAAAGTGTTCTATGACGGACCGAGCGGAATGGATGTATATCCTTTTGTTCCTGTTGTAGGTTTTTATAATCCTATGATGCCTTATTTCTATAGTCGCATACAAGGTATATGTCGTTCATTAAGAGACCCTCAAGTTTTATTCAATCGCAGACTTATTTTATCGGCTGATGCTGCAGAATCCGTTGTGAACTCTGGATGGATATTTAAAGAAAATGCCGTAATAGATGTAAAACATTTATTCCAAACCGGACAAGGACGTATTATTCCGCTTAAAGATGAAGCGTCAATGACGGATATACAACAAATCACTCCACCGGCTATCCCACAATATTTCTTTGAATTACAAGATTCGTTTTCAAAAGAAATGAACCTCGTTTCAGGTATTAATGAAGAACTTATGGGATCTGCTACTGACGATAAAGCCGGTATACTTTCTGCTCTTCGTCAGGGCGCCGGTCTTACTACGTTACAACCGCTTTTTGATAAACTTGATTATTCTCAAAATTTATTGGGCGAGTTAATAATGAAGCTTGTTCAAGCAAATTATACGCCGGGTAAAATTAAGAATTTATTAGAGGGCGAAGAACCGGCACCTCTATTTTATAATAAAGCATTCGGTAAATATCATTGTATGGTTGAAGCAGGATTTAATACTGAATCTCAAAAGCAAATGCAGTTTGCTCAGTTAATACAATTAAAAGAATTGGGTGTTCCGATCCCTGATTCAGCGTTGTTGGATGCCGCTACCTTACAAAATAAAGATAAGTTGCTTGGTGCTATACAAAACCAACAGATACAAGCTGAAAAACTGCAAACCGCGCAAATACAATCACAGATGCAATTACAACAAGCAGAAGTACAGATGGCTCATGCACGTGCGTTGGCTGATGAAGGATTGGGCGCTGAGCGTTATAGTCGTATTCAAGAAAATCAGGCACTTGCTGTTGAACGTAAATCACAAGCTGCTAAAGATGACCAAACGGCGCTTCTTAATTTTGCAAAAGCCATGAAAGAACTTGAAGATATTGATTTAAATCATTTGCATAAAATAATTTCAATACAAAAAATGCTAAAAGATGCCGATGATTCGATGAACATGAATAAAAATGTACCTCAGCCGAATCAGAGAGGTTCTGAAGCGGTTAGATAGAGGTGTAAACCTTGAGGATAGTATCCTCAGTTTCTAACAAGGAGCCTACCATGGCTAAAAAAAGACACCACCAAAGTGTTAAATCTCGTGAGCATGAAGCTGCGGGTATGGCACGTTATGAAGCGCGTCATGAAGGAATGAAGCATCATAAAAATACTGCTCGTCCGCAAATGGAAGTAGAACATTACGGTTATGAAATTGGCGCACGTCCGATGCACGAAAGAAATCGTTCAATGATTTCTGACGATCGTATGGCTCCTGCAAACTTGCCGCAACATGTAATGGAAAAATACTGGCCGGTATCACATAATTATCACGCAGGGTATGTAGATACATTGTTTAACGGGGTAAGTAAACAGCTTCGTGAAGATTATGATGATTTCGGCAGAGAGCTAGGTCCGAAAAAATATTAACGTAATATTGTTTTGGACAAGGAATTACTATGCCGGGACAGCCAAAGCCTAACTTAAAGGCGGCTCTTATAGCGTATAAAATTCTAAAAACACCAAAAGAGTTACAGCAACATACGCAAAAAAAGCCTAGTGAAAAACGTTTGGAAGAGTGGTTTAGAGATTCATCCACTTCACAATAAAGAAAGGGGAGTTTTCTCCCCTTTTGTATAGGAATTGAAATGAAAAAAAAGGGAATAGAGGCTCTTATTACGGTTGCTCGAGGTGTTAAAGTTAAACGTGGTGCCGAAGAAAAAATGCGTAAAAAAAGAGGTTCTTCTAATGCCGGTAAATACAAGTCGGTTAAACCTAAAGATTTTGCAGGTGCATCAGGCGGAGCATCTAAATATAGTTTTCCCATTAATGATTTAAAGCATGCTCGCGCAGCATTAGCACGCGCACATTTTGCTCCGAATCCTGAAGGAATTAAGCGCGAAGTGTATAAAAAGTTCCCTGAGCTTAAAAAACGTAAATTAATCAGAGAAAGAAAAAAATAATGAAAAAAATAACAGCCCATCTTAAAAAAGATATTAAAGAATATAAGCAAATGGCGCATGAAGATAGAGAGCTTATGAAAGAATTAAAACGTAAGCCAAAAAAAGCGCATAAAATGCATGAAAAAAAAGAAACAAAAAAAGTTGAAAAATTAGAACATGCAGGCAAAAAAAAACGTGTTTCAAAACATGAATCAGCACGTTTTAAAGATAAAGTTGAAGTCGTTATGCATGAATTCAAAAAGGGTAAGTTGCATTCAGGTTCAAAAAAAGGGCCCAAAGTAACTAATCCTAAACAAGCGATTGCGATTGCTTTGAGTGAAGCAAAACGTAAGCGTAAATAAAATACTACTCCACAAGTTTTTAATAAACCTATTCTTTTTGGGTGCCCCTTTGGTTTTTGGGGGCATCCAATCCTAAAAGGTAATAAATGAAAAAGAAAGCAGGACAAATTATTGTGGAGCATGATGCTCAACAACACACGCTCGATGACGACATAATTGAATATCGTCGTCAAATGGAGCCCGATATATTAGCGATGATATATAACACCGTTGAAAAAAGTAAATGTGAGCCGTTGTATACCAATTCAGATTTTTATATAGTACTTTTACAAACAGTAGATGCGGTATTAAAGCAACCAAAAAATATAGTTATTGCCCGCAAATCATGTCCTACACCGGTATATAAACAATCGGTTTGGAAATATAGATCTCTTTCAGACTCATTAGAGTTTTTATGGTCAATCCCTGATTCACTTTTGTATTACAGTATTGTGCATAATCCGACTGTATATTTGCAAGACAAAGAATGTGCAGAACTTGCAAAGTTTGTTATTCTCATGGAATCCGGTGAATTACTCGAATGGGTAAAAAAAGAAAACGGTGAAAAAAAAGATGCAGTAATTAGAATTCAAGCAGAATCATAAAGGAGTACAATGTCTGATTATATTAATGATACGGAACAAACAACACAATTTGATCCCGCCGATGTTTCACAGTATACATATCCTCAAGAACAAGAAACTTTAGAACAAAAAGAAGAGCAAAAAAAAGAATCTTCTAAAGAACAAAATCATCGAATTTTAAGAGAACGCGCAGAAGCAGCTGAAAGAAGATTAAGAGAACTTGAGCAACAACTGCAATCTCAACAACCTAAAAAAGCACAACGATATGAAATTGAAGAAGATGATGATTTTGATGTTGCCGACGATGAATATGTTGAAGGTAAAAAAGTAAAAAAAATTCTAAAAAAAATGGATCAAAGGTTAAAGCAAACCGCTCAACAATTTGAAGAAATGAACCGAGCCGCAGCAGTTAAATATGCTGAAGCAAATCTTAAATCACAATTTGCAGATTTTGACAGTATTGTTACTGAAGAAAATCTTCGAAAATTACAAGAAAAAAAAGCACCGTTGTTTCGTTCAATTATGGCAAATAATGATTTATACGATCGTGGTTATAGTGCATATGAAGCAATAAAAGCTGCAGGTATTGCTGTTGATGAATATGAAGATATTGATAGAAAATTAGATCAGAACAGAAAAGTACCAAGATCAGCAGGTTCTGCACCGTCACAGACGTCCGATTCTCCTATGACAAAAATTGGTGATTATGATCGGCGTATTTTGACTGATGAGAGAAAAGAACAATTGCGAAAGCAGGTTGCTCAAGCAAAAATGATGAGATAAAATTCTTTATATGTATAAAATAGACGGATAATATGTGTACATGTAATTGTGAAAGTAGATTAGAAACGGATATTGAAGGAATTCTTAAAACGGTTTGTGACTGGAAAAAATGTAAAGTTCCTTTTTGGGTTAAAGAATATACTTTTTCTGACAGTAAACATACATTTTGCATTCCGTGTTTAACCGAAATATATGAAAAACGCGATTTATATATAAAATATGATCCTTCATTATCCAAAGAAGATGCAATGAAAAAAATATTGGAGTCATTAATAGATCTTTAAAATATACTACACTCCTTTTTTCAAGGGTATATAGACTTCGGTTTGTATGCCCTTGTTTTATTTGTGCAACAGAGGTACCCTAAACTTAAATATCGAAAGTTCTATTAAGGAGACTCTCGTATGAAGATATTATCTTTATTGTTCGTTCCGGTTTTAGGATTGTGTTGTTGTTGTAACAATGAAAAAGAACCGGCTACTCCTGAACCGGTTAAAAGGCGCGCATCATTAAAAAAATCTGTTGTTTTAACAGGTGCAGAAATGGAAGCAATACGAAGAGAATTACAACGCAAAGAAAAAACAGAACGTGAACCTGATATTGATGATGATCCTCCAAAAGATTCTCCTAAAGATAATGATTTTGTTGAAGGTAAAAATTTAGCTAACTATGAACAAGCGCATTGGTAATGGAAAAACTTAAAAAAAGAATAAACGATCTAATAAAAGAAGCGCTTCATGAAAAAGATAGTACGAAAATGCGTCAAGCAATTCGGCTATCTTTTTCTGAATTGCATGAAGAAGAAATTCCGAAAGATAAAAAAACACATAAATCAGATTTATGCTTTTTGATTCTTTTAATAATGTATTTATTATATATATGTTTTGAGTTGTACGGCGGCGTAAACGTTGGGTAATGTTGATGCCCTTTCAAGGCATATATGTTGGTTCGAGTCCAACCGCCGCTACCAATAAATTATAGGAAATGAAATGAAAGAGTGTACGTGCAACTGTAATTGCGGCTTGCTGTATTATAAAATGAAAGTATATGATCATTTAAAAGAAGCTATGGTTCGAAGAAACACCATTTTAAGTATTGGCGAAACAATAGAAAAGAATAAAAGTTATAGTTCATGGAACATATCTGCATTAGAGTATGCAATAGAATCGGCTCATAAAAACCTTAAAATTGTTCATGATATCTATGCTAAAAAACTTGGATGGGAAGAGTAATTATGAGCGAAGAAACACAAGCGTTCATAGTTTTTGTATGCGCATTTTGGATGCCCATAATAGTTCTAAAGATGATTGACGGTTTATCATCATATTTATTGCGTTAACTATTGATTTCATTTCTAAAAATATTCTATACTAACATTGAGTGTAATGTGAGCTCACTCCTCACAGATGTATCACATTTAATGTGAAGGCCTCATCAGCCAATTTTTATTCCTATCGATGTATTGGGATTCATCACCCTGATGTACGCGAGCTTCATCAGCTCATAGTCAACATTATTAATTTATTTGTGTAAGGAGTGATTATGATCACTACTCCTACAACGTTACCTGCTCCGGTTCAGCAGACTATGGATGACGTTCTGCTTTCAGTTAGAACGCCGAACTTAATCCATAAATTAGGTGCTATGCCTAAACGCTTACCGGCAAAAGGCGGACGTACATTACGTATGGCAAGATACGATAGATTGCCTACAGCACCGGTTCCTCTTGGGCCGTCAGGTGCAACACCTCCTGCAACTCCGTTAAATCGTGTTGATATTGATGCTACAATGTCTTTTTACGGATTATACGTTGCAATTAACCAACAGGTTACTTTGCAAAACCAGGATCCTGTTTTAAATGAAACAGCTGAATTACTTGGTCTTTCTCTTCGAATGACTGAAGATCAAATTACTCGAGATATGTTGGCATCTACTGCAACCGTATATAATTGCACGGGCGGTAATAACGGTGATTTACCTACTAACCTTTCATTGTCAGACATTGATGATGTTACTTCAGCATTATTAACAAATGATGCATGGATGATATTAGACGGTCAAGGCGGTGAAGATAAATTCGGTACAGGCCCTGTACGTGATGCGTATTTGGCATTGGGACATACCAGATTGTCAAAAGACTTGAATAATATTAACGGATTCATTTCTAAATGGAATTATCCGAATGATAATAGAGTTTTGCGGTCTGAGTGGGGAACGGTTAATAACGTTCGCTTTATGTTGTCTTCCGTAGGATCGATTACTCCTAATGCTTCGGCTTTGGGCAACGACGTTTATAACGTGTTTGTTCAAGGTATGGAATCGTTGGCATGTGTTGAGCAAGATAACTATTCTGCTCGATTCTTGTATCGACCGCCGGTGTTCTCTGATCCGTTGTTCCAAAACGTTACTTTGGGTTATGTGTTTGCAGAAGTGCCACGTATACTTAATGACCTTTGGATAACTAACATGCGTTGTACGCTACTATAAGGAGAATACAATGAGCGTTGTTTTTACAGGAACAAACCAAGGAAGATTTACTTCTAACGGTTCAAACAAAACACTCCAAATTCGATCTGATCTTGATTGGATGTGGGTATATAACCAAACTGAACAATATGCTGCAGGATCCGGTAACGGTTGCGAGTTTTATTGGCAGCGCGGTATGACGCAGGGACGCGGAACCGTTTATACAAAAACGGCCGTGACAAATGCTTTAGCAGTAGCACAAATAGCAGCTAATTCAGGTTTCTATTTGATTGATTCTTCAGTAAACATTCCCGGACCTTCATTGGCTCTTACAGGAATTACTGCAGGAAACCCTCCTGTTGTTAATACCGCAAATACTTCTTCACTTGCAAACGGTGATGTTGTACGTATTTTCAATACTGCAGGTGCTAAACAGTTGGGCGGATTGGATTTCACAATTGGTGCATTAAGTGCCGGAGTAAGTTTTACTCTTGCATATATGGCTCAAATAGCGAGTGCAAACCCCGGCGCAGGAACTTTCAGAAAAATTCCTTTTAGCCCGTTATTTTATCCTTCAACACGTATAATTACTAAAATATCACAAGCTACACAAGCAATTGTTACCTTGTCGGTTACACATAATTATACGGTTGGACAAGTAGTTCGCTTTATCGTTCCAACGGTAACAGCTACTACATACGGTATGACACAACTTGACGGTGTACAAGCTACGATTGTTGCTATCAATCAAGCTGATGCTGACGGTGTTACTAATACCATTACAATTGATATAGACACTACCGGATTTAGTCCTTTTGCTTTCCCGTTAACATCTGCTCCGGGCTTTACGCCTGCTCAGGTTGTTCCGATGGGAGAAAATACAGCGGAAGCATTAAACCTCGGTGCAAATATTCTTGGCGATGCAACGGTAAACACCGGTTACATCGGAATTCAACTTATTGCCGGAAACGGATCACCAGCAGGAACTAACGGAGACGTTATTTACTGGGTGGCCGGTAAGTCATTTAGTGTTGATAACCAATAATTATATAGGGGGAGGATTTCTCCCCCTTTTTTAAGGAGCAAATTATGAAAAAAGAATTAGAACAAAACAATATAAAATCCCCGTATCTTGATATTACCCAAAAAAGTAATACCGTAAAAAAAATTTCTCGAGAAGAAGCCAGAAAAAAAATAGCAGAAATGCGCGAGCGTGATGAAGAACTCGTAACGGGTATTTTTAAAAATCTAGAAAATCCTGCCAAAAACGGTGGTCGCGGCATGGTTCAATTCGGGTACAAAAAATACCCGGGACAAGATTATACTTTTTACGAATTATGGGACGGAGAAAAGTATACATTACCGCGTATGGTAGCTCGTCATCTCAATAATGAATGTTTCTATAGAGAATATCAACATCTACCCGGCGAATTTGGTGAGCAGGGTGTTCGACACGCAAACCCATCTACAGGTCCTGACGGAAGCGGTAGAATGATGGTATATACCAAACAAGCATCTAAAAAAATTCATCGCTATGCCTTTCATAGTTTAGAATATATGGATGATGATGTTGATATGTATCCTGCCGATATTATTGAAATAACACATGCACCGTAAGGAGTTTATTATGCCTATTACCGGACCTAATTATTATGCAGTGCAAAATCCGATGTTTAAACCTGCGATGCGCAATATATTATCTATTACACAAGCAACAAATGCACTTATTACTACCACATTTGACGGTGTAAACCCCGGCGCGCACGGGTACATAACGGGTTTAATTGCACGACTTGTTATTCCTAATGATTTTGGAATGGTACAGGCAAATCAACTTTTCGGAGTAGTAACGGTTGTAAACGACACCCAATTTACTATTACAATCGATACTACATTTTTTGAACCTTTCGTTGTGCCCTCTTATAATCCGGGGCACAACGGAACTCCTGCACAGGTTGTGCCAATGGGAGAAAAATCTGATATACTTATTAATGCAACACAAAATGTTTTGCCTAGTGGACAACCAATTAATTAATATAAAAATGATTCTAAAAAAAAATTGTAATTATTGTTCTAAATTATTTGAATATGAAAATGATAAAAAAAGACCGGAAAGAAGAAAATTTTGTTCTATCGTTTGTCAAAGAAAAGGAAGACCAATATTTCGCTGGAAAGATTTATCAGAAGAAGAAAAAATAATAAGAATGAAAAATGAATTTGAAAAAAAAGTTATTAAATTTGATCAAGGTTGTTGGTCTTGGATTGGATCAATTAAATCGGGATATGGCATTTTAAAAAAAGATAAAAAACATATTAAAATTCATAGATTTATTTGGGAATACAATTTTGGAAAAATTGAATCAAACAAAATAATTTGTCATAAATGCGACAATAGACTTTGTTCAAATCCTGAGCATTTATTTATAGGTACATTGAATGATAATATTCAAGATATGATTTCTAAAAATAGACAAAAAGGTGCTTTGGGTGAAAAAAATGCTAAAGCAAAGTTAGATGAAAAAAAAGTAGCCGTAATTAAAAAATTATTAAATTCAGGTAAATCTATCAAAGAAATTAGTAAATTATTTCAAGTAACATTTCAAACTATTTATTGTATTAAAATCGGCAAACGGTGGAAGGATATTTTGCCCCTTACATGATATGTGTTAAATTGATAAAAAAGTTAGGAGACTTACATGGCTGATTCTACGTTAAACGCAATAAAAACTATGGTGAGACGGATCACTAGAACACCTTCTTTGTCACAATTAAGCGAACAAGATTTAGAACAATATATTAATACATTTATATTGTATGATTTTCCGTCGGCACTTCGGTTATTTAATTTGCGTACAACACTAACTTTTTATACACAACCGTTTGTTGATACGTACGAAACAAATACCACAGATGCGACAAATCCGTTATTTAATTTTAAGAATAAATATATTGCTGTTCATCCTCCTGTTTTTTTAGCAGGGGTTCAAGGTTTTTATACACAATGGCGAGATGTATTTTACGGTTATTGGCCTCAATTTAACACTATAGCTGATTTACCGGGAGCAACGGGTAACGGAACACCCGGACCGTTTACAAGTGTAGTAACTGCACATCCTATGTTAGCTAATAACGTCATCGTCAGTTGTTTAGACACCTCAGGGCAAGCTATGATACTGATAGATTATCCGGTTAATAATCATCAAGGGGGATTAGGAAAACCTAATGAACCTCAAAATTTATTTTCACCCTACGGGACAATAAATTATGTTACAGGTGCAATAACGGTTACTTTTCCAGGTAATACTCAACCGTTAATACCCGTTCAAATCACAAACGTTGCCTACCAACCGGGTAAACCGCTTGGCGTTCTTTATTATGACGATAAATTTACTATCAGACCCGTGCCGGATAAAGTTTATGCTATTCAAATAGAAGCCGACATTAGACCGACTGAGCTTATTGCAAATAACCAGTCGCCGGAACTGGAACAATGGTGGCAATATATAGCCCTTGGAGCAAGTAGATTAGTTTTTCGAGATAGAATGGATATGGATTCAATTAATTTGATAATGCCTGAATTTAAAAGACAAGAAACATTTGTTTTAAGAACTACATTAACACAGCAAGCAAACGAAAGAACTACCACAATTTACACGCAAGGTAAAAATTATGGGTTTGGATGGTTTGGTGCTGGCGGTTGGCCATATTAGTATTAATAACATAAAGGGAAAATTATGGCGTTAAATTTGGTGCCGCAATCAACTCAATCGTTGGGTCAGACACAAAATTCAATATTGCAAAATTTCACTAATATAGATAATCAATATGAGATTGATCATGTAACATTTAACGCATTATCTAATCAAGGTTTTCATAATAAAGTAACGTTTCCTAGACAAACATCGGCTCCCGCAAATCCTCCTGCGGATGCGATAGAAATATATAATATTTTAGATGCTGCAACAGGTTTAAGTGAGATTTTTTCCAAAAGAGACGACGGAACTGTTGTAAGTCTGACTGCTAAAAATATAAATAACTTAACCGGAGCCGGTTGGACATTTTTACCGAGCGGTGTTCTTATAAATATTGGAACCGTAGTCGTTCCTGTAAATAATCCGAGCGGAACAGCTACGATAAATTTAGGAGCCGGAGCATTTAAACCGTACAACAATATTTTATATAAAGTTTATTTAACACCAACGATTATGTCTCTTGTAAGAGGTATTTTTTCAGCAACTAATCTTGGTGTTAGTACTTTTGATATAACCGGCTATTACGTAAACGGAACTGCGGGTAATAGTATTAATGTAAACTTTATGACTATCGGAGTACCAAGCTAATGGCAGATCGTTTTCTTATCGCTCCGTATGATAAAGATTCGGGTTTAAGATCTGATTTAAAACCTTGGCTAATTCCGGATAGTGCATTTAGCACCCTGGAAAATGCATATGTTTTTCGCGGAAGAGTACGAAAACGTTTTGGTTCACGATGGTTCGCTAATAATCAATTACTTTCAAGGTTTAGAATCCAAGTAGGTGCTGTAGGTGAACTTACGCCTAACACATCGACTGGATTTTTAGATGTCGCTTTGGCAGACGCTACATTTCCTCTTTCTATTGGCCAAGGATTTTCTATAAGTTCAGGTGATGTTGATATATTCTTTACTATTATTGATGATACACCCGGTGATCAAAATATGTTGCGCACAGACAATTCCAATGCTAAAGCAACATTTAATTTTTCTGATTATTTATGGGATATCGAAGGAATTCCATTTCCAAATGGAACTCCTGTTTATTTTTACCCTAATTTGCCTGTCATGGGGCTTTTAACTTTTGAAAATAACTCTCAAGGTAACGATGCCCTCATCGGATTTGATACTCGTTATGCTTATCAATATTCAACCGGGTGGGACAGATTATCGCAAGAAGCTGCGATGAATACGGGCGCTGCTGTTTGGACAGGCGCTGATTATGAATTTTTTTGGCCGGCGTCTTGGTCAGCTCAAAATGCTTATGACCGCTATTTCTTTGTTACCAATTTTAACAAAGATGAACCTAATTTTATGCGATACTATGACGGAACCAAATGGTATAATTTTAAACAGGCTATAGACGGAACTAATTTTCTTATTTCTGCACAAATGTTAGTTGTGTTCAAAAACAGGCTTATTGCGCTTAACACTTGGGAAGGAACCTCGCAAACTACAGCTAAAAATTATAGCAACAGATGTAGATATGCCCAAGTAGGCGATCCAACGTCAGCAAATGCATGGCGCGCAGATTTAAATAACGGTGTAAATACCAACGCAATAGATGCTGCAACTACAGAGGCAATTGTAAGTTCAGAATTTATAAAAGATCGTCTTATTGTTTATTTTGAAAGATCTACTTGGGAATTGGCTTATACCGGCAACCAAGCATACCCATTTACATGGCAAAAAATAAATACTGAACTTGGTGCAGAGTCACCGTTTTCTACTGTTCCGTTTGATAAAGTAGTTTTAGGCATATCACAGGTTGGTGTACATGCATGCAACGGTGCAAACACTGATCGTATTGACGGGAATATACCTGATGAAGTATTTGAAATAGATACGCTAAATAACGGTGTATTGAGGGTTTACGGCATTCGTGATTTTTTTGTTGAACAAGCTTATTGGACATTTCCGGATTCTACTTCGTCTGAGTTTTCACCTTATCCCAACCGTGTTTTGGTATTCAATTATAAAACAGGAACTTGGGGCATAAATGATGATACTATTACTGTTTTTGGTTATTACCAACCTATAACAGGTATATTATGGAGTGACACTACCGTATTTTGGTATTCCGATACACCTTGGAATAGCGGTGCTATCCAATCACAATCAAGACAGGTAGTTGCCGGAAACCATCAAGGGTTTACATTTTTTATTGATACTGATTGTACGACTAATGCATTAGTGCTTCCTATAACAAATATAACAACAGGTGCTACTATACAAATTACTGTTATAAACCATAATTTGGCGGTAGGTGATTTTATTCTTATTAATGAAACAAATTGGACAGATAATAATTATCTAAACGGAACTATATTTCAAATTACAAATGTTATAGATGCAAATAATTTTCTTATAAGCCCTTATGATACACCTATTGTAGGAACGTATATAGGGGGTGGCGTATGCGGACGTGTAAGTAAATTAAATATCGTTACAAAAGAATATAACTTTTATACAAAAGATAATCGAAATATATTTTTGCAACGTGCAGATTTTATGGTTACTACAACTCCTGCAGGTCAAATGGTAGTAAATTATTTTGCTTCAACATCTACTACTCCATTATTACAGCAAGGTAACTCAGGAAATGTAACAGTAGGTACGGGAAATTTAGACACATTTGCTTATTCTCAAGAAAATAAAGATTTTGGATTGCCGGTAGCAGTTCCTATTAATATTGAATCAAATGCGACACGCGTATGGCATCCTGTTTATCTACAAGGAGAGGGAGAAGTTGTTCAATTACAATTGACTATGACTGATGAACAAATGTTAGATTTAGGCATAGCTGAAAGTAACTTTGAACTTCATGCTATGATATTAACTTGTATCCCTACAAGCTCAAGATTACAGTAGGAGAAATTTATGCCGTTTTACCCAATTAATCAACAAGAAAATACCGGTTCATTTGTTCTTACCACCAATGTCTGGGACGTCAGTGAAATATATAATCTCAACAACGTAGACGATGATTTTAAAGAACTTTTAGTTCGCCTATATCAAAACCTTAATCTTATTGCCCAAGTTTTAAATTCTAAGGATTCTGCTTATTACCTTACCCAAGAATTTAATACGGGTCAGCTGTATTTTAACTCTACCTCAACAGATCCTATGATGCTTAAGCCCGGGTTTAGGAAAGTAATAAATACCGGAGCATTAACTGCAGGTGTTAATACAATAGCTCATAATATTAACGGTGCTACGGGAATAACAAGTAATTATACATGGTTTTTTATTAACGGCGCAGCTACTAATTCAACGACTCCTTTGGGCGTCCCATTACCTTATGCCGGAATTGCAGGTAACGATAATATTACGGTAGTAGTAAATAAATTTAATTTAGTAATAACAAACAACAGCGGATTTACCTTTGACAAATCATCAGTTACGTTAGAATATGTACAAAATTAGGGAGATATTATGGCACTTAATGCTATGCAACTTACCGGTCAGGTAAATCCGGTATTTCAACAACAGTTTGGGCAAAATCTAGGTAGTTTTTTATCCGGACGACCCGCTCAATTGGCATCAATAAATAAATTTAATCCCCAAGCTCAAAATGCGCTTTCTCAATTAACAGGGTCGGCTGTACAGGGTTTTCAAAATCCATATGCCGGATTTGCACCTATTGAAGAAAAAGCTCGATCGCAATTTTTTGGAAGTACTGTTCCTTCAATAGCAGAACGCTTTTCAGGTATGGGAAGCAATTCTTTAAGTTCTCCTGCTTTATATTCTCAATTAGGTGCAGCAGGAGCAGGACTTGAAGAAGGGCTTGCTGCTTTAAAATCACAATACGGCATGCAAAACAGAGGCCAATTACTTCAGGAACTTTTGGCCGGAATAACACCTCAATATGAACATATGTATCAACCGCGCGAGCAAGGGTTTCTTGAATCTATAGCAGGACCTTTGTTGCAATTATTGTTGCAAGGCGGAGCTGCTTATGCGACCGGAGGATCTTCATTACCGTTTACATCAGCACTACAGGGTTTAGGGGGTAAATAATGGCTATTCAATTACTTCCTAAAGAAGGATCTTTAGGGCAAACACTGGGACAAGAACTTGGAAGTGCTTTATCAAGCGGATTAGGAGCATTAGCCCAAGGTAAAATGGCTCAAATGCAAAAAATGAATCAATTGGCCGGCCTTAATAGTTTGTATAATCAAGCACAATATGTTGGAATAAAACCGGAATTTTTAGATTTAATCGGACAAACTGCTCAATCTAATCCGGAACTGGCCATGAAACAACTGCAACAAGCCATAAAAATTGGTGAAAAAGGTGTTGCACAGCCCGGATTATGGCAAGGATTATTTGGTTCTAAAGCATTATCACCATATATAGGTGGCTCCAGCGCGTTAACAGGATTATCCGTTTTAGAGCAAGAAAATGGAATCAATGGAAATTTATATCAAGGTTCTTTTAACGAGCAAAAAAAAGAAAGAGTAAAAAAGATTCTTGAAAATCCTAATATTTCTGCGGCCGATAAAGAATCTTTGCGAGAAGAATTATTAAAAGAACAAGGTGGGAAAAGCTGGGGAGAAACGTTAGCAGGTATTCCTGCTAATTTATTGTCAGGGTTAGTACAAGGAACCGGTTCTTTGGGCGGTATAAGTAGTTTAATTAATATGCTTACACATGCACCTTCATTTGAAGAAAAATTACTGAAAAGAGAATTAGCATCAGCTGATAAATCATCTCCTGAGTATGAAGCAGCAAAAAAGTCTTTAAGTCATCTGGAAGAAAGAAAAAAAGGAGTTAGAAACCTTCCTGAATCCGGTGATATTAAAGAAAATATTATTCGCCCGGTTGCAAAAGCATTAGATATTGAAAATTTAATAACAAATCCTGATTATTTAGGCTCAGTTGCCGAAAGAGTCGGTATAGCATCTCCTGCATTAGCATTAAGTACGTTAGCAAGCGGAGGGGCATCAGCTGCTAAATTATTAAGTAGTGGGGTTACCGGGTTAGGTTCTGAAGCGGCAGGAGAACTTGCAAAACGTATATCGGGTCCAAAATTGGATACGGCAATTACATTAGCAGGATATTTAACCGGTGGGTTTAGACCCGGTAAAATAAAAAGTCTTATAAGAGGCGATTACAAAAATTTTGAACATGTCGTCGAATCTGCACCTAATAAAGATTTAAATGCAGAAAACTTAGAAAAAACGTTGTTTGACGTTGAGAAACAACTTTTTACAACGGATAAAGGCTCTAAATTTATACGAAACAGAATTGCCGATATACATAAAAAAATTGGAGTTACTCCTAAACAAATCGGTAAAAATACATTTCCTGAACCTTCTCTTACAGCCAAAGATGCATTTTTATTAGACAAAGAATTAGGGGGAGATACATTTGAAGCAGCTAAAAAAATAGGCAGCAAAACAACTAAACGACTTACGGAATTGCGAAACGGACTAAGATCTTTGTATGAACCGTATTATGCAAGTATCAATAAAAATGCAACCGATAAACTTATAAGTGCCCGAGCCTTGGAAAGATCAATGCATTCACGTGATGACGTGCAAAAATGGCTTGAAAGTATCACAAAAGGTAACAAGGGATTTTTTAGCAGAGCATTGTTTGCCTTAAGAAAAGGTGCGGGGGTTGCCGCAGAATCCAGAAAATATATAAAACTTTTTGCTGAAGTACCGGAGTTTAGAAAAGCATTTATGACCATTCTTGAAGAGGGAGCCAAACAAAATGCAGGCGGAGCTCTGAAAGAAATAAATAAAATCAATAAGCTTGCTAAACAAAAAGGTTATAAGTAGTTAATCATACGTATCATATAAAGAATGATCCGGAGAAGGTGTTTTTGGTTTTAAGAATAAATTAAAAATTCTTTCTCCGATTATGCATAAAATACCCCAGATTAACACTAAAGACCACATGCATAATTCGAAAAAAAGCATCATAATATCTATACCGAAACATATTATTAGTACAAGCATAATAAGTGCTGTAATTCCATCCATTGTTATTCCTCTTCTAATTGTTCTTTTTTTAAACGTGACATGATTGCTCTCATCATCCATAAATTAATTGAAATGTTTCTTCGTGCAGCCGAAACCTTAATCTGTGTTTTTATTTCGGGATCAATATCAAAAGCTATTTGCGTTCTTTTTTTTGTCATATTTATCTCCTATGTTAACAATCTAACAATCTAGTGTGGTTTTGTCAAATAGATTGCCCCTGCAAAATAGGAATGTAATGATACCAAATGATATTATTATATAAATTATAACACTTTGTCTCATACAGGAGAGAAAATGTCAACAAAAGTTTCAAGAAGAAATACTTTATATGGCTATCCCAATCCTCAAGCGGGGTTACAACAAGAGCCGCTTGTTATGCAACGAGATCCTTTAACTTCGGACGCTGCTGAAATAGGTACTATTTGGGTAAATATTGATACTGATTCTTATTGGATTCTTACAAGTTCAGAAGGCGGTACAAACGTTTGGACTACTGCATCAGGCGGATCAGAAACCCTTACAGCACTAACGGTAAATCCGGGTAATATTACCGTAACTGCAGGTAATATTAACGTTTCCGCAGGGGATATAACTGCTGCATCCGGCACAATAACTGCAGGTTTACTGTCTTCAGGAAGTGCTTTATTTTCTGCCAATGTAGGCGTTACAGGTAACGTAACGGTCGGAGGAGATTTAACAGTAACGGGAAATGCTGTTTTTAACGGCGATCTTGATATTACTTCAAGCGATGCTATTTCATTTACTTCTACATCAAATACTGCAGGTGCTATTACATTATTAGTAAACGGCGGCACATCCGAAACACTTGTGCTTGAATCTGCTCAAGGTACGGGTGCCGATTCAATCGAATTAAATTCGGTTGCAGGAGGCATATCCGTTACGGCTAACGCTGCCGGTAAAGATATTTCGGTTGATTCAGTGCTAGGATCTGTAAATATAGTTGCGGGCGAAGCAGCATCAGATGCTATTGTTCTAAATGCATCAAATGCAGCAGGCGGAGTTATTATTAATGCAGGAACAGGCGGAGTATCAATAGCCCCCGATGCAGATACGACACCTATAGGAATTGCAAACGTTGCTCCTTCGGCAAACCGAACCGTTACTGTTGCAGGAGGCACAGTGATAACTGCGGTTACTGATACGCTAAATCTTGGCACGGGCGGTGTTTCTACAAGCGCAAGTGCATCTAAAGTCGTAAATATAGGTACCGGTAATACTTTATTAGGTTCTAACACAATAAACATTGGTACCGGAACGGCTGCTTCAGGAACTCATGCAGTAAATATTGCGACAGGAACCGGTGGAGGAACTAAAGTTGTAAATATTGGTAATGCAGACGGATTGACTACAAATATTATTAGAGGTCCGTTAAGTGTAAACACCAATATTAATCAAAATATTTCCATGTTGGGCGGTACATCTACAGGTACGTTTACAGTAGGTAATGCTGCTGCAGGCGATATCAATCTTATTACTAACGGTACACTTATTTTAGATTGTGCCGGTAATATGGTAGCATCTCCCGCAACCGCAACTGCGGCAAGCCCGACTTCTTCGGTTACACTTAATAAATTCTTTATGCGTGTAACGTTTACAGGATTTACAACTGCATCTGCAGCATCACAAGTATTTACAATCACTGACAGTTTTATAACTACCGGATCGGGTATTTTTGTTTCTTCTTCTAATCTTGGAAGCAATGATGCGCAAATGACCGTAACTCGCGTACAACCTAAAGCAGGTTCAGTAGATATTACATTAACAAATAATGGAGCTGCTGCATTAAACGGTGATGTTATTCTATCAGTTTGGGTTTATGCACCTTAATTAGGCTTTCATTACTACCTTTTCATGGGCTCGGTTTTAAATCGGGCCCGTGTATAAACACGGAGAATACAATGAATTTAACAAGTTCAGTAAGAATAGCGTACGAAGATTTAAGAAGTATTGCATTCGGAGATATATCCGGATCATACGCTATAGTAGGACCTCTTTTTCAAAATCCGGTAAGAATTCTTGAAATACATAATACTACCAACCAAAATATCATAATATCCTTTAACGGACTTGATGATCAATCGTTTTTAGCGGCCTCAACAGCTAAAATTTTAGATTACGGTTCTAACATGTCTTCAAAAGCAGGTCTTCTTGAACAACCTGCTTTTCAGGGAGTGTGGATCAAGGCTGAGGATACGCTTCCTACAGAAGGTTCTGTATATGTTGAAGTTATTTATGCTGCTCAAGCTTAAGGAAAACTATGTCACAAATTATTAGTTTCGGACAAGGCGGAGGCGGTGGCGGAGGAGACGTACTTACGCTTACAGGAAATACCGGCGGAGCTGTCGGTCCTACCGGTGGTAATATAAATGTACTTGGAAACGGCACTCTACAAGTTGTAGGAACGCCCGGGTCAAGTACGTTAACTATATATGATACAACTAAAGATGAAGTACAAGTAACTACATTCGATGATACGCCTACAAGTTTATTTTCTATCCCATTAGCAGTTAATAGCTGTTTAACTTTAGAAGCATTAATAAATGTTGCCCAAGACGATTTTTCTGCGGGCGGTTATTGTCAAATAGTTGCAGCTGCTCGGAGAATTTCCGGTGGCGCTATTTTAATTGGTGTTCCTTCAGTTGCTACGGCAAATGATTTTTCTGATCCGATTTCAGTTAATGCCGTTGTTTCCGGAAACAATTTAGTAATTCAAGTGGTCGGAATTGCAGCAACGACAATCACCTGGAAAGGTGTTATTAACAACGTTTCTATACCTTAAGGAATATCATGACTAAAAAAATAGGTTTTTTAACCACCGGTTCAGAACAAGACAGCTACGTATATATAGAAACGAGTGTCGGTAAATCATATGCTTTAGGCGCCGATAATTTAACAGATAATTTATGCTTAAATTCTTCTTCTACACCTAATGTGACTCCGGATGAATCAACCGCTAATATAACCATAAGTCCTGAAACCAATGGAGATATAGATTTATATCCTAACGGCACCGGAAAAACTGCTATTTTAAAGGGTAATTTAGAGCTTACTTTAGGTAATTTAAATGTATTAGCCGCTAATATAAATATACCTCTTACTAATAACACCGGAACCGCAGGTGCAATTTATCAAAACGGAAGTATTTTTTTGCATTCATATGAAGGTGACACAAACGGTCAATCTGTTTTTCTTGGTAAGAGTGCCGGTAATACTTCAAATCTTGGTGATAACAACGTTGGTATTGGTATCTTTAATAGCCAATCATTAACTTTGGGAAACGGTAACACATCGGTTGGTTCTCTTTCTCTCCAACAATGCACTTCCGGTTCATTAAATACGGCGATAGGATATCAATCATTGTATGGAGTTACATCCGGAAACAACAATATCGGCGTAGGACAACAAGCCTTAGTACAAGGTAACGGAGACAGAAATATAGTGATTGCTCCGTTTCAAGGAGCATTCAACTATAGCGGTACTGAAAGTAACAACATTGTAATTGGCGGATCTTCAACAAATGCACAAACCGGCGATAACAATGTTATACGTATCGGTGAAACAGGCTCCGGTGATTACCAACAAAATAAATGTTACTTAGCAGGAACGTACGGAGTAACACCGGCAGGAAGCGGAATACAAACAGTTGTAATGGACAGCGACGGACAACTTGGTACTACCTCAAGCGGAGGAGGCGGATTTACATGGAACGTTGTATCTACATCTCCTGCAACAATTAATATGGTGGCAAGTAACGGTTATATCGTTAATAACTTTGATACCGTTACGTTTGTATTACCTGTAACCAGCGCCGTGGGAGAAGAATTTGAAATAACATGTGCAGGTCAATATTCAGGCGGATGGACATTAACTCAAAATACGGGCCAAACAATATATTTAGGTGCTATACAAACAACGAACGGTACAAGCGGTTATTTACAATCTACATCAACCGGCTACGGTTATTCAGAAGGTGTTCGTTTAGTAACTGTGGTTGCCGATACTGATTTTAGAGTCGTATATGCTTATGGAACTATAACCTGCATTTAGGAATAAAATGGCTATAAATAATCAAATAAATTTTGCAGCTACAACTGTTGGGGCTGCATTAAATTCCAGCGTAAGCAATGTAACCGGTGACGGAACATTATATACGGTAATTTTCGATTCGGTACAATTTGGAAATGAAGGTGGTTGGTATAATCCCGCAACAGGCGAATTTTCAATGCCGACAGGAACATATCAAATAAATGTTACTTTATTTTTAAATAATTTAGTCGCATCCAATACGCAAGTAGACGTTATATTAAATTATGTGGGAGTAGGTTCTTTAGCTAATATGTATACATGCAATCCTTATGTTTCCGCTAATCCGTTCGGCGATTTTTCTATAAGCGCATCTTATTCGCAACCATTAAACATATTGGCCGCAAATTCAATAATTCTTGCCGTAGGAGGAAATGGGACGCCAAATGTTGGAATTAGGGGTAGCAACACTTCCCTTCCATTTTATTCATTTTTAAGTATCAACAGAATTGCATAGGAAATAACATGGCAAATGTTTTAACGGAAAATATAAGCGGTGGCCCTACGTTTCAAGCCGTTTCATTACCGGCATCAACCTGTTCATTTTTAGCATATGCGGCAAATATTTCAGCGTCTATATTAGTGGCAATGTCACAAAACGATACGGCTATAGTACAGATAAAAGGCGATTACTCAGTAAGTAAAAATACTTCTGTTCTTCACGGAGTTGCAGTAACATCGTTTTCCGGTTTTCAAGTTGCATAAGGAGTATTAATGTCTAATCAATTATCATTCGCACGGGGGCAATCTTATTTAGGTACTAATGCAAACCAACCGCCTAACTGGAGTTTTAATGATAGAGATCCTGATCAATATGATACGCAAAATGTATCTATAGGAGATCTTTGGTTAAATACTGTAGCAGAACGTGTTTGGTGTTTAGTCTCATTAGAAGGAAACATCACTTCCAAAGGCGCATTAGCAACTTGGATACAGTTTGGCGGTGGTGCAGGAAACGGTATTTTAACTATTGAAGGTAACGACGGCGTCAAAGTACCCGGTGATATTACTGCAAACATAAATTTAATCGGAACAGATCCTTTTACATTTACGGGTAACATCGGATCTAATACGGTTACGTTAAGTTCTAACGGTACGATTGCTACGGAATATACAACCGAAGACGGCTCTATAGCAATGCCTACAGGAGGAAATCTTAATATAGTCGGTGGTCCTAATATCGGTACTACCGCAAGCACTCCTGATACGGTAGATATATTTTTGACAGGATTTACACCGTCGGCCGTGGTTATCGGGGACGGTACAGGTGGACTTACAAGTCTTGGAACTATGACTGACGGACAGTTGGTTATTGGCCGAACCGGCGATGATCCTCTTGTTGGTAATTTAACTGCAGGTGCCGGTGTAACTATTACAAACGGTCCGGGAACTATTACTATAGCTGCTTCGGGAGGCGGATCAGGAATTGTGCAAACGATTCAAGGAGACGCAGGATCAGCTTCTGCCGCAACTATTAATTTGTTGGGTAGAATAGAAGGAGGTGCTACGCTTGCTTTCATTGGTGACGGCGTAGATACAATAGATTTAAATACATCAGATGTTGATCACAATACGGTCATTGGACAAGATTCGGGAAACCCGACATTCTCAGGTACCAATAATACCGGGTACGGATTTGAAGTACTTAATGCACTTACGACCGGAAGCTCTAATACCATAAGCGGCAAATCGGCAGGGAAAGATATTACCACAGGAAACAATAATACTATAATCGGTGCTTCAAGCGGAGATACGATTAATGTAGGAAGCGGTAATACTATAGTCGGGTCAACAAGCGGCGGAGCTATAACAATAGGCGATAACAATTTGCTGATGGGATTTAGTGCCGGAGCAAATTTAGTTAACGGTAATCGTAACCTTATTATTGGGCCGTTTGATTCGGGTGATTCATATACATCATCTGAATCTGACAATATTCTTTTAGGTAACATTGGATCTGTTTCTGATGTGCATACTATGAGACTTGGTACATCAGGTTCAGGAAATTATCAAATTAACCGAACTTTTGTTGGCGGTATCAACGGAGTAAACGTCGGGAACGTGGCAAGCGTTGTTACGATTAACGGAGATCAGCTCGGCTCGGCTACTATAACGGGTACCGGAGGTATAACTGTAACACCTTCCGCAAATACTATACAAATTAGTGGATCGGGTACAGGTCCCACATATAGTACCGGATCATGGACTCCATATGTTGTATGGGTTAATCAAATTGTTGCGCCAACTATATTTTCAACATACGGAAGATGGACACAAATCGGGAATACGGTTACTGTTTGGGGTTCATTTATAATGACCGATCCCGGAACGGTAACAAGTCCTACGGGACAGTGCACTATGGCTGTATACGGATTACTTTTAGGTCCAACACCTGCACCAAATCCGGCAGGTACATATCTTTTACAAGCAAGATGGGCTCCTGGAGATGCACCGGTATCACCAACTGCTCAAACTATATATAGTGTGACATGTTTATTGACTGGCAATCAGCCTTTCTTAGTATTTTCTTATTCCGGACAATCAGCTAGCGGATCACAATTTACAAATGCAAAACAACAATTAAGTTGGAACAATATGACCGATATATATGGCGCCGGTCAGGTTAATACATTTTGGATTTCAGGAAGCTATTCTACACAATATTAGAAAATAAAGTTATATAAGGTGGCATTTATGTGTCACCTTTTTATCAAATTATATGAGGAGTTTCAATGTCTAATCAATTATCGTTTGCTCGCGGGCAATCATATTTAGGCACAAATGCAAACCAACCGCCTAACTGGAGCTTTAATGAACGAGATCCGAATCAATACGACACTCAGAATGTATCTATAGGAGATCTTTGGTTAAATACTGTGGCACAACGTGTTTGGTGCCTAGTATCATTAGAAGGTAACGGTAGTTCCAAAGGCGCATTAGCAACTTGGATACAATTTGGCGGTGGTGCAGGAAACGGTATTTTAACTATTGAAGGTAACGACGGCGTCAAAGTACCCGGTGATATTACTGC
>CBFIII010000047.1:0-31898 GCA_965662645.1 Bacteroidales bacterium
ATATCAGTCATCACACTTCCGATGCAGTAGAAGATTATCTTAACCAAGAATGGGATTACGTCATCACCGTGTGTGGTGGAGCCAACGAAGCGTGTCCTGCCTTTATAGGTAAAGTAAAACATCGTCTTCACATCGGATTCGATGATCCATCACACGCTACAGGAAGCGATGAATTCATATGGAGTGAGTTTCTTCGTGTTCGTGATGCCATCAAAGACAAATTTATGCAACTCTACGTTGAACAAATTAAACCACAGTTATAGTCATGAGTAAAAAAAGGCATATTGGATTTTTTGAAAAATATCTCACACTTTGGGTTGCCCTGTGTATTGGCATAGGTATTCTCATCGGCAACTTTGCAGGCAATAGTGTCGATTTCTTAAGTAACATGGAAGTCTTTAAGGTCAATATTCCCGTCGCCATATTAGTATGGCTGATGATTTACCCTATGATGTTACAAGTTGATTTTTCGAGCATCAAACAGGTAGGAAAACGCCCCAAAGGTCTAATCCTAACTTTGGTGGTCAACTGGCTCATCAAACCCTTCACGATGGCGTTCTTTGCGTGGATCTTTTTCACCAAAATTTATGCCGCCATAATAGCACCAGAATTAGCTGGAGAATACATCGCTGGCGCCATCTTATTGGGTGCAGCACCCTGTACTGCTATGGTCTTTGTGTGGAGTTTTCTCACTAATGGCGACCCCAACTATACGCTCGTTCAGGTCTCAGTCAACGACCTCATCATTCTCATCGCCTTTGTGCCTATCGTCGGTTTACTGCTAGGTATGACAAACGTCGAAGTCCCTTATGACACCCTGATAACAAGCGTCCTGATATTTGTTGTTGTACCACTAGTGGCAGGATATATCACCAATAAAAACATGATCCGCAAAAGGGGCGAAAAATGGTTCAAAGAAGTCTTTTTACCAAAATTGAAACCACTTTCAATTATTGCGCTTTTACTAACACTAATTTTACTTTTCGCCTTCCAAGGCAACACCATTACAGCGAATCCACTGATCATCTTATTGGTTGCTATTCCATTAATTATCCAAACCTATTTCATCTTTTTCATCACTTGGTTTGGAGGTCGCAAACTAAAATTGCCTCACGCCATCTGTTCGCCCTCTGCTATGATAGGCGCCAGCAACTTTTTCGAGTTAGCCGTAGCCGTAGCTATTGCCTTATTTGGTCTGCAATCACCAGCAGCATTAGTCACCGTGGTGGGCGTACTCGTTGAAGTCCCTGTAATGTTATCCTTGGTCGCTTTAGCCAATAAGTGGAAATATTAATAATTTGAGAAGAGAAGCATTTGGCAACATTCTTGTTTTATTATATAGTCTATTTTTAGACTTATTTTAGGCTCTATGTCATATGCTGGGAATAGTCAGATATGTTTTCCATTTAAGGCTTATACAGTCCCATACCCTATACCTATTTTCACTCACGCTTGTACATCCTTATTGTGATCGTGATATGCTTCGCTTAATTTAACACTTATTTTAAAGGAGGTATAATTAGTTCCAGCAACGTAATATTCTGTCACCTGCTAACTTCCGTAAATATTATTTACCCACACAAAACGATATATCACCTATTTTAGGAAAAAATGATCTTTTAAATTAAATGCACGCCAATTTTTGACATGAAAAAAGGAGCTACAATTTTCATTGTAACTCCTTAATTATCACTGTGCCTCCGGAGGGAATCGAACCCTCACTCCCTTGCGAGAACTGGATTTTGAGTCCAGCGCGTCTACCAATTCCGCCACAAAGGCAATAGACTTGTGCTTTTCGTTTAAAGCGGATGCAAAAGTAATATTCTTATTGTAAAAAAACAATTTATAAGACATTATTTTAAAAATAATTTTGCACCCTATTTAGTCAAGTCCATATCAATAACTAACGTGATCTTATCTCACTTCGCATAAAAGAATGATACGCTATGGCAAAGAACAAAGCGGTACCAGATAAAAGAGCTGTAATCTGAGGCCAAATAACCATTCCCCCATACTCACACCTAACAAAGGATCTAAAAACCAATAATAATAAAATAGAAAAGCTAGGTGCCATTAGACTGCATAAACAACTTAAAAAACAAAAAGCCATAGGCTCCACGTTGTTTTTATGGAAGATGCATAATCGTCTAATAATGAACCCGTAATTTGCTGCGAATAATAAACTATTTTAGACTTTTATCCCGTCAGCATGCGACGAGAAAATTCGTTTAGAACAACGTTTAACTTCAAGAACAAAAAGAAGATTCAAAAGACACTAAGAAGCCACTACATAATCGGGATAAAAAACATCCTCAATCACCTTTTTATGCAAATGGTAAAAATTTTCTTCAACCCATATTTGCAATCGCAATTTATCTTCATCATTAAGCCAAGAAAGCGACTTCTTTAATTCTTTTCTAAATAAAAATTCATCCTCTTGAACTCCACGTAATACTGTTTTACAAAGCTTTAACATAACACAATGATATTTGAAATTAAACAATTCAAGAAATAGACACAACGCTCAATAAGAAAACAGAATAACACATAGCACAATACATACAAATGATATGTGAGCCAGAAATAGACTAATTCTACAAGGTGTTATTCACTAGAAACGGGATACTTTAAAACAACGAAGTAAGGCTCCTTTCATAAAGATGTGTCATTTGTTATCACTATAAAAATTCAACAATCAAATAGATATTGCAGAAATATAAAAATGGGGAAATGGTCTCTTAATTTAAACGTTAAGACGCCAAGATCATCGAGACCGGTTTGGGCTTTATTTTTTTACGAATGGGTAAGTTAATATGAAATAATCCACAGCTATAACGTGCTTTCATTGTAGTCACATCACGTTTATTTACAAAAAAAAGAGATCCTCTATTATCGACGTTCTCGGGGAACCATAAGGAATGTGTCGCTTGTACGTATAATGTGGAGCAATTCATTAAATCACGATTAAAATAAGTATTGGATAATGAAGTGGTCTTGGGTAACCATAGGTTTGACATTTCTATTTGCATCATTTATTCCTCCAAAAATTTAATTAATAATTCATCGTTGCTTTACCTATACAAACCAAATGCCAAATTACCTCTTTTACCTGTCTAAAATTCGTCGTTTTTTAAAGGCAGGAAGCGAATAAGAGAATGGTATAATGGAAAAATGATACAATGAAATAAAAGAATGATACAATGAAGAAAAAAATGATACAATGATACAATGGAAAAAATGATACAATGGTGTAATGAACTGAAAGGTTAAATCATTAATCCATTAATCCATTGAACCATTGTATAATTGAACCATTGAACCATTGTATAATTAAACCATTGAATCATTAAAAAAACACTAAAACAGTTGGCAGGTTAGTGAACATTAATTAACTTTGTAGCGTAAAAATTATATTATGCAAACAGAAAGACAAGCTCAAATAATAGAAGTTGCAATGAAACTAATTGCAGATAAAGGAATTCAAGGATTTACTATAAAAAATTTAGCAAAAGAAATTGGCATTTCGGAACCAGCTATCTATCGTCATTTCAAAAGCAAAACAGACATTTTAATAAACATCTTAAATAATTTTAAGGAGATGAGTGAAATGATGTCTAATATGCTTGTTACTAATACAGATGCTGCTTTAGATAAAATTAATTTTATGTTCTCTAACATGATAGAGCTATTTACAGAACAACCTTCTATCATTTCAGTGATATTCTCTGAAGAAATATTTAAAAATGAAACGATTCTAAAAGAGAAAATCAATGAAATTCAAAATATTCTGCAGCAAAATATTGAAAATATAATTGACAAAGGTCAGGCAGAAGGTAATGTGAGAACTGATATTGACAAAGGCAATTTAGCACTCATATTTATGGGATCTTTACGTTTATTGGTGAAACGCTGGGACTTTAACAAACAAAGTTTCAGTTTAAAACTGGAAGGCAAAAAGCTACTAGAATCATTTAAAACACTAACAGCTAATTAACTAAATTATGAAAATAGTAAACGTGTCGGAAGCGGCAATCAAAGCAACACCGCACAAAGTAGATACACGTGATTTATATAATAATGAGAATGCTCAGGTTGTGCATATCGAATTAAAGCCAGGTGAAAGTTTAAAACCACATAAGACACCAGTAGATGTTTTTTTCTATGTTCTTGAAGGAACTGTTGCTGTTTTTATAGGTGACGAAAAACGAACCGTAGAAAAGGATAGCCTCGTTGAAAGTCCTAAAAATATCACTCATTATTTTTCGAATAACTCAGAAAATAATGTAAGGGTTTTGGTTGTAAAAGCTCCGAGACCTACTCAACAAACAAAATTGTTATAAATCGCTTGCATAACTTTTTTTTAAACACAACAGGTTAGTTAGTATTAACTATTAAACCATAAATAATGGGAAACATCCTAAACAAACTTCTAAATTACAAATGGTTATCAATGATAATCATTTTAGCATTCTCAGCATTTTTCATTTTTGAGATGAAACAGAATACAACAATGGAAACCGATCTGGATAAATATATGCCACAAGATCATCCGGCATTTGTTTACAGCGATAAGGCTGAAAGTTGGTTTAACATTAATGATGGAATCATTATAGCCGTTGAAAATAAGAATGGCATTTATAATGCAGAGACATTGGATACGTTAAAGCAATTAACCAAACGTTTTCAGCAATTTGATGAAATTGAAAAAGACGATGTAACTTCGCTTTACAATGCCGACAACATTGTGGGAACAGATGACGGAATGGATGTAAAACGTTTTTATAAACGTGTTCCTAAAACGGATGAACAATTATCAGCATTAAAAGAAAGTGTTCGTAAAAATGAAATGGTATTCGGACGTTTGGTTTCGGAGAACGAACAGGTAACGATAATCATAGCAGAAATTGGCGACGATGTGTTTACTCCTGAATTTTACGATGAGATTTTAGAATCGGCAAAACAATCAGAAACAAAAGACATAAAAATATATGTTGCAGGACGACCTATTGTAGAAGGCGAAATGGCACTTTTAGGTCCAGCTGACATGAAAAAAATGGTGCCCATTGTAATCTTAGTGATCCTCATCGTTTTATTTCTAACCTTGAGAAGTATAAAAGGAACCTTAATTACGCTAGGAGTGGTTTTCCTTTCTACCATCTGGGCTTTTGGTCTTATGGCAACTGTAGGCATTCCTATATATGCCGTTTCTACAATGATACCCGTAATGCTTATTGCCATTGGCGTGGCCGACGGAATACATCTGTATAGCCATCTGCATACTTTTGTGGACCACCACCCTACTGCCTCAAAATTAGAGGCGACAAAAGATATGCTTAAGCATTTGTGGAAACCTGTTGCTATGACCTCCATAACTACTGCTGTTGGTTTTATCTCCTTACTTACATCAGAAGTTTTTCCAGTTAAATATTTTGGTCTTTTTACGGCCTTTGGTGTATTGATGGCTATGGTTTTTTCATTGGTTTTTCTACCTGCCGGAATCATGATTTTTGGTTTGCCCAAAGCAAAAAAAGTAAAACTTGATGAAGACAAAGAAGGACATTCTCATTCAAAATTAGCCAACACTTTTGCGGCATCGGTGATAAAACACAAATATGTATCCATTATAGGTGCTGCATTAATAATCGTAGTTTCCATAATAGGGATGCAAAAATTATGGATCAATTCTAGTTTTCTCGATAAATTTGAGAGGGATAGCGACATCGTTTTAACCGATAAATTTATTAACGAAAACTTTGGAGGGACAAGTTCTTTAAATCTAATTCTTGATGCTAATGGAACAAAAGACGTCTTTAAAGAGCCTGTAGTTCTAAAATTAGTTGATAAAATGCAAAAAGACGTCAACACGCAACTTCAGGTAGTGGGCAATACCTTTTCGCTAGCCGATTATATCAATAGGATGAACAAGGTCATGAATGCAGATAAAGAAGAGTTTAATACAATACCAGACAGCAAAAACATGATTGCTCAGTATTTATTGCTCTACGAAATGTCTGGTGATCCCGAAAACCTTAATAAGGTGGTCGATTATGACTACGAAAAGTTGAACGTTACATTTCAGCTAAAAAAAGACGATTCAAAATCAATAAACGCAGCACTTGATATTATTCAATCCTATGAAGATGACTTTAAGGATTTAGGAATTTCATTGAATTACGCCGGAAGCGGATACAAAGGACTTGTGTTTTCCGATCTGATTCTTGAAGGTCAGATTAAAAGTTTAATTCTTTCGCTTTTAATTATTATCATACTGCTTTCTCTTATGTTTAAAAACATCAAGATCGGATTAATAAGTTCCGTCCCTATCATTATTACTGCCGCAATAAGTTTCGGGATAATGGGCTTTTTAAACATCCCTTTAAGCACAACAACAGCGCTACTTTCAAGTATTGCCATCGGGATAGGTATCGATTATGCCGTTCACTTTTTGGAACAGTATCGTACGAATGCTGCCAAGTCTGACAACAAAATGGAAGTTGCTCAATTAACCATGGCACATTCGGGTAAAGCCATCATATACAATGCCGTAGTGGTCATTGCAGGATTTCTAGTGTTGCTGTTTTCCGTGTTTCCTCCAAACCGCGAACTCGGTGCACTCGTCTCACTAAATATGTTCACAAGCTTTGTAGGAACACTTACCATAATGCTGGTATTGCTATATGTAAGTAATCTGTATTTTAAAAAGAAAGGAAAATAAAAGAATGAAAAAATGATACAATGATACAATGAAATAAAAGAATGAAAAAATGATACAATGGTATAATGATACAATGAAAAAAAAATGATACAATGAAAAAAATGGGATAATGATGTAATGAACTAAAAATTTAAATCATTAGATCATTGAATAATTAATCCATTGAATAATTGTATAATTGAACCATTAATACATTGTATAATTGAACCATTGTATAATTAAATCATTGAACCATTGCACATTTGAACCATTAAATAATTAAAAGCTATGGAAGAAAATATAATTCTAATAAAGACCTATAATTTCGCTTTACGGATAATTAAGTTGTACAAGTATCTGAATACTGAAAAGAAAGAGTTTACATTATCAAAACAAATTCTTAGAAGTGGAACTTCTATTGGTGCTAATTCGGAAGAAGCAGTAGGAAGCATTTCTAAAAAAGAGTTCAGAGCAAAATTCTTCATTTCATATAAAGAGGCAAGAGAAACCCATTATTGGTTAAGATTACTAAAAGATAGTGATTACATAGAACCCAAATTAGCAGATAGCTTGATATTAGATGTGGAAGAAATAATAAAAATTCTTGGAGCGATATTAAAAACTGTAAGCAAATAAAAAAATGATACAATGATACAATGAAATAAAAGAATGATACAATGTAAAAAAATGATACAATGATACAATGAAATAAAAGAATGATACAATGGAAAAATGATACAATGAAAAAAATGACATAATGATGTAATGAACTAAAATTTTAAGTCATTAGATCATTGAACCATTGTATAATTAAATAATTGAACCATTGTATAATTGAATCTTTAAATCATTGAACCATTATATAATTAAATCATTGAACCATTGTATAATTGAATCTTTGAATCATTGAACCATTGTATAATTGAATCATTGAATAATTAACCCATTGAATAATTGTATAATTAAATCATTGAATAATTTTTAAAAAATATGAAGACTTTAAAACTATTAATCACAGCTACGATTTTAATGCTAGCAGGACTTAGTGCAAGTGCACAATTAACCGGTACTCAAATAATTGATAAAACCTATAATCGGGCAACGGGAGATGATCAAACGTCAATGCTTACGATGACATTAACAAATAAAAGCGGTCAAACCAGAGTACGAAAGATACAACAATACTCAAAAGACTTAGGCGACACAGAGAAGAGCATTATGTTTTTCCAAACGCCAGCCGATGTAAAGAATACCTCTTTTATGAATTGGAGTTACGATAGTGATAAGGCGGATGATCAATGGATTTACTTGCCAGCATTAAAGAAAGTAAAGCGCATCTCAAGCGATAGCAAGAGTGACTATTTTATGGGTTCCGATTTTACGTATGATGACCTTGGCGACAGAAAATTAAATGCCGATGATCACACCTTATTACGCGAAGAAACCAAAAATAATAAACCTTGCTATGTCATTGAAAGTAAATCGAAAAACGAAGATTACATGTATTCAAAAACGATTACTTGGATTGATAAATCAACTTTTGTTGGCGTACAAAAAGAGTTTTACGACGAAGACGAAGAATTACTTAAAACACTCACCATTAATGAAGTTAAAAAGATAGAAGGTTTTTATGTCATCACAAATTCAGAAATGAAAAATGTACAAAATAATCATTCAACCACGATGATATTGAGTGACGTAACTGTAAACACAGGAATTACAGCATCGAAATTCTCCGAACGTATGATGATGCGTGGGATGTGAGAGAATAGAAAAATGATACAATGGAAAAATGAAAGAATGATACAATGAAGAAAAAAATGATACAATGATACAATGGAAAAAAATGATACAATGAAATAAAAGAATGATACAATGGAAAAAAATGATACAATGGTGTAATGAACTGAAAGGTTAAATCATTAATCCATTGAACCATTGCATAATTGAATCATTGAACCATTGTATAATTGAACCATTGAACCATTGTATAATTGAATCATTAATCCATTGAACCATTAAATCATTATATCATTGAATAATTAATGAACCCTATTTATGAAAATAAAAGAATTTTTAATAGCTGGAACACTTTTTATGAGTGCTTTTTCAATGGCTCAGAAAGCTGATATGTCGGGATTTGCAAGGACTTACGAAGGCGTTAATTTTGAAAGTGGTGATTTCTCAATTATACAGCAAACCTTAAATCTTAATTTTGAGAAACGAGGCGAAAAGGTAGCTTTTAAAGCTAACCCTATGCTGTACCTTTATAATTCAGATAGTTTACAATTGAATTTGAGGGAAGTATATATGGATATGTATTTCAATAATTTCGATTTACGTATTGGTAAACAACAAGTAGTATGGGGCAAGGCCGATGGCGTATTTATTACCGATATTGTTTCACCATTAAATTTATCTGAGTTTTTATTACCCGATTTTGATGAAATACGAACGGGAGTAATCGCCACTAAATTGGATTACTATATTGGGAACAGTACACTAGAAGCCATTTGGATTCCTCAATTTACTTCTACGGTTAGCCCCGATGCGAATTCAATTTGGGCTGTTCAATCAGATTATACTGTTACACCAACGTTCGATTGGAGCAAAAGCACCATAAATCCATCACTGGAAAATAGTGAACTGTTTATAAAGTGGTCGGCAATGACATCAAAAGTAGATTTCGAAATTATGGGAGGTTATACCTGGAATGATACGCCAACGCTGCACATTCAAAAAGAGTTTGGAATAAATAATACCACAACACCTGCTAGCCCAGTTCTAACAGGATTAACAGTAACCCCTGAATATCATAGATTAAATGTTGTTGGAGGTTCATTTAGCACTGAAATTAAGGGTGTAATATTTAGAGGAGAAGGTGCCTATTATAACGGTACTTATTTCCAAACCGAAGATCCATTAGCAACAGATGCTTTAACTCAGAAAGACTATTTGAATTATGTTTTTGGATTAGATTTCAACATTGGAAGTGTGAAATTTAGCACTCAATTTATTCAAAAATACATTCTGGATTATAACAATGACATGAGCGATAAGGAGTTTCAAAATACAGCTACCTTTATGGCTCATTACGATATGATGCGGGAAACACTTCATATAGAATTGTTCTCTTATATCGGATTAACTGACAATGACGCTTTATTTCGCCCAAAAATAACTTATGATTTCGACGATAGCTTTTCAATTCTTCTAGGATCCAATATTTTTGTAGGTGAAGATGATGGTCGATTTGGCAAATATCAGGATAACTCGATGATGTATGCTAAAGTGAAATACAATTTTTAATGATTAGATATTTCCCTAAATAACAGAGTAAGCTCCGAGCTACATTAACGATGAACGAATCCTCAATCGATGATGGCACCAGCACTAATTAGTGTAGTGCCGACATTCAAACAAGTAACTATACCTGTTTAAATGTCGGCACAAATATTCTTTATTTCATACTTTTCAAATATTTGAAAAGCTCACTGTCCGTAGATAAAAATACGGATGTAGTAGTATCAAATGTGGTTTCGAAAGTTTCCATTGATTTTAAAAAACCGTACAACTCACGTGAAGAAGAGCTTTGGTTATAAGCCGAAGCGTAAATGGACGCAGCCTTAGCGTCAGCCTTACCTTTTATTTCTTCCGCTTTTCTAAACGCTTCTGATTGTATTGTTTTAAGTTCTCTTTCTTTCTCTCCATTAATACGAGAAGCTTCTCCTTGACCTTCAGAGCGAAATTTGTCTGCTATACGAAAGCGTTCACTTTTCATACGTTCGTAAACCTGCGCACTTACTTCGTCCACATAATTGATGCGTTTAAAACGAAAGTCGAGGATCACAATACCAAGATCTTTAGCTTTCTCATTGGCGGATATCAGGATCAAACGTTGTAATTCCTGACGACCAACAGATATGGTGGCCAATGAATCTGAAATCATCTCACCAGTAGCACCAGAAGAAGCTGGCACCCTATTTTCAGAACGTACTGCCTCTTCCAAATCATGGGCTGCGATGTAATCGCGGGTCTCACCATCAAGTATATCATTCAGACGAGTTTGCGCTCCCCTTTCATTAGTCATTCGTTTAAAGAACTGTAAAGGATCAGTGATTTGCCAGCGCGCATAAGTATCTACAAAGATGAATTTCTTATCTTTTGTTGGCACTTGATTTGGATCACCATCCCACTCTAGGTAGCGTTTCTCAAAATAATTAGTTTTTTGAATAAAGGGGGTTTTAAACTTAAGTCCTGGTTCTGTTTTGGCTACTCCCACAGGTTTCCCGAATTGAGTAATCACGACCTGTTCTGTTTCTTTCACAACATATGCACTCTGAGATATTACTATTAGCAATACGATAAGGGTGATAACTGATATTATAGTTTTATTCTGCTTCATTATCTTGCGTTTTATTTGTTTAATTGCATTTGCAGTAAAGGCAATACATTGTTTCCTTGTTCATCAATAATAATTTTACTGCCCAATTTAGGTAAAACAGATCCCATGGTTTCTAGATAGATTCTTCTTTTCGTCACTTCAGGTGCTTTAACGTATTCTTTATAAATAGCATTAAAACGGGCCACTTCTCCGAGTGCAATATTCACACGTTCGGTAGCAAATCCCTCCGCTTGTTGTATGGTTTCTTCGGCCTGTCCACTGGCTTTTGGAATTACCTTGTTATATTCCGATTTTGCTTGGTTAATCAAAGTCTCCCTTTCCTGTTGTGCTTGGTTTACAGCATTAAAAGCCGCTTTTACAGGTTCAGGTGGGTTGACATCTTGTAGCACAATCTGATCTATTTTAACCCCAAGTGAATATTCCTTACATATTTGATTCACCAACTCTTCCATTTTTGTGGCTATTTCTGTACGTCCTACAGTCAACACTTCATTCACGGTACGATCACCAATAATCTGACGAAGAGCAGCTTCTGAGACATCACGTAAAGTATTTCCCGGATTCCTAACTTTAAATAAGTAATTGTAAGCATTATCAATACGATACTGCACTACCCATTCTACATCTGCAAGGTTAAGATCGCCAGTAAGCATTAAGGACTCATTTTCTGTTCCAGACCTGTTATATTGCTTATTACCACCAGATTGTGATGTTCTAAAACCAAATTCTAGCTTTTGTTGTCTTTCAACAGGAACTTTATAAATATCTTCAATAAATGGCATTTTCATGTTAAGACCAGGTTCCACTTGTCTTACATATTTCCCAAAGCGAGTAATAACACCGACTTCTTCGGGTTCAACCTGAAAAAAGGCACCAAAAAAAGCCAATAATGCTAAAAATCCAACGATGATAATCTTCTTGTGTTTCACCATTTTTTGTAAAAGAGGTGAATCGATTTTGTCTATGTTAAAATTATTTTCCATTTGTTATAGATATTAAATTTTCATGTAATTAAATCAATTAGTGATAAATAGGATGCTTGATAAGTATAAAATTAAAATATTCACTGTTTTGTGTAATTTATTCTTTAATAGATGTCTTTTGTAACATTCGTCTTTGGTTTTCTTAACCTGATTTTTTTATTACTATCCATACTATTTTGTCATCGCTACCGGCTGTCCTGTTGTTTCCAGAACATTCCACCACAATTCGCCATCCACATCAATTTTCTTACATATAGATACGGTTATTGGAATAGGAATCAAAGTAAACATGTTGTTCCAGTGACCAATAACAAAATCGGTTTTCCCAGCCATGGCTGCATGTACAGCATTCTGTGCTAAAAGTGAACAAAACTTACTGTCGTTAGCATTAGCTGGAGCGCTTCGGATGATATAACTTGGATCAATATATTTGACCGTTGACGGAAATTTTGTCGATTGAAACTCCTCCGTTATTTTGTCCTTCAAATATAAGCCAATATCTTTATTTTTCAAGTAACCTGATGCATCTTTCTCAAAAGTGTCTGCTTTAAAAAAGTGCTGACCAGCTCCTTCAGCAACTACAACAAGTGCATGATGGCGTTGTTCAAGCCGTTTTTTTAACACCTGTAAAAAGCCATTTGGGCCATCTAAGTCAAACCTTATTTCGGGCACAAGCACATAATTCACTTCTTGTATTGAAAGAGCGGCATATGCAGCGATAAATCCTGAATTACGCCCCATTAGTTTAATAACAGCTGTCCCATTGTACGCTCCCCTTGCTTCGTTATGTGCATAGCGAATGATGTCGGTGGCAATGGTAAAGGCCGTTTCGAAGCCAAAAGATTTATCAATAAGGTTAATATCATTATCAATAGTCTTCGGGATGCCAACAACGGCGATTTTTTGCTGGCGTTTTGTGATTTCTTCGGAAATGGCATGTGCTCCTCGCATAGTTCCGTCTCCACCTATACAAAATAAAATATCTACATTCAGTTCGTTTAGCCTATCAACAATTAACTTGGGCTCATGCTGACCACGCGATGATCCAAGAACGGTACCACCGAAAAGGTGGATATTCTCAACAAATTCTGGCGTTAAATCAATTTCTGGATGTTTGTATTCTTTAATAAAACCTTCGAAACCATACTGAATGCCAATGATATTTTTAACCTTATAACGATAATGCAATTGGTTAACCAGACTCCGTATGACGTTGTTTAAGCCAGGGCATAATCCACCACAAGTTACAATAGCGACTTTTGTCTTTTTAGCATCAAAATACAATTGTTCATGAGGTCCAGCTTTTTCAAAGGATAGAGGGCTTTCACCACTTTCGCAGCATTGATTGAAATGCTTTAGCGATGCATCATATAATACTCTATCCTCATTTTTAATAAATCCGAATGATTGTCCATCGGGATGAGAAGTAGGTCTTAAAGGAGATTTTATGGACTGGTCGCCCAGCATTTGTACAATTAAATCTTCGTGAGTCATAGTATTTTAATAATGTTGAAGCATGATTTTTTATAGAACAAAGGACTTCCCTTTTCTTTGAATCTAAACCCCATCTTGCAAAAAAAAATAATGAAAAAAAGCGGTTGTGCGCTGTTTATTAGTCGAATAAGTCACTCAACTTTCAAAGCAACCTGTAAATCCACCTAAATATAATTTTGCACTAGAAGTGTATGCGGTATGTATTTCCTCTGTACAAAGGTATAGTTTTAATCAAAGAAACCAATACACAGTTCTGTTTATTAATTATATCATTTACAATATATTTACAGTAACCTTTAAAGTATAGCACAGTACTGAGTATATGAATGTAGCACCTTATTTCTGCCAAATCAAACGTTAAGAGAATCCCCTATTTTCTGTAGCTTTCTGGCGATATGAACACAAAAAACCACGAAGCACCTCAAAAGAAAGCACCTATTCTTGTTTTTACATTCCTTTATTTTATAGTTTTGTGGGCAATATTCTCAATTAACATAAATTGCACAATGCTTATGTGACTGGTTGTATAGCTATTCAATAATGAGATGACCGAGATTATTAATGAAATAAACGAGGAGCTAGCAGCGTAAAAAAACATTTGGTGAAGAAATTTAAAAACAAATACCGTATAGAACCGAATAGATGGCAATTTTGGGATTATTCTGCCCCAGCCAGTTATTTTATTACAATTTGTATTTCATTACGCCAATGTATTTTAGGTAAAATTATTGATCGCAATATGGTATTGTCAGAATATGGCAATATTGTTGAAACTGAAATAAAAAAAATACCCGAATATCATAAACGTGCATTATTGGATGAATGGGTCATTATGCCCAACCATATACATTGTATTATTACATTAGGCGATTACAATTTTGATAATGGTATATCGGTGGTTGGTGATGGACCCGATGATGGTGGTGGTGATGGTGATGGTGGTGATGGTGGTAACGTAGAGAAAATTCATGAATTTTCTCTAGATGAAATAAAACAATACCGGAAACAGCGCCGAAAAATGATCATACCCAAATTAATAGGGAAATTTAAACAACAAACATCAAAACAGATTAATATTTTACGAAACACCCCAGGTGAAAGAAATTGGCAAGCCAGTTATCACGACCATGTTATACGAAACGATGAAGAATACCAACGCATCAAAAATTACATTATCAACAACCCTGCAAAATGGAATGATGATACATTTAATTCAAACAAGGGGAGATGAATATGAATTACGAATTATAAAATATAAATAATTACGTTTAGCCATCGTTCACAATAAGTGAATATCCTCGGGGCAAGCCTGCGAGGCATTTAGTTGAATGACAGTTTATTATTCCCAGCACACTACAGAGAATAAAACCCACAATGTGGAATTTAAATAAAACCATAAATAGAAATTAAAAATGTACTTAATAGACAAACCATATATTTCAGATTTTCTTATTGAAACGATAAAAGAAAATAACTACCCGATAGTTGCAACAAAAACGGCAAAAGAATTAGTCACTGACACTACCTTAAATTGGATAAGTGAAGAAGAGGCAATAGCCACTATAAAGAACAACCCTTCTCAGCGGATATATTCCAATTCAGAAAATGTGCTCAGTTGGATAGACAAGCACTTTGAAGAAAGTGAATTGGCAAAGCAAATCAACATCTTCAAAGACAAGGTAAAATTCAGAGAGCAAATTAAAGCCCTATTTCCAGAATTCAAATTCCAAAAAATCAAGTTAGAAAACATACAGCATATTGCTAGCGAAGAATTGTCATTTCCTTTTGTCATAAAACCATCCATCGGATTTTTGAGTATTGGCGTCTATATCATCCATGATGAAAACGACTGGATGAAGGCAAAAAAGGAAATAACACCACACAATCTTAAAAGCATTTTTCCGAAAAATGTTCTCGACACTTCCCACTTTGTTATTGAAGATTTTATTCAAGGTGAAGAATACGCTATAGACCATTACTATAATGATAAGGGTGAAGTAGTTATATTAAACATTTTACACCACGTTTTTTCATCAGGAACGGACACCAGCGACCGTGTTTATTCTACTTCTAAAGCCATTATCAATCAATATAAATCTGAATTGGAGCAATTTTTAAACAAAATTGGTCATCAACTTAATTTAAAGAATTTCCCAGCTCATGCCGAAGTAAGAATCGATAAAAACGGCAAGATAATTCCTATTGAAATCAACCCACTTCGCTTTGGCGGTTGGTGTACTACGGGTGATTTATCAGGCGTTGCCTTGGAACTGAATCCTTACAAATACTATTTTGAAAACACTTGCCCCAATTGGGATAAAATATACGAAGGCAAAGAAAACGATATATTTAGCATCGTCGTTTTAGATAATAATTCAGGCATTAAAACCGCTGATATTGAAAAATTTGATTATAAAGCACTAGCTGCAGATTTTGAAAATCCTCTTTTGATAAGAGCTTTAGACATTAACACCTACCCTCTTTTTGGTTTTGTTTTTGCAAAAACGGACCAAAATAATAAACAGGAATTATACGATATTCTCAGTTCCGATTTGAAAAAATATATCTTGGTGAAAGAATAAAACAAGCATCAACACTTAGGTCTTCAAATGGTTTTAAAAGCCAAATTTGAAGGCCGTGTTGAATGATTTCACTCAAGTTGCTTGTTTTTGCTTTTCCTTAGTCCATACTAAGGGAAATAATCCTTCGCTCTATCGCAGTTTCAGCCCTCAAGAACTTGTAATTTTTGGCTAAATTTTGTCTATCCTAAAGTTTCTTATAACATTAATAACTAAAAAATTAAGATCGCTTAGTAGTATGAAAAACACGTAATAATAAGATATCTTAATCACGTCATTTTCTATAGCCTCTATCTATTCTTCGCACTTGTTACCTTGACATTTTAAGCAGTGGCGATTACGACAACTATTGTAGCTCAGATGCAGCCTGAGACTCAAACGTTTTTTGATTATCCTTGTCGGAAGAAATAAATTGAAATTTAAAAGCATCAGGAAATAAATAAAAACGTTTATATCACCAAACATAAGAATAGTTGTTGTAATTTTATCAGTCTTTTCGATAACTAGAGAAAACACCTTATTGATATATTTTCTGTCTTATGAAAAAAATAATAAATTACTTCCTACAAGGTCTGCTATATTTAGCACCCTTAGGCATTACAGCATACATCATCTTTGTCATTTTTAATTTCACCAATAACATACTGGATGATATTTTGGTGAAATTTCTCAAAATAGATATCCCGGGCTTAGGCATTGTGGTGATCTTTTTCTTCCTCGTATTAGTTGGCATCATTGGCAATAGCATACTTGTTAAACCATTCAAAATATTGTTTAAGAAGTTAATAGAAAAGATTCCTTTATTAAAACTTATCTATTCAGCCTTAAATGATCTTTTCTCGGCATTTGTAGGGAAAGAAAAGAAATTCAACAAACCAGTTATTGTATTGGTAAACCCCATCTCCAATCTTGAAAAAATGGGATTTCTAACAGCGGAAGATTTAAGCAAGATAGATGAGAAAGATAAGGTAGCGGTATATTTTCCTCATTCCTATAATTTCTCAGGAGAGTTATTTATAGTTCCTAAAGCACAAATCAGGATGCTAGATATAGATCCGTCCATTGCAATGAAGTTTATTGTTTCTGGTGGTGTCTCTGATATTTATGAAAAACAAAGTGCCGTTAATGATAGCAAATAAAAAGATATGATTGTCACTCTATTTTTAATTGTAATCGGATTTGCATGTTTAATTTTTGGAGCAAATTGGTTAGTTGACGGCGCCTCTTCTTTAGCCAAAAAAAACAACATCTCCGACTTAGTCATAGGTTTAACCATTGTCGCTTTTGGAACATCAGCACCAGAATTGGTTGTTAATGCTGCAGCAGCTTTTAATGGGCTTCCCGATATCATTTTGGGAAACATTATTGGCAGCAATAATTTCAACTTGTTTCTCATACTTGGAATAGCGGGTTTAATTTATCCCATCACTGTCCAATCGTCAACAGCGTGGAGAGAAATTCCAATATCGCTTATGGCTACCCTATTGCTATTTGTAATAGCCAACGATTTCTTTATCCATCAAGACACTGTAATTTCCAGACTTGACGGCATAGTATTACTCTTGGCCTTTCTTTGCTTTTTATATTATGTATTCAAACAACTAAAACAAGAAAAAGCTGAAGAGAATGACTATGAAAAGAAATCAAATTATAAAATTTGGGGATTGATTATATTGGGTTTCGTGGGACTAATAATTGGTGGTAAACTAGTGGTAAACAACAGTATAGACTTAGTAACAAAAATAGGCATTAGCCAAAAGATAATTGGATTAACTATAATTGCTGCAGGCACTTCACTGCCCGAATTAGTCACCTCGATAGTTGCAGCTTTAAAGAAAAATAGCGATATCGCAATTGGCAACATCATAGGCTCAAACATTTTTAATATTCTATTAATTCTTTCTGTTAGCTCGTTTATTAATCCCATCAAATACAACCCTAATTTTAACCAAGACTTATTCATATTGATGGGTGGAACAGTATTTCTATTCATCGCCATGTTCACCGGAAAAAGGAAAAAGCTTGACCGATGGGAAGCCTTAATCTTAGTGAGTTTCTATTTGATATATACGACCTATTTAGTGTCAAAAGAAGTATCTTAGCTGAAAGATTCATTCTTCAGTAAATAAAAAAACATAGAGATAGAAAAAGTCAATAATTTCTGGACTAGCCCACGAAGCTTTTAATTGAAGAACATTTTATTATTCACAGCAAGCTACGTAGAATTAAACCCACAATGTGGGATTAAAACGGGAGTCAACACTCAATTGTTAGATTTAAAATCTGACGTAAAAAAGCATTTAAAGAAATATAAGTTGCAATTAATTAACACTAAATAAACTAACAAAAAATAACATTATGGAACGTAAAGCATTCAAAGAAAGCGCAAAAAATGAAATTGATAAAATTTTCGCTAAGATCGAAGAACTAGAGGCCAAAAAGGATCATGCTAAATCTGAAACTAAAGAAAAATACAACAAGAGAATAGCTGAATTAAAGGCCAAAAAAGAGGAGTTACAGTCAATGTATAATGAATTAGCTGATACGACAGAAGAAAATTGGGAAGAAGCAAAGAAATCTTTTTCTGACAGTCTTGACAACTTAAAACATGGCTTTAAAGAACTATTCTCAATCTTCAGTAAATAAAACCATCATTACGAAAACCTAATAAAATAGATGTGTCTCCGCTATCTAAATACATAGATAGCGGAGTACATTTCTATGTAGCCTTCTTCTTAATAGAACCATTCTAAATTCGAGATTTTCATAACTCTAAGTCATCAATTTAATCAAGCACTGCTTTTGCTAGATACTGATGTCCCACCTCTCCCCTATGCACCTCTCTATTACAAGCATCTACGATATTATATAATCGCACTTTTCTACCATCCGTAAGTCCATCACTCATAAAGTCCATACACCAATCAATTATGAGGCTAAGCTTGGGGCTAATGTAAATATGATACGAGGCGTATGAACTATCTATTTCATTCACCATCAAACAGAAAAGAAAATATTATTTAATAGATACATTTCTTACTCCTTGCTTAAATAAAAACTATATTTGTTAAGTTTAAATATCATCAATTTATATATCAATGACCCTACTCATCATCATCGCATTCTGTATCGGCTATGCCTTAATAGCCCTTGAAAGTCAGATAAAAATCAACAAAGCAGCCATTGCGCTTTTCACGGGCGGTTTTCTATGGACTGCTTATATGGTATTTGATTCAGATTCCACAAAAATCATTCACCAACTTATCGAGCACCTTGGAGATACATCGCAAATTATATTCTTCTTGATAGCCGCCATGACCATTGTTGAATTAATAGATTCGTATAGTGGCTTTGACGTTATCACAAAACACATCAAGACAAGTAATAAAAAGCTACTGCTTATAATCCTTGCTATTATTACGTTTTTTCTGTCTTCAGTACTTGACAACCTAACGACAACTATCGTAATGGTTACCCTTGCACGGAAACTCATTGATGACAAAAATGAACGCTTATTATTCAGTGGTATGATTGTTATTTCGGCCAATTCAGGTGGAGCTTGGACTCCCATTGGCGATGTTACTACTACCATGTTATGGATAGGAGGACAAATTTCCACCGTTAACACTGTACAACACGTATTTCTTCCTAGTTTGGTAAGTATGCTTATCCCACTTGCTTTAATTTCGCGAATGGTAAAAGGTGAGTTTAAAAAGAATGAGACTTCTACACCTCAAGTTTCCGTTTTAAATTCCGAAAAAGTTATCGTCTTTATTATCGGAATTTCTGCTCTACTCTTTGTTCCTATATTCAAATCAATGACAGGGCTTCCCCCCTTTTTAGGCATACTAACGGGGTTATCCGTATTATGGATAGTCACCGAAATTTTAAATAAAGATAAAACTGAAGATCATAAAATTACGGTCACCAATGCTTTACGAAAAATAGATATTTCTAGTGTGCTCTTCTTCTTAGGTATTCTGTTGGCAGTAGCAGCATTGGAATCCACAGGTTTGCTATCAAGCTTAGCAGATATCCTCAGCAAATCTGTTGGAAATATTAAAACCATTGCGATGTCATTAGGCATACTCTCATCAATCATTGACAATGTACCCTTAGTCGCCGCCTCGATGGGAATGTACGATTTACAAACATTTCCTATGGATCATTATTTTTGGGGACTTATAGCGTATTGTGCTGGTACAGGTGGTAGCATCCTTATCATAGGATCAGCAGCCGGCGTAGCAGCTATGGGCATAGAGAAGATAGACTTCTTTTGGTACCTAAAAAAGATAAGCCTGATCGCTTTAATTGGTTATTTTTCGGGTGCTTTCGTTTATATTTTTATGCTATAACTGTTTTGTTGTAAATCACTTACAACACATCACAACTAAAATACGTGTAAAAATAGTCTTTGTTTTATAAAAGACAGGACATTAGCAATAATTGCAAAGTTTACAATCCACTTGATAAAAATTAAGCCAACTTAAAAAAGAACAACAGTTGATTCATAATTAAGCTACAACAACTTTATCAAAAGAAAACTAATAGCTATGAAATATTTAAAATTGATAGTTTTGATAATGGTCATTTTTACTTTTGGGTTTGAAACCAAAGCTCAGCTTCAAGTCAACAGTAAAAATGAGAGGAAAGATTCCGTTGAAGTTTCTATTAAGAAAATATGGGAAGAGTCTTCCTTCGAGGAAGTTCTTTCTTATCCTATTTTCTTGAAAGCGATGAAGGGCTATTATAAATACGACACCTTTAAAACAGGAAAAATAGCCATCATTGATTATTCTAAACCTTCAACCGAAAAACGGTTTTATGTCATTGATATAGAGAATAAATCTTTGTTATTTAATACCCTTATAGCTCACGGCAAAAATACTGGAAATAATACGACTGTTCTTTTTTCTAATGAACCCAAGTCATTAAAAAGTAGTTTAGGATTCTTCAAAACAGCAGAAACCTACCAGGGAAAACATGGTTTTTCATTAAAATTAGATGGCTTAGAAAAAGGCATTAATGATAATGCAAGAAAAAGAGCCATCGTAATTCATGGGGCTAGTTATGTGAATGCTGATTTCATAAAAAAGCATGGTCGATTAGGTAGAAGCTGGGGATGCCCCGCACTACCAGAGTCCAAAACGGAAAATATCATTAATACCATATCCAATGGGACTTGTCTATTTATATATGGCAATAATAAAGAATATTTTAAATCTTCAAAATTCTTAGACTGAACTTAAATTCGTTATACAAATCTTCACATATTGAGCTTACTCATCAATAGTACAGCTAAAACACAAATTATGAAAAAAACAATATTTACAACTATAAGTCTTTTATTAATAGCAACATTCACCACTTTTGCCAAAGATATTGAAAGCCAAGATATCATCAGGAAAAGAATTGAAAATCAAAGTTTCATTCCATTAAGTGCGGAAAACGATCTCATCTATTGTGCGGAATCGCTTTCTAAAATATACCAGGATCGCATGTTCACGTTAGCATGGAAAAATAAAAATTCAATAGCACAATTGATTCAATGTATCAATGAATCACAATACGAAGGATTGAACCCCAGTGATTATCATTTAGAAATATTATTAGCCCTGTACAATAACTATTCAACCCTCAATGCCGATCAAAAAGCCAATATCGATTTGTTAGCAACGGACGCATTTTTATTATATACGACTCACCTCCTATCAGGGAAAGTTAACCCCACAACGATAGACCCCGAATGGCAGGTTAAAAGACGCGAAGGAAATCCAGTGTTACTCTTCGAAAAAGCCATTCAAGAAAATAGTATTACACATTACATTCAAGAGTCGTTACCTAAGCATAAAACCTATCTAGGGTTAAAAAAAGCACTTCTTATCTATGAAAAAATAAAAGAAGATGGCGGTTGGACCGAAATACAAAGCGACGTAACACTGAAAAAAGGAGATGAGAATGATCAGATTGTACTCATCAAAAAAAGGTTACTAGCAACGCAAGATTTGCAAGCAAATGCTATTGGAAATATCAGGCAGTTTGATGATCTGTTAAACGATGCTGTCATTCATTTCCAGATAAGACACAATCTGCAAGCTGATGGTAATGTAGGAAAAACCACTATTTCAGCTATGAATATTTCTGTGGACGATAGAATAGATCAAATAAAAGTGAATATGGAAAGGTGGAGATGGTTACCTCAAGAGTTTAGTAATTATTACGTACAAGTGAATATTGCCAATTTCTCAGTTGACGTTTATAAAGATGGGCAATTAAAAAGACAACATAAAGCCATTGTTGGCAAAAACTATAGAAGAACACCTGTGTTTAGTTCTAAAATATCATATTTAGTATTAAACCCCACTTGGACAGTGCCCCCAGGAATTATTAACGGAGATGTTATTCCTGGAGTAAAAAAAGACCTTAGTTATTTGAAGAAAAAGAACCTCACCGTCCTTGATAATAAGGGTATTGTTTTGGATCCTAACAAAGTAGATTGGAATAGTTCTATCGTAAAATCTTATACCTATCGTCAACCTGCAGGGCCTGATAATTCATTAGGAGCCGTTAAATTTATGTTTCCAAATCAATATAACGTTTACCTTCATGACACGCCCCACAGAGATTTGTTTGAACAGACAGAGCGTTCTTTTAGTTCAGGCTGCATAAGAGTTCAAAATCCGTTATTGTTGGCGGAATTTTTCTTGAATGACAGCACCAATTGGAATGCTGGAAAGATACAAAAACAAGTACAATCGAATGAAACACTGACTATTCCATTAAAAGAACAACCCGACATCTATATTTTATATTGGACTACATGGACTAATGATGAAGGAGTTATTCAATTTAGAAATGATCTTTACAACCGAGATAACGCGGTCAAGATCGCTTTAAAAGAAGAAAAGAAACTTTAATCATCTACTCTTTACCTGAACATTACTAAGGTAAGAATCACAGAAACCATAAGTCAAAGTCAACCTAGAAATAAAACGAAATTTCGATCTCTATTTACTTTTGGCAGATTATTCATCGTATATTTGATATCAGAAATTGGTTCCTAAAACATAAGAAAGAGACAAGCAAGGAAGATCAAATGGACATTCTTAACATCACCAGAATGGGTAAATTTTCCTCAGATAGTTCTATTAAAGACTATTATAATAACATTTTGAAGATAAAACTTAAAAAACAGATTAGCAATGAACAATAATAAATAAACATAACATGATATTATCACTATTAAACACAACATCACTTCAATTTGAAACCATAGGAAAACGGGTTTTATTAATTCTTACAATAGCCTTAACAGCACATGTTTTGGTACTCATCATAAAGAAAGGAAGTCGCCTGTTTCACTCTAAAGCTCACAAAAGGTATTCCCCAAAAATACAGTCCATTACAAGTTTAATAACAAGTGTATTAGTGTTTGTTATTTACTTTCTGGCCATTGGGTATGCTTTAAAGGAAATGGGAATATCATTAACAGCATATATAGCTAGTGCCTCTGTCATTGGTCTTGCCGTAGGTTTTGGTTCACAAGGTATTGTACAAGATATGGTCACTGGATTTACACTTATTATCTCTAATCAGATTGACATTGGAGACATGGTTGAGATTAATGGACAAACAGGAATTATCAGCTCCATAGGTATGCGCTTTGTGGAGTTTGAAAATGCCAATGGTGCTAAAGTTTATATTCCCAACCGTAACATAAATGTCGTCATCAACTATCCCAAGAAACATATAAGTTGTCAACTTGATATTATGCTGCCATTAGATCAAAAAACAAGACAAAGCATTATTGATAAGGCAAGTGAAATGTCAACAATAGTCCCCAAAAAGTATCCGAATATTCTAATATCTAAACAACCAAAATCGAAAATTATTAAATCAATTGAAGATAATGAAGTTTTTCGCCTGATTTTTAAAATATGGCCAGGCAGAGGTACACCTATAGAAACCACCTTTAAACAAGAATTAATACAGTCCATTAAAATCATTGACCCTTCTTTTGCTGATTGGATGGTTTCAGTTAATTACGAAATAGAGAATGAGGAACTAAAGTAATCTTCTTCTGAACGTTCAACAAAAAAATAGTGAACCAATAGAAGGAGAAATATTTTAGAATAAAATAGCTTATTTAAAGCTTTTTACAAATTATTTATCATCAAACCCAAAACAACATTTTTTTTATAGTTACCATAAAACATTTATTTTTTTATTGTAAATTAGCGTAAACTTTGTATAAAATATCGTCTATGAATAATATGAGTAAAGATAATTATGATCTAATCGTCATAGGTTCGGGACCAGCAGGTCAAAAAGGGGCCATAGCAGCCTCAAAAGCTGGTAAAAAAGTAGCTGTTATCGATAGGAAATCAATGATCGGTGGCGTATCATTACACAGAGGCACTATTCCTAGCAAGACCTTAAGAGAAGTCATAATGTATCTTTCGGGTATTCGCCAGCGTAGTTTTTATGGTAAAGATTATAGTGTTAAAAAAAATATTAGTGGCGAAGATCTAGAGGCGCGCATTAAAATTGTAGAACAGCGCGAAATGGCTGTCATCAATGACCAACTAAAACGGAATGGCATTCATCTGTTTTATGGCATGGCCAAGTTTATAGACAAACACACCGTTGAAGTAGATAGCGATGAAGGTATTCTGCAACTCAAGGGCAAGCATTTCTTAATTGCTTGTGGTACGCGACCAGCCGACAATCCAACCATTCCTTTTGATGGTGACAAGATCATTAATGTAGATCAGATTCTCAATCTAAAAATAATGCCCCACAAAATGATTATTGTAGGTGCTGGCGTTGTAGGATTAGAATACGCTTCCATGTTCTCGGTAATGGATGTAGAAGTCACATTAATAGAACAACGCCCCGAAGTATTACCCTTTGTCGATGAAGAAATCATTGACCGCTTGACGTATCACCTCCGCAATCAAAACACCATCTTTAGATTAAACGAAACGCTCAAGAGCGTGACGAAAAATGACGATGGTATGGTAGTCGTAGAATTGGAAAGTGGAAAAATAATAAAAGCTGAAACCTTTGTATATGCCGTTGGACGACAGGCAAATTCAGATCTTTTGAACTTAGATGTCTTAGGCATTGAAATGGACAAGAGAGGTAAAATTGATGTTAACGCTAATTTTCAAACAAAAGTTTCTCATATCTACGCAGCAGGAGATGTCATAGGTTTTCCGGCATTAGCAGCATCATCTATGGAACAAGGAAGAATGGCGGCTTGCAAAATGTTTGGTGCCCCTGCCAATTACAGACCAGAGTTGTTACCTTATGGCATATATACCATTCCTGAAATATCTATGATAGGCAAAACAGAACAGGAATTAACAATGGCTAAAATACCGTATGAAAGCGGATTGGCTCGTTTTTCAGAGCTAGCTCGTGGTGGCATAATGGGACTAGAAATAGGCATGCTAAAACTATTATTCGATCCTACAACCTACAAATTACTAGGCGTACATATTATTGGCGAGACAGCCACTGAATTAATTCATATAGGGCAAAGTGTCATCAGCTTTGGTGGAACGCTCGAGTATTTTCGTGATACCGTTTTTAATTATCCAACCTTAGCTGAAGCTTACAAAGTAGCGGCTCTAGATGGATTGAACAAGCTACAGCAAATATAAAACACAGCAATTAGTTTGAAATTTACAACGATAAGTGCATACGTATCATTCAAAACATGATATATATGCACTTATCAAAGTAGGTTAAAAGCAGAACATTTATAGTTCTCCTATCGTATTTCTTCTTGTTTTGGTTTTACCCTAAGAATAAATAGCTTTTAAAAAGTCTTCAAGACTTTAGAAGATGCTAAATTTCAAATTGATAAAACGCATCATATCCTCCACTTCAAGAGAAACTTCTTCAAGTATTTTTTCGGTTTCACCACCAAAGAGTTTTCCCATAATAGCCCCGTTCATGGTGGAAATATAAACTTGTCCATCTGATTTCTCATACACCGCAAATGACTTAGGCATCATATTCCCAATTTTCTTACGTTCGTCGGCTTGCAACACACGAGCAGAATATCCTCCGTGACAATATTTTATAATTTTATATGCACCAATATCAACAGCTCCGCTAGCCTTAACTGCTTGATTTTGGTCTATTATTCCGGTAACGTGCCAGCCCTCTTTGTCATTGATGCGTTGCGCCATCAAACTGACCGTTTTATCAAAGTCATAAGGACTGTGAAACTCTTTGATCATCATCTCCCCTGAAGATACAGATACAAAGATTCCTGAAAATATTAGGCCCATCAACATGCCCAATAATAAGGTGACTATAATTGTTATTTTCGTTTTCATATTTTTAAAAAGTAAAAAGTTTAAAGTAAAAAGTAAAAAGATGACTGAATAGCGACCACCATTCTAAAGCGAGTTTAATCATCCATCTGTGTATAAAAATCCTTTATCCTGCGTATTTTATGTTGTTGACTTAGTCTTCATTAATACAAATTTCTCCTTTTTTCATTTTCAGAAAGGTATGCCATGAAACCACTAACACGGTAAATATGGCAACACCAAACATTAAAAATGAAAGGTATTTATAAATCGAGAGTCCAGACACTTGAAAGGCCACAACCGAAGCTAAAGTGATAGCCATCAATGGGAAAGTAAATGCCCACCACGAAATAAAAAATTCAAGCTTTTTAAAACTTTTATACAAAAAGGCCAATAAAGCGACAAAGAAATAAGCCACAAAAAGCAAGAACAAAGCAAAACCATCCCAGCTCTGAGCAATACGCATATAGGCTATAAAACCAATGGCCGGAGGAGCTATGAGAATAAACAAGGTGGGAACAAATTTCTGCGGTAACTGATGATGAAAAATGGCCCTATTCATAAAGATAGCAAACAAAATAATCCAGAAAAAGAAGCCGATAGCAAAGTAAACAAACGAAAAGGCTTTAGGCATAAACTCTACCCCTGAAACAGGAATAAGAATATTACCCACCACAGGAATAAACCAAGCAGGATTCATCACCTGTATTTCAAAATTATGCTGTATCCAATAGCTAATAGTATGCAACATCAGTCCTGTATGCAGCACTACGCCAATCCACCAAAAGACCAAGGATAAAAATGGCCAATACGTCATATGTGCTATAGAAAGCAACAAAAAAGAAACGGATATAGCAGAAAAGAAATTAATGCGAATGCGGTGTTTAAAATCCTTCTTAACTTCATCAAAAAAGTAGATGGCCTTAAGACCATATACAAGTACAAAAAAGAGGAATAAGGCAGTTACCAGCATCAACATACTATCATAAAACACTTTAGGCAACCATTGCATATGATAAAATTTAGCAAATACAATAGACAAGCCACTCAATCCCATAACGATAGAAAAAGCCGTAATGGGAAAATATTGCAATTTATTTTTCATAAAAATTCTATTTTTTAACTAGTTTTCCATTTTTCCTAAAGCATTCATTGCGGCAAGCACAATAGGATAATTACCAGGACCTGCCGTAAGCAAAGGCTGCGTACCATACTGCATAATGGCTAATTCCGACACCGTCATGTATTTTTGAATAGCTAGACCTAAGATATTAATCATTTCGCCAGTAGAAGGACCACCCACAATCTGCGCACCAAGAATGACTCCCGCACATTTTGAAAAGATGAGTTTTACCATTTGTTGTTGTGTATCTGGCAAACAAGCCGGATGATGATCGGCTCCCCTATTCTGCCCAATCACCACTTGAAAACCCTCAGCCAAAGCACTCGTTTCGGTCAGACCAGCTGCTCCTAATGAGATGTCATCAAGACTTGTGGAAAAGATAGCGATACTTCCTTTGGTCTGTCTTATCACGCGCAAATCGTAAAGGTTCATACCCGCTATACGCGCTTCAGATGCACCAGTAGAGGCCAGCATTAGGCGCGATTGCTTACGGGTAAAAAAATCACGGTGCTCCACACAGTCGCCCACTGCAAAAATGTCTTTTATATTGGTACGCAAGTACTCATCGGTAATAATACCACCACTAGTACCAATGCTTATCCCCGCCTGCTGAGCTAAAGCAATATTGGGTTTATACCCTGTAGCTACAATCACACGATCAGCCTTAATAAGATCACCATTAGCCAAAAGCACGCCCGTCACTTTTCCATCTTCACCTTCTATCTTACTCACTTTGGTCGTGGTACGAATCTGCACGCCATGCGCAGCCAATACCTCAGCAGGCGCAGTAATCACATCAGCATCAAAAGCCAAAGGCAAGATAGAATCCATAGCTTCAATCAAGGTCACGTTAGCCCCCAACTTTACCAATTCATTACTCATCTCCACCCCAATAAAACCAGCTCCAATCACCACAATATCTTTGCCTTCTTTCAAAAAGGAATGGATGGATTTTATATATTCCAACTCTTTGGAAATACTCACCACACCCTCTAAATCGGCCCCTGGAATAGGCGGAACAAAAGGTCTTGATCCTGTGGCCACAATGAGTTTATCGTACCATACATCCTCTTCACCTTTTAGCTTCAAATGCTTCTTGTCAGGTAAGATCTCGAGCACCTCATCAATCAGGAAATCGATGCCGCTATTCTGTGCTGGCACAATGCTCTTGATGTTTTTTTCCACTTCGTCTAAAGTGCCAAAGACATAAGGTATTCCACAAGGAATCAACGATTTTTCCTCTTTTCGAATCACCAATACCGACTTCCCTCGGTATATTTCTTTTGCTGCCGCAGCAGCCGTTCCTCCTGACGGGTTACCGCCAATGACTACAATATCATATTTCATAAACTTGTTTTTTTCTAAGTATTATCAATATACCTTTCTTACTCGTCAGCTTTTATAGCTATGCGTTTCAATGCTCCGCCTCTAATTGCATAGAGTGTATAAGGACCTGACTTTTGCTCTAACTCCAAAGTTATATCATCCATATACTGCTCAAGTACTGCAAAGCATTCCTCCTTAGAAACTTTATCTATCATTACAGGCAGAAAATGCTGATTTACCACTTGTACATTTTTTCCAAAACGCTTAGAAACGAGGACGTGTATGTCTTGTGCAGCTAAGAAATCGGAAATAGCCACTCCTTTTCGCTTTGAGCCATGCTCTTCATCAAAAGTAATGAAGGGATTAGGTAATACTTCGACAAAGTGCATCGCTTCTCCATCCCAATGGTACATCAAGAAATTATCAGCATCGCCAAAATGTTTTGGTTCAAAAACTTGCGCAGCACTCACCGCAAAAGCAAAATTGATAGACTGTTTCATATTAATGAGTTTAAAGTAGAAAGTTAAAAAATTGGGGATTTGTGTCCTCCAATTTTCATATGGTTTAAAAAAAATCGTTGTCGTAAAATGGATCATCTATAAAAAAGCACCTTCATCATTTCGAGCTTAAAATATCACCAATGATCTTCTCGTTCGAGGTAATTTTCCCTTCCATAAAATCGTTGATAAGTACCTCCAATTTCAGGCATTCTACCCCAACAAAAACATTGATCTTTTTATGCTCAAATGCTTTTAAGGTATCAAGATCTATTTTATAAACTAAGAGATCGGTCACACCCAATTGTATGAGTTGCTCTGCTTGATGTTCGCCAATGCAAGGGATAGTCGTATGCCCGCACACCACAGAATTATCATCAATATCGACCAATGATAGGTGCTGACAGTGATTAAAATAAGAACTTAATCGTCCTTCTGATATGGGAATAGCAAGTTTGTACATCCGTTGTTTATTTCTCTGATGCAAAGTAATTGTACTTTTAAGCTTTACGCAACAAAACGGCGTTGTACTATCACGTGCTTTAAATAGAAAAATTACAAGAAAAAAGTTATCATATTTCAAGAAATGAAAAAACACGCTTTAAACATCATCAAAAAAAAGATCTCTCGACAAATTGAATACCGATTAATACAAGGTTTTTAAAGATTATATTTATACTTTTGGCAATGAGAGCATTCACTAAGGGGCATTGATCAATAAAACTTAGCAATTATGGGGGTTTTCTTGTCTTTAATAAATGTAAGAAAAGTCACCTGCTGCTAAATGAAATATATGGGCAATATTTTGGGTATAGACATGTTGGCAGCAATAAAACAAACAAAATGAGCACGCGAGGTATAATTATATCAGGAAAAAGTTTTCTTACCGAGAAACAAACTAATTTAGATTTATCTGGTGGAATTGATGATATCTCCCTTCGAAGGTATCTAACTTATTGGGATGAAATTCATTATGTAGACCCCTCATATTTTGGTGGACTAAATCTAGAAAATCCAGACTACAAACTATTATCTGAGGAAGGCATACTAAAAAGTGAAGTGATTAAATTCCCTGGTACATTTGACTTTTCCTTACGCACTTTACAATCAAGAGAACAAGCACAATTAATTTACCACAAAAGAATTAATCAAATAGAAAAAACAAAGAAGTACTCTATTGCTCAATCTGGAAATATATTAAACTTACCAACAGACACTAAAAAAACAACAAATTGTCTTGAGTTAGAACTTGGAAATTGTCTGCCAATTCCCATAAATTGTAGCATAGAAGATATTCTAAAGCTCAAAGAACAACGCAGACCTGAACTATTGGCATTCAGAGATGCAATAAATGCATTAGCAAACAACATTGATAACGAAGATTACTCTAAGGACACACTTGTCAGAGCTTCTGAAAAGATTGAAAGGTCAATGTTAATAATACATAGAGTTATGGATGAAAGTCGAATAGAAAAAACACTAACATCAATGAAGTCATACTTGAATGTTACTGACTCTAGTGCACTCAACGTTCTTTTCCCATTACTTGGTGTTATTTCAGCATCGGAAATAAATATACCTCCAAGTTTAGGTGGTGCCATTGGACTTGGGGTAAATGCTGCATTAAATTTTGCCATTAAAAGGCAGAGTAAAATTGAAAGTTTAGAATCAAGCACTCAAGATTATGCATATTTATACTATGTTGAAAACCTTAAAAAATAATTAATTACTGCTGCCAACAATTAGCTTTCAATGTTGAGTTGCTTGCCTGCTCAACACATTGAAGCTTGTGTTGAACTAAACAATATTCGTGTCCGAAATGATGTGATTTTTTACACCGATTTGTCTATAGTGTTTTCAATTGCATTTTTGTGAACTCCAATCGTTATTGGGATCGCGTATTTTGCTCATTTATGCCTTAATTTTAGCGTCATTTTGAAGACTATTGTGATCTTAAGATCAAGTACTTTTATTTTTATAGTCAGCACCTCGAGATAGAGCTACAGTCAGACAGGTAATACTTCGGAAAATTTAGAATGAGCGAACTCTCAAAAGTATTTTATCTTTTACGTTGCAGACTAGTAAGATGGATACAAAACCAGTATAAACGCTACAGACACAACTTAAAAAAAAAACTACGCTTGTCTAGACAGAATAAGAAAACAATATCCGACGCTGTTTTATCATTGTCAAGTGGTTTATTATTAATAACTTTGTAGCGCTGATTGTATAATAAGAGCCATATGTAGGGAGACTTTCATGTACGGTTCTGTGAGAGACTTAGGGTGAAACTCCCTTTGCCTACTCGACAGCAATCGTTGGCAAACATTAAAACAAACCTATGCAAAACCGAAATACAATTCTGACTTTCATTTTGATTTCAATGATTTTTTTCTCTTGCGACTTCAAAACTGACAAGAAAAATACAGCGGAATTAAAAACTGACTCAAAAATTGAAACCCAAAAAAA
>CBFIII010000048.1:0-30365 GCA_965662645.1 Bacteroidales bacterium
CCAATTTTAGGAATTTGTTTTTTATTTTTATTGTGCTTCTAGTAATTATTGATTTTGGATATTTGATCTATACTATAGATTTGCAAGTGACAATAAATCTTGATTTATGTTTAATTGTAGTTGATCTTATCATAGGTTTTCTTTTGATAAGGCAGCTGATTTTGAATAATGCAAAATTGCCGTAAAAATTACACTTTTATAAGATACCACAAAAGAAATTTTTATTACGTTTATCAAAAAAATAAACAATAAAACTCCCATAATTCCTAAGTTTTATTGACCAATTCACCTTAGTGAATGCTCTCATTGCCATAAGCCTAATTAAATCAAAAGAATACAAGATGTTTCATTCTATTAAATAATGAAAGTGGGTGGGGGTGTTTTTTTGTTTTAAAGAGGTGGTGAACTTTCAGGCAGAGCTTGACAAAAGTTTATTTAGAATGTGTTGTTTCGATTTTTTTTGTTGTCTGAAGACGAATGTCCCCCTCATCTCTCGTTTGTAACGAGAGGTGAGGGGAGAGACGCGTTAGCGGTCATACAACCGTCAACCATTTACTCGATGTGTGCTGTACTTTGTTTTTTCTTCAGCACGATGTAAGCCAATGGAAATTTACCATCAATTTTAACTGTTTTTTCAATAACAAATCCGTTAGTCATTAAAAATTCATTAAAATCCTTAATGCTCCATTTGTTAACTGTTTTAAATCCGCTCAAAAACTCTACTATACTTGAAATAATTCTACTTTTGACATTCTCACCAACACAAAATGTAGGAGCTATAAAAACCCCTTTGTCTGTCAATACTCTTTTCACCTCACTCAATGCTTTTTCTGGCTCATATATCAAATGTAACAAATTGGATGCAATTACCATATCAAACAATCCATCAGCAAAAGTCAGTTTATATGAATCTTGAACCTGAAAATCAACATTTTCAACATGAAGTTCTTTTTTTTTCTGTTTGGCAATAAGAATCATTTCAGATGAAATATCAGTAGCTATAATAGAATCAACTTTAGAAAAAATTGAGAATGGTATAATTCCAGTACCAGTCCCAATTTCAAGAACATGGTAATTTTCCATTAATTCAAAATTGATCTTATCAAGAATCGTTTTATATGTTTTGTTAAGTGTTTTACTTATATAAAAATCGTAATAGTGGGCGTATTTATCCCAGAAATTTCTCTCTTTATAATGTGGATTTTCCATTTTGTGCTATATGTTTATGTGTTTTTTATTTCAATTAATGAAAAGTTAATTATCTCATAACTAATTGCCTGACCTTAAGATCGCAATAATCTTCAAATGAACCTAAAATAAAGCCCTAAATGAGCAAAATACGCGATCCCAATAGCAATAGAAGTTTACAAAAAAGCGATTGAAAACACTAGAGTAAAAGTTCTTGAAGGTCAGTAGATTATCAAGTGGCGGGAGTTTACTCACGAGGGTTTATTTTTATGGTGCTCGTGATTATGTCAGCATAATTGTTCAAAACAAGCTGCAACATATTGATTATAGACTTGTTCTGAATACCATCCGAAGCGAATAACTTAACAAGGGAAGTTGTTGTTATATAGCGTAATTTCTTATTGCCAATTTATGTTATTATCAATAAACTGGATTAGGCTATTTGCCATTTCTTCCTGCTCTATTATTGAAGGGTGTCCTGGTGTTTTTTTATAAGGTATAAAATGAGTGTATATCTTCTTGTCATTTAGATTAGCTACTGCCTTTTTAATATAATTCATCCATTTTGATCCTTCTCTTGTGGCATCCATATTTCCAAGTGCACATATGATACTTGCATTGGGATAATGTTTCCTTATTTTGCCTACAAATTGTTGATAAGCTTTTATTAAATATTCATCATTGGGAGCTTGTTTTCCAAAGTTCATCTTAAATTCTTCTCTTTTGGGTCTGTTGACTAACCACGAATCATTTTGAAATAAATTAATTACGACAATATCAGGAGTGTACAAAGAGAAGTCCCACTTGCTGGTCGAATCTGAAGGAATCAATCTATCATATAATTGCGGCATAATTAAAGGAAACCAGCTAATGGTAATGCCGATACCGCTTTTACAGATACATTGATATTCAGCAGAATAATGTCGGGCAGTTATAGCAGCATAACTTAAATAGTTGTTGGTAAAAGTACTGTCTGGCGAGTCTTTCCCTGAGGTGTCTTCAACAGCGTAACCTGCTGTTATAGAGTTGCCATAAAATTCTATTTTTCTTTCTTTTGGTGTCGATTTTGGTAGTAATTTCGCTTTTTTATTCAGTTTAAAACCATAAAAATCAGTTTTTCCTCTATTCCATTCTGTCCTTTTGAAAATCTCAATTGAATGTTTCCCTTTGGGCAATTGTGAAGCTAATTGATAATATTTTTTAGTTGTGTCTGGTTTCAAAACAACAACACTATCATTGTCTATAATAATATTGAAATAATTATTTCCAGATTCATCTTTTAACAATGCCTGTATTGATTCTCCCTCGAAATTTATCTTTATAGATGAACCAGACCAATACAGTTCTGCACTTTCGTTTCTTGAGGTATCTATTCTTCCACAATATTCAATGTCAGGATTCGAAGAATTTATAAATGTTTCTTTTTCACTTGAACAGCCAATTAGAATGACTATTAAAATAAAAGATAATTTACTAAATTTTTTCATGTGATTTATTTTATGCGATTTAACGATTTCTGTCGAGTGGGCAACGGGAGTTTCACCCTAAACCTTTCATAGAATTGGGCTTGATAGTTTCCCATTACACAGCCTGCCCCGATGCCTATCGGGGGCTCTTATTATACGATAAGAGCTACAAAATTATTAATAATAAACCATTTGTCAATAATAAAATAGCGTTGGATATTGTTTCCTTATTCTGTCCACACAAACGTAGGCTTTAACCCAACTTGTATCATTGATAAAAAACCAGACTAAAAATCAGCATGTTGCAAAATTAATGGTACACTACATATTTCGATTTTCTTTCAATCATTGATTTGGTGCCTGTTGCTTTATAGATTTCTAAAACTTTTCTTATTGGTTTAGATGATGTGGTAATATTTAAAGTTTTGGTTTCCATAGGAAGCGTTACATCTACTAAGCTTTGTGTATTCATGATCCTAACAATATTTGTCCAACTATGATTTATGTTCTCGTCTTTTAGCATGTATCTTATACTATTGACCAATTGGTATGCTAATGTTGTTAAATATATGTGTGATTCAATTCTGTCATCTTTTTGATGGTGCACTGGTCTTATTTGTAAATCAGACTTTAAACATCTAAAACTAGCTTCAACTTCTCTTACCGTATTGTATGTATCCCAAAGCATTTGTTCTGTAGGATTATCTATATTGGTGCGAATGAAATATATGCCGTGCTTATTATCGGATTTTTCTTTAGTTAATTTTTTCGTCCATGTTATTTTTGTTGCTTTTGAGTTTTCCTGCTCTACTTCGATATTATATCTACCACTAACATTACGGTTTTTTTCTTTGCATCTGCCTATGCGTTCCCAGACTTTTTCTGTCTTTTTTGTTCCGCCTTTTTTATGCAGGGCGTTTTCTATTCCCTGTAATTCTTCCTCAAATCGTTGACATAATTTAATAGTCATAGACTCTTCTTTAACCCTCTTTTGTTCGCTTTTTACATACATCCACGTATCACTATATTCTTCGTGCTCAAAGACTGCTAACTCGATTTTATTTCCTAACCTATCTTCTACAGAATGCTTGCTTTTAATTGTTTCTATGATTTCATCTTTTATTCTTTGTCTTGATACGCAGACATATTTATAGCCATTCTTATCCAAAAATTTAAGATTATCCTCCGATGCAAAACCAGCGTCCATTACTATTATTTTACCTTTTGTATTACTGTTGTGCTTCTCCAGGTCTGTTATCATATCCTCCAATGTAGCGATGTCTGCTTTATTGCCTTCGTATGTACGTGAATGGCGAATAAAGCCTGCTGAATTTATAATACCTGTAAATACAACTTGTTTGCAGTCGTTCCTTTTTTGCTTGTTTCTGCCGTATTTTGCAATCTTACTATTGTCTTTTCTACCTTCAAAGTGGGTGTTAGATAAGTCATAGATGACTATTGAATCATCAATATTAAAAACATCTAGTATCTTATTATACAGGTATTTGTCTATGTGTATTCTGTTCTCATATAACTTATCTGAAATTTTGTATAAGTTTTGATGCGTTATTTTGGTGTCGCTTAAGTTAAAAAGACTTTTTAATGAGCTGTTATCTTCTAAGTATTGTGCTGTTTTGTGTTCTGATGCTGTAAAAATAGCACGGCTTATTATACTTATATGGGCTAATTTGTTCTCGTCATCATTAAATCCCAAGCTTTTAAAACATTGGTTAAAATCTAATTTCTCAGCGATCTGTTTGCATAAGTTTTCAGGACCAAAAGTTTTATTGTTGTTAACTGCTAAGTTCTTAATGTCAACAGATTGAAAATCAACATCCTTATCAATTGCAGGTATAACAATCTTATTATCAGTTGGTAATGTCTCGTATTTTATCAAATATTTTTGATAGTATTGTTCAGCTAATTTTATAGATGTTTCGGAATAGTTATTAAGTAATGAGGGTTGTCTAAATATTTTGGTTTGTAGCTGCTCTACCACCTCTTGTCTTGTGACTTTGTTGTTTAATTCATCGTCACTTCCAAGATATAATATTTGATTTTGCTTAACTTTTCCATCAATACGAGATGCTTGTACCAATTGGTATTGATAAAACACTTTGCCTTCTTTAGCGTTCTTCTTTTTTACTTGTCTAATAAACATGCGCCAAATATAATAATAATTTAATTACTACGCAAGTAGCATACATCACTACAATCGGTGTCTTGAAAATACTAACATTGATTATCAAATGTTTATGTTTTTAAAAGCTCATTTTTTAGGCAAATTTTGTTGTTTTTTACTTTTTTCTGTACAAGTTGGGTTAATGATGGTTTTACTACGGTTCGAAAATGGGCCCATGCCAAAAGCAGATCCCTACCACAATCATCCCCACGAGCAAATCACCTATGTCATCAAGGGAAAACTCAATTTCATGATCGAAGGCATATCGCACCCCCTCCAAGCTGGAGACACCATCAGCATAGCATCGGGCTTAGAACATACAATACAAACGCTTTCCGAAACAGTAGAACTAATCGACTGCTTTAGTCCTATAAGAGAAGATTTCATCCCAAAAATATAATAATCCGAATAGAGTGAAAAAATTACTTACTGTTTATTAAAAACTGTTATCTCAGAAAAAAACGAGATAAAAATCATATCAACTCAATCATAGCTTATTTTTAATATAATATTAGCCCCTTTCACTCAATAATGGATTTGCTTTGCTTACTTTTGTGCTCCTTCTTAAAAAGCACTTTTTTTGGCTAACTACGCAAAGAATATTCCCCGTCTTTACTTGATAAAGATCAGTAAATGGTTTTCACTTACAATGCCGATCCTGATGCTATATTATCAGGATGAAGGACTTAGTGCGCACGAGTCATTTTTACTCAAGGCGGTTTATTCAGTTATTATCATCATTCTTGAAATACCATCAGGATATTTTGCCGACAGGATAGGACGAAAAGACACCTTAGTCATAGGTGCTTTTATGGGCGTTTTGGGGATGCTTATCTATGCGCTCTTTGGTGGTTTTTGGGCTTTTCTCATGGCCGAAATAGTCTTGGGTATTAGTCAAAGTTTCATGTCAGGATCTGATAGTGCTATGATGTATGATTCCCTGTTAAACGATAACAGAGAAAAACTTTACACGAAATTTGAAGGTCTAAATACGGCTATTGGCAATGGAGCAGAATCCATAGCTGCTATACTAGGAGGACTGTTAGCGGGAATTAGTTTCAAACTCCCTTTTATGGTACAATCGGGGATAGCTTTTATAGCCATACCAGCCGCACTAACCCTCATTGAACCTCCATCTCTAAGACAGGGTCACGAAACAATAAAACACACCTTTAGGATTATCGTTAACGTTATCATAAAAAATAACGATTTAAGGTATTACCTCTTATTTTCTTCTATCATCGGATCCTGCACCTTGACTATGGCTTGGATCTATCACCCCTATCTAAAGGAAGCTCTAAACGTCTCATTATATCAAATAGGATTGATAGCAGCCGGACTTAATCTTATTGCAGCCATTTTTTCGGGATCGGCGCATTACATCAGTCATAAATTATCAAATAAAGCTCTACTCACCACCTTCGGCTTATGCATTCCTTTATGTTACATCTTCATTGGTTGGATAAATGGCTTTGCTGTTCTTATCGTCTTAGGCATTTTTTATATGCTGCGTGGAGTAGCCACCCCTGTACTAAAAAATCTTGTCAATAAACATACACCATCAGACATACGCGCCACCGTACTTTCAGCTCGTAACTTTGTAATCCGCATGGTTTTTGTCATTGTGGCTCCTAGCGTAGGATTCCTTACCGATCAATACGGTTATAATAAATCATTTATCATTTCAGGCATCGCTTTTAGTTTACTCTCATTCCTCCTATTAAGTGGTGGTATAAAAAACAAAATAACCACACGCAAACCAATAAAATAAAAACTTACAAAAACAATTGCTCAAACGTTTGGATATTTCACACACATAGATTACTTTTGCAATCCTTTCAGAAATGAAAAGACAATTTGGGCCTATAGCTCAGTTGGTTAGAGCACCTGACTCATAATCAGGTGGTCCCTGGTTCGAGCCCAGGTGGGCCCACTGAAATTTAAAGAGTTACATTAATTTGTAACTCTTTTTTTATGCTCAAAAACTAGATACATACATGTACATATAATACATCAAAAACACCTCTAATTGGCCTATTAATAAACTTAATGCTTAGTTGATTATGTGTTACTAATTTCCCAAAAAATACAAAACAATTCAATAAGTCCTTATTTACGCATTAAACACACTATGTAAATTTCCTATAATACATAGTGACTAGACAATAACATAATAGTCAGTTATTGACAATATTTTGACTAGAGCTGTTATTTCTCATTCTAATTCTTACCTTTGTTATAATTCGTTTGATAACGATAAAATGTATTTTTCTGCTAAGCTATGGTCAAGAGGATACGTAAGTTTATACGCCACCAGTCCATCCTAGTTACCTTAGTCGTAAAATTGAATGATCATGAATTATAAAATAATCTCTATAGTATTTCTGATAATCATTGTAATCCTTACTGGTTTATTAATATGGTTTTTTGCTTTAAATTATGGAAGCAATAAATTGAATCAGACTCTTGTGAAAATTGTTGGTTTTTTAGCTGCCGCGTTAGTTTTTATATTTCTTGATGTTTTTTTAGTCAACAATGAAATGACATCTACTATTAAGGTTTTGCTGCCTAGAAGTGAAGATACTTACATCTTTGATGAGTTATTTAACAAGTTAGATTACATCGGATCAGACCATCTAAAAGGATATGATTTAATGAGTCAGGAGATGTATTTTTTGAAGTTTGATGCTGAAAAGCAGTTCACGAATGAGAGTGCTCGTTCATTAGACATCGTTGAGATGACTTTCTGGAACTGGATGTCAAATAAATATGCTTTACATTGGCAAGTTGTAAACGAAGAGTTTATTGGATTTAGAGGAATAGGAGGATGTAAAGGTAATTCTAAGGCGGAAAATGCAAATGACTCTACAAAATTTATTAGTTATGATGAAATGTCAGAGATTCTTAGAAATAATACATTAGAGCTTAGTAGAGTATTTTATGGAGGTATTCATCTACCAGAGAAATCAATTTTGTCAGTTTTAAAAAGGGATAAGTATGAGAGATCTTATTTAATTAATACAAAGAATATTGAAACCAAAATATCAATCAGGTCAGTTGGTAATGGTTTTATGGAACACTCAAGACTCGGAGATTCATTAATCAAAGACTTGCCGAAAGGTAAATGGCATTCAAATAACATTATAGTAACACTTGAAACGAAAACAAAAAGAGCTAGAATCTTTTCTCCTGAAACTAAAAAACAAATTGCATGGATTAAAGAGATACAAGATGATTTCTATAATGACTTTGATTGGTCTTTAATTAAAATTGATTTAGAAAAGTTTTATTTAAAGTAAATACTATGCTTAACAATATTGATCACTTATGGAGCGTTTAGGTTGTCACACGAACTTTGTCAGTTCCTAAAAGTATGAATTGTTGTATATTCGATAACTTAGACACTGTTTACCGCCATATATGCATTTACTTTTTCACCTTCTATAGAAAAGTGAGGAAATATGCCGTTCTACTCATAAATAATTATATTATAACACTAAAATTTAAAGAGTTACATTAATTTGTAGCTCTTTTTTTATGATCAAAAACCTGACAAACAACAAATAAACCTAATAAACACCCCGCTACAAGCAGACGGAGTATCAATTCGAAACACTTTTTTTATTCGCAACAAACTGCAGGAAATAAAACCCACAATGTGGATTTAAAGTCAGTAGAAAAATACAAATCAGGAATCAGAAAAACGATAAAAATTCACATTATACAACAACTTAAACACGTTCCCATACGAGAAAAAACAATGACTCTAAACATCAAATAAAGACATTGGTTAATTTCAGAAAAAGAAGAAAACGTAATTAGTCATTTATCAAAAATAAAAAATAACACAGCACGCAATATTATTAATGTTATTGATTGATAATAATGCCATAAGCACAAAAAGAACTAGTAAGCACAACAATTACCTCTTTGGACTCCTTCTTAATTCACTCGGACACATCCCCGTCTTTTTTTTAAAAAAACGGCTAAAATAATAGATCGACTCGAAATCTAGATTATAAGCAATTTCCTTAATACTAAGATCTGTGCTAAGCAATAATTCTTTAGCCCTCATAATTTTCAAGTCAAGGCAATATTGACGCGGTGATAAACCCGTATATGTTTTAAACATTTTTCTAAAATAAGAATAACCTATATTTAGTTCAGTGGCCAAATCCTTTAAATCTAGTTTCTTTTCAATATTCTCTCGAATATGAAATTTAGCACTTTCAATAGTTTTTTCAATACTTTTACCTGTGAATTGTCTTTGTTTCTGAAATGCGACAATGTAACCAATCATCTTTATAATAAGCCCTGATGCAATTTGCTGAAAACCAGGCTTTTCTTCTTTTACCAAATTAAAAATTTTGTAATAGGTATCAATAATTTCTTCGTGAATACCACAATTAATAACAACAGCGCCGTGTAATACCTGGTTTATTTTCAAAAAATGAGCAGCTAATTCACCATCAAATCCTATATAATTTTCAGTCCATCCACTTCTTAAGTTAGGTCGGTAACGGTGCCATTTTTGATTGCGAACAATAATAAGACTACCCGTTTTTATTGGAATAATACCATTATCATCTTCAAACAAACCCTGACCTTCAGTAATATAATTTAATTGAAATTCTGGCAACTTACGCCCATTATCATAATCAAAATAATACCCAGTAGGATGATTTTTAGAAGGATACACTAAATTAGGAGCTATCGTTGACCTTCCTGCAACATTTAAGTAAAGTCCCCACTGGATGTCCTCTTCACTAGGAGTTAAATATTTGAAAAAATCTTTCATATTATTTATTTAGCGTATCAGAATTTTATTATTTTTACAAAATTAACATTTTTGTATCAAAAAGTGCAAATAATGCATCAGTTTGTGTATTGATGTATCCTCACTCCAAAAATATCTTTGCATTGCATTTTTTTATAATCAAGAATGTGTTCTATTCACTTTAATCTATAAAAACGATGAGTATTTTTAGCGCTATAGCAATGATTGCTATTGGTAGTTTGGGAGCAGCTAGCTTCTATGTTCCATTTAAAAAAGTTAAAAATTGGGCTTGGGAATCTTACTGGTTATCTCAAGGTGTAGCCGCTTGGCTAATTTTTCCATGGATTTTTGTATTATTAACAGTACCTTCAGGTGAGTTATCTTCAATACTTGGTGATGCCTCTACTTCATCTAAATGGATGGCCGTATTATTTGGTGCACTTTGGGGTGTAGGTGGGCTTACTTTTGGATTAAGCATCCGTTATTTAGGTATTGCAATGGGGCAAAGCATTGCTCTTGGCTTTTGTGCCGCATTTGGTACTTTATTACCCCCAATAATTGCTGGTGAAAGTTTACTTTCCACTCCACAAGGCATATTAATGATAGTAGGAGTATCTGTAGCTATTGCGGGTATCGCAATTGTAGGTTATGCTGGCGCACTTAAAAACAAAAACTTAAGTGAAGAAGAACGCAAAAAAGCCGTTGCTGAATTTGCATTAAAAAAAGGTTTACTTATTGCTTTTTTCGCAGGAATAATGAGTGCAGCTATGAGTTTTGGGTTCCAATTTGGATCTTCTATCGACGAAGTAGCAGTAGCACATGGAGTTAACCCATTATTTCAGAGCAATATCACCTTAGCATTTATATTAATTGGTGGCTTTATCACCAACTTCCTCTACTGTGGATACCTTAATATAAAGAATAAATCATATAAAGATTACACACAATCTTCTGGAAAAGTATGGGCAAACAATATATTATTCACCTTCTTAGCTGGTTTCCTTTGGTTCTTACAATTCCATTTCTACGGAATGGGGAAAAGTCAATTACCAGCAGAAGTTGCACCTTTCGGATGGTCTATTCTAATGGCATTGAATATTGCAATAGGTAATGTATGGGGTATTGCCTTAGGAGAGTGGAAAGGTGTTAGCAAAAAAACAATGACCATATTAATTATTGGTATTGTTATACTTATGCTTTCTACTATTGTAGTAAAATTAGGTTAAAAAAAAATCAGCTCGATAGGCAAGGTAATTGCTTATCGATAACTTAGAAAATAAATTAGATTACAAACAACAATTAAATTTTTTTAGATATGGCAAATAAAGAAACAATCAAAAAAGCTTACGCAATAGCAAAAGAGCAGTATGCTGCACTTGGTGTTAATACTGAAGATGTATTAAAGAAAATCAATGAAGTAAAAATCAGTCTTCACTGCTGGCAAACAGATGACGTATCAGGAACAGAAAACCCTGATGGTCAACTTTCTGGCGGCATTCAAGCTACAGGTAACTATCCTGGAAAAGCAACTAACATTACTGAAATAAAGGCTGACTTAGAAAAAGCAATGTCTTTATTACCAGGTAAACAACGTGTAAACGTACATGCATTATATGGTGATTTCTCTGATGGTGCAGTAGATCGTGATGCTATTGGCATTAAACAATTCCAAGGATGGATCGATTGGTGTAAAGAACAAGGTATTGGTATGGACTTCAATGGTACCTTCTTTTCTCACCCTAAAGCTGATAATGGCTTTACCTTGTCTTCTAAAGACGAAGAAATCCGTAAATTTTGGGTAGAACATCTTAAACGTACTCGTGAGATTGCAGCTGAAATTGGTAAACAACTAGAAAGCCCTTGTGTATTGAATACTTGGATTCCTGATGGATCAAAAGATACCCCAATTGATCGTAACGGTATGCGTACACAGTTAACAAAATCTCTTGATGAAGGTTTTGCAACTGATTATCCTAAAGAATACATGAAAGATGCTATAGAAAGCAAAGTATTCGGTATTGGAGCTGAAACAATGACTGTAGGTTCTCACGATTATTACTTAGGATATGCTATCAAAAACAACAAATTAATTTGTTTAGATAATGGTCACTTCCACCCAACAGAAGTTGTAGGTGATAAAATTTCTTCTTGCCTTCAGTTTGTTGATGAAGTATTACTTCACATGACTCGTCCAGTACGTTGGGATTCTGACCACGTAGTAACATTAAACGAAGAAATCCAAACAATTGCTTCTGAAGTGGTACGTAATAACTTCTTGGATCGCGTAAATATTGGTCTTGACTTCTTTGATGCTTCTATCAACCGTATTGGTGCTTATGTAGTAGGTGCACGTGCAGCACAAAAAGCATTTATGGTTGCTATGTTAGAACCTACTTCTACCTTAGTAAAATATGAAGAAAACGGACAAAACTTTGAACGTTTAGCACTTCTTGAAGAATTGAAAACAAAACCATTTGGTGCTGTTTGGGATTACTATTGTATGCAAGAAGGTGTAGCTGTTGGTGAAGATTACATCACAGAAATACAACAATACGAAAAAGACGTTCTAAGCAAACGATAATTAAATAAATGCACATTAAATGGAGAACATACATCGTGTGTTCTCCATTTTTGTAATATAAAAACCAGTATGAAAAAAGAGATAGAACAGTTAATAGAAGTATCACAATTATTTGGAAAAAATCCTCTTTATGTAATTGCAGGTGGAGGAAATACTTCATTAAAAACCGAAGATAAATTGTGGATCAAAGCTAGCGGTTCAGCTTTATCAACCATAGATGAAAATGGCTTTGTCTGTTTATCACGTGAAGGCTTAGCCAAAATCGCTAAGAAAGAATATCCAAACAATTCTACTGAACGCGAAGAAGCAGTAAAAAACGACCTTAATGCATCGATATTATATCCTAAAGACAAACGTCCTTCTGTAGAAACATCAATGCACGAAATCATAGATTTCACTTATGTCGTACATACACACCCTACATTAGTAAACGCATTAATGTGTGCTGTAGGAGCCGAAGCAAAATGTCAAGAGATATTTGGCGATGAAGCTCTATTTATAGAATATACGGATCCTGGTTATGTTTTATTCAAAAAAGTCTATGAGAAAATTGAAGCGTATAAAGCAAGCAAAGGGGTAAGTCCTAAAATTATTTTCTTAGAAAATCACGGTGTTTTTGTAGCATCAAATACAACTTCTGAAATCGAAAAGATCTATGAAGGCATTAATGTAAAATTAAATGCTTACATAAAAGAAGAATTACCTTCTTTTGAAGCCAAAGATCAAGCTTTTGTTTCAGCAACCACTATTGCAAAAGATTTCCCATTAGAAGGTGCTATTGTTAAACTATTTAACAGTGATTTAATTGCTAATTACATCAGCTCTAAAGAGGCATTTTCAGTAGTAGATACAGCATTTACACCTGATGGCATTGTGTATTGCAAAGCAAAATACCCATTTGTACAAACTGATGATGTTGCTGAAATATTGAAAGCTGCAAATGACTTTAATGCAACACACGGTTTCCCACCAAAAGCTATGGCTATACAAGGGAAGGGTCTATTGGTCATTGAAGACAACGAAAAGTCAGTAAATACCGTTCTTGAAGTATATACAGATATGCTAAAGATCGCTTTTTATGCTCAGAACTTTGGAGGATCAAAACCAATGACAGAAGAACAAATTGCTTTTATTGACAATTGGGAAGTAGAAAACTACCGTCGTAAAATCGCAAAAAGTTAAAAACGGAAGTTGTTACCTTCATTTTTGGTAAAAATATTTAGTCAGATTACTGAGTGCTAGTTTTTTGTTAATTCATAAATCTAGCACTCTAAAATTTACAACTAAAAGACATCAAAAGAAAAAAAATTGACACATCATTCATAGATACATTAACATGAGATAAACATGAAAAAATCATTTTACAACGTGTAAAATATGCCCCATTTCATGTAAGTTCCAACCGAAAAATACTAAACAAATGAAAAAAGTTATTGCTGTTTTTGACATAGGTAAAACAAATAAAAAAATTCTTTTATTTGATGAACACCTTCAATTGGCTTATCAAAATGAAGAGAAATTTAAAACTACGGTAGATGAAGATGGTGATGAATGTGATGATTTGCCATTAATGGAAGAGTGGATGAAATCAACACTTACAAAATTGATCACAGGTGATGAATACGATGTGAGAGCCGTTAATTTCTCAACCTATGGCGCCTCGTTAGCCTTTATTGGCAAAGATGGTCAACGTTTAACTCCTATCTATAACTACCTAAAAGATATTGACAGCTCTATTCAAGAATCTCTTTTTTCAAAGTATGGTGGACAAGCAGAATTCTGTCGTCAAACAGCATCGCCAGCTTTAGGCTTAATGCTTAACTCAGGAATTCAAATCTTATGGATGAAGGAAAAACATCCTGATGTATTTGCAAAGGCTGAATCTATCGTTCATTTCCCTCAATACCTATCTTATGTATTAACAGGAAAAGTGGTTTCAGAATCTACCTCTATAGGTTGTCACACTTTCTTATGGGACTTTGATAACAACACCTATAATAAATGGTTAAGTGATGCAGGTATAAATTTACCAACACCATTACCCAATACCACCACTATTGAAAGTACCGTAGCAGGTCAGCAACTACCTGTAGGTATTGGCATACACGACAGCTCCAGTTCATTAGTGCCATACATTCGCGGAAGCAAAGAAAAATTTCTTTTAATTTCTACGGGAACATGGTGTATCAATATGAACCCATTTAATCACACACCACTTACTGCTCATCAACTAAAGTCGGACTGTCTGTCATTCATGAGCATAGAACAAAACCCCGTAAAGTCATCTCGTTTATTCATGGGACACATACATGATGTCAACTGTAAACGCCTATCAGATCATTTCAAAGTAGATGAAGATCAGTTTAAACATGTAAAAACGAATGAATCTTACATCTTAAATCTATTAAAAGACACCAAAGCAAATCGTCAATTTTTTGCAGGAAAAATGCCTGCAGACTATATCGATCTTTCAGTTGATTTATCACAATTTAAGGATTACGATGAAGCCTATCACCAATTCATGTTTGATTTAACTTTATTGAATGCAGAGTCTATTGATCTGGTATCAATACCAGATGATGGTGTAAAGAATTTCTTTGTATCAGGCGGGTTTGCACGTAACGAAATTTTTGTACGCTTATTAGCTAATCTATACCCTAACAAGAACATCTTTACCTCTGAAGTGGATAACTCTACTGCCATGGGTGCTGCGCTCGTTGTATGGGATAAGATGAGCGGTACAGCACTACCAGAAATTGACTTGGGACTAAAAGCTTGGAAAGCATTTTAACAAAAGTCTAATCACAAAAATTCTAAACATAAAAAGGAATAATTACCCTTTCTTAAAGAAGCTTGACATATTCACATGTCAAGCTTTTTTTTAATCAAGCCCCACCTTTCTTAAAAGAAAAAGCCTGCGTCATCAAAAGAAGCCGAAATTTCGTCGTAAGAATGCCATAAACCTATCACAGTTGAAAAACGAGAATCACTAACAGCCACAACTTTACCTTTCTCCACTTTAATATAAAGTCCAGGTTTATCAACAGCATATTTGGGCGATTTACCAAAAACCCACTCTTTAGTAGAGTAGTAATGAGCCATTTTTATCACCTCATCATCCAATAAAAAAGGGAACAACTTATCTTTACAAGAAATCTTAAAAGAGGTAATAACATCCGCCATCGTCAAATCAACAAAAGCATTAATATTAGACACCGAAGCACTCACAGAAGCAACTCCCTTAGTCTGGTAATAATCCTTAACTACAAACAAAGCACGCAACAGAACTAAATCAGCATCCACTAACAAAGTGCCGTGATGAACCATGCGCTGTCCTCTTTTATATTGTGCTACCCCCGAAATCTTTTTACTCTCACAAAAGATATTGTTGCGCTGAAAGGAAAGTTTTTTCAGGCCTAAACGACTGAGAACATCAATAGTCTTTTGATTGAAAAAGTCATAATAATTTTCGATCTGATCACTGCAATTAGTAATATAAGAATAGTTAAGGTTACCTAAATCGTGATACACCGTTCCCCCACCAGATAAGCGACGTGCTATATTGATATCACATTGATGCATCACAGAAGCATCTATTTCACGATAAGCTACCTGAAAACGGCCGATAACAACACTTGGAGCATTGATATAACAGAATAAAATATCTTCTTTAGAATGCTTGAGTAAATACTCTTCTAAAGCTAAATTATAATAGGGATCATTACTATGACTAAAGTAAAATTGCATAAGGCCGATAAATTCAATAGAGCATTAATATTTGACAAAAACCTGAAAGTCGGCAAGCATGTGAAATTAAAAAATCAAACCATCTTTTATCAATGGATTATCTTCCCACTTTTAACATCGTATATTTCACAATCACTGAGTGAAATTAAAATACTCTATAAACTTTAACGCAGTGTAAAAATCAACTTCCTAAAACATCCCAGAAAGGGCATATAGTTCGGTATTGCAATACAATTCAGAATAGAAGTTAAAGTTTAAGCGATTAGTGCTGAACTTACGTTGCAAATGAATAATAGGCTGTTGACTATCGATTCTTAATTGTTCTTGCATTTTATTATCAGGCAAAACGGCTTTGAAATGTTGCTTTCCACCTTTTACTTGCAATTGAAAATGCTCTCTCAAAGTATCAAACAAAGAAATATCGTCCAATTTATAGGACGTAAAACGTGGGAGATTGATGTTGGGTATATAAGTAATGTCATAAAAAAAAGGCTCATCATCAACTAAACGTAAGCGCTCAAAATAAATACAACCACTCTCTAACTCCAACTCTGTTAGAGGAAATAAGAAATTCTCAGGCCAAGCAATAACACTAGGCTTCACAATAGTTTTAGTTTGCAGATTTTCACTACCTACCGCAGACGTTGTCCCTTTAACCGACAAAATACCTACGCCTTTAGGAATATTATTGACCACACTACCCAAACCTTGATGTTTAGTAATGAAACCCTCGTTTGCAAGCAGATCCAAAGCCTTTCTTACTGTAGGACGTGTTACCTTATTAACACTACACAATTCATTCTCAGAAGGAAGAATATCACCTTTCTTATAAACGCCTTTTGTAATATGCTTACGTAACTGTTCGTATAATCGTCGGTAATGAGGTAACCTCTCCATATTTTAAAATCTAAATTTGAGACAAAAATATAAAAATATCAACAAAACAAACATGTAAATAACTATGATTTTCAACAAACACATATATATATCTATATATGAATGTATTATAATTTTATAATAAAAAATATTTAAAACAACTTGTATATACAAGTGAAATGGTTTTACTTTGTATCTTCAAAATGGAATTATAAACATATATATATATTATTATGAAGTATTTTGCAGATACCGCAAATATTGCAGAGTTAGAACACCTTTATTCATATTTCCCAGTATGTGGAGTAACCACAAACCCATCAATTATAGCCCAAACAGGACTACCTTTAAGTAAAGCAATTGATGGTATTATCAAAGTTATTGGCAAAGATGTTATTCACATTCAAGTCAGCAGCGAAACTGCTGAACAGATGTTAGTAGAAGCTAAAAAATATAAAGAATATTTTGACCTAGGTGACAACTATTACACCAAGATTCCAGTAACAGAGCAAGGAATAAAAGCCATAAGAATGGCAAAAGATGCAGGACTAAATGTAACCGCAACAGCAATCTTCACACAACAACAGGCTTTAGTTGCTGCTGTTGCAGGTGCTGATTATGTAGCGCCTTATGTGAGTCGTCTTGACAATATATCTTCTCACGGTATCGAAGTAGTATCAAGCATTGTAAAATGTTTAAAAATATCAGGTTTACCTACAGAAGTCCTTACAGCCAGTTTTAAAACAGTCGATCAAGTTTACCGTGTCAGTGAATGCGGAGCACAATCAGCCACTCTAAGTTATGAAATACTAGAAGCATTGCGTAAGCACCCAATGACTGATATTAGCATGGTACAATTTATGAAAGACGCTAAAACTAGTTACGATATAGAATTTTAAAGTTCACAATAGAACTCAGAGAACAATATAAAAAATACTAACAGGTAGTATTCCTTAATACGGATACTACCATTTTACAAATTCCTAAAAAACATGGCAACAGCAGTAATTCTGCCCAGACAAGGGCAATCCGTAGAGTCTTGTATCATCACCACACTCAATAAGAATGTAGGTGATACAGTAGTAGTAGGTGATGTATTATTTGAATATGAAACCGACAAGGCTTCATTTCAAGAAGAGTCCCAATTAGATGGAGTAGTACTTGCTGTCTTTGCCGAAGAGGGCGACGAAGTGCCTGTTTTAGAAAATTTAATGGTGATAGGCCAAGCTGGTGAATCATTTAATGAATTTGCCCCTAACGGTGATGCTAGTGCTGTAGCTGAAGCAGTGGTTGAAGAAGCACCTAAAGCTGAAGTAGTGGTTGAAAAACCAGTAGCTACTAAAGGAGATTCTACAGGTTTTATTTCTCCACGTGCTAAGAAATTAGCTGAGAAAGAAAGTATAGCAACTGAAGATATAGCTGGAACAGGACCTAACGGACGTATCATTGAACGTGACGTACAGGCAGCAGCAGCTTCTCAACCTAAAGTAACACCATTAGCGAAAAAAGTAGCAGCAGCTGAAAAGCTTCCTGTTGCAGAAAGCGGAAGTGGTCTTGCAGGTGCAGTACGTGCCGCAGATCTTACAGCAACAAACCCAGTATATGGTGAGGATTCTGTTGTAGAAAAAATGCCAAATATCCGTAAATTGATTGCTAAAGCAATGCACGCATCTTTACAAAATTCAGCGCAGTTGACTCACCACCTTGGTGCAGATGCTCGTCAGATGATGAAGATGCGCAAAAAAGTAAAAGCGGCCTTAGCTGATGGTTACCAACACAACCTTACGCTTAACGATATGGTTTGTTATGCCGTTATCCAAACATTATCTAAATACCCTAACGTTAATGCTCATTTCTTAGGTGACTCTGTACGTAAATTCAATAAAGTACATTTAGGTCTTGCTGTAGATACAGAACGTGGGCTTATGGTACCAACCATCAAAAATGCCGATGACTTAAGCATCCAAGGCTTATCTTCTCAAATGAAACAAGTTGCAAGCGCTTGTAAGACTGGTAGCATCGACCCAGAATTATTAAACGCAGCAGGAGCATCATTTACCGTTTCTAACCTAGGAAACTATGGTGTAGAAATGTTTACTCCAGTGATCAACCTTCCACAGGTAGGTATCTTAGGTGTTAACACTATTGTACCTCGTGCAAAAGATTTAGGTGATGGCGTTTACGGATTTGTGCCTTACATCGGTTTAAGTTTGACTTATGATCATCAAGCTCTTGACGGTGGCGAAGCTACACGTTTCCTTAAGGACGTAGCTATTGCAATTGAGAACATAGATTTCCAACTTTAATATTTTATTGAACGATAATATGAAATTTGATTTAGCAATAATAGGTGGCGGACCTGGTGGTTATGTAGCTGCTGAGCGTGCCGGAGCCAAAGGACTTAAAGTAGTTCTTTTTGAAAAAAAATCATTAGGAGGCGTATGTTTGAATGAAGGATGTATTCCTACCAAAACATTACTTTATTCTGCCAAAGTATATGATACAGCCAAGCACGGAAATAAATATGGCGTAACAGCTGGAGAGCTTAGCTTTGATTATAGCAAAATAGCTGCCCGTAAAGACAAAGTTGTGAAGAAACTTGTTGGTGGTGTTGGTGGTAAAATGAAAGCTCACGGTGTAACTGTAGTTAAAGAATCAGCAATGATTCAAGGCCGTAGCCAAGAAGGTATCACTATTACTGGTGGTGCTGACACTTACCTTGTAAAAGATCTATTGATCTGTACAGGTTCTGAAGCATTTGTTCCTCCTATTCCTGGATTGGACATTAATGCAGCTAACGTAATGACAAACCGTGAAATTCTTGATCTTAAAGCATTACCTAAATCAATCGCAGTGATTGGTGGTGGTGTTATCGGTATGGAATTCGCAAGTATGTACAATAGTTTTGGTGTAGAAGTAACCGTTATCGAGATGATCGATAAGATCTTAGGTGAAATGGATGCTGAGTTAAGCTCAATGTTACAAGACATTTATGCTAAACGTGGCGTTAAATTTGAACTAGGAGCTCGTGTTACAGAAATCAAAGGAGATGAAGTAGTTTACGAAAAAGGCGGAAAAGCCTCTTCTGTAAAAGCTGAAGCTATTCTTGTAAGTGTAGGGCGTCGTCCTGTCACCAAAGGTTTTGGTTTAGAAAATATCGGTGTTGAATTATTCAAAGGCGGTATTAAAGTAACCGATAAAATGGCAACCAACATCCCTAATGTCTATGCAGCAGGTGATGTTACTGGTTTTTCATTATTAGCACATACAGCTAGTCGCGAAGGCGAAGTAGTCGTTAATAACCTTACAGGTCGCAAAGATGTTATGCGTTACAACGCTATCCCTGGGGTAGTATATACCAATCCAGAGATTTCAGGAGTAGGACATTCTGAAAAATCAGCGAAAGCTGCTGGTATCGAATACCGCATCGCTAGCTTACCTATGGCTTATGCAGGTCGCTTTGTTGCAGAAAACGAAGGTGGTGCAGGTGTATGTAAAGTATTAGTAGGAAAACAACACGGTGAAGTTCTTGGTGTGCATATGCTAGGAAATCCATCAAGCGAAATGATTTATGGTGCATGTCTGGCTATTGAGTCAGAAATGACCTTAGATGAACTTCAAGAAGTCGTTTTCCCTCACCCTACAGTTTCTGAGATTTTCAAAGAAACTATTTTTTCTTTTAACGAGTAATTTAGACAAATAATCTAATCATACACCCCCATTATAATAAAGGGTTCCATTAGGAATTAAGGGGGTATAATATCTATAAGCTATGCCAAAAAGTCAATTTTTAGATCCAAAAGAGATCAGAAAAGCATCGGTATTAGAACTCAAGCCGATAATGATTAATCAATACAAAAAAAGTATTGAGGAAGAAAAAGAAAACTTCAGCACTGAAGATTTCAAGCGTATTTATCATGATATGGTAGTTATTCGAGAATTCGAGACTATGCTTAACTTGATTAAAACGACTAACGGTTATGAGGGTATTGAATATAACCACCCTGGTCCTGCTCACCTTTCTATTGGACAGGAAGCAGCAGCTGTAGGTATGGCTTACACATTGGATACTGATGACTTTATCTTTGGTTCACACCGTAGCCACGGTGAAATCTTCGCTAAAGGTTTGAGTGCTATCCAAAAATTATCTGACAAAGACCTTATTGAAGTTATGGAAGACTTCTTAGGTGGTGTCATTTACAATATCGTAAAAATAGATTTTAAAGGTACAACAAAAGAGCTAGCTCGTAAATTTCTTGTTTACGGTGCATTAGCTGAGATGTTTGCACGCGAAACAGGTTTCAACAAAGGTCTTGGTGGTAGTATGCACACCTTCTTTACACCTTTCGGAATATACCCTAACAACGCTATCGTAGGTGGTAGTGGTGACATTGCTGTAGGTGCCGCATTATACAAAAAAGTAAACCGTAAACCAGGTATCGTAGTAGCTAACATCGGTGATGCTTCTATGGCTTGTGGTCCTGTATGGGAAGGTCTTTCTTTCGCTACAATGGATCAATTCAACGAGCTTTGGGAAGGTGACATGAAAGGTGGATTACCATTGGTAATCAACATCATGAACAACCAATATGGTATGGGTGGTCAGACTTGTGGTGAAACCATGGGTTATAAGATTGCTGCACGTATAGGTGCTGGTGTGAATGCAGATCAAATGCACGCTGAGCGCGTTGATGGTTACAATCCATTAGCAGTTATTGATGCTTACAAACGTAAACGTGTGATCCTAGAAGAAAAACGAGGACCAGTATTGTTAGATGTATTGACTTACCGTTATTGCGGTCACTCTCCTTCTGATGCTTCATCTTACCGTACTAAGGAAGAAGTAGAATCTTGGGAAAATGTTGACTGTATCCAATCTTATGGTAAAGAGTTAATAAAAGCTAAAGTATGTAAGCAAGCGGATCTTGATGCGATTACAGCTGATGTAAAAAATGTACTTGTAGAATCTTTCAAATTAGCCATCAACGATGAGGTTTCTCCTCGTATGGATATGGAAAAATTTCCTGAGCAAGTAGGTGAAATGACATTCTCTAACGAATCTGTTGACAGTTTTGGTACTGCAACACCTGAAGTTAACGAACCATTAGCTGAAAACATGCGTACTAAACAAATCGCTCGTAAAGAACGTTTTGCTTTTGATGAAAATGGAAAACCATTTTCTAAAATGAAACAATATCAATTACGTGATGGTGTTTTTGAAGCCATATCTGATCGTTTCTATAAAGATTCTTCATTGATTGCTTATGGTGAAGAAAATCGTGATTGGGGCGGTGCCTTTGCTGTATATCGTGGCTTAACAGAAGCACTACCTTATCACCGTTTATTCAACTCTCCAATATCAGAAGCTGCTATTATAGGTACTGCCATTGGATATGCAATGTGTGGTGGACGTGTAATTCCTGAAATTATGTACTGTGACTTCTTAGGTCGTTGTGGTGATGAGGTACTTAATCAATTGCCAAAATGGCAAGCCATGTCTGGTAACATTCTTAAGATGCCAGTTGTAATCCGTGTATCTGTAGGTTCTAAATATGGAGCTCAGCATTCACAGGATTGGACTTCTTTAGTAGCTCATATTCCAGGACTAAAAGTAGTATTCCCAGTAACACCTTACGATGCTAAAGGAATGATGAACACAGCACTTCAAGGAAGTGATCCTGTTATCTTCTTCGAATCACAACGCATCTATGATATCGGTGAGCAATTCCACAAAGGTGGTGTTCCCGAAGAATATTATGAAATTCCATTAGGAGATTCTGACATCAAACGTGAAGGTAAAGATGTAACTATCCTTACTATCGGTGCTACATTGTACCGTGCTCTAGAAGCAGCAGAAACATTAGAAAAAGAACACGGCATATCAGCTGAAGTAATAGATGCACGTTCACTTGTACCATTCAACTATGAGCAAGTTATCGAATCTGTTAAGAAAACAGGTAAGATTCTGATCTCTGGTGATGCTTCTAACCGTGGTTCATTCTTGAATGATTTAGCACGTAACATTACTGAATTAGCATTCGATTACCTTGATGCACCTCCAGTAGTGGTAGGTTCTCGCAACTGGATCACGCCTGCTTATGAGTTAGAAGATACATTCTTCCCTCAACCAGACTGGTTCATAGATGCTATCCATCAAAAAATCGTTCCTTTAGAAGGATATACAGCAAAACAAAACTATACTGAATTAGAGCAGATTCGTCGCGCTAAAGAGGGTATTTAATCAATTAACAATTACGAATTTTGAATTACGAATTGACAGCTATTGTGCTTGTCTAATTCGTAATTCATAATTTTAAATTCATAATTATATGAAATATTTAGACGTTAACGGTCACTTGCATACGCCATATTCTTTCTGCTCTTTCGAATCTATCGAACAAGCTGTTACTATGGCTAAAAAAGAAAACATTGCTGCTATCGGCATCAATGATTTTTTTACAACAGACGGCTACGATGAGTGGGATAGACTGTGTAAAAAGAATGGTATTGCTCCTATGTTTAATTTTGAATTTATTGGCGTTAGCGTAGAAGAACAAGCCAACAACATCCGCATCAATGACCCAGGTAATCCTGGTCGTATCTATATGAGCGGAAAAGGCTTAGCACATCCATTCAAATTAGATGAACCTTATGCATCACAATTTGCAAAAGTAAAAGCAGATGCTAACGTTGGAGCTGAAGCAATGTGCGACAAACTAAATGCCCACCTTCTTTCTGTAGGTGCTGGATTTGAATTGTCATTCGCTTATATATTAGAGAATATGACCAAAGGTATGGTGCGCGAGCGTCATATTGCAAAAGCATTACGTGATAAAATCTTTAAGATCGAAAGTTCTGAAGAGGCACGCAAAGCGCTTTTAGAAAAAGTATATAATGGTAAAACAGTAGGCGTATCTATGGATAATGCTGCTGCCTTAGAAAACGAAATAAGAGGTGTACTACTTAAAGCTGGTGGTGCAGCATTTATTCCTGAAGATCCTGAGTCATTTTTACCTATGGAAACGGTACGAGACATTATCTTGAACGGTAAAGGAATGCCAACCTATCCTATCCTAGGAAATGCTCTTAACGGAGGTTTCACAGAATATGAAAACGACAAAGAAGTCTTATTAAAAACACTCATAGCTAAACGTTTTTTCGCTGTAGAATTTATTACTACACGTAACAGTACAGCTATGCTAGAAGAGTATGCACAATTCTTCGTGGACAATGGTTTTGTGGTTACTTTTGGCACAGAGCACAACACACCGTCATTAGAGCCTATTACACTTTACACTACTGACGACAAGGAATTAAGTGCCACATTAAAACGAATCAACTACGAAGGGGCTTGTATCACTGTAGCACACCAAGCTTTAGTTGCCGAAGGCAAACAAGGATGGCTTGATGCAGCAGGTAAACCTGACGCTTCTAAATACAATGAATTTGTTGCCCTTGGCAACTCAATCATAACTGCATAATTACCTATTATACGCAGTAGAAACGCAATAATATTGCACCTCTACGAAAAAACAAAACGATGAAAAATTTAAAACAAATATTACCTGCTTTACGCATGACATTATCGCAGGACCAATTAATCAACTGCCGATACGTAGCAGATGCATCAACTGAACTATTAGCGAAAGCTAAAGAAGTGATCACTGATGATTTATCAGACAGCGAAAACGTAAAAGCAATAACAGCCGGAATGGCATTACCTTTTGCGCTTAAAAATACAGATAACGAAGTCATCGTAGTAGCTGCAACAGCTGCTGATGTTGAAAACTTCGTGAATGGTAAAGAAACAAGCTCTCAATATGAAGGTCGTCTTAAAGGCCGCATAGTAATAATCACAGGTGGTGCTCAAGGTTTTGGTGCTGGTGTAGCAGACGAAATATTTACCGAAGGTGCTAACATCGTAATTGCTGACCTTAATGAAGAATTAGGTAACACAAAAGCAGCAGCTCTTAATGCAACATCAACATCGAACCAAGCGGTATTTGCAAAAGTAGATGTATCTAACGCTGAATCTGTAGAACAAATGATACTAGAAGCCGTCTCTTTCTTCGGTGGTTTAGACTGTTTTATTAGTAATGCTGGCGTTTTACGTGCTGGTGGCTTAAACGAGATGGATGCTAAGACATTTGCCTTTATGACTAACGTCAACTACAGTGGTTATTTTAATTGTGCAAAATACGCTTCTGAGATTATGATAATTCAGAACGGTTTTGACAAAACGCATTTTGCAGACATCATCCAAATCAACTCTAAATCAGGATTAAAAGGAAGCAATAAGAATTTTGCTTATGCTGGTGGTAAATTTGGAGGTATTGGTCTAACACAATCATTTGCTTTAGAACTTATGCCAAATCGCATCAAGGTAAACTCTATTTGTCCTGGTAACTTCTTTGACGGACCATTATGGTCTGACCCTGAAAAAGGACTTTTTGTACAATACCTCAATGCAGGAAAAGTAGCTGGAGCTAAAACAGTAGATGACGTGAAAGCCTTCTACGAAGCACAAGTACCAGCTGGACGTGGATGTGAAGCTTTAGACGTAGTACGTGCTATCTATTATGTGATAGAACAACAATACGAAACTGGTCAAGCAATACCAGTAACTGGTGGACAAATAATGTTAAACTAAAATCTTAACTGTGCCAACTATGACACCAAAAGGAATTATCTTTGACCTAGACGGAACACTGATCGACTCATTATCTGACATCTGTGCTTTCTCTAATCAAATTCTTAAGAAATTTGGATATCCTACCCATTCCTTAGAGATGTATTTCGACTGGATAGGTGATGGTGCCAGAAAATTAATAGAAAGAGCGTGTCCTCAGGATATTGAGGCCGCGACTTTCGAACAACTTTTTACAGAGTATTTGCACATTTACGAACACAACGATCATACAGAAAGTAACCTGTACGAAGGTATTCCAGAATTACTAGACCGCTTGAACACAACCAAGGTGCCAATAGCCATCTTGACTAATAAACCTCATCAGGTAATGCTTAAAACCATCACCTCATACTTCCAGAAATGGGATTTTGTAACGGTTGAAGGACAACAAGAAGGAAAGCCTAAAAAGCCAGATCCAGCAGGAGCGCTTGCAATAGCAAAACTAATGCAACTAGATCCTTCTGAAATGATGTTCATTGGTGATTCTGCAGTAGATGTTAAGACTGGTAATGCAGCTGGTATGACAAGTGTTTGTATTATGGATGGTTATGAAACCAGACAAAATATAATTGATGCCAAACCCGACATTATTATTGAAAAACATAAAGAACTACTTTCTATCTTGTAAATAGAAGTACAGACGCATAATTATGCGTTTTATTAAAACAACGACATTTAATAATGTATCTAAACATTGATGCGATATGAAAACAAAAGCAGTAAGATTGTACGGAAAAAAAGATTTGAGACTTGAAGAATTCGAGTTACCACAAATCAAAGAAGACGAGATATTAGCTCGCGTAATAACTGACTCTATTTGTATGTCTTCTTACAAGGCAGCAACACAGGGAACTGACCATAAACGTGTGCCTAATGATGTAGCTCAAGAGCCTATCATCATCGGTCACGAATTTGCAGGTGACATTGTAGAAGTAGGTTCAAAATGGAAAAAAGACTTCACCGCAGGTGATAAATTCTCTATCCAGCCAGCCTTGAACTATGTGGACGGACCTGTAGGCGTATTAAGCGCTCCTGGTTACTCTTACAAAAATATTGGTGGTGATGCAACATATGTAGTTATCCCAGCAGAAGTAATGGAGAACGATTGCCTATTAAAATATAATGGACAAGGATATTACCCCGCATCTCTAGCTGAACCTATCTCTTGTGTAATAGGTGCAATGCATGCCAACTACCATACTACTCCTGGTGTTTACAAACACGATATGGAAATTGTACAAGGTGGTAATATGGCTATTCTTGCTGGTGTAGGTCCTATGGGATTAGCAGCTATCAACTATGCTATCCGTCGTAAAGACCGTCAACCAAAATTATTAGTAGTAACTGATATTGACCAAACTCGTTTGGACAGAGCAGCATCACTATATACCGTAGAGGCAGCAGCAAAAAACAATATCGAATTGCGCTACATCAACACACGCGACATGTCAACAGAAGACATTAAAGGTCTAACTGAAGGAAACAAAGGTTTTAATGATGTATTTGTATTTGCACCAGTGCCAATGTTAGTAGAACAAGGTGATGCCATCTTAAGTCAAGACGGATGTCTTAACTTCTTTGCAGGCCCTTCAAATAGCGACTTTACCGCTAAATTCAACTTCTACAACGTACACTATCAATTCACACACATTGTAGGCACATCTGGAGGAAACACAGATGACATGAAAGAATCCTTAGTATATATGAGCGAAGGATTGGACCCAGCAGGATTAGTAACACATATTGGTGGATTAAATGCCGTTATTGATACGACATTAAATTTACCAAACATACCAGGTGGTAAAAAATTAATTTACACTCACCTTGATATGCCTCTTACTGCCATTACTGATTTCGAAGAAAAAGGGAAAAGCGAACCTCTTTATGCCAAACTAGATGCTTTATGTAAAAAGCATAATGGACTATGGAACGTGGAAGCAGAAACAATACTCTTAGAACAATAATTTGATTTTGTTTTATTGTGGGAAAAAGGTCTCTACTTTTTAAGTAGAGGCCTTTTTAATTTTAAAAGTTAAAGTCAAAAATCAGTATCACTCAAAAAAAATAGCAACCAGTAAACTTCTTCAATGGGGGAAAACCCTAAAAACGATCAACAGAAGCGCATTACCACCATTTATCAGTCGAACTAAATTCCTCTACTAAATATTTATATTCTTCAGAATATCCCTACCCACCATCAGATATCGCACTAACGAGCAAACAAAAAAGACGATAACATTAAAATTTAAGCCTTTAGTAAAAGGTTACAACCCAAAGCACACTCACTTCTTACGTTTAAACAACCCTTTTATTTTAAATCTTTTACGCTCCACTTCAGGCTTAGATTCTACATCCTTTTCATCATCTATTTTATCAGAAGAGTGTCGTTTTACCTTTTTCTTGTCGTCTTTTGATTTAAAGAAATCAAAGAAGCTCTTATCAGGATCTGTCATCGAGAAGTCAACACAATCCAACATTGCCTTTTGATCTTCAGACAGCGCTCTAAAACTTGCTCGGGTATATTTTCTGTAATTAGGATCGGCATCCAATTTCTGCATAAATAAACCATAAATAGGCAAAGCCATATGAGCACCTTGACCTAATGCAATGGTTCTAAAATGCACTTTAGGACTATCAGCCCCTACCCAAGCTCCAGCTAATAATCGTGGAGTATATCCTATAAACCATCCATCAGCATTATTCTGTGTTGTTCCCGTCTTTCCAGCCATCTGCCCTTTCAGTCCATAGACGGATCTTAGGCTTTTCCCCGTACCATTATCAACCACACTTTGAAGCATAGCGTTCATCAACTGTGATATTTCTTCATCAAAAACACGCGTTGTTGGCTGGGGTTTATGCTCATAAAGCACATTGCCTTTTCGGTCTTCGATACGTAATAAACTAAGCACTTCAGCCTTTTTCCCATAATTAGCAAAACACGAATAAGCGGTTAACATCTCTTGAAGTGAAATTTCTCCCGTACCTAAACTAAGAGAAGGTACCGCAGGCAATTTAGACGTAATCCCCATTTTTTCGGATAGATTCAAAACTTTTTCAACACCCGTCTGAATCATAATCTCAGCCGTTACTGTATTCACAGAATTCGTCAAGCCACCTTTCATAGAATAATAACCTTCGTAATCATCATCAGCATTACCTGGTGACCAATTATCATAGTCCTCATATATCCTACGTTCATTAGAAAAATACTGACAAGGAGACATCCCATCTTGAAGTGCCGCAGCATAAACTATAGGTTTGAAGGTAGAACCTACTTGACGACGTGCTGTAATATGATCATAGGGGAAATATTTATGACTCACCCCTCCTACCCACGATAACACAGCTCCCGTTTGTGGATCCATCACCATAAACCCCGTATTTAATATTTTAAGGTAATGACTAATAGAATCTAAAGATGACAACCGCACCTTACGCTCATGAGGATAAGCAAAGACGGTCATATCCTCTAATGCCTCCATTTCTGTTTTAATCTCTCTTTCTGTTTTTCCAAGCGCTTTTAATGCCTTATACTTACCCGAACGTTTCAACTCACGATCGAATACATCAGGAGAATCTTTCCACGGTAACTTATTACTCCAATGCGCTTTAAACTCCTTTTGCAAAACTTGCATATGTTGCAGTACTGCTTCTTGAGCATACTTTTGCATAATAGGATCTATGGTAGTATAAATCTTAAGTCCATCAGTATAAATATTGTAATGGTCACCATAAGTATCATTTAAAATCTTTAAAGCATTGTGCTTAATAACTTCTCTAAAATAAGGTGCAGTACCATTATCAAGATCAAATATGTGATAATGTAACTGAATATCACTAGCCATTAATTTTTCCGCCTGTTCTTCTGAGATAAAGTCTTGTGAAAGCATACGCTCCAACACAACATTACGTCGTTTTTTGGATACATCAGGATGTAAGCGTGGATTATAAGCCGTATTAGCAGCTAACATCCCTACAAGAACAGCAGCCTCCTCTGGCTCTAAAAAGGCCGACTGTTTATCAAAGAAACGCTGTGAGGCAGCTTCTATACCATATACAGACTCCCCGAAAGGAACAGTATTAAGATACAAGGTCAATATCTCGTTTTTAGTATAGACCTGTTCCAATCGAGCAGCTATAAAAATCTCTTTCGACTTATTTACAGGAAGAGACAAAAGACCAAAAGATTTTCGAGGATAGAGGTTTTTTGCTAATTGTTGATTAATAGTGCTTCCTCCGCCTTGACGAGAATCGCCCATAAGAACAGTTCGTACTAGAACACGGCAAAGACTCACAGGGTCATAACCATAATGTTCAAAAAAACGCGAATCTTCGGTAGCAACTAACGCATTAATCACGTGTTTTGAAATGGCTCTATTATCAACACTCATCCTATTCTGATAATAATATTTACCCATCAGAGAACCATCGTTAGCATAAACCTCAGAAGCCAGATCATTATTGATACGACTCAGATCATCGAGCGATGGCAAAGGTCCAAAAATACCAATATAGATAGCAAAGAGAAAAAACACCAAAGACGTCAGAGCAAACCCCAAAACCTTAATCCCTAATCCTAAAAAATTAAGAAGTATTCTGTTACGTTTACTTTTAGGTTTTTTGTCAATCTTCTTTTTAGCAGGTATCGCTTTCTTCTTCGCCATAAATTTCACTCCTTATTATGAGTACAAAAGTACATTTCAATATGATAATAATCACATAAATTAGAGACCAAAATTCGAGCCATAAATATAACAGTATCATAAAATAATTTTTTCACATTATACCTGAAGTGTTTTGAGAGTTAAACATCAAGAAATGAACAACTAGAGTCACCTCTTCGTAAATAAAAACATTAT
>CBFIII010000049.1:0-30202 GCA_965662645.1 Bacteroidales bacterium
TGCTGATATAATATCACCTCTAGCAATGACACCTGTAGGGAGTTGTAAGGGATCTATTCTGCTATTCAGATTTTTGTCAATAAGATATATTATAAGTTCTTTTTTGCCATTCGACCATACATCCTTAGGCTTATAGTTGTTTAGTGGTACCACTTTTATCAATGTTTTACCATCAATTCCACTAAGTTCAAAACGACCTAAGCTATCGGTATATGCTGGCGATTCTCCTGCGATAGTTACCCTGACATCTTTTAGAGGCTCATCCTTTGAATTAAGCACGACTCCTTTGATTGTTTTAATGTCTTGAGCGTTTATTGTCAAGATTATAAATAGTCCTAGTAGTGTAAATATTCTTCTCATCATTATGGTTTATTCACATATTCTTTCTTCGGTAGAAGGGGGGATATGTGTCTGTTTAATTTTCTGTTCAATATCGCTAAGTATCTCTATTCGTTCCAACTTTCTAATGTCATATAATTGAGGATGAGTCCTGGGTTATCTTCATTTTCTGCACTTTTCCCATCATATTGTAGCTTAATGTTTACATCACCGTATTCTGTAATGTTGTTGATTAATACTTCAAATGTGCGATAGCCAGCTACTGAAGAGTATTTTATGTCAGAGATATACTTTAATGTATTAGGACTTTGTTCGCTCCCTTGGTTACGCAAATCGTATATGTCGATATAATCTTTTGTTGTTGTGCCTCCATAGGCAAATCCTCTTTTTATGGTGACATCTAATAACTCATCATTGGCATAAATTTTAAATTTAGCCGATGGATCACTCTTTACATTACAAATCAAAAGATAAGTATTGGGGAACATATTGCTGAACGTTGTGGTGAGCTCAAAAGTCTCGGTTTCTTTTAATGATACAGAGATAACATCCTGATCAATTTTTTGAATGTATTCAACATCGGGACTAGGAATAAATGGTGCGCCAGATACCATTACATCTGATCCCCACGTGTATTCGGTTAAATTCTTTTTGACCACGATGTTTTTTCCAAAGATGGTGTCTGTGCCATAATACAGATTTTCTGGGATACGAAAATTAGTGTAAGAATAAGCTAAGCCATTGCTACATTGAAAAGAAGTAGAGGATATATCATTTAAGTTAACCTTTACGCTGTCTCCATTTATATTTTTTACTGTGCCTTTTGCAAAATCCGTCAATTGAAGTTCTCGAGAAAAAACACTACCATTTGTAATGGCGGGCATCATAATAGTGTTAATCCAAACACTTGGGATGTCTTCTACTGTTGGCAGACCTAAATTTGTTTTAACTTCTTCTAAGGCAGCTTCCATATCTTCGCCTGAAAATAATAAGAGGGTGGCTCTATCATCTCGCAGTTCTTCTGACACCGGAAAATAGTTTTTTTCAAAAGTATTTTCTGCAATCCATAAAGTATCATATATGGTATTTCCTTCGTCATCATAGCCTATTGGCGTACTGTTAGGATCAAGGTAAGTGGTGTCTTGTTCGTCAATAAAAGTTTTGTAAAATTCATTGGTTAAGCTAATGTATTCATACAGGTTGGGTTTAGGTTGTACAACGTTAGAAATACCATAGCATTTGCCATCATTACAAAGGGGACTCTCATAGCTCACCAAGGCATTGTCGTATAAAATGCTGGTACCCGTATTACTAATGGTTACATATTTTTTACCAATAGTTTGTACCACTGATTCTCCTGTTATATTGGAAGCATTAATGTAGGTGTCGATAATGTAATAGCGTAATACATCGAGGGTGTCTAAGAAGAGTTCGTAACTTTGTTCGAAGGCCTTATTGTCTGGCATAAATAGGGTAATAGATTTGTCCTGACTAAAAACCGTATCTAATTTGTATTTACGAAATAGAGAGACAAAGGTTGAAAATTCAGGGTTCTGATCTATGAGTTCGAGAACAGTCGAGTTTACGCTTTCTTCGGTGTCTGCGTTATAATAATCATCTTTGGTATCTTGGCATGAAAAAGCCGATATACTAAGAATTAAAACGCTTATTTTTAAAAAATATCTCATCATTATTGGTTTGATTTTTCACTATGGTTGTTTGTTCTCAAATTATTCTAGTTAATGGGCTCAAATATTATGCGATCTATTTTTAGTTCGCCAGGAGATATGGCACTAAATTTTAACTCTTGGCTTTCGTAACCCGACACATTAACTTCTCCTAAACTGATACGATCTCTACCTCCACTTAGCCAACTAGGAATTTCGCTATATAATCTGAAAATACTTCCTGTCTTTTTTTCGTTAAAGTAGAATATGAAATCAGCGGATGTTGGTCCTGAATACATCACTAATACAATTTTGTATTTTCCTGCAAGTAGGCGTGGGGTATGATAAGTGAATTTAAAGTTGCCGTAAACGTAAACATAATCGCTATTCGAAACGCCACTAATATCTGTTGATTCCTTACTATAAGTAATGTAGTCAACTCCTTCTAGTTCTATGGCTGTTAAATCCTCTTGTATGATACGCACTGCTCCTTCATATTCGCTAGCAGCAGAGATGCTTTTGTCATTGTAAAACTGTAAGGTCACCGTTTGTTTGGACGGTAAAAATGGGTATAACATTTGATTCAGTTCATGTAAAGCTCCCGTTTTTGTGAGCTTATTACTTGATTCATTATCAAAGAGTAGGTAGTTGGTGTTTGTTGTTGTATAGTCACTAACATTGCTATCAAAGACTGCCGTCCCAACATTTACTTTTAAGTCTAAATCTAAGTCTATTGAAATAGGATAATCTCCATAGGTTTCATAGACTTGGGTTTCCTGTGAGGTGCTGCTTGACTCAAATTCATCAAGGAAATAACTGTTGACCAAGATGTGGTATCGGGCATATTTATTTAATGCATTATTTTCTGAGGTGTAATCTTGATTAGATGGACTAATGCGTGTTGCAAGATCTTCGAATGAGCTGATACCATTGGTTAAGTAGAGTTCATCTGTTTCGGCAAACATGGTGTATTCTGTATATTCTTTACGTCCTATATCATCGAGCTCATAGTAGTTTAGGGTGTCTTTGAGACCTGTAGAATCTAAGAGTTGAGAGAAGATTCCATAACCATTAGTGCTGTTTATCTTTACCCATTCATACGCCGTGTAAATTATAGGTTCTAACATCTGGTCTATCGTATGAATTATGCCATTGCTTAATTCTATGTCTTTAATGATTAAAGAAGATTGATTATTTATGCGATAGTTGACTTCTCCATCATTGTTAGAGAATATGATGGTCAGAAAATCATCAGATAAGGTGCGTGTTGGCATTACACCATTAGGAAATTCGTCGGTATAGACAGATGTATTTAAGGTGTGGTATTTAACCAATTCCAGAGCATAAGTGCTGTCAGCAAGTAGTTCTTCTAGAGAAGAATAGATGGTGCTGTTTTCAATAAAAAGATTAACGGCGTCATTATTAGGCAAAAATAGAGTGTAGTCTTGTCCTTCTATGTTTGAATTATATGAACTTAACATATCCTCCATCTTTCCTGCTCTTACGATGCTAATAAATGAAGAATACTGATCTTCTTCTTGGAGCATATACTGCATAATGTTTTGGTAGTCATCTCCAGTAAAGAGCACTTTCTCTTCGTCCTTACACGAGACGAGTAGAAGAATGGTCGTAAGAAAATAAAATAGAATAAATTTATTTTTCATCATCGTAATAAGGGTTTTGAATTAAATTAGAGTTTTTATTAATTTCATCGATATGTATTGGCATATACCATCCTAGAGGATTACTGAGTTTTGCGGCTTGTACTAGGCGCTGGCTAGAGGCTACGTTTTGAACCAATATTTCTATTAATTCGTCTTTACGTGCATAGTTGTTTCTTCGTCCCATACGTAGGAGGTCGAACCAACGTTTGCCTTCGAAGGCTAACTCTTTTGCTCTCTCTTCAAGTATGGCATCTTCGAAAGAGCGCGCATCTTCTGCTACGATGAGTGGGGTAAACCCTGCGCGTTCATGTATGAAGTTGAGGTATTCTAAAGCTTTGTTCCATTCTGGATTGCTCTTCTGAGAATAGGCTTCTGCTTTCATAAGGTATAGGTCAGCTAGACGGTAAATGATATAGTTTGCACTTGCTTGATCTGTACCACTACGTACGATGCCATTACTTGCCATGGCGTATTTGGTGCATTTGTAGTTGCTCGAAGAGTAAGTGTTTGGTCCACGGATTGCTTCGTTAGCTAGTAACTCTTCATCGTTTAGAATTTCTTCACCATAAGGACTAATAATGTAGTATTTTTTGTTATAAGTGTTGGTATATAGTGTATTACTTTGATTGTTGTTGGCATCAAAATATATTTCAAAAATATTTTCTAATGATAAACCAGGATAAAAATTAGAGAACCATTCTAAACTAGGGGTAAGAAAATACATCCCACTATTCTCTACATTTTCAATGTATGATATGCACGATTCATAGTCTTCGGTCCACAAGCTAATATCAGCTAATAAGCAGTTGACTGCAGCAGCAGTAGCTCGTGACTTTGTCTCTTCTGTGGTAGGATAACTTGAAGGTGTTTTTTGACGTATGTTATCAAGGTCAACCTTAATGTAAGCTAGAATATCACTGGCAGGGCTTTTGGGTTCAAAAAAATCAGCATTATCAGATTCTGTAGGCGTTGTGACATAAGGTACATCATTAAAAATACGCACTAAATAAAAGTAACAAAGGCTTCTGATATAAGTGGCTTCTGAAATGTACTGTTGCACTAGATAATCAGAAAAAGTAACATCTTTGTCTTGAACATCAGGTGTTAAGGTGATGACGTGGTTGCACAAGTTGATAACGACATAAAAGTCTGACCATTTGGCGAAGGTATTACTGGAATTGATGTTTGAACTCATCATATTGATTTGATCTGTAGGGGTATTGCTCGAAGGGTAAATCATATCGCCTCTTACCTCACCGTGTACAAATAGGGTATGATCTAGATCGGCAAATTTCTCATACGCGGCACCTAATACCGATAGAACTTCCTCTTTGTTAGACCAATAGCTGTCACTGATCAACCCATCGGTAGGTTCAAGGTTGAGGTAATTATCGCAAGAGGAGAATACTAATATGATGATACTTATCATCAAACTAAACTTCTTATTTATGTTCATTTTGTTTCTCATTTTTTGTTTCGTCATTAAAATCCGATGGCTAAATTGAAAGCGCAAATAATGGATGGAGGTGTTCTTCCATTGTCAACACCAAACCACAAAGGATCATCCATACTTAATTTTATTTCTGGGTCTTGACCCGAATAGTCGGTAATGGTGAACAGTTTTCGTGCTTGCAAGCCCATTTTAAGTGTTCTTAAACCGTATTTCTTTATAGCATTAGGCTTAAAACTATAGTTAAGCGTTACATTGTTAAGTTTTAAGAAGTCGCCATCCTCAACGTATCTGTCCGAGCCAAGGTTATTCGCTGGGTGTTGATAATAGGCACGAGGAAGCATATCTGAAAAGTTATCTCCTGATTTACGCCAACGGCGCATTACGGCAACGCTTTGGTTGTCTTTGGTGGACATACTTTCACTATTCAATGAGGCTTCATTTACTATTTGATATCCAGCGCGATAAAGGAATTGTGCATTTAATGAAAATTGTTTGTATTTAATATTACATCCAAAACCACCTGCAAAATCTGGGTTAGAACTACCGAGGTACATTACGTCATCCAGATCAATGATACCATCATAGTTGACATCTTGATATTTTGCATCACCGCCTTCAAATTGGTAGCTGTTATTGTAATTCATTGCTATGGGATTTCTATTCATATCATATTTAACAGATCCATTCTGGTTGTAGGCAACAGCATCTGCTGTGGTGGAATATACCCCTTCGTAATGAAAGCCAAAAAAGGAGCCTACTGGGGAGCCTACTACGGCTTTAGTAGGGTAGCTTCCTGTGCTGATATCTGTTGTTTCTGATAATACATTAGAGGGTAACTTAGTGTATGAATTCTCGTTGGCATAGATGTTAAAGTTCAAGGATACATTCCAATTTTTGGTTTTAATAGGCACAATTGTGGTGTTAAACTCCCATCCTTTATTGAGTATTCCTCCTTCGTTATAAACACTGATTTTACTGTATCCCGATGCTGATGGCACTTCGTAGTTGGTACTTAAAACGTCGGTGGTTTCTCTTGTATAGTATTCTGCTGTAATAGTCCAGCGGTAGTCATAAAAAGCGAGATCGACTCCAGCATTTAATTGGGTGGATAATGACCATCTCAAGTTTTGAAGAGCCACTTGTGTAGGCATAAGGGTGGCTATGTCGAGGTATTGACCTCCAGAAGGCGCACTGTATATGCCAAAACGGCTATAGGCTCCAATACCAGAGTCACTTCCAGATTTTCCATAACTTACTCGAATCTTACTGTCGTTGAGGAAGGTGAGGTTGCTAAAAAAATCTTCGTCAGAAAAACGCCAAGCATATGATGCACTAGGGAATAAACCCCAACGGTAGTCTTTGCCAAATTTACTACTTGCATCTATTCGGGCATTTAACTGGAATAAGTGTTTATCTTTATATTTATAATTTATTTGTCCCATGCCTCCCACTTCATTTACGGCTGATTCTCCAGAATTAAGCTCGTTGACCATCGTATAAGAAGTCGGTTGAATGATGTTAACACTTGAACCGTTTCTGCTTTCTAATACAATGGATTCATCTCTGTTTTGTCGTGTTTCTAACATGAGCAAACCAGAGATGGAATGAGCACTGTTGATCCTAGGTGTAATATTGGCCATGGTACGTGTTGTGGTGAGCAACCCGCTGGTGTTGGTTTCTTTTGCTTGATTGTTCATAGGATCTAACCATTCAGCTCCTATAGCATTATATGGAATAAAACTTTGTGATTTTGAGTTGTTAAACTGAAATGATACAGTCTCTTTAAATGTGAGCCAGTGATTGACATTATATTTTAACTGAAAATTGGTTTGAAAGTTATCTTGAAAACGATCAGAATTACTTAAGTTAACCATGGCTACAGGATTGTAGTAGCTTGTGCCACTCCCTTGATAAGAGGTTTCGGGAGTAAAGTATTCGTCGGTCATTTGACCGTCCGAATCATATTCATATACTGACATATTGGGCGCTTTAAGCATGGCGATGCTTCGTGCTGTTTTTGTCTCGTTGATTTTACCATTTGATTTTAGTGGAGACCAATTGCCTTTTTTCTTGATGTTGACATAACTAATTTGAGAATTTAATGATAGTTTGTCTGATATTTTATAATCTAAGTTGATACGCATTGTTAGGCGCTTGTTCGATTCGTTAATAACAGTTCCAACATTGTTTTGGTAGTTGATAGAGGTGTAGTATTTCGTTTTATCACCACCACCGGACATCTTAAAACCTAGGTCGTCGATTTGCCCTAAGTGGGTAATTTCTTTTATCCAGTCTGTATTTTGCGAGTAGTTATAATAGTCAACATAGTCTTTGTCGTAAGCAATTTCAGGGTCTAGATTATAAACTCCATAGCGATTGTGCCACATTTCTTGTTGAAGCATGATATATTCATCGCCATTAAGCAATGGAATGGGGTCACCTTCAAAGGAAAAAGATTTTTTCATTGTGACGTCAAAACGGGTCTTGCCTGTGCTTCCTCGGTGGGTTTCTATTTCTAACACACCATTGGCACCTTGAGTACCCCACACCGCGGTTTCCGCAGCATCTTTTAGTACTCTTACCGACTTAATGTCTTCTGGAGCAATGCTTACTAGCGTGCCAATATCCTCTGCGTCAGCCGATCCTAAATCTATATCGCTTGTAGATACTTTTTGAATAATACCATCAACAACAATTAAAGGGTTAGTATTGCCAAGGCTACCTAAACCTCTAATAACAATACTAGAACCACTTCCTGGAGAGCCTCCAGACATAATATCTAGCCCTGCTACTTGACCTTGTAAGGCATCGCCTACAGAACTGACAACTGCTCCGCCAACAGCATCCATCTTGATTAAAGTGGAAGATCCTGTTTGGTCGCGTACATTAACTCCTGTAAGTGATCCGCTTGATTTTTCAGCAACAATGACCACTTCGCTCATTAATTTTGAGTCTGACTTGAGGTCAACGTTGATGGTCGATTGTCCTTTAACTTCTATGGCTTGTGTTTTGTAACCAATAAAACTAAACTTGATGGTGGCATTGGGCGAAGATAGTTGAAGCATATAGTTACCATCGATATCGGTAATGCTTCCTTGAATGACTCTGTCATTTTCATCTACCTCTATTACAGTAGCCCCTAAAATCCCACCTAGTTCATCACTTACTTGTCCACGAACAAGGTGATTTTGGGCACTCGCCTGGAGTGAAAATACGGTTATTAATAGTGTTAAAAGGTGTTTCATATTGATGGTTTGAATTTTTTAGCGCATTGCTTTTCCTTTGCTACAAAATGCGTTTAATTAATGTATGCCTTCTGTTTTTTTTTGATGTGTTTATTATTCAAATAGGGTATTGATCTCGTGGATGACAGCCTCGGTGATCGGATAGTTATCTGGTCCTGTTTTAGTGCAGATAATATTAGTCGTTCCTTCGTTTAAGGCGACGTGGTATATTTGACCATTGCTCTGATTAACGTTGAGGACATCGGGTTCTGGATCTATATTCAGTTGACGTGTAGTACTGAGTGTTTCGTAATTTCCACTTTCTTGGCGCCCATCTGTAAACATCAGTTCATCGTCTAATATGTGATAGCTTAGAACTTCTTTCAAATCGCTTGGTGATAGGTTGCCTAATTGGTGGGCGTCAATGACAGAATCTGATGGTATAAATAAGGTGTAGTGTTTTTCTGATGAGATAAAACTCAAAGAATATTCATCTGCTAATCCCGCTTTTTTCAGCAAACTGAGATATTTAGCGTGTTTGGCCACTTCTGTGAAAGTTAATGACGAGCTGAAATTTATCCAAGCATTAGTCAAGTATGTTTTCCCATTATTATAGTTATCAATGAGCGAGAAGTTATTAACGACATCTACGTTGCTATTATATCCATACTTCGATGATTTCCCTCCTGTTACTGTTTGGTTTGAATTGTCTATAATTAAGTGACGTCCATCTATCGTTTCTATAAACTCTTTTGATGCTTTTCCTATGAGTGGTTGAATTCCGATTTGTCCTAAGGCCATTTTTTCGTAATCTTCCTCTTCTAGTTTGGCTTCCCTTAAATCTTCTTGATTAATGGTGCTGAGCGTGAATTTATATTTTGATGAGGTCGTCCATTCTTGTATCAATGATTGATCGCCATTTTCTCCTATGGAGGCGTCATCGATGATAAACAAAGAATAGTCAATGTCTGCATCTTTCAAGAAGGTGAGGAGGTTGACTTTAGCATAAAGACACAGAAACGCCTGATATTTTGGCATGGTATATAATGGATTACATACGCTTGATAATGCTTGTGGTTTTATGACTTTATTGGTGCTGATGTAAGTGGCGTTGCTGCCATAGTATTTGTCAGTTATTGTAGATTCGTCAAGCCTAACTAAATCACCTAAACTATTATAAAAACCTTCGTCAATATTTGTTTTGTATATGGGCTGGTCAGTCATATGACTGTCTAGTATTAATAGTTTGATAGCTATAGGGATGTCATTGTAGTTCGACCATTTCTCATTACCTACTAATTCTGAATTAATAAATGTATTTAAGGCGTCGTTGTTTGGCACAATAATGCCATTGTGATATTCTAGAGTGTAGCGTGATGAAGTAATGATCTCATTGTGAATGCTAAATGGAAGTCCAGGATAGCTTAAGTCGAACAGCTTATCTACAGTAAGTCCTTTGTCAGCACCATCTTGTAGTAGGGTCTGCGTTTCGTTATATTCAAAATCTGAATTAAGATGAATGAGATCTAAAAATGCTGTATGCCCAAAAGATGTCATTAATTCTTCAGCATTATAAAGCGGATCTGCTACTTTATCGATAATGTAGATAAAGCCGTTGTCTGCAAATAATTCGTCCTTCTCTAGTTTCGCATTCATATAATATACTGCTCCTGATTCGTAAGGTCGGTCAAAGTAGAACGTGTAATCTTGACCAGAGAGTTCTGATGCCGTTAAAAAGTCATCGAAGAATAAAGCAGCATATTTCCTGGAGTTTGAATAGACCACACGTTCTTCTGTGCTTTCTTCTTCTGGTACAATAATGGCCTTTTCTTTTCCATCAATAGTCTCTATTTTAACGGGATAGGTTTTGTTCGGGTTTTTCATTAACGTTTGTCGTTTGAACGCTAATGGTTTATTATTTGACTCGTCTTCGAGATTTATCCATCCTCTTGATGAAAGGGTTTGGAGTTGAACTTCAGCCCAAGGCATCTGTAGTATGTGTGACTTGACTAAGCGTAGTTTTTCTTCCTCTGAGATATCATCTAGTGAAGCATATCCTTTGTCTTGGAGGTAAGCTTTAAAGGCACTATCACTAGGTGCAAATGTTGCATAGGTTCCCGATTGATCCAAAATCTTGTCGTAACCAACATCGCGCAAACATTGTGCAAACATACTGAGTTCGGGTACACTTGATAGTTGGGTGTAGATTTTTCCCACTAGCCAGTCGGGCCGTTGGTATCTTTCTACATCTGCATATTTGTCGCAAGAGGTGGTCAGTAAAACTGTTATCCAGAGTGTAGCTGATAAGTGCAGGTAATTGAGTATTCTTTTTTGCATAGCTTTTTTATTATGCATTCTTCCTTTAATTAATGGATATGAATGGTTCTTTATATTGGTTCTGTTTTGTAATGTCTTGTTTATGAAATTATAATAAGCTATTTACTTGATCGTAGTCCGTTTTTTAGCTTATAATGCATCGTCATTTTTTGAACCTTGATTAATTTTATTTTCGGTTATTAGTACATGATTTTTAAGTTGTACTATTTCACTACCAGCTAATAAGAAAGCGCTTGTAGCTTCATTTCTGATATTTGGTTTGTTCGATTGTTCATTTATGGGCATATTGTTTGAATACCACGCTATACTTCCATCTTGTTGTTGGTATTTACGTAATGTCATCCAAGCTTTTTCTATGCTTTCTTGGTATTCGTTGGCATCAAGTCTTCCACTGTTGATGCCCCAAGCTATGGCAAAAGTGCATAATCCACTTCCTGTTAATTCGTCATATGTTGCATTGTCAGGTTTTAATAACTGACTAGACCAGGTGCCATCTTTGTTCTGTTTGTTTTTTAAGCTATGTGCCATTGTTCTGAATAAGTCTTCATAGAATATGCGTTGTTTATAATCATTAGGCATATGGTCGAGAATTAAAGCTAAGCCAGCAATAATTAACCCATTATCATTGAGGTTAAAGTCTTTTTTTGAAGTTCCGTTATGATTGCTCTTTGTGGTGATATGCTCATGATGTTTAAACAGTTGTTCTTTAGTATCAAACTGTAAATTATATACTTGCATATACGAAGCATTCATTTGGTTTATGTATTCATAATTATTGACTTCTTTGGCATAAGCCACTAATAGAGGAGGGACGATAAATAAATCCTGACTTTTCCAGTCTAGAATAAACGGTTGAAGAGTATTGTCTGATTCTTGACAGTGATTCTGAAATAAATGTTCATTAATAATTTGAGCTATAGGAAGTGTTTCTACATCACGAATGCCATGATTTTTTAAATAAAGACTAGAAGAACATAGAGGTAACTTGTTTATATTGAACTGCTGTTTGTCGATTTGCCAATTTTTCATTTTTTCAATATCTACGAGTGTCTCCAAGTAGTCTTTGTTTTGTGTGCTACTGTGTGCTCTATACAGTCCTGCATAATATAGGGCATCGGTCCATTCCGTAGAATCGGTATGGAGGGTGTTTTCTTTTTGCCAGTCAAATGCTTTTTCTAAGGCTTCATAATTATCCCATTTTTCCAAGGTATCTGTTTGGCAGGTTTGAAATAATAAGCATGATAACAATGAGAAAAACAATATTTTAATAGTATTCGTCATAGGGTAATTATACAGAGCTTCTTTCAATTTTTTGAATAGAGACACATTCTTGTGTGGTCGTATTCTTATTTGATCCTCTGCAAATGTAGTTTGAGGTAAAGAGGGGGTGTTAAATTCTTATAGCAGAATATTGAAAAATTATGCCATATATGAACATATATGTCATTGTGAGAGGATATGGTCATTTCTTGTGATGGTATGCTAGAGTGGTGGTAATGCTAGAAGCCATCGCGAGCTTTGTGCGTTTGAATGTGGATGGATTTGTATCAAATAGTAATACCAATTAAAATTTAAAATGAGCCTTAACAGTTGGTGGTATTATGCCGATATAGAATTGATTGAGTTTTATAAGCGAAGCGAAATAAAGCGCATTTCAATTCATAATCGGTATAACAACGGTTATGCACCGTAGTTTCGCACTTTTAATTTTGAAAGCGTAGCGGTCTATTATGAGAAATTATTAGTGCAAATTTCGATCTATAGTACTTTGGTAACTATAATTCAAAATAGAGCTCAAGTCTTTAGTTTACTCTGCGACTAGGGATGTTTTTCTGTCTAATTCAGAGTCTATTGTTGTATGTTAGTATATGTTTAATCCCATATTGTGGATTTTATTCTCCCTAGCTTGCTGCGAATAATAAAATGTTCTTCAATTGAATGCCTTGTGGGCTTAACTCGAGTTTGTTGACTTCTTTTTAGAAGAGAAATAAAAGAACTCTTCTATGGTATTGATAATAATGGTTTTATTCGGTTTTTCGGTATTCGCTTGGCGTTTTGTCGTATTTTTTCTTGAAGGAACGTACAAAGTATGACGTGGAATTGAATCCTATGCTAGTGCCTATTTCGTCGATGCTTAGATCGCTCCCTTTGAGTAGTTTAATGCTTTTGTTTAGACGAATGTCTCTGATGAATTGGGTAGCACTGATCCCTGTCTCTCGTTTTATTCGTCTGAAAAAAGTGCTGTAGCTGACTTTCATTTTTTGGGCTAAAGCATTGGCGTCAAAGTTTATGTTTTGTAGATTCTCTAACACTAATTGTTCTGCTACGGCTGCAAATGTAGTGCTGTCTAAATAGCTAGAGTTGAAGTTTTGGGATATGTGTTTGATCTGGTCTGAAGTGGTCTTTTTTGTCTGTTTTTTTACTAAGTTGTTGAGGTGAGCCAACAGTAGAGAATCTTCAATAGGCTTGTTGAGGTAGATGTCAATACCTAATTCTAGGCATTGGGTTTGGTACTTTGTCTCAGTGAGTTGTGTTAATACTATGATGGGGATTGTTGCAAATCTTTTATTCTTCTTGATGAACTCGATATAGGTATAGGCATCGGTATCAGGTAAAGATAGTTCAGTAAGTATAATGTCTGGGGTGATTTGGTTTAGCACTTTCATCGCTTGATTTTTGTCGTTTGCAGTTATGACTCTGAACGACAGACTGAAATATTTTTTAAAATAGGAGAGTAGTTCCTTGTTGTTATCAACGATAAGAAGTGTATTGACGCTATGGTCTTCGGTTGTTATATTATTGCTTTGTGTCATCTCCTCGGTTTCTTTTGATTCGTCTTCGGGTGACGAGAGAGATATAATGTATTGTTGTTGTTTGCTGACAACTTCAAATTCATCTTTAAATGGAAGATTAAGTATAAAGGAAGATCCATTGCCTAATGATGAATGTACTATAATGTTACCTCCATTAAGTGTGGCGTATTCGCCGCACAAATGCAGTCCAATGCCAGTGGTAGATGTTTGTTGGTCACTTGCTTTTGAGAATCGATGAAAAAGTTTGGGGAGCGCTTCTTGTATGATGCCAGCACCTGTATCTTCTACTTTAATTTCTATACTTGTTCCTATGTATTTCTGACCTATATAAAAAGTATTGGCATAATTATCCTCTGTTATTTTAGTTTTTTTTATGGTGAGTTTTACTTGTCCATTACTTGCTGTATAGTCTATTGCGTTGCTCAAGAGGTTAAAGATTATTTTTTCAACCATATCAGCATCAACCATGGTTTGCAGGAGTTTGAAATCGGAGTAAAATGAAAAATTAATTCTTTTTTCTCTTATACGATGTTCAAAGTAGGTATAGCTATCAGTGACTAATTGTATGATGTTTGTTTTTGTTGGTTTGGGTTTTAGTTTTCCCATTTCTAAGAGCCTGAAGTCAAGTGTTTGATTGGTAAGTCGTAATAGGCGATTCGAATTTCGGTTTATGGTTTTTAGTAGTTTAGATGTATTTTCATCAGTCTCATATTTTTTTATTAAAGTGTTTAGTGGCGAAAGAATTAAGGTGAGTGGGGTTCTAAACTCATGGGAGATGTTGATGAAAAATTTCACACGTTCTTTATGGATCTCATCATTCAGTTGTGATTGTTGTTTTTCTTCTTCTATGGATTTTTTTAAGCTTATTCTGGATTTTATATTATTGTAAATAAAGTAGCTAATAATTAATAGGATAATGATATATAATGCTATAAAGTACCAATATTGCCAAGTGGCAGGGTTAATTTTAATCGCTAATTGATAGGGTTCTTTACTCCATACATTGTCGTTGTTTGATCCGTAAACTTCAAATACATAATTTCCTGAGGGTATCTTAGTATAACTTATTTCTTTGTTATTGCCAATCTCTGTCCATGTGTCATTATAGTTGATTAAACGGTATTTAAACTTGTTTTTTGATGGGGTGATGTAGTTATTGTTGATGACTTTAAAGCTAATTGTGTTGTGTGCTTTTTTTAGGGTGACCTTTTTTAAGTTGTATGTGTCCAGTGAGTTATAGTTTATGCTGTTGTTTTTTGATAAGGTTTGGTTATTGATTTTTATTTCTGCGAGCATAACCTTAGGAGCTGATGTGTTCTTTTTTATGATGTCGGGACTTATGATGTTGTAGCCATTGGTTGTGCCAAATAATAATTTTCCATTGCTACACACAAAACCGGTGTTGGGTTTAAACTGATTACCTGATAAGCCATCTTCTGAGGTGTATTGAAATAGGGTATTTTCTTTATTCCAATGATAAATACCTTTGTTGCTCGAAAACCACATTTCGTTGTTCTTGCTTCTCAAAATACTGTAAATGTCGAGGTCGTTTATTTTTGTGTCAGGACTTATACGTGAGGTATTATCTGTTTCAGGATGGTAGATATATGCTCCTTCTCCTGCGGTACCTATCCATAGTTGGCCATCTTTATCTTCGCAGCAGGTGTAAATTATTTCGTTTTCTAAAGGGTTGCCAATGAGGCATTTCTTTATTGTTTTTTCGTATTTGTGCTTCATATACAATCCTTGAGAAGTACACAACCATACATTATGGGCACTGTCTATATAGATGAGCCATACTCTGAGGTTTGATTTTATTGCTATTTCTTTGTTTATAGGGTAGATTACTATGCCTTCTTTTTCGTTATAGGAGCATAGTTTATCGGCAAAAACCCATATCTTATCGTCTGATACGGTAATCCGTTCTACGGTGTTACCTAGTCTTAATCCTAATTGATGAAAAGAGTCTATCGTTGTTTTTAGTGTTTTTTTATTTATATCATACACTATAATGCCTTTATTAAAATCTAGGATAGCTAGCTTATCTTTTGAAAAAGCTTTGACATCTTTTATAAAAAAATTGTTGTATTTTCCAATGAGAGGTTTTGCAGGGAGAGTCGAAATGTCTTTGAGTGTACTAATAAACATATTGGTGCCTTCGTGTTCGCTGGCTATCCAGATTTCTCCATTGGGTCTTTCTACAAAGGCTGTAATGGCACTCTCTAGCTTCAGTCCATATTCGGTGATAGGATTGATGTGATTGAACTTATAATTGCAGTCGCGGTAGTAAGCAATGCCACCTGCCCAAGTACCTATCCATATGCCACCATTCTGTCCTTGAACTAGTTGGTAGATACTGCTATTGGGGAGACCTGTGCCACTTTCGAAATTGATGGTTTTAAGATTCTTGCCTTGTTTTATTACTAGCCCTTTGTATGTTCCTATCCAGATTTCTCCATTCTCTCTTCTGATAATCTGTCTGATCATATTGCTTGGCAACTTCTTATTTCCATGTGCTTGGTTCGAATACCTTTCGAGGTAGTTGCCCATAAGGTCAATAACTTCAATGCCATTGTTGTGAAAACCTATGAAATATTTGTTTCCATCTTTACATATAGTTCTAATATAAACATTTTCTGAATCGTATATCATTTTGATATCCGAAAGATCTTTGTTCATCGTAAAGACTTCGCCTTTAAATGTACCAATAATAATTTTATCTGAAGTACAACTTACGTGAGTAATGTTACGTATTGTATTGTCCTTACTTAAGGATTTTAGGATCTTTTCGTTAGTGTTTAAAATGTAACCTTTTTGATCAATGATGATGAGATTTTGGTCTTCATTGATCCTTGTTAGACTCATGATATTGGAATGTGAGGCCGATTTTGCATCTGGAAAATAGATTTCTACTTTTTCAAATGCTTTTTTTTCGGTGTTAAAGCTATAAAGTCCTGAGCTAGTGCATGCTTTGACACCATTTTTGTTAGTTATGATGTTATTAATAAGGGGGTTGCTATAGGAAATGCTGTCGTTGTATAGGCTGTATTCTTCGAGGTCAGAGGTGTTGTAGTGGTATAAGCGGTTGTTACACGCAAACCACAATAAGCCATTGTCATCTTCTGCCACAGAAGTGATCGCATTGAAGGAGAATCCCGATTCCGGTGAAATACGTTCAAAGAAAATATCCTGAGCTGATGTCTTGATCGTAATTGATGCCCAAAAAAGGCTTACAAGGATAAGCAATTTCATATCTAGAGTATTTGATCTTACAATTATACAAATATATGACTATTTAAAGGTGAATATATATGTCAAAGAGGATAATTTGTTCACTTGAGGTAGAATGTTTCAATAATTTGGCATTACAGTTCTACATCTCGTTTTTAATCTAAAATACATTTGCAGGTGTTAGTTCTGTATAGTTCAGACATATTCCCAGATATCAGGCTGTTTATGCTTCGATTGTTTCGATTTTTTTCTTTTTAAAATATTTTGATTTTTAATTTAACAATCTGTCTATGAAAAAGTTTACATTGTTTTTATTTTTGATTTCCTTGCTTCTTAGTAGCAAGGGATATGCGCAGGTAACCTATAATATCAATATTTCTGATCTAGAAATCCCAGCGTTGGTATTTAGTGAATTCCGAGTGGATGTACCAGGGCGTATGTATGTAGAGGTGTCTAATGTTGGTGTTGCCGATATTGACTTAAGTGATTTTACGATTATTTCCTGTGATAATTATTCTGGATTTGCTGAAGTGACGGATGAGATATTTTCCTTAAGGAATGCAAATTTTGAGCGGTTGCCACTTAGCAGTGTGCTTGCTCCTGGCGAGTCTTATGTGGTGACTTATGCTTATGACAATAAATATTACAATGGAATTGCTGATCCTAATGGTTATCCTGTTCATAATATTAAAATAGTATCGCAAGCTGATGTGGTGATGCATGCTTCTGATCAATCGGCGACCGAATTTTTAAATCGCCCCGAATGGGAAGCCTATGATTTCGATTCTATTTCTAATTGTCTCGATGATGTAGATCTTTTTACGGGTTATTTATTGCAGTACCGTTTTGCTGTACAAGCGCATGATTCTATTGTCGCTGGTTATGACTCTACTTTGGTTGATTTGGCTAACGTTTATCGTTCTGTTCCTACTTTTCAGGGTACAGATCCAGCTCCTATTGCAGGAGAGAAGGATGCTGTGAGTACTTCTATTATGGTACGTAAATCCACTGTGAAAGCACCCAATATTGATTGGGATAATTCTGTAGGGACTGATGCTAATGATTCAGAGTGGATGTTGATTCCTATTTCTATGAGTAAATATAATCTTTATACTACCGTAGGAATGCATGGTAATTTTGAATTACAGTTCGATTCTAAACGTTCGGATATTGTGGCTAATCCTATCACTAAAGAGTTGACTTTGCCTTGGGAAATGGTGCGTAGTGAAGATTTGATTGACAACTTTACTGTTGGTGATGGTATGGCCTGGAGTTATGATGCTAAAGGTGATTTGACCTATTCAACCGTACAGGATGGTGATGTTTTTACGTTTTATGCTACAGGTGATGTTCTTAAAACACAAGAGATGACCATTAAAGTGGCTGCTCCTAAGCCTAATTTGGCAGTGGCTTACTCTAAACGTAGTAAAGTATTGGTAGAAAAAGATAAAGGCATGAGTGGTATCGAAGTATATGAAACTTGGCCTGAGGTTTATAGTATTGTTCAAGGGAATTCAACCACTTCTTTAGGTTACATTAATAATGTTCCATTTGCTTGTCGCAAAGATACTTTACTTGATAATCTTATTATTCCTGAAAAGGCGCAGTTTGAATTTACTTTTGTTGATGGCAAAGAGCGTGTGGATTTAAAGCAGGGGGATAAGATAACGGTTTACTCTGAAGATTTCTCTACAGAAAAGAGTTACATCATTAACATGGATGCTTATGAAGCTTCTGATAATTCTTACTTGCAGAGTATTACTTGGCCTGATGTCGATTTGGATGAGTATGATGGCATTTGGAGTGATGTGAATATGCCTAATTTTAGTCCACTTAAATTGTCCTATTTTGTCCTTTTAGCTCCTAGTGCTACGTCGGTTCCTGCTTTGCAATTTGATGCGCAGGACGTTAATGCTAGTATTAGCATTAGACAAGCCTCTGATCCTGATGGTACATTAGAACAACGTACTACTAGGGTAGAAGTTACTGCCGAAGATGGAGAGAGCATGACGGCTTATGAGATTGTATTTACTAAAGTCACTTCGCCATCTCAGCCTTTCAATGCTGAGCCGTTTATTTCGGAAATAGGAACATGTTTGCAGTCTGCTGGTTTTGTGGAAATTTTTAATCCTGGTACCGAACCTATTGATCTCAGTCATTATATGTTAGTGCGAGGAACTTCCTATGACAACCTGAAGACGGCTGTTGAACATTTATGGCATCCTGATTTTGGACATCCAATTTCTTATAGTATGCACAGTCGCTATAAAACTCATTACGTGCCAGGTATGCGTTTTAAATATGATACCAATGATGAATGGAATGAAAATCCTGGTTATTTAGAACCTGAAAATAGTACTTCGTCCACTATGATACAACCAGGAGATGTTTTTGCTATTGGTTCTATGAGTGATGGCGCTTGGCCTGGTGGTCGATTAGAAGCTAGGTATATGCCAGATTATCATCCTGAATTGGATATCTGTCTGCGTGGTTTTACTCAACAAGTAGCTTCTGAGCTTGATGATAGTTTAAATATCCCATACAACCTTAATCCTATGGGTGATGTGTTAGATCGTGATAATATAGTATATATGGTTTTGGCAAGTGGTGATGGTGATCATTCGGCACGCGCTAATTCATTATTTTTACTACATATAGAAAATGATAGCATATTAAAAGGATTGAAACCTGTGACAGATCCTAATGATTATACCATTGTCGATCGTTTCCAGAAATCCTATGATATGGATAGCTTTTTGTGTGCTGGCGAAGAAGTGGGCCATGTATGGATGACACGCGCACCGCAGATTTTTAAAGGTGTAACAGAAGCAGGCGAAGGTTATGGCGATAATAATGGGCGTTCTGCTACCAATGCTGGATGGTCTCGCACAACAGGTGAATCATTAAATGATCCTAACTATCCACCAGATGCTTATGGTTACAACATTAGTGGTGCGCTTCGCATTGGCGAACACGTCGGCTGGCATGTGATGAATCAATATACGGGTTACTTATCCACGGTAAGTTCACAATACTTTGAAATAACACCAGGTTATGAAGGTGATTTGACCATTGCTGGTGATTTGACCAGTGAAACGGTAAGTGCATTAAGTGCTAAACTTGTGAAGAATAATGAAGCACAGACTTTTGTTTATTATCGTGGGACTAACGAATTGGTATCTACTGATAATGTACAAGCTGATGATCAATTGAAAGTGTATTCTGCCGATTCTACAAATATCACGCTTTATACATTTGTACAGCAGGCTTTGAGCGGTGATAATACCTTAACTGTAAAAGAGGGTGCATCATTAACTATTACGGGTGATAAAATCTCTGGCTTTTCTGCTCAGGCTACCTTGGCTTTTGTTATTGAGGGACTTATAGTCCCGGATTTGGCTGTGATGAATGTGCTGGACAATGATGGAGTGATCGTACCTTTTACTTACATTGATTTAGATGGCGAAGTAAGAGATGTTTTAGTATCTCCTAATTTCAGTATCGTAGTTTTGGCACAGAATGGTGCACTTGCTACTTATAGTTTTGATTTTGGTTTGGGTACAAGTGAAGCTGTCCTTTTCTCTCAATCATTAGAAATATCACAAGAAGATAAGGTGGTATATGGTGTGTTGATGGGTATTGCAGCACCTGCCCTTAATGCACAGATTTATGCTAACGAAGGGGCTACTGTTCGTATTGTTGACAAAGCAGGATTTGAAAGAACAGAAGGTACTGTGATGCCTGACGACAAAATTATAGTGACTTCTGCTGATGCTACAAACGAGGTGTCTTATACAATCAATTTTGTAGAAGGAACATCGGCTATTGAGGAAGTGCAGGAGAAACCTCAAATAACTGAGATTTTCCTTTATCCTAATCCTACTACAGGGCTTCTTAATTTTAAAAATATTGAAGTTGCTTATGTGAAAGTTTATGATCTTAATGGACGTCTGTTAATTAATAAACCTGTTAATCAGAATAGTATTAATGTCTCTCAACTAAAAGAGGGTATGTATTTTATTGCTATTGCCGATTCTGATGGTCATTATGAACTAAGTAAATTTATTAAAGAATAACGCACAATACACCTTCACTATTAGTTGATCTAATGGTGAAGGTTTTTTTTATTACTGCTAAGTGTTTCAGCTTGTTTTTGCCAACACTAGGTAGAGTACTATACTAAAAATACTCTTGGTGTATAGTCTTATACATTATTTATTAATATTAAAAATTACAGATATGAAATTTAAAATGTTACGATGTATTGCGGCGGTGGGGATGATGTTGACTGGCTTATCAGCTAGTGCATATGAGCAAGGAGATACGGTTTTCGTGGGATCTGATACCGATACTACGGTCTTTCTAGAAGCTGAATGGTATGATGCTGATAGCATTACAATTAATGGTGCTTCGAGTATTGGTGTCATTTTACTTAATGATTATTCTGATTCAGATACCAGTTATTTGATGAATAATAATGCTACTTTATTTTACACCTTAGATGTAAAAGGGGATGGGGGAACTTATGATGTTGTTTTTTCCTATAGGAGTAAACGATTTGATCGATATGGGTACATTTATATTGACTTAGATGGTGTTCGACATGGTCAGATTAATGCAAAGAATATTTCCAATTTTGATGGCCGTAATGACTGGTTATCTTCGTATCAAAACGTGAGTGAAGATGCTCGGAATTATGTCAGTTTAACGCTTACTCCTGGTGTGCATAATATTCAATTTTTAGTAGCAGGGGGTAGTGGCAATTTCTATTGTGACTATTTTGCCTTAGTACCAAGAGTCACAAAAACCACAGAAGTAGCTTGTACTAGTTATGAGGATACGGTTAAGATTGAGGCGGAATTTTTTGATCCAGATCATGCTCTATCATTAATTACTCCTGGATATACTACGATGTGTGTACGCGATTATACCACCTGTGTGGGGAATGATAAAAATGCTGACAAACTGGTTTTTCCATTAAACGTAGGAGGCTCTGGTGGTACATTTAAGGTGGAATATGTGTATGCTAAACTTAGAAGTGCACAAAGTGCTCGATTTAGACCATATCTTGATGATGCTGCATATTGGGGTATGTATAATCTTGAGGATACCGTAACTCATGGACAATGGGCATCATATGTATCTAATAATACACAGACTCTTAGTGTAGGCAGTCACACGCTGACTATACAAATGGATTATTCTGAAAGTCACTTTCTTGATTATATCCGTCTGATCCCTATGGATTTGCCAGGTGTTGCTACTAGTATGGAGTCTGAAATAGCATCTCCTCTAACAATAAGCCCTAACCCTGTGCTTAACGACTTAAAATTTTCTGGCAACAATGTGGCTTTTGCCAAGGTGTTTGACTTTACAGGCCGCCAGTTGATGTCACAGTCTGTGATGCAGAATAGCGTAGATGTTTCGTCATTGAAAAATGGTGTTTATTTACTCGAAATGACCGATGAGTCAGGAGCGCGATCAGTACAACGTTTTATGAAAAAATAGTATGATTACTCTTCATAGGGGTAGAGTGCCTATGAAGAGTTTTATATAACTTTAATTATTAACCTAAATTTCTAATTATGAATAACTTTAGAAGACTTTTTTTACTGAGTATGATATTCCTTTTTGGGGCAATGTCGAGTTATGCTTACGAGCAAGGGGATACCATTATTATTCCTTCAGATAGAGCATTTTCTGTTAAGATAGAAGCGGAATGGTTTGATGCTGATTCTTCGTATAAAGTATCTGATTTATCTGTTCCTACGATTTCAGAAGAGAACGGTATATCCTATGTGAACACGATGCCAAGTGATATGATTCTGGTATATAATGTTGATGTTCAGGGTAAAGGTGGAGAATATAAATATATTTTCCGTTATAGAAATGTGAGGGCTAGTGGAAATATTCGTATATGGATAGATGGAGATTATTCCATTCCAGGCTTCGAAAATAGAGGGGCGGTACAACGTTCTTTACCTGCTGATATAACTGGCGAATGGGAAGATTTTACACATACCGTGAGTTTTGACCTGACCCCTGGTAAGCACCAAATAGGGATTCAGGTTAACAAGAGTGGATGTTATGAGTTAGATTACATCACTGTCGTTCCTGTTAATTTGATAGAAGTTGGTTTTCCAGCCGAGCTTACTGTGTCAGCGACCAATGGTCTGGTTTCAAAATCACCTGACTATGATACAGCCTATGTAGTAGGTGACGTTGTAGAATTTACAGCGATGCCAGAAGATAATTATTTCTTTTATGGATGGAGTGGTGATACCGTAAGTACTGTAAATCCTCTTCCTTTATTATTAGATACAACAAATAATTTAAAGGCAACATTCTATCGCAATGTAGATACTTTTGAGATCGCAGCCGATCGTTATGCTCCTGTTGCGATTGAAGCAGAAGATTTATCGTTGTTCCTTTGGGGGAGAGATGCTTTTATTGATTCCGTTTTCTATATTGGATCTGCGGCTAAAAATAACTATCCTTTTATTGAAAAAGATGGTCATACTGTAATGGATAACGTATTTCATGGTTCTACTATCTATGTGCCTGTTAATGTAGCTGCAGAAGGCAAATTTAGAATTAACTATAATTATATCAGAAAAGCAACAGGCAGTAATCATGGGTTTTATATTTATGTAGATGATGTGCGTGTAAATAATGATGTAGTACTTGAAACTACTGGTAATGTTGATATTTATATGACATCTTCAAATTCAGCTGCTTTTTTATTGACTCCTGGTGTTCATACCATTGGTCTTAAACCAAATGGTGGATCAAATAAGTTTTATTTTGACAAAGTGACCATTGTTCCAGATAGTCTTGCTGTTGTAGATGCACAGACAAAAATAAGTGCAGGTCTTGGTGGTTCTGTAGCTAAAACGCCAGATTATGGAACAAACTATGTCGTTGGTGATTCTTTAACACTAGAAGCTACGCCTGATTTTGGTTTCTTATTTGGCGCTTGGTCTGGAGATGTTACGTCTAATGACAATCCTCTTAAGTTAAAACTTGATTCGGGAATGACTATTGTAGCTAACTTTGTAGATGACCCTGATATCAGCAACTATAAAGTGACTGCTACGGCTAAAGATAGTGGTGATATCGTTGTGAGTCCTGCTCTTGATGAGTATGTGACAGGAAATGATATTACATTAACTGCCACTGCTAAGTTTGGATATATCTTTACTGGTTGGACTGGTGACATCGTTTCTATAGAAAACCCAGTTGTAATTGATAGCATTGCTAAAGATTATGCGGTAGAGGCTAATTTTGAATTATTGCCTACTTATGCTATTACATTAGATGATGTATATGGTATGACTACAATTTCTCCTGTCTTAGATGCTTATCCAGAAGGGACAAAAGTGGTCTTGACAGCTGGTCAAACTGAAGATTATCGTTTTGCGTATTGGAATGATGATACGAATTTGACAGCGAAGACATTAGAGATCGTTGTAATGTCTGATACTGCAGTAAAAGTATCTTACGAAATGAAAGAAGGCTTTGTACAAGGCGATTATCATTATATCAATGCTGATGAGTATAAGGATGATACGATTCAGGCAGAATGGTATGATCTTGATTTGTCAGAGGAAAATTATACCACTACTGTATCTAGCCAAGAGTTGATGTATGATACTGTGGCAGGAACAGATACTGTTTTTGTGACTAGAACCGGTAATGGTGTAGGTATGGGATTTCCTATTGTTGTTGGTAATGAAGGCGGAGAGTTTGTTCTTGATTACTATTATAAGAGAGTCGTAGCAGGAGATAATAATGTGAAAATTATGATTGACGGTAGTCAGATCTCTAGCGCTTATGCTGAATTAGCTGTTCCTGCAACAGAAGTAGGTGTATGGTCAAAAGGTACAGCTTCTTATACACTTAAGTTAACTCCAGGAAAACACATTCTTCGTTTGCAATTTCATTACTCAGACAGGCACGATGTGGATTACTTCACATTATCACCTGTACCAGGTACCATTGCTGTAGAAGGTGGTTTGGTGTTATCTTACGACGAAGCGCGTGGTTCTGTAAGTCAGACGCCTTACAAGTTAGTTTATGACAAAGGTGAAGAGGTAACTTTAGTACCTACACCACTTGAAGGATTCATGTTTAAAGAATGGAAAGGTGATTTTGCATCAACAGAAAGTACTGTGACTTTCAAAATGGATTCTACTATTCGTGTAGAAGGTGTATTTGTACCTGCTTATAAAGTGTCTATCAATGAAGCCACAATTAATGGTACCGTTACTGTAAATCCACAACAGGATCTTTATGAAGGTGGTGATACTGTAACTTTTGTTCCAGTTCCTGATCAAGGCTATAAATTTGATGGTTGGTATGCCGATGGTGGTGTTAGTGGTGATACTATTCCATTAGAGATTGTTGTAAGCAATCATTTTGATCTAACGGCCTACTTTAGTCAATTATCTTATCGCCTAGTGGCTACAGCTGGTGATGGAGGTTCTGTTGTTAAAGATCCAAGCCGTATTTCTTATACTGCAGCTACTGTAGTTACTTTAACGGCTACCGCAGATGCTACTTACGAATTTGTAGGATGGACTGGTGATGTGACTTCTACAGAAAATCCTTTAGTTGTAACGATGGATTCTGCTATTACTGTGCAAGCTGCTTTTCAAGCAATTAGTGCATTAGATGAAATTAATGGCACTGCTTTAGGGGTGTATCCTAACCCTTCTACTGGTGTATTTACGGTTGAGGCAAAAGAGCAAGTGAGTTATGTGGTGTATGATCTTTCTGGTGCTATGGTCATCAATGGTTCAGCTAACGCTAAATTCGAACTTGATATGAGTCGTTTCAGCAAAGGTATTTATACATTACAAGTTGTATCAGACCATGGATCTTCTGTTCAACGTTTGATCTTGAAATAATATGTAGTCGATTTTTTTCATATAGTGTAAGTGTAGAGTCCCGTTTTCATTTGAAGGCGGGGCTCTTTTTTTTATTAGTTGTGTACTTATCTGTCGTTTTTTTTTTCTTGATGGTGAACTATAATTTCAAATTAAGCGTATTGTTCATTTTTGACTTGAATATGCAATAAGATGAAAGATAGTTTAAACTTCCAGTGCTATCCTCGTGTTAGATTTGTATTGTGAGAATGGTTTGCCTCGATGACAGCAAATGCCATGTGTCAGGTTTTTTTTGACTTAATCTTTAAACTCTCATTTATGAAAAAAAATAAAACTGCTGTATTACCTAAAACGGTGTTTGTTTTAGTGTTCTTTTTGAATGTTTTATCTTGTTCTTTTGGGCAATCGTTACAGCATCCACACATTTGGGCATATGCTGCCGATAAGCAGGGCATTCTAGATAATATCAACCAATTCGATTGGGCTGAGAGTTTGTTTAATCAACTCAAAGATCGTACAGACAGTGATAAGAATGCACATAAAACAAATCCTGCAACATTTCTTAATGCCATACCTTCAATACCAGGTGTGTCAGCAGATCGAACCGATCATACCGATGCCTTAACTGTGGCTTCTGAAGCGGCTATATTGTATTACCTGACCGATGATGAGGATTATGCTCAATTAGCAGCCGATGTATTAGCACATTATAATAAAAATTTAGCGCTAAACGATTCGGTAAAGTCAAGTAATGGAACGGGAATCTTTTTTAATGATTGGTGGCTGGAGTCGCGTGCTTTATATCCTAAAATTGCAGTGATTTATGATTTTATTTATGACTTTGTTAATGATCCTAATAACACCGTTTATGATGTCGCTACAGGCACTCGTAAGGCCTTTGATAATGATGAGGCACAATATACGGTGATGATGCTGTGTGCTAAGGTGTTTAAAAGTGTGTCGGCTACTAAATGTAACCATTCTATATTGGCTAATAATGGGGCTCTGTTTAATATGATGATGATAGATGATGATCATACACGTGAGCATTTCTATCAGCGTTTTTATTATAATATATTGAATGAGAGAAAAGATGCCTTTACTTGGTCTTTGTCCAATTTTACTGCACAAAATATCTGGGACGAAACCATAGGGTATAACGAAGGGACGCACGAATTTGTGATAGAAGCTATGGAGGTGTTGGACCGTTTTAAACCAGAGTTAAATGTTATTAACGAAAACCTTCGTATTTGGGATGGTTATGCTTTTTATGAACAGTATTTTTACCCTAATGGTGGTATATTGCGTTATGGTGATACGGGTTATGAATTGACCCTGACCGAAGGTTATGAGTGGATGTTGCAATCTGCTAAAAGAAAGAACCTGACGACCTATGTTTCATTGGCCGAGAAAGCTTTAAAATACCACCATGATGAAGTGGGGGGCTACGATCCTGAGATTGTGACTGATCGTTTGGGATGGTATAGTCCTTTGCAATTGCTCTGGGGAAATAATATTGCTGATACCGTGACGTCTGAGGTTGAAGAACTCCAAATGACACAGTCTATAGATCATGCGGGTTTGGTGATACAGCGTAACTACAGTACTTCTGATGTGGAAAACTATGGTATGATGTACTATTCTGGTGGAGCCACCTATGTTCATGCGCACTCATCAGGAATAGATTTAGAACTCTACGGAAAGGGTTTAGTGATGGGGGCTGAGAGTGGTAGTGGCTCTTATGGTACCGATGAGCACGAGAATTATAGGGTGCGCCAGGCTTCTCATAATACTGTTATTGCCAATGGTTCTGGTTTAAGAGGTACTAGTTGGACCTCTAGAATGAATAATGTTCAACTTGTTGCTTGTGAACCTTTGTCCGAAGGGACGCCAATTTCTACAAAATTCTCTTTTGCTACGCAGTACATTAATGATACTTATAATAACTGTTTGCAGCAACGCACCAATAGTATCATTCGTACAAGTTCTACTTCTGGGTATTATCTTGATATTTTTAGGTCTAAAGGTAAGACTACTAACAATTATCACGATTATATCTATCATAACATTGGTGATGAAGTGTCATTGAAGTACACGGATGATACAAATGTTTCTCTAACGACCTCTACTAAGTATGCTAGTGATATTTCGACCAGTTCGGTTACAGGTTGGCAGTTCTTCGAAAGTGTGAAGTCATCATCGGCTACAGATAGAGCGGTAAATGCTACTTTTGATTTGGCATCGCCCAAAAAGAAAATGCATGTGTATATGCCTTCAGGTATTTCTCATGAATATGCTACTGCCTTAGCGCCTTATACCAAGGGTGCAATAGATGGGTATGCTAGTAAGAAGACACCCACGATGACGCTGCGTAAATATGGTGAAGCGTGGGATGCTCCCTTTGTAGCAGTATATGAACCTACAGATAATAATGACGGAACGATTAGATCGGTGGAAAACATTACGGTAGCTGGAAAAGTCGTAGGCGCTATTGTTACTAGTATGGTAGGGGACACAGAGCTGAAAGATTATATTATTGCTACAGATAAAGAAGAGCTTGTTACTATCCCAGACTTGTACATGTCTTTTAATGGTCGTTTTGCTATTATTCGTAAGCAAAAACAAACGGAAACCACAGAGACTGTAAATATGTATATTGGTCAAGGTCAATTGCTTACTTATGGTGATATTACGCTCCAGGCTGGCGATGATAAGAGAGCTGCAAAAGAGTATTATGGCGTACCTGTGCTAAATGCAGATTCTAAATTTACCTTAAGTACACGTGTTTTGGGTAGTGGTGGTAAGATTACTGTTACGCCCGATAAGGCTACTTATGCAGCAGGCGAGGAGGTCACTGTAAAGGCTGAGCCAGAAGAGGGTTATGTGCTAGATGAATGGTTGGGGGATGCAGAAGGTAATGACCTGACTTATACTTTGTCTTTTTTTGCAGATAGAAGTGTGAATGTTAGATTTCGTTTTGGTGAATACTACTATCTTAATGTAGCTTCGGAAAATGGTTCAGTAATTCAGTCGGTGGAAGGTAAAGAACATCTCGAACGTACAAGTCTTGAATTGACTGCGACTCCTGATGCTCGTTATGAGTTTATTGGTTGGACGGGGGATGTAGAAAGCAATGAAAATCCATTGACTATACGTTTAGATTCTACAATGAATGTGGTGGCTAATTTCCGTGAATTAGAACTGTATAAGCTTACTGTTAATATTATAGGTAATGGTAAAGTGTCTCTTTTGCCCGAGCAAGAGGAGTATTTAGCGGGTACTGAGGTGACTGTTTTTGCGCAAGCTAATGATGACGATTCTTTTGTTAATTGGTCTGGTGACTACAGCGGTACTTTCTCCAGTGTTTTTTTGAAAATGGATAGTGCGATAACTATTACGGCTAATTTTACAGGCATTACTGGATTAAATGATTCACCGATTAGACTTGCTAAGGTTTTCCCTAACCCTAATAATGGGGTGATGACTCTATCTACCGCATTTACAGGCGAGATTTCTTATACTATTTCTAATATTGAAGGGAAAGTGCTACATACTGGAACATTTCTTGGACAAGAGCAAATTAATCTAGATGAGAGTGGCTTTTATTTTGTTCAGCTGTTTAGTAATGGCTATTCTAAGACCATGAAGGTGTTGGTGGTGGACTGATTTTTATTTTTTTAATGTGATCTGAAAATGATAAAGCCTCGTTGTTTTATTGAAGCATTTTTAACCTGAATTCTTTTGGCGTAAGCTCTTTAATTTCTTTAAACTTGCGATTAAAATAAGCTAAATTCTCATATCCTATTTCATAGGCAATTTCTGAAACGTTTTTTGGGGAGATGCTTAGTAGTTCACATGCTTTGCTGATTCTTAGCATGTTTATATAATGTGAAAAGGTGTAACCGGTTTGTGATTTAAAAAAATTACAAAAGCCTGTTTTGCTAAGTTCTGCTTGTTTCGCGGCCTTATCTACTGTCACAGAAGAGAGGTAGTTGTTGGCAATAAATTCCAAAATGTGTTTCGTTTTTTGGTTGTATATCTTCTTATTGTCGTAGGCTACGGTTGATAAAGTTGTATAGGAGGCACCTTCTTCTGTAATGGCTTCAAGTATGCTGAAAAGCAAAAAGAAATTGCGTGGCTGTGGTGTAAGACTCATCTTTTCTAGAGCTTCTTGTACGCGTTTTTTAGTGTGTTTTTTTAGTTCGAGACCAAACTTTAGTTTCTCTAAAATAATCTGATTTTGAGCAAATTCAGGAAACTGCATATTGCTATCAATAAGAGATTGAGGAAAAAGAACGGCAATTGTTTCTATCAAGTTCTTTTGGTCGTCATGCGTGCTTCCTATGGTGTGATAATGAGGAAGGCCTGGTCCTAGAATGACCACTTCGCCTGCTTGGTAGTTGTCTATGTTATTGCCAATAATACGAATCCCAAAACTTTTTTTTATGTAAATAATCTCATAATCAGAATGATAATGATGTGGGGCATAGAAGTTATTCATCTTGTCATTTTTAACCAAGATGCTTTGATCTATTGATTTAATGGGTGGCTTTAATTTTACTTGCATAGTATAATTTCATTTTTTA
>CBFIII010000050.1:0-30193 GCA_965662645.1 Bacteroidales bacterium
CTTCTAAATTGCAAGCTTAAATGGACTTTTAATATATCTTTTTGTGGCTAGAATTTAATGTCGAACTCAGGTTATTACATCATTTTCTTAGGTGTTAACACAGCAAAAGGAATCATCAACTCCTCCATAGAAATACCTCCGTGCTGAAACGTATCTTTATAATACGACACATAATAGTTGAAATTATTAGGATAAGCAAAAAAGTCCTGGTTGTAACAAAAGATATACTTTGTACTAAGATTTAAGGCTGGCAAACCGCAACGTTCAGGATTATGCATCTCATAAACATTACGTGCATTATAAGATAAATTCTTACCTATTTTATAACGCAAATTAGTATTTGTATTAGAATCACCCACCACTTTTTCAGGATGTTGTACCCGAACCGCTCCATGGTCTGTTGTCACTACAATTTTCACATTCTCTTTAGCCAAACGTTTAAAGAAATCACCGGTAGAAGAATGCTGAAACCACGACAAAGCCAAAGCCCTATAAGCTGATTCATCAGAAGCTAGTTCTTTAATAGCACGACTCTCAGTACGTGTATGCGACAACATATCTATAAAGTTAAAAACAACAACATTTAAGTCATTATGTAATAATTGATCAATATTACTTAATACTTTAGTCCCAAAAGAAGACTCATTGACTTTATGATAAGAATAGGTAAATTTACGACGAAAACGTTCGAGACAAGTTCCAATCAACTCACTCTCAAACTGATTCTTACCTCCTTCCTCATTTTCGTCTATCCAATATTGAGGATACAAACGTTTAATATCCGTAGGTAACAATCCCGCAAAAATAGCATTTCTTGCATATTGTGTAACTGTAGGTAAAATACTAGAACAAATCTCATCTTCTTCAGTAGCCCAATCATCACTCAAAGTCTCACGAATGATACGCCATTGATCCACCCTCAGATTATCAATCACCACAAAGAAAACTTTTTCACCCTTATCTAATAAAGGCAAGATTTTTTCTCTCATCATATCATGACACATCATAGGACGATCTTCTCGTTCTCCTTGCATCCAATCTAAATAATTACGAGCCACAAAACGACAAAACTGAGAACTTGCTTCATTTCTTTGCATGCGCAACACCTCTTCCATCTCACTGCTCATATCGTCCATCTCCAAACTCCAATGAATAAGGGATTTATAAACATCAGACCAATCATCAAAATTCTGACAATCGTTAATGCTCATTCCCATTTGAGCAAACTCGGACTGATAATCATTCGTCACTTTTTTGCTTCGTATGGCATGAGCCTGTACATTTTTCTTAATGGTCATCAATATCTGTTGCGGATTCACAGGCTTGATAAGATAATCAGCTATTTTACTACCTATAGCCTCTTCCATTATATTTTCTTCTTCACTCTTAGTAATCATTACAACAGGCACCCCTGGCAATATATTTTTTATTTGCTGTAAGGTTTCAAGACCTGTCATCCCAGGCATATTCTCATCCAAGAAAACAATATCAAAAGACTCATCACGACACAAATCTAAAGCATCCTCACCATTCGTCGTAATGGCCACATCAAAACCTTTATCTTCTAAAAAAATGACATAAGGTTTCAACAAATCAATTTCGTCATCGACCCAAAGAATTGAAATTTGTTGTTCCATAAAATAGGTTTATTTATACTCTTGTCTTTAAAATCAACAAAAGATAATTAGCGTTAATAAAGTAAATTATATACTTAGCTTCATAATCAAATACAGTGCCACTACAATATTACAAAAAAGATACCGAACTTAACTTCAACAATAAATATATATATCATTATTCAAAGCATTTCATCATACAGAAAAAAGAAGATGTTTTGTGTTAAAATGATGTAACAATTGCAATATTTAAGGCTATATAGATACAAAATAGTATATTTGTCCTCCAATAAATAAAAAAAGTCATTATGTTAAGAATTGCAGTACAAACGAAAGGTCGCTTACATGAAGAATCCATGGATCTTTTATCAACCATAGGCATAAAGCTAAATAGCGGAAAACGCTTATTATTAACCCAAGCTAAAAATTTCCCTTGTGAAGTTCTCTTCTTAAGAGATGATGATATACCAGAAGCAGTAGCAGACGGCGTAGCAGATATCGGCATTGTTGGCGAAAATGAATTTTTAGAAAAACAAAAAGATGCCATCATAGAGAAACGTCTAGGATATAGCAAGTGTCGTCTTTCATTAGCCATTCCTAAAGGAGAAAACTATACGGATCTAAAATGGTTTAATAACAAAAAAATAGCCACTTCCTACCCTAAGATATTAAGCAACTACCTAGAGAACAATGGTGTAAAAGCTGAAGTACATGTCATCTCAGGTTCAGTAGAAATAGCGCCTGGCATTGGATTAGCCGATGGTATTTTTGATATAGTAAGCTCTGGCAGCACACTCGTAAGTAACGGGTTAAGAGAAGTCAACGTAGCTTTAGAATCTGAAGCTGTACTTATCAAAGGACAACAACTATCAGAAGAAAAAGAGACTATTTTACGCGAATTATTATTCCGTATAGATGCCGCTTTAGAATGTGAAGGCAAAAAATACATCATGCTTAATGCCCCTACCGACAAAGTAGAAAAAATCATCTCTATTCTTCCTGGCATTAAAAGTCCAACAATACTACCTTTAGCTACAGAAGGCTGGACTTCGATACATTCAGTCATTAACGAAAAAACCTTTTGGGAAATTGTAGGCGAATTAAAAGCAAATGGAGCAGAAGGTATTTTAGTACTTCCTATAGAACAGATGGTATTATAATATCATTTAAAATATAAAATAAATAAGGCAGCTTTAAGGCTGCCTTTTTTATACCCTTTTTTAGGTGAAAATGTATGCCTATACGGTAATGAAGGTATGTTTTCTGTTTGGGGCTTATGCAGCCACACCTGCCAGTAGGGCATAAAATAAAGTTGCTAACCTTCCGTTTTCTTGTGCAAAGAGCGATATTCCATGGGAGAATATCCATAGCTTGCTTTAAAATTATGTCGGAAGGTTTTAGAATCCAGAACCCCAATTTTCTCCATAATCTCAGTGATACTGAGACTTGTATCCACTAGCATCTTTTCAGCTTTTGTAAGTCGCATTGTACGTATAATCTCGCCTGGGGCTTTTTGTGTCAAATGTTTTATCTTACGATAAAAGGTCGAATTACTCATGGCCATTTTCTGAGCTAGAAACGCAGGATTCAAATCAGAATCATCAATATTGTCATCGATTAAATTCATAACCTTCGATAGAAAAACCTCATCTCCTTTGGTGATATCTTTATCGCTAGCTTCTATTTTAATATTTTTGGAATAGGTTTCCCTCATCTGTTTTCTACTAGCAATTAATTGCTTAGCAGTCTCAATCAACAAACTAGGTTCAAAGGGCTTAGTCAAATAGGCATCAGCCCCCTTTCTGATACCAAACAGTTTATCGTGAGACATGCCTTTGGCGGATAATAGTAGGATAGGAATGTGTTTCAAGAGATCATTATTCTTAACCTTATCACACATTTCGTAACCGTCCATATGTGGCATCATAATGTCTGAGATGATTAAATCTGGACGACTCTTTATGGCTTCATTAAATCCTTCTACCCCATCACTTGCAGTACCCACATTGAAGTGATCAGATAGCAACTCTTCAAGATACCCCCTTAACTGATCATTGTCTTCAACAATGAGTACTGAAGTACCATGTACTTTATTATTAGCACTTTTCGTTTGGGTTACATTATTAGCTACATGAGGCAAGACCATTGGCTGTTTAAAATCAGAGACATCACCTTCTACTATTTCATTTGGTAAAAAATGACCAGCCCCCTTCTTTAAAGTCACAATAAATGTGATGTATTGATTAGGAACACTTTCCACCTCAATATGTCCTTTATGAATCTCCACATAGCTTTTAGCTAATGATAGACCAATACCCGAGCTCCCTAAGTGGAACTTACCAGAACTCTGGTAAAAACGATCAAAAAGGTGCTCTTTCTCCTCTGGAGAGATCCCTTTCCCCGTATTTCTTACGCGAATCTCTACAGCATCATTAAGGTCATGTGTGCTAACTTCTATCAGTCCTTTGTCTGAAACATACTTAAATGCATTCGACAATAAATTTGACATAATAACTCCCATACGTTCCTTATCAAAGAAAACCAGTAGCCCCGACAGATTGTAGTCTTGCTTAAAAACAACCTCCTTCTCTTGGGCAAGATCAACAAATCCCTGACAAGCTCTTTTCAAAAATTTATCTAGATTAGCAGCAACAACCTTGACCTCCAATTTTCCAGCTTCTGCTTTTCTAAACTCTAAAAGCTGGTTGACCAAATTGTAAAGACGGCTCGAATTATTATCAATCAATGCCACTTTCTTCTCAAATGTTTTGGCTGTTAACTCCGAAAAATTAATACTACGAAGCTCTTTTATTGGCGCTAGAATAAGCGTTAATGGCGTCCGCATTTCGTGCGATATATCAGTAAAAAAGCGTAACTTATATTCATTGATCTGTACCTCTTTCTCCCTTTCTAATTTAGCCAAACTAATACTGTTACTCATACGCTCCCTTTTGGCAATAGTAACACCTATCAGAATAACAATACTCATAATAAAAGCAGTATAAAAAAGAATCGCATACCACGTCTTCCAGTAAGGGGTCAATACCTTAATAGCAATAACCTTATCATTCTCACTCCACACACCGTGGTTATCTGTGCCATTAATATGTAAATTGTATGTCCCGGGATCCAAATTATTAAACGAAATATGACGACGAGTTCCTATGTTAAACCACTCTTCATTATACCCCTCTAGCCAATACTTATATAGATTCTGTTCTGGAGCCTTATAATCTAAGGTCGCGAAAATGAAGGATAGCTCCTTCTGTTTATAGTTAAGTACAATCTCTTCAATATCATTTATATTGCTCGACACCTGACCCCCATCTTGCACACGAACACTTTTATTTAAAACTTTAAGGTCAGTGAGTACCACACTAGGTGGAGGCGTTTGCCCTGAAATAGTGTTTGGATCAAAATATGTCACACTTGTATTCGCCCCAAAATACAATATACCATCCTCACTTTTGTAACACGATTTCTCTATAAAATCACAATCATTGATACCATCAGTCTGATCGTAGTTCCACACCTTGTTGGAAGCTGGATTCAGCTTAGAAATCCCAATATTAGTACTCATCCATACCATGCCATTATCATCAACCAATACACCGTTAATAAAGTCATCGGACAAGCCATGATGAGTCGTAAATTGAGTAAGATCAAATAGTCCATCGCCATTTAAAGAAAGCACCCCTAACCCACAAGGTGTACCAAACCAAATCTGCGTCCCATCTTCAGAATAAACAGAATTGATGATATTACACAGTAAACCTCTACCGCCGTCAATCAGATCTTCAATATTAGTAAAAGTAGAGTCACCTCTATTATATACATACATACCAGAGTGGGTAGAAACAAGCATTCGCCCTGAAGCATCCATATTCAAATGGGTAATACGGTTACTGTTCAAACTACCAATTGCATCTGATTTAAGGAAATTTCTAATTAAGGAATACCTGCCATTTTCTTTTTGTAAATAAAACAACCCTCTTTCCTGTGTGGCTACCCATAATTCATTGCCCAAAGAAAGGACATCCCGTACTTTATTTAGCTCATCAAATATGGGACTATCGAATACCTCACTGGCCTTTTCTAAATAAAAGTTACTCTTTTCATCTGCCTTTACAACGAAGGCATCAGTATTTGCAAAAGCAAATACCTGACCATCTTCAGATATATGAGTGTGATAAAAGTTATCCATTTTAATAGCATCACCTTTCGGTTTTACTAAAACAAAATCATCATGGTATTTGGAAATATATAAACCATCATTACTACCAAACAACAAATTATTACTCTTATCTTTAGTTATAGATTTTATAAACAAAGCTTCGGTATCCGAATTAAGCAACTCTATACTTTTAAAGCTCTTGGTAGGAGAAATCCGCATCACACCCGAAGAACCTGTTCCTACCCAGATTTCGCCTTGAGCATCCACAAAAACGGATCTAATGATCTGACTCAAGTTCTCACGACCATAAATACTTGTATCTATTTTCTTAAACTTTTCAGTAGATGTATTAAAGGTATATAATCCATTTCCCCAAGTGCCAACCCACAATGTACCATTGTCATCTTGACAAAGGCGAAAGGTATTAAGCAAATTCGCCCCAATATCTTTTGGTTTAAAACTAGTCCACTCACCTGTTTTATAATAATATTTAATAAGATCTAGAGACCAGCCAACAATCCACAAGCACTCTTCATTCTTATCAATGATCATACCTGTCACAGACTTACGTCTAATATTGCGCGATGGCCATATTACTGTATCGTTCGAAATCTGGAAAACACCATTGCTTGCACCAAACCAAAGCTGACCATTATCTGATAATGCAAATGCACTGGCACTTCTTCGTTTAATCTCACTCTCAACAGCATAAGTATGTTTATCTATCTTTATGGTATTAGTACGCCATCCTCCAATCCACATCTTATTACCATCTTCATAAAAAGAAAGTATCCTATTGAATTGAGTACTACTTTCTTTATTCTTATTTATAAAGATTCCGTCATTTATATCATAAATACTATAGCCTTCAGATCCCGTCCCAATCCATATATTACCATCTTTTGCAGCATATAGGGATTCTACGGAAGGTGAGTGTAAGCTCGTTTCATCATTTTCAACTGGTTTGTACTGAATAAATTCATAACCATCAAAACGATTTAATCCACCGCTTGTACCAAACCACATAAAACCATACTTATCTTGGGTAATGGAAGTGACCTCATTCTGTGATAATCCATCAGCTGTCGTATAATAGCGAATTGAATATGATTGATCCTCAGCATAGGCAAGCTGAGTAATCATTGAAATCAGTAGAATAATAAAAAGTATTCTTTGTCTCATTAGGAAGTGTATAGCTTTTTTCAAGGAAGTGAGCCAACGTGATGACAAAAACAAGCTAAATAGCTCATATGTATCGGTCAAAATCGAATCACAAAAATATGAAAATATTTTGGAAAAGATTGATATTATTGAATAAATACTTTCTTTCTGAGAGAAGAGAACTGCTATCAGTTAGCTTGTAGTCAGTTTCAATGTCCCTTAATGACTCTCGATGCAGCTAACGCAAGCTTACAACACACTAAGACAATGAAAAACAACACTCCACCTCACCATTCATAATCATAAGATCAGCGATTCAAACCCACTTCTCAGCACATTTCATAATCAAACACTTACTATTTTCGCAGGTGCTTTTTTCATGTTAAAAAATGACTGTAGGCGTTTCTGTAAGCAATTTCACATTAGCTTATCATTCTAAAATTATCGATTGCATCACTGAAAATTTTAGAATCATGATAACTTTTCATAATAATTTCTTGCCCCAAATGACCCGTAATTATTTCTGCTCCTCCATTCGTAAAATTATTCTACAATGTACTAACCAGAGTTCAACATTAAATTCTAGTCACAAATTTATATCAATAGTCCATTTTCTACTTGAATTAAAGGAAGTAATAACAAGTTATTTTGAAAAATCATAAGGACAAAGATGTCCTTATGTAAATTTTCCTATGTATTTGCTTTTATTTGCCATATCAACTTGTTATGATTTTAAGTAAAACAAACGATAGTTTGGTTTTAGGCATAATAAGATACATATGATAGCTCGAGTTGTTCACCATCAAACCCAAAGTAGTATAAGCTACAATTGCTAACTGGAATTATCTATTGCCCCACAAAAAAATCAGTTGCAAAGTCTGACGCCATTCGCATCCCCTTTGCAACTATATTTCAATCTCATATGATATCTTGTTATTCCACAAAACAGAAAAAAAACTTTTTAAGATTCCGCTTGAAATTTTTATTGATCCATTTTACCTCCTAACCTTAGCACCTTTAAGTGCAAAGAAGATAATGTAAGCATAGAATAAGAAGAAGAAAGCATAAGCACTACCGTAGTTAGTAACTTCAACTCCATTCATTGTCATAGTAGATCCTTCTACTACTTTACCCATGATGAACATCCAAAGTCCAGTGAATATAACACCAGTACAGATGATACCAGAAGCTTGTTTAGCAGCGTTTGCAGGTACATCTTTCATCGAAAGATCAAATAATACAGACCACATAATAGAAAGGAATAATCCTTGAGCAATTAATGGCCAGATAGAGAAGGCAGAACCTTTAGTCACAAAGAACGTAGCAAGAAGAGCTACACAAATAACAGAGTTAACTAAAAGTACTTTTGTTGCTTCAAATTTCTTTAATAAACCAGCACCAATGATACGGCCAAAGAAGAAGCCTAATGGATAAAATCCAAGAATCTTAGACGCAAAGTCCATAGTCTTACCATCTACGTTGTACTCTACATAGTTAAGGAAGTAGTTTCCTACACCTACTTCAAGTCCCATATACATACCGATAGCAATAAAACCAAGTACTACTTGAGGATAACTCCAAGCGCTACGTCCACCTTTTTCGTTTTCAGCTTCTGCATCATCTTCGATTTCGGGTAGATGCATAAAGTAAAGCAATATTGCAGTTCCAATTGCAATAGCAGAAAGTGCAATAAACATAGTTTTAGCCAAAGCTTCGTTAACTTCTACAGCACCGTTGTTAGATACTAAGATATAACCACCTATGATTGGTGCTAATACAGCTGCAAGAGAGTTGATAGCCATTGCGAATGTTAAACGAGAAGATGATGTCTCAGGAGTACCAAGAGCAATCACATAAGGGTTAGCAGCTACCTGAAGGATAACAACACCAATAGCTGTTACGAAAAGGCCTGCAAGTACCATAGAATAACCTATGTTAAGCGCTGGCACAAAGATAGCACAACCGATGGCTGTGATCACAGAACCAAGAATAACACTCATCTTGTAGCCAATTTTCTTGACCATTCCACCTACAGGGATAGAGATGATGTATGCGCCAAAGAAGGCTGCACTTACTAATTGTGCCTGACTAGGCGTAATCGCAAACTTAATTTCCATAAATGGAACTAAGATGTTATTGATCCAAGTGACAAATCCTAAAAGGAAAAGCAGGAAGGACATTATTGCAAATGGTACTGCAAAATTTTGTTTTTGATTGCTCATAATTGTTTAAAGTTAAAGAGTAAAATGTTAAAAATAACGTTGGGTTTTGAAACCTTGAACATCGTATAAAGTTTGTTGGTTTATGTTTAATTTTAAAAAAGTACTAAGCCCAGAGATCCTCCTTACTTAATGCCTTCTTACGAATATATTAAAGCTCTACTTTAACAGCACCTTTAGAACGAATAAATAGTTTGTGACAGTTACCTTCGCCAAATACGTGCTCCAAAGTAGAAACGTACTCGTCAAGAAGATCGTTTGGTACAAATGCTTGGATAGTTCCAGCAAATCCACCACCGTGTACACGCCAAGCTCCTTTACCCTTCAATACAAGCTCACTAAGCGCAAGACCGATAGCTACACTTTGGTGCTTATCATCACCATTTACTATTACGTTTTGGTTGTACTTATAAGAGCTGTTACCTGAGTCGATAACTGTACCTAAGAACTTTTGGAACTCGTTAGCCTCTAGAGCTGCCACTTGGTCAACCACGCGAGCATTTTCTACTTGAAAGTGAATAGCACGTAGGATAGCACGATCACCAACTTTCTCACGAATGCTAGGGATAGCCGCTACTACTTGCTCCAGAGTTACTGGGCGAAGCACTTCTTCGCCTAATTCTTTAGCTACAGCTTTCATCTCTGCAGGCAATGCATTGTACTCTTCGTCAAGACCACCGTGGCTACCACCTGTGTTAGTGATAACAAGAGAGTATCCTGTTTTAGCAAAATCAAAATCTAATGCTTTAACGATAGGATCAGCAGGGTTTTCGAAATCAATAGTGATGAATCCACCTACAGCACAAGCTGTTTGGTCCATCAAACCACAAAACTTCATACAAGCGTGTTCTGCTTTCTGTCCTAATTTGGCGTTATCAACGGGATCAAGTTTGCCGTCGTTAAATAGTTCACTGAAGATAGCACCAATCAATACTTCGAAAGAAGCTGAAGAGCTAAGGCCAGATCCTTCGGGCACACGACCTTCGATCACGGCATCGAAACCGCCGATTTCAAAACCAAGGCCTTTAATACCACCAGCGATAGATTTCACTAGATTAGTAGGTGTTACACCTGCTTCTGTAATTTCTAAGTTAGAAAGGTCCACTTCGAATGCAGGAAAACCTTTTGATTTAATTCTTACGATATCAGTGCCGTTAGGGGCTGCTACTGCAATATTGTCAAGGTTTACAGCTCCTGCAAGAACACGACCGAACTGGTGGTCAGTATGGTTACCGCCTACCTCTGTACGGCCTGGAGAAGAAAAACAAGTGACGTCATCGCTTCCGTAAAGGGCTTTGAAGTCGTTCATCCATAACTCGTAACGCTCTGCTTGAGATTTCAAAATAGCTTCGTCTGTTCCGTAGATTTCTTTAAAAAATGAGTTGTTCCCTCTGTTTATTTTTTTAACTAATGATGTAATTGTTGCCATTGTTATATGATAAATTAAAAGTAAAAAGTTAAGAGATAAAAGATGTGAAACCTATATCCCCAATGAGTTTTAATTATAATAATTGTAGAGCAAAAAATATTTTCTTCAACTCTTCTCTATTTTTTATAGTGAACATTAGATAGCTCACGCAAACGAGCAGCAGCTCCTTCAGCTGTGATATCACGCTGTGGTGTGGCTAGCATTTCATAACCTACCATAAACTTCTTCACCGATGCAGAGCGCAATAGTGGTGGGTAGAACATCATATGCATATGCCACTCAGGGTAATCATTACCATCTGTTGGTGCTTGGTGTATACCAGCAGAATAGGCAAATGACACTTCGAATAAATTATCGTATTTCACCGTTAATTGCTTGTACATATCAGCAAAGTCATTTTTCTCTTGCTCTGTTAAACCAATTACATTGCTTACAGCACGTTTAGGCACAATCATTGCCTCGAATGGCCATACCGCCCAAAATGGAACAAGAGCAACGAATGTGTCATTCACAGCTACTATACGATCACCTTTTTCTAATTCTTTAGCTACATAATCAGAAAGAAGAGTCCTGCCTTTTTTATCGAAATATGCTTTTTGGTTCTCCCCTTTTTTCACGGGCTCAGTAGGTATATTTTTGGATGACCATATTTGTCCGTGTGGATGAGGGTTACTACAGCCCATAATGGCTCCTTTGTTCTCGAATATCTGAACGTAATTGATCTCTTTTTTTGAACCTAAATCTTGGTACTCGTTACACCATACATCAACCACCTTACGAATAGCTGAAACTTCCATTTCTGGTATGGTAAGATCATGACGTGGAGAGAAACAAATGACTTTACAAATACCACTTTCGCTTTCTGCTTTAAATAAATCATCCTCATCAACACCACCATCAGGAGTGTCCGAAAGAAGAGCAGAGAAATCATTAGTGAATACAAAAGTATCTTTGTAATCGGGGTTTCTTTCTCCACCGACACGCTCGTTACCAGCACATAGGTAACATTTCTCATCATACTGAGGACGGATGTCTTCAAGTTGTTTTTCTACTTGTCCTTGCCAAGGGCGTTTTGAACGATGAGGTGATACTAAGATATACTCTCCTGTAAGGGGATTTAATCTTCTGTGTGAATGGTCTTCTAAATTAAATTGTGACATTATTTTGTTTGTTTGATTTTTCGGAAGATGCGATTACTTCCTTAATATAAAAATTCTATTTATGTTGTTTATTCTTATGACACTTATTCTAAAAATATTATCTCTACACCTTAATAAATATCTTGTGTTTATACATCTGCCATAAAATGAAATACAGTAGCATAAACCCACCAATGGCTTCCACCATTCGATAATAATTGCCCACATATTGCTCCAAGCCAAACAATACAGAACTAGAGATAATATGGAACTTAAAAACGTGTGAAAAGACATTTATTGTCAAAATACTCTTTCATCACATACCACGCTTTTTTGCGTTGCCCTCTGTCTGATATCAAGCCTTTACGATTCCAACCATTTTGATTGAGCGAGTGCATACGCGTTGGTGAACGAAAGTCAAACAGTACCCATGGAGTAACACCGCACAGATTTGGGATGTTATTGAACATCTCCAAGTTTTTTTTGTAAATGGCTTCTTGATACTCTTCACTCCACGAATGGGCTACATCAGCTTCACCATGTTGTCCGTACATCGCTTCACCACCAAATTCAGTAATAATGAGAGGTTTATCAATTGCCATGTTCCATTTTATATTTTCGGGTGCAGTAGGAAAAGGCATGTACCAGCCTATGTATTTGTTTGCTCCTACTACATCTACAACTTCTGAAACTTTGTCATTCAGATTGAAGGTAGACGTTTGTTTATCATATGCCATATTATCAAACGCGGCACCCACCAAGCGGGTATTATCTAACGAGCGGGTTAAGGAAACCAACTCTGTTAAAATTCGGTCTCTATCATTCGATGGTCGTGTTTCGTTAGCAATACTCCAGATGATTACACCAGCTCGGTTTTTATCTCGATAAATCATTTCCCGTAACATGGTTTCTGCCTTTTTTAGGATATCAGGGTTGGTAAATTGAATGCCTTGCCATATCGGTATTTCTTCCCAAATCAGGATGCCCATCTCTTCGGCCATGCGCAAAATGTGTTCGTTTTGAGGATAGTGAGAGGTACGAGCGAAGTTGCATCCTAGGGCTTTCACTTCACTTAAAATCATGGCAGCATCTGCCTCAGAATATGCACGACCCAAATGTTGTGGAATCTCCTCATGAAAGTTGACGCCTTTCAGAAAGATGGGTTTGCCATTAAGTAAAATTTCACTGCCCTCTGTTTCTATGGTTCTAAATCCAATTTTTTCGTTGATGGTATCGCCATTGGCAATCAATTTCACATCGTATAATTTGGGTTTAGCAGGATACCAGAGTTGTGGTTTGGCGGTGATTTCAAAAGTCGCTAGACCCTGAGCGTCGGAGGATGTCTTGGTGCTTACCTTCAGTTCAGGAATTAATATTTCTACTTGTTCGGCAGCCTTGGCACCCTCCAATTTTACATATCCTGCTAATTTATTTTCGCTGTGCGCCTTCAGCTGCAGCTTATAATCAGAGACGTAGATTGCTGGTGTTTCTACGAATAAAACATCGCGAGTAATTCCGCCGTAGTTCCACCAGTCAAAGTTCATGGCTGGAATACCATCTACCCGTCGGTTGTTGTTGACTAACACCACCAAATTATTTTCTCCATCTTTCAAGGCATCAGTAACTTCAAACTGAAAGGGAGTAAAACCTCCTTCATGCCGGCCAATTTCAATCCCATTGAGCCAAACGGCAGCCTGATAGCTGACTGCTGCAAAATAGATAAACTGCCGCTTATCCTTGTTTTTCTTTTCGGTGAAATAGCGCTGATACCAAACATTTCCTTCATAATACTTAAGTTCAGGAAGTTGCGAATTAAAATCCCCTGGCACATCCAGGCGTAATCCATTTTGGAAAGAATATTCAACAAACTTAGTTTTCGCCTTCGGTTGACGGTTTTGGTAGAACTTTGCGTTTTCACCTCGTGAATATAAGTCGATGATTGCGTTCCACTTGCCATTGAGCAACACGGCGTTTTGGCGACCATAGGGATTCATCATAAACGACTGAGCATTTGATCCAATTGATCCAAGAAGTAAAAGAAAGAAAAATAGTTTTTTCATATTTAAAATTAATTATTTATCGCCATCGATCTCACTTGATTTAACTTTAAAGTTTTCAGGCGATTTGAATGTTATATTTGCATTTTTTAGTACCAGAATATTTGGCCATTTATTGTTCGTGTACAAACGGTATCCGTTGTACTGTTATTATGTTGGCAATTTATTAATCATATAAAGGTGAAAAATATATTAAAATCAATCATTTTATCGGTTTAGTTTCATTATTGTACGGTTGCTCTTCCGCTTGTACCTAGCAACCACGTATATTGACTGCCGTCATGAAATTTCCCCAACACCAATTGGTCAATATAAAAGGCCAAATTTTGGTCAGGCAACAGTTGTCCAACCCCAACATTTAATGCCATACCTTAATATCACCTATACTAGCCCAAAAAGGGCTAAACCATCCAACATCAAGCTACCCTGCCAAAATAACAGAAATGACTGATCGTGCTTCTTATCTAGGCAAATACTACAATTTACATCGCAGTACAGATCGAGACACACAATTACACCCATTAGTAGGCAGTAGGATACCGCTAGTCATTATGCCACTTAAAACGATAAAGCACTCACAAATAACGCAAGCACTTTTAGTGAACTAACTTATATCTCATCAACACTTTAAAGTTCTTAAAAAAAATTTACAACATAATACCTACCCCAATTTTCTTATATAAGTTCTTTTCGGCTTATTCGTGAGTAACCCCATGAGCAAGCAACCTTAAGCTGGCTGGCGGAGTTGTGGACAATAAGATAATACCGAAGATACTAGCTTTACACCTTAACAAATACTTTAAACTTATACATCTGCCATAAAATGAAATACAGTAGCATAAACCCGCCAATGGCTTCCACCATTCTATAATAATTGCCCACATATTGCTCCAAGCCAAACACTAGAGAACCAGAGATAATATGGAACTTAAAAACGTGTGAAAGCACATAGGCCGTAATGGCATTCATCCCTATTACTTTGAACATAAACGTCCATTTCTTATAGCCTTTTACATCAATAAACCAATAAAAAATGGACATCAACACGAAGCAAGCGCCCGATGAAGTGAGCACAAAAGTACTCGTCCATATTTTTTTGATTATTGGATGCCAGTTACCTAAAAACACCCCCAAAGCAATACTCGCCACACCTATAAATAATAAATAGAGAGCAACTTTATTTCGCATCAATTGCGATTTAATGAGTTCACCAGCAAATACGCCTGACAGCGTAGTGGCCGTAAAGCCTAAGCTACTTAGCAACCACGTATATTGACTGCCGTCATGAAATTTCCCCAAAACCAATTGGTCAATATAAAAAGCTAAATTTTGGTCAGGCAACAGTTGCCCAGCCCCAACATTCGGCACATTTATTAGCGTAAGCAATAAGGTATAAACAAGCAAACAGCCTCCAAAAACAAGGAATAAATATTTCCTTTTGAGATGAATATACGCTAAACTAGAAAACAAATAGCCTACAGCAATCGCCTGTAAAGTGTTGCTAAAAAAACTGAACTTATCGATATCGAGAGCTAATATATTGCCTTGCACTACCCAGCCCAGAAAGAACAAAATAGCGAATCGTTTTAATAGTTTTTTATAGACGAGCCCCTTCCCCTCTGACTCCATTCTTTTGGAAAGAGAAAAGGGTATCACGGCACCTACTACAAACAAAAACAAAGGCATCACTAAGTCGTAAAAAGCCGATCCCAACCAAGCTGGATGTCGAAATTGCTTAGCCATAAAGAGCGTAAAAGGTGTACCAGCCCCCTTATTCAAAGCATTAAAAAATCGGTCTGCAAAGATAATTAAGAACATATCAAATCCCCTCAACACATCAATCGACACTATTCTATGGCTACTATTTTCCTTCATTAACATCTAAATAGCTAGTTTGTAAATCAGTCAGTGCAATTGGCATCATACAACTCCTATCCTGCGCACTCTCACAACAAAATTTTCAAGACGTTTATTACATCAGCACTAGCTTCTGAACATTTATTGCATTATCAGTACTTGTTTCAACCAAATATGTGCCTATATCGAAAGCACTTATATTTATGGTCGTTTGACTAGCACTGCAACTTTGCGAGAGTATTTCCTTGCTTTGCATATCAAAAATACGAACTTGTACCTTCCCCGATAAACTACTCACATCGATAGTCACTATGCCATCCGTTGGATTAGGGAAAAGGCTCACAGGAACAAATTCTTTTTCATCCAAGGCACTCACATTACCCGCATCCACCTCCACTGAACTAAAGGTGCCAGTACAAAGTACCCCATCTTTATGCGAGCTTACTGCCAAGCCAATAAATACTTCGGCATCCATAACAAGATCTTTAGACCCCACTAATTCCCAGGTGCTACCATCCTCTGAAATATAGCTTAAAAAGGCATTCCCATTTCGGACTAAACGAACCCAATAGGGAGCCAAAACAGTTGCCCCAGCAATGGATGCAGTAGTCCCACCTTTTGCTACACGGGTGAAAAATCGAGATCCTTTTTTTGCCGTAAGTAAGGTCATGGCATAAGGGGCATCTAGATCCAATGACTCACGAATCATCACGCCTGCTTTAGCACCATCATCGCCATTCTGAATCGATTCTATTTTAGCAACAATAGAACCATCCCCCGACATTGGCTGATAAAGAAAATGAAACTCATCTTTGGTGCTCCAAATATCAGCACCAGATCCCAAAAGCGTAAAAATACCGTCTTCAACCCCAGCATCACCTTCTTGACCAACAGCTCCAATATCATCGTGACTCCAAGGTGCAGGAGGAGTAACAAGCTCTTCTCCGGTGCCGGTTCCAGTGCCACTTCCATCATCATAATTAGGATTTGGCACGGGCATTTGTGCGCCTACCGAGTCGCGCCAATCGTGCAGCATTTTCACTAATTTATCTCTTATCTCAATTTCACTAGTCACTAAATTAGTGCCTTCACGGTAGTCGTTCTTAACGTTATACAATTGCAAACCGTTGTTTTCATGGAACTCTATCAGCTTCCAACCGTCGTACTGTATAGCACTATAAGGCGTTGTCTTATGATAGTGTGGGTAATGCCAGTATAAGGCACGGTCGGCTATGGTATCATTATTAAGTAATAACGATGCCAAGCTGACCCCATCCACATGCTGCTCTGGTTTAAGGTCGAGACCACAAAGCTCTAAAAGTGTAGGATATAAATCCATGCCAATAACAGGCGTTTCATTCTCTACATTCTTAGGAATGCCAGGGCCACAAATAATAAACGGTTCACGTGTACCACCATCATACGATAGCCCTTTATTTCCTCTTGCTCCGTAGGTATATTTATTCTTTAGCGGACCATTATCAGCTGTAAACACAAAAATGGTATTATCCCACATATTATTTGTTTTCAAATAGCTTACGATATCCCCCACACTGTTGTCGAGAAGCTCAACCATACCTGCAAATTTAATTTCATCAGAAGTGGCATTAGGCATTTTAGCGGTGTACTTCTGCACCATTTCTGGTGTAGCCATTAGTGGCGTGTGTACTGTGTAATAAGACATATACAACAAAAATGGCTTACTCTTAGCTGTATCCATATAGTTAATAGCCTCATCGGTCAAACGATCGGTAAGGAATTCACCCTCCTCCCCCTCTTCGAGCCCCGGCATATCATAAGGGTAAAAATACCTGCCCTCTCCTTTAGGCTGACCCCATTCGCGCCCACCTATATTGATATCAAAACCGTGATTAGTCGGGTAATGATTTTTCATTTCTATTGGATCTTCTTCAGGCATCAAGTGCCATTTTCCAAAGAAAGCGGTCGAGTATCCGTTCTCTTTAAAGGCTTCGGGTAAGGTGGTTTCGGAATGCTCCATGTACATTTTCCAATCTGGAATTAACAACTTGGCATCTGGACGATTGAATCCGGCAATCCAATCTGTAAGATGTAAACGTGCAGGAGCTTTACCTGTCATTATTGCAGCGCGACTAGGCGAACATACCGTACAGGCTGAATAACCAAATCTAAAATAAGTTCCCTCACTATAGAGCGCATCCATATTGGGGGTTTCGTGATATGTATTGCCTCTAAAATTTAAAGCTCCCGAACCAAAATCATCAACTATAAGAAAGACGACATTGGGTTTCTGTTCAGCTGCATTCAGCCACATCAATGGCATTATTGCGCTCAGGACAAAAAGAAATATAAAAGATTTAAACCGTTTCATTATATCTGTTTTAGAATATGTATATAGATGATTGTTTGAATATTAGCAACTACGCTATAAGTTTAGATTTGTATTCTGCAATTGGCATTCAAGATGATTACTCCTAAACTTTCGTCATTGGGAATTGCCGAAAAAGCGCATAAGAATCAGAAAAGATGAAATAGGCACATAAAAGATGTCCGTTTTCATGATTAATAGAATAAAAAAACTATAATGAACGAATTACTCTTTAATAAAACGTTTGATTTCCTTTACATCCCCATCAACTATTTGCAAAACATAGACACCAGGAACAAGCCCCCTGATGTCCAATTTATTAGTCTGAATTGTTGGCACATCACACTGATGTCCCAACAGATTAAAAACTGATACTTCACTCGCTAAAGATGCTCCCTGTATAGTAATATAATGACGAGCTATCGTTGGATAAACATTAAGAGCAAACAATGTATTGACAGCTAAAGCAGAAACCTTATCAGCGTTAGCTTTAAACAAACGCACATCATCAAGATGAGCCCAGACAAAACCATCGACATCAAAATCAAGCGTTAACTTTTTGCCCTCCAAATCTGAACCCTCCTTAACTACAAAGTCAAGTTGTACCTGAGTCCAATCGCCTACACTCCCATCAAGAGTTAAATTGCTTGATGCCAAATATTCACGACGTACAGGATCATCATCATAAGCCCCCAAAGAATAAATCAGCTTAGCATCGCCACTATTTCGCTTGATTTGAAATTGCATGCGATAGGCAGTATTTCCTTCCAACACTACATTTGTAGCATTATACATCACCCCACAATTCTGCCCAATATAAGCTAGATAAGAACCGTCAGCGGACAAGTTGCTGATAGCCTCTCGCCCATTACCATTGTCCACCTGAGCATCGTCACTCCATCCTGGTATCAACGATATTTTACGGTATTTTGTATCATCTGCCGGTTGCTCGAAGCTTCCATTCTCAATGTCTACTTCCTCCCAAGTAAGACCTTCACAGTTGTGGGTTTCTAAAGTGCCACAACCACACTCACCTGGAGAAGTTTTATTTGCATCATTAGAACAGCCATCCTCATCATCGCCTACACCATCATAATCGCTATCAACGACTATTTGCTCACAGGTATCACAAACCTCCAGTTCTTTTTCTCCAAGGTAAGAAAGACGGGCTTTCACATAGTCATTGTTACTCACATTACTAGTTACATCAGCACTTGTCACAGGGAAAGAATAGCCCAGCTCACTATCCATCAGCATAACTAAGCTATTTAGCGTAAGCATAGCCTCGCGCTTATCGGTAATTTCTGATAATAAATTAAGGAACCCAGTCTTTGGATGCACTTCTTTTATCAAAGCTAAATACTCCATAGCACGCATTCGCACTAATTTATTATTATCACTTTCAGCCAAAGTCTTTGCAATGGCGATGATTTCTTCGTCCTCGGTAAAGTGACTACTACACACAATGAGTCCCCAGTAGCGGTACCACTGATTCGTAGAATTTAAGGCTGCTAACAAATCGGTTCTAATGTCCTCAAATGGATAAATACTATAGTTAGATATGTCTACTAAGTGTTGAATCTCCTCCTTTTTTTCAAGACCTGCAGCGACAGCATTGGTTCCTAAAGTATTCAGAATATAAGCCTCAGGATAAAAGCCTAGATCAGGCATATCTTTCACGATATCGGTCAATGTATTACGCATCTCCAAAAGGACATCAGCATAAGCAGGATCAGCTGCCAAGTTATTCGTCTCATAAGGGTCTGCTTCTACATCATACAGCATTTCTGGTTTTTTACGCTTAAAGAAACTCGCTTGTATTTCATTAAGCTCGCCATTATGATACATCTCGCGCCATTGCTTATAAGCAGCCATCGAATAGCGGTAGTTATTATGAAGAGCATCAGGGTTGAAAGGTTCGTAGTTTCTAATATACTTCATCTTCCCTTTGCGATAAGCACGTACCATATCGTACTTCTCATCAAAACGGTCAGCAAAACTAAAGGTGCTATCGCGTTTATTAATCTCCTCTAAGGTCATATCACGACTAAGGAAAGGCTTACCATCCATTTGCTCTGGTACAGCAATACCTGCAATATCCAACACCGTAGCTGCAAAATCGACAAAACTCACGAAGCCATCGACTTTTGTGCCTGCTTTTAGCTCGAACTCTTCACGATAATTCTCAGGAATGCGCACCACAAGAGGTACATGCAAGCCTGTTTCATAAAGGTAACCTTTGGTACCGGGCACCACACCACCATGATCGCCGTAGTAAAACACAAAAGTACTTTCGAGCAAGCCCTCTGCTTTTAGCTTATCCACATACTCTTTAACAAAATCATCAATTTTCATATTCAAATCATTGTACTTAGCATACGTATATCTGAATAAAGGCGTATTAGGCTGCGTAGGGGGTATAAATATCGTGTTCTGATCAGTTATAGTAGTACCTGAAGTACCCGCTTTCTGCAATTCACTTTCGTGAGATCCATGGTAGTTCTGCACGTGAAAAAAAGGCTGATTAGGTTGACGATTTTGCCAAGTAGCTGTTCTAGATGACTCGTCCCATACCGTATTAATATCTGGAATATTGATATTATAATCCTGTTTATAATTATTTGTACAATAATATCCAGCAGCGCGCATATAGGTCGGCCAAGCCTCTAATCCCTCGGGCAGATGAACTGCCTTCTCATTACGATGATAATGACTACCAATACGAGGGCCATAACAACCTGAAATAAGTGTAGAACGAGCGGCACTACACACAGGCGCATTCGAAAAAGCGTGAGTAAATAATAAGCCCTCATCAGCCAAAGACTGAATGGTTGGACAAGGGGCTCCATGTTCATCAAATGGTTGCATAAAATGTTTCGAGTTATCCTCTGATGTTAACCATACAACATTAGGTTGCGCATAAGACAAGGCTGGGATGGCCAACCATATCAAGAGTAGGTATAATAAGTTAATTTTTTTCATTATTTTAATATTAGAATCTGTAATTGTTGAATATCTGTTATATTAATTTGTTTCATTAGAGACATTTATTTTTCACTTCATGCCTCAATAAATAATGGCATACAATATATTGGTATCTTATTATTTAAAGTCCGTAAACAGCAGGTATAACCTTGGATAATATATCACCTTGGATTAATTACCTTTCATGATTTAAACTACAACAGAAGATTTTGTATCCTATTGCCATGCTCTACTATAAACATCACATAAAAAGATCCATATGCTTCTCAATGCCCTACTACACTTTGCAATGGAGTTATATTAATGATATCTCTCTCTATGATATGCTTAGCTAGCTGTTCGGATAATTGCTGTACAATTTCTTTACTTCCCTTTTTCTCCGAGATATTAACGTTTTCTTCAGGATCATTAGATAAATCGTATAGCATACGGGCTGTTGTTTCACCCGTTTCATCATCAAACCATTCGGTATAAGTATAAGTTTTAGTTACCACCGTTTCCCCAGTTATCCATCGACTATAAACAGCATCTTTCCAAGGTAAGTTAGGGTTGTCAGCCAAAGGAGCAAAACTCTGTCCTTGCAGATGAAACGGTTTAGGCAAGTCAGCCAAGTCACACAGCGTAGGATAAATATCCACATGTTCTACCAATGCATCCGTTTTAACATTTTGCACCTTGCCTGGCACATGTAAAATCAAAGGTGTATTGAGCACTTTTTCGAAGTTGCAATGCTTAACCCACAAGTCGTGTTCGCCAAGATTCCAACCGTGGTCTCCCCACAGAATAATGATAGTATTATCAGCAAATCCAGAGCGTTTTAATTCAGCTATTACCTTCCCCAACTGGGCATCCATATAAGAAACAGAAGCGTAATATCCATGGATAAGCTTACGCATAAATTCCTCCTCCATTGGTCCCTCACTAGGTACATCGGTATAGCTGCGCAACTCCTCATAATTGTGCATACATGCACCAGGAGCATCTTTGGGCTGATACATATTATCGGGGAGCTGTATATCATCAAAATTGTACATATCCCAATATTTTTTAGGCGCATTGAATGGAAGGTGTGGACGCTGAAATCCAATGGCCAAGAAGAAAGGCTCTTGAGTTTCCTTAAATTGTTTCAGGTATTCCACCGCTCTGTCTGCTATCATACCATCCATATAAATATGATCAGGTGCATCAGGTGCTTCAAAACAAGGTCCATTCAGCATACCATTTTTCTTGGTAATCTGTTTAAATGATTCTGGCATAACATAACCTTGCCAGCCTTTCCAGTCGGACTTAGGGAAGTATTCGGGCACCGACCAACTACCTTTTCCATCTGGACGATGATGATATATCTTACCTAAAGAAATAGCAGTATAACCATTATTTTTGAAATGCATAGGAATACTGACCACTCCTGGTGCATCTACATCCTGATGTGTGTTGTGATTTACAAAGCGTGTTCTATTGGGACGTAAGCCAGACATCAAACTCGCTCGTGAAGCACCACATACTGGAATATTACAATACGAACGTTTGAAGGTCAAACCAGACTCAGCTAAATCATCAATATTAGGAGATATAATCTGCGCATGACCATAACAGCCTAACTCTGGGCGTAAATCATCGACGGCAATAAAAAGCACATTAGGTTTATTGGTATGTTGTGCCCCTACAATAGTTGTAAGAGCTAACAGTAGAGTTATTATTTTTAAACTTTTATACATTAGAATTATGTTTATTATTTAAATATTCTGATTGAATTCTATCGTTAATTACGGCCATAATAAGCAACTGCCATATACCTAATAAGAATACACAAGACGGACTTTACTTGCTATTAGTTGCTTTCATCTCGGCAATCACTGGCTTTGCTAACTCATCTATCCTTATTATTTCTTCATTCGAAAATTGAAGATTCTGTAGGGACTGTAAACTATCAGATAACTGTTTGATAGACGATGCCCCAACCAATACTGACGTTATTCTATCGTCCTTTAGCAACCAACTTATCGCCATCTGAGCTAAAGTCTGTTCGCGATTCTCAGCCATTTTATTCAATTCCACCAGCGCATTAAGCTTGGTTTCTGTCAACATGCTTTTCTTTAGAAAACCTTCACGAGCCATACGCGAATCGGCAGGTATCTCCTTCAGATAACGATTGGTCAAAAGTCCTTGCGCCAAAGGTGAAAAAGCAATAGCACCTACCCCATTATCTCCCAAGGTATCGAGCAGGCCAGATTCTACCCATCGCTCGAAAATATGATAACGTGGTTGGTGAATAAGACATGGTGTCCCTAAATCCTTAAGTATGGCTAAGGCTTGTTGAGTCTGTTCCGCCGTGTAGTTAGAAATACCCACGTATAAAGCCTTGCCTTGTCTCACTAACTGATCAAGAGTTTGCATCGTCTCTTCCAATGGTGTTTCAGGATCAAAGCGATGTGAATAAAAAATATCCACATAGTCTAGTTTCATTCGTTTAAGGCTTTGGTCCAAGCTTGAAATCAGATTCTTTTTTGATCCCCATTCGCCGTAAGGCCCTTCCCACATATAGTAACCCGCCTTGGTCGATACAATCAATTCATCTCGATAAGCCTTTAGTTCCTTGCTTATAATGTGACCAAAGGTGGTCTCTGCCGACCCCGGTTCTGGACCGTAATTATTAGCTAAATCAAAATGAGTAATACCATTATCAAAGGCGTGCAATAAAATGGACTTTGAATTGTCAAACACATCTACCGAACCAAAGTTATGCCATAGACCTAATGAAATAGCTGGTAGTTTAATACCACTTTTCCCACATCTATTGTACTGCATTTCTGAGTAACGGTTCTTATTTGCTTTGTAATCCATTGAGTTGTTCTTTAATTAAGTTAATTGAATGGGCAATGCACTTCTCAAGAAGCACATCACCCACTGTTATTTAAAATATTGGCTTAATGCTAAATTTGTAGCCATACGTTTTGTCGGCAAAGAACATATAAGGTTTGTGTGGAGTAGCATTCCAGCTGGTATCGCCACCTACACCCATCATTTTATGATCGATGTGTAATTCCGTAAAGTTCCCCTCTTTGGCATCAAGTGGCGTTCTTAATTGCTTTGCTGTTCCTGGGTCAAATTCTGAAGTGGTATAATTTAAAGCATTAAAACCGATGGTCTCATCTATGGCCTCTATTTGCAAGCCCATGCCTGCTTGGTTACTTAGATTTAACCAACGTGTATCCGTTTTATGACCATTCTCCTGAGGACGTGAATAAGCAAAGTATTGATCGGCCACTTTGGATTCATACACCCCAACAAAAGCGGCTGTATTTCTATCACAATAATTCTCCCAAGGTCCACGACCGTAATACTTTAAGTTCTCCAAAGATTTTGCCAATTGAACCACCATACCGATACGTGGTATCTCTGGCAAATCAGCCTTTTGAGCAATAAAAACATAAGACACATCTATTTGTCCGTCACCAGAAATAACATAATCTAAATGGATCCTACCATCTACAGTAGGTAATTCTATCTCTGTACTTACTTTTACTTCAGTAGCCGACAGTTGCTCTTTAGAAATAGACGTCAAGGTGGCATTTTTCGGAGCTTCTTTCCATACAAGGCATCTTTTCTGCATCTTGTTGCCAAAATCATTATCCGTAGGCGCTCTCCAGAAATCAGGCTGTAGTGAACTGTTCATTAGCTCAAAGCCATTGATGAGGTAAGAGCTTAAATAGCCCGTTTCCTTTGAAAATGCCATCGTAAAGTCTAGACCGTTTACAATGATTGCTTGCCCATCTTCTGTCAATGCAAGTGTGTTGTTGCTTATCTGCTTTTTTGCACTTAGTTGTGGCGCTGTAAGTGCCATTTGCTCCTCAGCTACTGTGTGACCAAAAGCCAAAAGTGGCCCTTGCATCATATTTACAGCCGCTACATTTAATAAATATTCTGCACCTTGCTCCAGCGTTCCATAGTCAACAGTAAATGCTTTCTCTTTCTGAGGTGCTACACCATCAGCCATAAAATGGCCTACTTTCACTACTTGTCCGTCTGCTAACAATGTCCAATTAATTTGAACATCGGATAAATCAGTAAAAAAGCGTCTATTGTGCACTGTCAGGGTTTTCCCTTCTAATTTAAAATCAACATTCTGATAGACTTTCTTTATTTCATAAAGCCCAGGGTGTGGTGTTCTATCGGCATCAATGACCCCATTCAGACAGAAGTTTTCATCGTGGTGTTGACCTTTTGCCTCTAGGTGTCCGCCATAAGCCCAATACATATTGCCATCTTTATAATCGGCCAATCCTTGGTCCATCCAATCCCAAATAAAGCCCCCTTGCACCTGGCGATGAGCACCTACTAAGTCCCAGTATTCTTGAAAATTACCACTACTATTTCCCATGGCATGCGCATATTCGCACCATATAAATGGACGATCATTATCAGTACCAATCCAGTTCTTTTCGATGTCATCAATACGACGGTACATGTGACCAATAATATCTGTATGGCGCTCTTTAATATCTGTCAGCTGCTCAGCACGTTCGTAGTGTACCGGACGACTACCATCACGCTTATGAACGGCCTTGTAAGCCTCTAAGAAGTTAGGCCCTGTACCGGCCTCGTTGCCCATACTCCAGACGATGATAGAGGCGTGGTTTTTGTCGCGCTCCACCATATTGGTGATACGCTCTACGTGAGCCGCTTTCCACTCGGGCTTGTTAGCCAATGTTTCGTTGCGTTTGTAACCATAACCGTGAGACTCAATATTGGCCTCGTCGTACAAATAAAGGCCGTAGATATCGCATAGTGCATACCAACGTGGATCGTTAGGGTAATGACATGTTCTCACCGCATTAATGTTGAATTCTTTCATCAACTTGATGTCTGCAATCATCGACTCTTCGCTTATCACGTGACCATAATGGCCATCGTGCTCGTGGCGGTTAACCCCCTTAATCAAGATAGGCTGACCATTAACCAACAGCTGACCATCCTTGATTTCGGAGGTTTTGAAACCCACGTTGATGGCTGTTGATTCTACCACATTCCCCTTGCTATCATTAAGCGTTAGTAGTAGTTTGTATAAGTTTGGTTCCTCGGCAGACCAATGCTTAATGTCAAGTGTTTTTGCCTCGAATTGCGCTATAGCAGTCTCGTTTTTCACAATAGAAGAAGTACTGACTTCCGCTGCTGAAATCACCTGACCTGAAGCATCTTGCAATTCGTAAGCAAGCTGATATCCTTTAGCTGTTTTCTTATTTTTGTTGGCGACTTCTACTTCTAATGAAAAAATACCTTTGTCATAATTAGCATCCAATGTCGGGCGTGCAAAGAAATCACGGATATGTACTTTAGAACGAGCAAAAAGATAAACATCGCGCTGAATACCTGACAAACGCCAGAAATCCTGATCTTCGAGGTAGCTACCATCTGTAAACTGAAATACCTGAACAGCCAATTTGTTTTTACCCTTAAGCAAATATGGCGTTAGATTAAACTCAGATGGTAGTTTTGAGTCCTGACTATAACCGACCTTCTGTCCATTGAGCCAAATATAAAACCCCGACTTTACAGCACCGAGTTGAATATAAATCTCACGACCATCCCAGTTTTGAGGCAACTCAAAATAAGTCACGTATGATCCTACGGGACTATAGTCGTCTGCAATACGAGGTTGATCCTTTACAAATGGGTATATTATGTTGGTGTAGTTAGGTCTTCCGTAACCGTTGAGCTCCCAGTTACCTGGTACAGAAATATCGTCCCACTTAGAGTTGTCAAACTCAGGCTTAAAGAAATCCAAAGATCTTTCCGAGGCCTTTCCCACATAATCAAACTTCCATTTACCATTCAAACATTTGATGTATTCAGCATTATTAATATCATTAACTAAGGCTTTTTCTTTACTCGAAAAGGTAAAGAAAGTCGCCCGTGCCTGTTCTCTATTTTGCTGAAACATTTCAGGGTTTTCCCAATCGTTTTGAGCATTAACACTGATCAGCGTTAGTCCTAAAAATGTCAGTAAAAAGCTTAATGTCTTGTTCATAATTTTAAATCCTATATTATTTATTAAAAAAGTATTACTTGTGTTATTTTTCCCAAATGTCTTGAATGTCGTTATAGTAATCTTGTAGCACAAAAAATGCTTTCTTACGTGTGCCCGTTTCTGAGATTAAACCTTTACGGTTCCATCCGTCTTGTATATTTGGCAACAAACGTTTTGGCGATCTAAAATCGGCAATAATCCAAGGAGACATCCCTCGTAACTGAGGAATATCTTTTAGCATAGCAATGGTTTGTAGGTATAAATCTTCCTGATACTCTTCAGACCATCGCGTTTCTTTGTCTGCATGATAACCTTGTAAAGCACCGGCTCCAAACTCGGAAACAAAGACGGGTTTATCTTGTGCTATTTCCCACTTTACGCGGCTACATTTTTCGGGTAAACCATCGTACCAGCCGACGTATTCATTAAAGCTTATGATGTCCACAAAGTCGGCAAAATCATCATTAACGGACAAAACACCTTCCTTTCCTTCTACTTTATTCTTCTCTAAAGCAGCACTAATTAAACGACTATCGTCCATCTCTCGAGCTGTGGCAGCTAAGCGTTTTAGGAACTTAAGGCGGGCATTGCCATGAGGGGTTTCATTAGCCATAGACCAGATGATAACCGAAGCACGGTTTTTATCTCTAGAGATGAGCTCTTTCAATTGAAATTCGGCATTCTGATACGTACTTTCGTTACCAAACAAAATAGTCCAATACACGGGATTCTCCTCCCATACCATCATACCCATTTCATCGGCTAAGCGTGCCATATTCTCATTGTGAGGATAATGTGCTAAGCGCACAAAATTACAGCCCAGTTCCTTGGCCCACCCCAGTAACAGGCGAGCATCTTCCATAGAGTAAGCGCGCGATCCACGCATAGGATTTTCTTCGTGAATACAAATGCCACGTAAGAAGATCGATTCTCCATTAAGAAGGATGTCTGTTCCTTGTGTAGAAATGGTTCTGAAACCAATATGATCTTCCACCATATCTTCGCCACAACTAATCTGAACGGTATATAGCTTAGGATTATTGAAATGCCAATAATCGATTTTCTTTGCCTGAAATTGATAAGCAACTCTACCTGATTCATCCGTCTTAAACGTTTGTGTAAGCTTTAACTCGGGGATGCTAATCTTCACATCTTGCATAGCTACTTGCTCACCTGACAATTGAATAAAACCTTCTAGCGTTTTGTTATCGTCTTTTTTTAATTGTAGCTTATAATCGCTCACATATGTAGCAGCCGTTTCAAACAAATACACGTCACGTGTAATGCCACCATAGTTGTGCCAATCAGTATTGATAGTAGGCACAGCATCGCGACTGCGTTTGTTATCTACTTTAATGATGAGTGCATTATCTTTTTCTTTCAGCAGATGAGTGACTTCAAATTCAAAGGGTGTAAATCCACCAATATGAGTCCCCAATTTCTTACCATTTAAATAAACATCAGAACGGTAGTTGACCGCTTCGAAACGGACAAAAACACGGTTAGCAGCCTTACTCATTTCATAATCGAAGCTACGCTTAAACCATAGAGTGCCTTCGTAATAAAAGAATTTATCATCCTGCGTATTCCAATCGCCTGGAATCGTCATTGTTGGCGATTGGTCAAAATTATATTCTATCAAATCACTCTTGTGCGTCGCTTTGGTATCCGAATAAAAGGCATTTTTATCATCCTCTCGCTTATCTCTTGGCGACATACGGTAATCATAAAACCCTGTCTCATACATATCCACAATATAATGCCATTTGCCATTGAGACTTGTTGATGGGCGATTATAGGTATTCTGAGTAATTGACTGTGCCAAAGCAATATTAGCAGTCACAAAAACAAGGATAATATGTATTATTATTTTTTTCATTTTTCAAATTGGCTAATCAACATATACAAATCGTATGTAGAATTAAAATCGCATTTACTTGTGTTTACGTTCTCTTTTAAGATCGTAATTGGCATTTTTTTGATGGCATTTGAGCTTCTACGTCTTTATACCAAGCAAAAATTTTCGTCTTCATTTCCTCTCCCTTTTCAGGCTATTGAGCTAACAGATCATTCAATTCTGAGATATCCGCTTTCAGATTTAAAGTTCGTAGCTATCATCTTCCAAAAACCTAATCATCGTTCAATTTTCATCAAAGAATACAATCCCATCTTTTGATTCTTTTCAACACGCAATATAGAACCAATAATGGAGATCGCTGAGGAAAAAAAAATCAAAAAAAAGGGGACTATGAAGCAAATAGACACAGTAATATCTTGTCAAAAATAGGGGGTAAATGAATCTAGAAAAACGCCTAAACACTTAGTTATCTAGCGATTTTAAACATTCCGACGGAGCAATATTAAACTAACATTTGAAAGCGTTGTCGGAAATATTTTCATCACAAATCCGAACTTTATCAGAAATTTCGAGGAGGATTTTGTTTGTGTCCTTCGATTCCATCAATCTGGACATTCATTACATCGCCATCTATTTCCATCATATTCTCCTTAAGCTTTACAACTCTTGGAAAGCGACAACCGAAATACATATAAGGCTTATTATTATAAATTAGTAGAACAGGATCAATAGGCTCTTTTCCTATTTTATTTACCTGACTGCTGTTATCAATTAAAGGCTTTCCTAGTTTATCAACAAAAGGCCCAGTAGGACTATCACTAACCGCAACACCAATTTTAGCTCTTTTAACAGGGTAATAAAAATAGTATTTACTATTGCACTCAATGGCATCGGAAACCCATGCCCATTTATTAGCCCATTCAATGTCCTTAAGGCTAGATATCGCACCGTGTTCTACCCATTCCTTCTAATCGTCTGAAGAAAAAACATGCCAATCAACCATATTAAAATAGGTCGCAGTATCCTCATCGTGTGATGTGTATACATATAATCGATTGTTAAAAACTCTGGCCGAAGGATCTGCAGTATAAATATGTGTGATTAGTGGGTTTCCTTCATTTTTTATTTTCTTTTTGCGCTTGACTAGCTAACGCAATAAGAAACCCCAATAACAAAACCACAACTTTAACTTTACCCATAACACTATATTTTAATCACCTAAAACTGTTCTCTGCCATAATCTTATTAACCTGAGTTCGATTTTAAATTCAGTCACAGTTTGAATTTTATTTGAGTAGAAATTTACTCAAATTCAAGAAGCAA
>CBFIII010000051.1:0-25609 GCA_965662645.1 Bacteroidales bacterium
TTACTTCTAAATTGCAAGCATAAACAGACTAATAATATATCTTTCTGTGGCTAGAATTTAATGTCGAACTCAGGTTACTACACTCCTTTCCCTGTTAAAATAACAAAGAAAGTATAATAAAGTATTTTGAAATCAAACATTAACGACATATTTTCAACATATATCAAATCGTATTTAAAGCGTTTGAGCATTTTTTCTACATTATCAGCATAACCATATTTAACCATTCCTAAAGAAGTAATACCCGGTCGTATCTTTTGTAAGAAAAAATAATCGGGTTCAGATGTCACCATACGATCTATAAAAAATTGACGTTCAGGACGTGGACCAACGATAGACATATCTCCTTTTAAGACATTCCAAAATTGAGGTAATTCATCAATACGATATTTACGCATAAAACGACCATATTTCGTAATGCGTTCATCATCTGGCATTGCAAGTAGCGGCTGCTCTGCTTCTGCAGATAAAATCATAGAACGAAACTTATACATCGTAAATGGTTTACCATTTTTCCCTATGCGCTCTTGCTTATAAATAGGAGATCCCTTAGAGTCGAACAGAATACGCACAACAATAAAGAGATATAAAGGAGACATAATAAGAAGAACAAGGAATGCAATACCTATATCCATCAAACGCTTTATACGCATTTGAAATGGCGACATTAATTCATGAGATATCTCCATCAAATTGCTTCCATAGATAGGAACTAGCTTAGCACTACCAATCAATTTTTCGTAAGTATCTGGTATCACTTTAATATTAACATTGCGTCGATACAGTACATTTAAAATCTGTTGTATCTCTTTCACATCCGCATGTTTTAATCCGATAACAACTTCTTCAATATGTTGTTTTTGTATAATATCATCCAGTTCATCATAACTTCCAAAACACTTAAAGCCATTAACAATTTGATTCTTTACCCGTTTGTCACGCATCACTAAACCTAAAAAACGATTCCCGAGATGACTCGGAATATTTGAAGCCTCCACCACACCTGCAGGTACATCACCTACAATGAGGCTATTAAAACCTTTCGTTCCGTCACTTAAATCGGAAAGATAACGATAAGTAATACGTGCTCTGTTAACATATACAATAACAAATTCGATGACGAAAAGCATTAGTAAAACCAAGTAGAAATATTTATATGTTACCACATTATCGTTGAGAATAAGAACAAAGAAAAGGATGCCTGCTCCAACTATAACAGAAAATAAAGTAATAAAGAATTCTGATATCCTTGATTTACGAAATTGGCTTTCATAATACCCTGAGATATAAAACACAAAAAGCCAAAAGAAAGGTAAAAACACAGACTCAAGATAAAACTTAAGTTCGGTAAAAGGTAAAGGTACATTTTCGTTAAAATGAACATCAATAAAATACCGTCGGTAAAAATAAAATAAGATCCAAGCGATAACAGACATAACAAAGTCACCCATCATATATTTCAATCGTTGCCTCTTCCTTTCCATATCTTATTCACGTATTATTTTTATGCTATTATCATTTCCTAATAAAATGATGCTCGATGGACTTGCCTCTTGATCATCCTGACGGTACTCTACCACATAATCAACAGCTGATTTTATAGCTTCTGAAATTTCAGAAAAGCACTTTGGAGAATCACAGCCACTAAGATTAGCTGATGTACTCACAATAGGTTTTTTAAATTGCTCTATCAAACGTTTTGAAAAGGGTTCTTGGGTTATTCGAATACCTACCGTTTGATTATTCTTAGATATATGAGCAGACAAACCCTTTGAATGTTCATAAATAATAGTCAGTGGTTTTTCTGACATATCGATCAAATCATAAGCTATATCAGGAATATCATTCACATATTGACCTATCTTCGACACATTATCTAATAAGACCAACATGCTTTTATTATCTGCCCGTTGTTTTATTTTATATATACGTTCTACAGCTGCATCATTAGTGGCATCGCAACCAATACCCCAAATAGTATCTGTAGGATATAAAATAATACCCCCTTGTCTTAATACTTCAAGAGCTTTATTTATGGTGTCCTGCATCTTGTTATAACTATAAATCATTTATTAAGCCCAAATATACATAAGAAATAATTATAATCGTTATATTAGCAATCATAAATAATAAGTAGATAAGTAAAACCATCATAAGACTATAAAAATAATAAACTATAGCAAAATGAAAAGAACATTAAGCGTGTTTGGTCTTATTATATTTCATGTACTCATCTTTGGACAAAAAACGATGACTGATAAAACATTAGTTGAAAATTTTGACATCAATCAATACCTAGGAACATGGTACGAAATTGCACGTTATGATCATTCCTTTGAAAAAGATCTAGTAGGTGTAACAGCACGTTATAATATACTCGAAAATGGAAAAATAACAGTGATTAATAGTGGGTATAAAAAAACATTACAAGGAAATTTTTCACAAGCTAAAGGAAAAGCTAAAATAGCTAAAGGAAATAACCCAGCTCATCTAAAAGTCTCTTTCTTTCTCTTTTTTTATGCTGACTATTATGTTTTTGAAATAGGAGATAACTATCAGTGGGCAGTTGTAGGTAGTAAGTCAGACAAATATTTATGGATTTTATCTCGGAAACCCTATCTCCCCTCACCTCTCTATAATTCCATATTAAAACGGATTACTAAAAGAGGTTATAATACAGATGGTCTGATAAGGGTACAACACAACATGGATAACTATGTTGAATTGCCTTCATTATAATTCAGGAACCATACTGTTAGAATAAATAGCGACTTTATCGGTTGCTAAACGTGTTTATTCTATAATTATAATGGATAACAAATCTGATAAGTAAAAATACAGAATGCAATACCAATGAAAAAGATAGTCGTACTTACTGGCGCTGGAATGAGTGCCGAAAGCGGCATTTCTACGTTTAGAGATGCTGGTGGTTTATGGGAAAAACACAAAGTAGAAGATGTGTGCACCCCTCAAGCTTTAGAAAACAATCTGGCTCTCGTCTTAAAATTTTACAACGAACGCCGCGATCAGCTTTTGAAAAGCAGTCCGAATAAAGGACATCGTGATTTAGTTAAACTAGAAGAAAAATATGATGTGCAGATTATAACACAAAACGTGGATAATCTTCACGAGAAAGCCGGCAGTAGCAAAGTATTACACTTACACGGAGAACTCATGAAAGTACGTTCTACAGGTGATGAAAGCCTCATTTACGATCTGGATGAAACCAATTTGCATACAAAAATAGGAGATAAATGTGAAAAAGGTTTTCAGCTACGACCTCATATTGTTTTTTTTGGTGAAGCAGTTCCAAATATTGAAAAAGCAGCTCACCTGTGTGCTAAAGCCGATATTATGCTCATCATTGGCACTTCTTTGCAAGTTTATCCGGCCGCAGGTCTTATGGCTTATGCCCCCAGCAAATGCCCCATTTATTACGTGGATCCGCGTCCTACCATCACTACGCATGCAGCATCAAACCTAACAATCATAGAAGAGACTGCAAGCAAAGGAGTTGAAATAATACTTAAAAAACTTTTCAAATAATGGTCTTATGAAACAATTAATGGGCATACTCTTATTACTTATAAGCCTACCTGCTTTTTCTCAATCCTTCGATTTATATGTAATGGCAGGCCCTGTAGTCAGCCAAATAGATGGTGATCGCTTAGGCGGTTATAATAAAGTAGGTGCAATAGCAGGCCTAGGAATTAGTCGCACTATTATACCTCAATGGAAAGCATTGATGGAATTAAATTACATACAAAAAGGGAAAGGTAGTTATAATGTAGAAAATGGCGAAACACATAAAACGATACTAAACTATGTAGAACTTCCACTTGTAGCAGAATATCAGATTAATGAACTGTTATGTGTACAAGCAGGACTTTCAGGAGCTCTATTAATAAGTCACACGTTTCTTGAAGATGGAGAGATTAATCAGGCTCCCCTTTATGAGCCCAATCGATTTGATTTTGACTATCAACTAGGAGCTTGCTACCAATTGAACGAACAGATGAGTGTGGTTTTACGATTAGCGGGATCTATCATAGCCATGGGAGACCAACTCCCCGATGTCAGTTATAGTCCCAGCATTTGGGTTAACGCAGGAGGAAAATACAATAGATCAATAGCACTCAGTTTAAGGTATATGATTCAGGACTAAGCCTTAATTTGTTTTTCTATCTCATGAATAATAACGTCCATTTCAAAAGGCTTACGCAAGCAATTCACAATAAGCTCATCATTTATATATTTCTGAATTTCATCAGAGATATCAAAACCTGTTAATAGATAGAACGGCACCTGAGGATGGTCCACCTTAGCCTTCTGAATAAAACTAATACCATCCATCACTGGCATTTTCATATCACTAAACACAATATCTATATCAGCATTTTCTTTTAAGATTTTAAGACCCGACTCACCATCAAGAGCCGTAAACACCTTATATTTTTTCGCTAATACTGCTTCAAACAACATCAGATTTATTTCTTCGTCGTCTATATATAACACTTTACCTTTCTCCATATTACGTATTACTAAATGGTAATTATACAGTTACATCTGTACTATCATTTAATTCTAAATCAAAATATACACTACCACCATCGAATAGATATAATAGAAAGGACTAACCCCTTTACTTTTCCTCTTCCTTTTGTAATGAAATATTCTTCCTTATACAGATAAAAATCAAACCTTCTTTTTAAAATTACTTAACTATAATATCAAGTTTAGACTTATTAATTACAATAGCAATTATACTATATTTTTCTCACTATCATTGTTTTTCAATCAAATAATCCACTGATTTTTGTTTTAAGAATACGCGTTGTGCGCTAACATTTGTCGTCATCACATTCAAATCAGTATGTCCGTTACTCAAATTTTTAACTTGAGAAAAATCAATGTAACACTGAAAATCGGAAGGATGAATAGTATTGTACATACTCAGTCCACAGATGCAACTCACCTTAGCAAAGCCAGGAAAAGTACGTACATTCAAAGAATCAGGAAAATTTCGTCCAACGATAGGAACATCAACTATTTTTTGAGTAAAAGACTCTACGGGGACAACTAGTTTCACTTTCTTTATTTTATATTTCAACCCTTCGATAGGTTGTAGTGCAACATTTCGTATAAGAGAATCTTGCAAGTTATGAGCTCTCACTGGCTGCGTATATATCACGGGAGTTTCTGCCAGCAACTTACCACTACCAATCACCACTATGCTATCAGGATACGTCATAATATTACCACTTACAATATGCTGCTGTTCTGTATCTATGTCAGCCACCACACTAATGGGTAATTTTATCTCCTGGTATTTTGAATACAAAATATTTATACTTTCAGGATATACATCAAGCAAATCACTACTCGGTATCAATTCACCTTCAATACTTTTATTTAATGCCGCAGGTGAAATATCAATCGTTCCGTCAGCGGTTAATTCCTGATTTTTCTTAAAATATTTTGACACATCAAATTTTAATGATAAAAAGACATATGAGAATTTATATCTCATTATTGTAAAACCGTCGTCTTGTATTGTAACAGTCAACTTTTGGGGAACATCACCATAAAATTGGTAATTGTCGGGAATATTGACAAATTCTATAGGAAATTCAACATCAGTTTTATATTCATCATTCAGGGCTTTCAAGAACCAAAACAACGTAGAAATCAGGACACAAATAACCAATACAATCGTATTATTGTCCGATTGTATCTTTTTAGACTTACGAATAATAGTATCACCTATTAAACGAATATTTTCATTTAATTTTTCCCCCGTCATACTCTATTAAGTATATTCCAAAGATAATCAGACTAACTGATTTCTTCAAACGCCACATCTTCTATTTTCTCTTTATTTTTAATGTTCTTTTTCATCCTAAAACCCAGTCCTAATTCATTTAAAGCATAAACAATTAATGTAAGGCCTATTACGATACCAAGTGAGGTAATCACAGTATCTCTGAAAAACAAAAACAACAAGCCTACTACAAGAGGAATTACACCTCCAATATAATAGAAACTAGCATTTCTCAGTTCCTTTCGCATTTGATATACATTAGTTAATTGAAAAACACCAAGAATAAACAATATGAGACCGAGGATTACAAGAATCATGTTTATAAAAAAACTGGGATTCAAAATAAATAACATTCCTACAATAATGCTCACAATAGAAGATGTACCACCTAGCCCCACAAAAAAATTCTGCGACGAACGATAAGCAACAATAGCCGTTCCTAAACCTGCAAAAAGAATAAACACACCCATTAGTATAACAATAGTATTTAAAGCATCATTAGGGATAAATAAGACCGCTAAACCAATAAGCAAAGCAACAACACTACGATAGATGTAAGTGCGATGAGATAAAAGAGGAAACCATTTCATAGTTATAGAATAAAAAATACCTCACAAAGATAAAAAATCTTAGTGAGGTATTTTATAATATTATTTTCTTAATACTACTTCTTCTGAGTAGCCATAGGTTCTCCTATCTGAAAAACAGAAGCTTTATCTACAGTAATCTTAACACCTTCAGACACTTCCACAACAACTGTCTGATCTTTAATATCTTTCACTTTTCCGTGAATACCTCCAGCTGAGACTACTTTGTCTCCAACTTTCAATGCTTCTCTAAATTTCTTCACCTCTTTTTGTTTTTTCATTTGAGGTCTAATCATAAAAAGATAAAAAACAGCAAAAATAAGCACTAGCATAATTAATTGCGAAGAACCTGTGCCTGCTGATGATTCAGCAGCTTGTAATAAGTACGTTAATAAATTCATTAGTATAAATATTTAGTTTTAATCATTCATTTCCCCGCAAATATAATATAATATATGCAGTTTTCAAGCAAAAAAAACCAACGAGACAAAAGGAAAAATAACAATGCTTAAAAATAATAACCAATATTAACAAAGGTACGCAACTTATGCTCATTTGAAAAAGAGAAATAGATTTCCAAAGGACCAACTAAACTATCGTAAGAATAACCAATAGCTCCACCATATTTGAATGAAAGTTTATTATACGAAACCGACTTTAAATCAGGAGTATGAGCCAGCATATTAAAGTTGGCATAGAGATAGTGTTTATCTGCAAACTTAAACCTATTTTTCAAACCTACAGTTACCACATTATTACACGATAATTCAGACCAATGTAAACCCCAGAATGGCATTTGGGACATTAAGTCATGGGGTTGATAAACACCTCCCACATAAGATTTATAAAACATAGGCAAATCACTATTGTCAGTATAAAGTACCTGTGCATACAAATGAGGAGTTAAAGTCCAGTAATGATTTAAAGGTAAAGTTTGTTCCATTGATAGATAAGAAACCACCTCAGGAGCTTCACTTTGCAACTGATAACCATTATCAGTAATTAAATCAGTATAAGAATAATACCGCACTCCACGTGTAGGATAATAAGCTTTATCTTTAGTATCAATTTCAAAAAAGAAACGATAGGACAAATAATCATAATCTCCATTAGTTACGGGAAAATCGCCTATAGTCTGCTTCACATCATAACTCTCATAACGAGCACCTAACCCCACCGTGAAATATTGATTAATCACAGAATTAGTATTAATCTCTAAGTAGTTTTTTTGCAAATTAGAAGAACCTACAAAATTACCATCATTATAATTACTCATTTTCCGACTACGATAACCATATTTAATACCCAAACCTGGCAATAATCCACGGTTAATATTATAACGTAAATCTAGAGCTGGCGTATCCGACAATTTAACATCAAACGAGATGCGCGAATTTCTTAACAACAAGGTATTAAAAGTCCCATTAAACAGCAGAGAAACATCATCTTGACTTGTATAATGTGCACCAAAATTAATACTGTTTTGAGAATTTTCTTTTAAGTCTAAAACTAAAGTATAATCGTTATCAGACTTATTTTTTATTAATTTATATTTGACATTTGAGAACTTCATAGAACCATGTAATCGTTCTAATGCCACACTCAAACCTTCCACAGAACACTGAAAATTAGTCTCTTCACTAATTCCCATAATACCTAAAACATCAGCATCCGAAAATCGGCTACCATGAATATCAAAACTTGATACCTGTTTAGAACTTGCAGAATCAATAGGATGGTAAGCCGTGCGCTTTTCAAATTGATAAGGTTCGAACTGTTTTTCCAATTCAGCAAAAAGTACTTTATTGGCTTCGCCAGCATCTAATCCTAATTGCAGCAGGTCATCAGCAGCTTCTTTTGTAAAATCAGCAGTTGAAAACTGTGCAATATTTGGTTTAATATATATATCACAATCATTGTGATTCTTTGTAAACTTTGCACTTCCTAACATGGTTGTAAGCTGATCCACCACTCCACCAATTTTCTCCATCTGTTCTTCACCTTGCATACCAGCCCCCACATCAATACCAATTACAATATCAGCACCTTTAGCTCTAATCTGGTCAACCGGAAAATTATTGCGCACACCACCATCAACATAAACACATCCATTCGTTTTAACACTAGGGAAAACGCCAGGGATAGCCATACTAGCCACCATTGCTTCGGGCAAATAACCTTTATCCAACACCACTTCATTACCTGTCAGTAAATCAGCGGTAATACATAAAAAGGGAGTGGGTAACTTATCAAAATCAGAAATATTATGGTATCCTTGCGTCCAATCACAAAAGAGATTAAGAATGCCATTATTCGTAATGGCATAATTGGGGATCTGCAATTTTAAATTTTTGAATTGCATTGATATCAGGTAACGTCCCTGCTCATCTTTTTCATAAAATGGCATATAACTACGCTGTGGGACATCCAGGAATAGAGCTTCCCAGTCTTGGGAAGTAATGATATTCTCTAACTGATCAGCATTGTAACCAACAGCATAGAGACCTCCTACTATGGCACCAATACTCGTACCACCAATATAATCAATAGGAATATTATAACGTTCGAGAACTTTCAACACACCAACGTGTGCAAATCCTTTAGCACCGCCACCAGAAAGCACCAAGCCCACTTTAGGCCTTTCGTGCGTCACGCTATCCTCCTTAATATCAGCAAATAGATTATGACTCAACAATAAAACGATAAACAAAGAAATTGTTATTTTAACCAATGCAGCATTTATTAAATTAAAATAAAAGACAAATTATAGAGTTAACAACCTCGGGGCAAGCCCACGAGGCATTTAGTTGAAGAACATTTTATTATTCGCAGCAAGCTACGGAGAATTAACCCCACAATGTGGGATTAAAGATCTGAATAAGCGGGAATGTCATTTAATAAGGACACCTTATTATCTGATATATACGAACAAAAATGATCAATCCCGTTAGAAACAATAGCATAAGCCGCTCCTATCTGAGTATTATAATCGGCAACTTGAGCAAAAACAGCTTCTGTAATAGTAACAGAAGGAGCTTTAAATTCTAAAAGTAAGGATTTATTTCCTGAAGAATTATACACCAAAGCATCAACCCTTAACAGGCGACCAGCAACACTTATACCCACTTCTATGCCCATAGCAGTAATAGGGTAATGATACTCTTCTACTAAAAAACGAATAAAATGTTGACGCACCCACTCCTCTGGAGTGAGGGTCACCCATTTTTTGCGCCATACATCAAAGATAAATGCCTTATCATTTTCCTTCTTTGTCCTAAATTGATAAAGTGGAAGATTTAATTGTTGCATTTCACAATTTGTATAGACTATTGGCTTCTTTTAGCTCTATTTTATGTTTTTGCAAAACAGATATACAATGCTTAACATCAGCTGTTTTAATAACACTAATAGCATCTTCCCCCATAGAATAAGCATACATATACTCTATCTCAAGACCTTCATCTTTAAGAATATGCATAGCTTTAGACAAAGCTCCTGGTGTATTAGGAACAATCATACAGACCACATCTGTCAAACGAACAGAAAGGCCATTTTCCTCCAACACTTTCTGTGCCTTTTCTGGATCAGAAACAATAAGACGTAGAATGCCAAAATCAGAAGAATCAGCAATTGAAAATGCTGACATATTAATACCTGCCTCTCCTAAAAGGTCTGAAATATGAGCTAAACGACCAGTTTTATTCTCTAAAAAAATTGATAGTTGTTTTATTATCATCACTGTAATATTAAATATAAACAATTAGGCTAATAAGGCTTTCACCTTCGTTGAGATATCACGACCTTCGGCTTTACCCGCTAGTTTTTTCGATGCTACGCCCATCACTTTACCCATATCTTTCATGCCTTCGGCACCAAGCGTTTCAATGATAGCTTTAATCTCAGACTCTAACTCTTCGGATGTTAATTGCTTAGGCAAATACTCCATCAACACATCAGCTTCTTGATGTTCTTCTTGTGCTAAATCATCACGTCCCTGTTCTGTATATAAAGTAGCAGAATCTTTTCGTTGCTTTACTAATTTCTGAACTATTTTGACAGCTACCTCATTAGATAATTCACCCTCGGCCCCTTTAGCCGTTTGAGCCTCAAGAAATTCTTTTTTTAATCCTCTTACTGCAGCCAACATTACTTTATTTTTAGCACGCATTGCCACTTTAATGTCATTATTTACTTGTTCTAACAAGGTCATATCTTATGTTTTATTAATAATTATAAATATTTTAAATTCAATAGGTATCAAGAAATGTTGAGTTTCAAAATATCTTCGCCCAAAATTATTCAATAAAGACTAAAGCACAAAATGAAAAGGACTGAATTTAATATTAAAACAGCAGAAATGTCATTTCTAGAGCCTTAATTGATCACAACCGACCTTTTCCATAAAAAAACACACTTTTTAGAAATTATTTGTTTTTGAACTTGACTCAAGATAGCATAATCTAACTGATATTTTCTATTTTTGTGCTATGCAATATCAACAATTATTTAAGCGAGCATTTAATTTGCTCCGTTACACACGTAAAGAATGGCAAAATATTGTCAGTAACGAAAAAGACAGTAATCCCGTCATCAATGATTTCGTATTACCGATGACTGGTCTTTGTGCCTTAGCGGCCTTTCTTGGCGTTTTATTTCAAGGAGCTGGCTTTGAGAAAGCTCTGGTCTCCACTATTATTTCATTGGGAAAAACGTTTGGAGGCGTTTACCTCTCATTCCTTTTACTCCAAGAAAGCAGCAAATATTTTGGTTTAAAACGGAACAAAACGGGTTTTTTACAGATATCAGGTTATAGTTTTGTCGTTATCTTTGTCATAGACATTATCGTTAAGTTAATACCAGAGCTTTTCTTCCTTCCTGTACTAGAACTCTACATTTTCTATATCATCTGGGAAGCGTCTGATGTTGTCATTAACATAGACGAAAGTAAACGCTCTCAATTCGTAGTATTTGCATCACTGGTCATATTACTTTCTTCTTTTATTATTGAAAATTTATTACTTCTATTTATGCCAGGAGCTGAGATTATCACTGGTTAATTTTTTTACAACTATGGAAATCATTTGGGAAATCATTAAGATAACATTACCCGCTCTTATCGTAGTATGGGCTGTTTACATTGTATTGCAAAATCAAAATGAACAACGCAAAAACGAATCTATACCTCAAAAAGAAGACAAGAAACAAAGCTTAACAATAAGACTAAAAGCTTATGAACGTTTAACGCTTTTTATGGAACGTATCTCACCAGAGAAATTAGTACAACGCCAATTAACGAAAGGAATGACTTGTGGTCAGTTACAGATGGATCTTCTACGCACCATACGTAATGAATACGAACATAACTTAACCCAACAACTGTATGTCTCAAATGAAGCTTGGCAAGCCATATTACTAGCAAAAGAATCCATCTTACAGCTTATAAACACTTCTATGACCGCCGTAAAAGCAGAGACACCAGCTTTTGAGCTTAGCCGTATTATTATTGAAACCTATAATAATGTTGACACAACACCTACCGAAGTAGCCATTGGTCAACTCAAAAGAGAAGTAATAGCCTCTCTTTCATAATATTAAATCTTAAATATTAAGCTTCTGCAGTTGGTGTGAAACCCATTGGAGGCATTGCTGGTCCATTGTTCTGCACCTTAATAACCCCATGTTGACTTTCGTATTTCTTTACATTATCCTGTAAAGCCATCATTAATCGCTTAGCATGTTCTGGTGTTAGTACCACACGCGATTTCACTTGTGCTTTAGGAGTCCCTGGCATTATGCGTACAAAATCCACCACAAATTCTGATGATGAATGCGTAATAATCGCCAAGTTAGAGTAAGTCCCTTGCGCCATTTCTTCAGTCAACTCAATATTAATCTGTCCTTGTTTTTTTTCTTTATTGTCCATAACATTTTCCCTTTGAAGTGGATATAAACCCATTTAAATTCTACGTATTTTAATATATTGTCCTGGCTTGATATCATTAGATCCCATACCATTTAAAGCCTTAATATTTTCGGCAGATACACCTGGATAACGACGAGCAATCACCCAAAGATTATCACCACTACGTACTTGATAATATTCAAATTTATCATTCAAGTTTACCGCAGCTTCTGTAGCATGAGCTACCGTTTTCTTAGGTGCATGCTTCATGGTGCTAATATTCTTATACTTATCAGCTTTGCTTTCGGGTACATAAACTACTAATTTCTGATTCACCCTAATCAAATTACGATAGATATTATTCCAATACCTTAAATCAGAAACACGCACATCGAACCAATCGGCTATATACCCAAGATTATCACCTGATTTCACCGTGTATGTTAAAGCTGTCTTCCCTTTTGGCGCCACTTTACTTGCCGTATAATATTTACCTCCAGGTGTGATATTTGTACGCTTTTTATCAATATATTCACTTCTTTTATACGCCATAATACTATCCTCTAACACCACATAATCAGCTGATGATGTCTCGGGAAGATTAAGTGCATATGCCTTTTTTCCACCAGGAATGATATCCAAACGATATTGAGGATTGATATCACGTAATAATTCAATATCAATATTCATCACCTCAGCTACTTGATTAAGGTTAAGAGGCTTATTCACCATCACCGTATCTGCAAAAGAAGGCAAATTCGATAGAATAGGTTTTATATTGTGCTCTGGAGCATAATTCATGAGATAATTAGCAGCAATAAAAGCTGGGACATATCCCCTAGTCTCTCGCGGTAGATAATAATAGATAGCCCAATAGTCGCGCTGTCCCCCACTGCGACGTATCGCTTTATTAACATTACCAGGACCACAATTATAAGCCGCAATGACTAAGAACCAATCTTTATAAACACTATATAAATCTTCAAAATAATGAACAGCTTGTTTAGTCGCTTTTTGCGGATCACGTCGCTCATCGATATAAGAATTCATCTCCAAACCATAAGACTTACCTGTAGAATAAATAAACTGCCATAAACCAGATGCACCAGCGTGAGAATAAGCACGAGGACGCAAGGCCGATTCTATAATAGGCACTGCTCTTAATTCTATAGGTAATCCCGCTTTATCCAATTCCGATTCAAAAATAGGCATGTAATAATTCATTTTACCCAAAATAGTAGCCGAGTGTTCACGTTTTCGTTCAGTATAAACTTTGATATGAGCTTTCACTATTTTATTAAATGGCATCTCAATGATCATTTTTTCCGACATCTCATTCAATCTTTTTTCATAGACAGAATCGGGAAATACAGGCGAACTACTTGACTTTATAAAAGTATCAGTCTCGGCCGCATAAGTAACTCCCCAAAGAGAAAGCAAGCTGTCCTCATCTTCATCAAAAGCAGCCTGCGTTTTGTCATCATAATTAATGTCTCTCGGTATGTATTTTGAACGACTCTCGGTCTGTAAATAAACCGTATCACAAACAAATATAGTATCTGCAGTTTGATTAACGATCTCCTCTTCATCTGACTTATTTTTATTCCCTATTTTAAACTGAAATTCAGAAGCATAAACCGAAAAAGACAACAATACGAATAGTGTTACAAAAACTTTTTTTATCATTATTCTCACCTTATTTATTTGTTATAGCAGAATGTTCTACTTATTTATATTAATTATAAGAGAAAAGCCCAAGGTGGGATTTCCATTTAATGAATTATAGCCCAATGAAGGGGTCATATTCATAGACAAATCATCACTAACATCAAAGTCATAAAGATTAGCAGCCACATTAGCTTCAAGAACATTTAGAACATAAAAGCCAACCATAGAAATGATCAATAAGTCACGATCGCGACGATAAGATATTCTACGACTTTCAAGTATTGTTTCGAGCCACTCACTATCTGAGACATCAAATCCTTCGGGTAATATTTTAGTATAACGCGTTGTTGTAGGATCATCATCAACATAATCAAGATAAGCATTAGTATAACGCACATAAGACCGGTTATTCCAATAAATAAAATAACCAATAGTGCCAAGACCTGCATAGATAAATGGGACTTTCCACCAATCTTTATTATAGATTTGTCCTGCGCCAGGAATAGCAGCAGAAAGCATCGTTGCCTTTTTGGGATTAGGCAACCACATTAGAGAAGTATCCACAGTAATCTTTTCACCAGACACCAAGTGCTTCCCCGATACATATGTAATAGAATCGCCACTACCATCCTGTCCAAAGATAGACGGTAATCCTAAAGCTAATCCTATAAATAAAATTATAAACCTCAAAATAATAGTATAATAAGTTATTTAATTCTGTCAAAAATAGCAAGAATTCGTTCCAGTTCCTTATCGGAAGTAAAATTAATAGTTATTTTACCATTCCCTTTAGGCGTACAAGACACACCTACCTTACTATTAAATGCTTGACTTAAAGCTGTCTTTAATTCTTTAAACTCTTTAGGTGTTTTATTAACAACTTTACCTCCTTTGATATTTGTTTTTTCGCCAGAGTTTAACTCTTTAACGAGTTCTTCCACTTTACGCACCGAAAAGTCGTATTTCACAATCTGTTCGGCTAACATTTCTTTTTCATTATCATCTTCCAGAGGCAATAAAGCTCTCGCATGCCCTATCGACAAATGACTGCTCTGCAATAACAACTGAATAGATGCGGGTAATTTGAGCAAACGCAACATATTGGTCACCGTACTACGATTTTTACCCACCTTATTACTCACTTGTTCTTGCGTTAATGAAAATTCTTCTATTAAACGCTGATACGAAAAAGCCTCTTCAATAGGATCAAGATTCTCACGTTGAATATTCTCCACTAAAGCCATTTCTAACAATTGCTCATCACCAGCTTCTCGTAGATAAGCAGGTACCATAGACAAGCCAGCCAACTTACAGGCTCTGAAACGACGTTCTCCAGAAATGATTTGATAGGAATCTCCTGTCATTTTGCGAAGAGTAATAGGCTGTATAATACCCAACTTACTAATAGAAGAAGCCAACTCTTGCAATGCATCTTCTTCAAAATGAGTACGCGGCTGAAAAGGATTAGTCTCAATAAGATCTATCGGCACTTCTCTAAAATGAACTACACCAGCATTCTTTTGTATTTCCTTTGCATCAGCAATTAATGCATTTAATCCTCTTCCTAATGCCGGTTTTTTTTGTAATGCCATAATTAGCTAATTAAAAATAGTAGTGTTAATCCTATAATAAAGATGGTCTCTGAACTCGAAAATGCGCCAACATAAATCCCACATTAAGGGTATTTTCTACAGCTTCTAAATAATAAAATATTATTCAACTTAATCCCCATCTGCTTGCCACAAGATAAATCATTATTTAATTTCTCTTCTGTCTTTCAAGCAATTCTGCTGCCAAATTAAGATAATTAACAGCTCCAGAAGAATTAGCATCAAAATGCAAAGCAGGCAAACCATGACTTGGCGCTTCACTCAACTTCACATTGCGTTGAATAATAGTTTTAAACACCATATCTTGAAAATGCAACTGCACCTCGGCAACCACCTGATTGGCAAGTCGTAAACGAGAATCATACATCGTTAAAAGAAAACCCTCGATCTTCAAAGAGGGGTTCAAACGAGCCTGAATGATTTTTATAGTATTCAAAAGTTTTCCTAAGCCCTCTAAGGCAAAGTATTCACATTGCACAGGAATGATAACAGAATGAGCAGCCGTAAGAGCATTAATGGTTATAAGGCCTAAGGAAGGCGAACAATCAATAAGAATAAAGTCATAATCAGACTGCACCCTTTCTAAAGCTTTTTTAAGTCTCACCTCCCTATCGTCAAGACTAATCATCTCTATTTCAGCACCTACCAAGTCGATATGAGAAGGGATAAGATCCAAACCCTCAATCCCCGTTTTATTAATAGCATCAACAGCAGGAATATCATCAATCAGACACTCATAAATACTTTTTTCTACACGCTCTACATCAACTCCCAAACCAGAAGTAGCATTAGCCTGTGGATCTGCATCTATAACCAACACCTTTTTGTCCATTGCCGCTAAACTAGCTGCAATGTTAATGGTCGTAGTCGTTTTTCCGACTCCCCCTTTTTGGTTTGCAATAGCAATGATCTTTGTATTCATATAATTGTGTTTTTTTCTTCAAGTACAAAAGAAATGAAATTTAATCTGAACTAACGTTTCAGAAGCTAATAGTTATTAACAACCACCACATAGCAATTGTTCTTAACCCCAGACAATACTTATCGTTTTACCAACCAAAAGCCTCACCATCCATCCACTTATCCTGCGCTCTAAGTATTTGTTCTACTATGTCACGGGCACATCCCATTCCACCTTCTTTATCAGAAATATAAACCGAAACTTCTTTCACTTCAGGAGCAGCATCAGCAGGACAGCAAGGAACTGCAACTTTTCGCATCACTTCCAGATCAGGGATATCATCACCCATATACATTATTTCATCCATCGAAAGATGGTATTTCTCAACCACTTTTTCAAATTCTCGCATCTTAACAGAAGAACGCATAAAAACATCCTGAACACCTAAACCGCTATAACGCTGTTCCACCGCCTCACTTTTACCTCCTGTAATAATAATCAGATGATAACCTTTCTTAGCAGCCAACTGTAAAGCATAACCATCTTTAATATGAGCAGTACGAATAGGTTCCTGATCAGGAAATAGCTGTACAACATTAGAAGACAATACACCATCAACATCAAATATCATCGTGGTTATCTGTGGTAAAAGCTCTTTGAAATTCATAAAATATCTTTTCTTTTATATTTTGCAAAGATACGAAAAACGTTAGCTAATACATTTTTCAGCACACCACAGAAAGGGCATTGTTCAAATCTTCTTAATAGATTAATCAAATAGCTACCTATAAGAGCGAAAATGAATGATTAAATTCGCAACATATAAAGATTTTTATATTCATTATAACCTAAACACATAAGCTATGAATTATATTGCCCACGAAACAGCGATTATTGACGCTGGATGTCATATAGGTAATGATACTAAAATATGGCATTTCTCACACCTAATGACAGACTGTACTTTAGGAGAACAATGTAATATTGGTCAAAATGTAGTCGTTTCACCTCACGTTCGTTTAGGTCGTAATGTAAAAGTACAAAATAACGTCTCAATATATACAGGAGTAGAATGCGAAGACGATGTTTTTTTAGGACCTTCTATGGTTTTCACTAATATATTAAATCCTAGAAGTCACGTCATAAGACGAGATGCTTATGTAAAAACACTATTACGACGTGGTGCTTCGGTAGGTGCTAATGCCACCATCATTTGCGGCATAGAAATAGGACAATATGCATTAATAGGCGCAGGTGCTGTCATCACAAAAGACGTAAAACCGTACGCTCTAGTCGTTGGCAACCCAGCCCGACAAATAGGATGGGTCAGTGCTTACGGACACCGCTTGATTTTTGATGAAAAGAATCTGGCAAGCTGCCCCGAAACAGGAGAAAAATATCAGTTGAACAATGATCATGTTAAAGTTGTTGATAAAGCATAACACAACCGCTGACCATTAAGAATAAAGATATAAGCCTTTCGGAAAACAAACACGATTTATGAAATTATTGAAAATCATGAGTAAAATAATAGTCACATCACTTATCATCATCTCTTTATTCTCATTTTGCAAACACACAAAAGCCCCTGAATGTAAAGGCATCGACTACGTATCAGTTCCCTTTCTCTCCAAGACAGAGCTTAAAGCGATGAAAGCTCACTTAAATGATGACCACATTACAGAAGCCCATAAAAGCAAAATAAAAACACCTTTCAAAGACCAAAAATATTTTACAGAAAACAAAGAAAGTATCTGTAAAGACTTAGATCTAAACGAAATAAGCACTAATGAGCTATACGTTGTAGCACACTTAACGTATTCCTTACCCTACCTTAATGAAACATCCTGTGACTTTTTAGATTTATTAGGTGAACGCATGCAAAAGAGTTTTGAGGAAAAGAAAATACAGCATTACCGTTTTGTGCTGACTTCTGTATTACGCACTCTCAAAGACCAACGTTTACTCCAACGCGTAAATGCCAATGCGACACCTAGTGAAACATCGCATTACTTTGGCACTACTTTTGACATATCACAAACCCGTTTCTTAATGGGAAAGAATAACGAATCGGTATATAGCTATCGCTTACGCAACCTCCTAGCTCGTGAATTAATACAATTACAAGAGGAAGGTAAATGTTATGTCATTATAGAAAGCCGCGAAAAATGTTTTCACGTCACCGTTTGTCAATAATACGGTTAGATTAACATTTTTATTCCTTATCGTTAGTCTTCAGCATTTCATTTATGTAATTTTGAACTATGACACATCAGGAAATAATAAAAAATAGCAACACTATTTGTCAGTTATTAATACAACACCAACTGAAAGATGCTTTTGATGCATTACAAAAAACGATTGGTGATAATGCATTAGGACAATTTATAGCTCCCCTTGAAAACCTGCAGACGACTTACAAATACATGTTGCAATACACCGTTCAAAACATTCAAGACTCTGAACGTCAAAAGATATACAAACAACTCGTAGTCTCATTATTTAATCTTACGGATAAAACAGAACAGCATTTATTGGAACAACACTCCACTCAAATGCCCTATGCAATCTTACGCACGCAACCTACCAATAACTTCAAAGCAGCTATTAAAAACTTAATTCAGGTTAGTAAACAATTAGAAATGGTTGAGTTGGGCGAGCAACATACTATTCCTTTTGATATCAAGCACAGTTATCAGATGCATCTTTCAGAAGTATTTATGGTGCTTTGGTCCACTCACTTCTACACAGAAGAACACGTTACAAACATCAAAGAATTATGCCATAATGGCGAACTCAAAGAATATGAACTTTCTCTTTTAACTTCAGCTATATCCCTTAGTTTGTGGCGCAACTTTGATGTGCAAAAATTTAATGCCTTATTTGAATTAACCAATCACGCTTCAGAACTCGTTAAACAAAGAGCTTTTGTAGGCCTCTTAATTTCTGTTTATATTTATAATGAACGTTTACGTTATTTCACCTCTGTAAGCTCACGATTTAGCCTTTTGGCAGAAAATAAATACTTCAAAAAAAGCTTAGAACAAATTATAATTCAATTTATTAAATCAAAAGAAAGTGAAAAGATAGCCCGCAAATTTCAAGAAGAAATCATACCAGAAATGGTTAAAATCACCCCTATTATCCGTGAAAAACTAGACATTGATAAATTAGAAGGAGAAAAAGACCTGGATGATAAAAACCCTGACTGGCAAGAAATGTTAGACGAAGTTCCGGGACTTACTGATAAAATGAAAGAAATTAGCGAATTACAAATGGAAGGCGCCGACGTTTTCCTGAGTACTTTTTCGATGTTAAAGTCCTTTCCTTTCTTTAATCCTATTTATAATTGGCTAGTACCCTTTACTACCAGTTACCCCGACCTATCAGATCAATTACAAACAGAAAATATACAGTCATTTGCCAAAGCTATAGAAAAATCACTATTTCTTTGTAACTCAGACAAATACTCTTTTATCTTAAGTATGGAACAGTTGCCTGAAAGTCAACGTAAGACCATGTCAGCAGCCGTTGGTGCTGACTTTGAGAATATGAAAGACATAGAAAAATCAGAAAATGAACCCCATAAAAATCGCCAAGCAGAATTCATCTCTAATCAATATGTACAAGATCTATATCGGTTTTTCAATTTACACCCACAAAAAAGTCAATTCGACAACCCTTTTCAACATCGTTTAGACTTTCACAACAAAAACATCATTGCTAATGTTATTGAAGATCAAAAGATATGGCGCAATGTAGCAGAATATTATTTTGCTAAGAATTACTTCACAGAAGCTGGCGAACTCTTCGAGCTTCTATTGCAGGACGACTCAGCTAATGTAGAATGTCTGCAAAAAAGAGGTTATTGTGCCCAAAAGACGAATGATCATAAGTTAGCTCTTGATTATTATATGAAAGCTGATTTGGTAGAAAGCAGCTCCGTATGGACGCTGAAAAAGATAGCCTATTGTTACCAAGCCTTAGGAAAAACAAAAAAAGCATTAGAAAACTACCAACTAGCAGCCAACTTACAACCCCAAAACATTAATTTGCAATATGCTATTGCCAATTGTTTCTTAAGTTTAAAAAACTACAATGAGGCCTTAAATAACTATTTTAAGATTGAGTTGAACACCAAAAACAAAAAGAAAGCATGGCGCCCTATAGCTTGGTGTTCTTTTGTAGCTAAAAAACCAGAACAAGCTAAAAAATATTATGAGAAATTAATGGATCAACAAGCCTCTGGTCATGATTACATCAATGCGGGTCATGTTGCTTTAGTTTCTCATGAGTACGAGACTGCGGTGGATTATTATAAGAAAGCCATTCATTCTTTCAAAGGTGACATTAACAAAATGATGACTATCTTCGAAGAAGACAAACCCTTTATTCTCAATTATGATATTGATACAGAAGATTTACCTATAATTTTAGATAAGTTACGTTACGAATTGTAAATAGTATCATACTATAATATAAACCATTTAATGGCAAATGATTGCATTTTCTCATAACCTTTTATTGCACACAAAGTGAGTCATAAAAATAGACAATTGAGTATTTAGCCTATCTTTTTCATCTCCCTAATTATTAACATAAAAAGATAAACTCGTCTTCGCTTGCATAAAAAAAATAGATTTCCTACATTTGTGTAGGATTACTAAAGCATTCTAAACTTCTATAGTACGACGCTAGGTACTCAAGCCTAAATAAGTCTAAAAAAAAAGCTTTTCTAAGCATTTAGTAATACTTATCAAAACGCTAAAAATGAAAAACTTATTTCATCGTAAGCAATTGAACTTTGTTACTTACAATTAAAACGTTTTTATCGTACTCGAAAAAATCATTTCTCAAAGTGATTTGACGAAGACGCTCTTTGCAGAAACAAATGATAAAAAAAACTTAAAACGCTTTATAATAATTCTGTTCTCAAGCGTTTTTAAAAGGATTATCGTCAGTTATTATGCTGGCTACAAGTTAAAGAAGATGCATATCGAATGATGAATTAAAACTTTATCTTCATTATGATAACTCTTCCCATAGTTGCTTTTTCATCAAGATGTATCTTGAATTAACAGAATACATCTTTTTATAGTTTATTAACTTATATTTTTTTTTAATTTATAAATAAACTCACCTATGCAATCAAAAAAAGTGCAAGATTTCATCGACAATTTTATGTCGGAACTGATCAGGAAAAACCCTAACGAACCTGAATTTCACCAAGCAGTTAAAGTAGTAGTAGAAAATGTAGCTCCATATATATTGGAGAATCCTATTTATATCAAGCATAAAATTCTTGAACGAATGACAGAACCTGAAAGAATAATCAGCTTCAGGGTGCCTTGGTTAGATGACAAAGGTGAAATACAGATAAATAAAGGTTACAGAGTACAGATGAACAGTGCCATTGGACCATACAAAGGTGGTCTTCGTTTTCATCCAGGAGTAAATCAAGGTATTTTTAAATTTCTTGCTTTTGAACAAACATTGAAAAATTCATTAACCTCACTACCTATGGGTGGCGCAAAAGGAGGAACGGATTTTTGTGCCAAAGGAAAAACGGATTTTGAAGTCATGAAGTTTTGTCAATCGTTTATTACCGAGTTACAACGTCACGTAGGTTCGTTTACTGATGTACCTGCTGGAGATATAGGTGTAGGAGGTCGCGAAATTGGCTATATGTTTGGTCAATACAAACGAGTAACAAACAGATTTGTAGGTGTTTTAACCGGCAAAGGAAACGAATTTGGAGGTAGTCTTTTACGCCCTGAAGCAACTGGTTATGGTCTTGTGTATTTCGTTAGAGAAATGTTAAAAGCAAAAAAAGATTCAATTAAAGGAAAATCTTTTGTTGTCAGCGGTTCTGGAAATGTATCCCAATATGCTATCGAAAAGATAATTGAGTTAGGAGGTAAAGTATTAACAGCGTCTGACTCTAACGGTTATATTTATGACAGTGAAGGTATTGATTCAGAAAAATTAGAACACATTAAAGTTCTTAAAAATGATTACAGAGCAAGAATATCTGAATATATAGTCGAATATCCTAATGCTAGCTATCATGCCAATGAAAAACCTTGGGGTGTAAAATGTGACATTGCCTTACCTTGTGCTACACAAAATGAGTTAGCAGAAGCAGATGCACAACTACTTGTGAAAAATGGCTGTATCTGTGTTGCTGAAGGAGCTAATATGCCTTGTTTACCTGAAGCAGTTAATATATTCAATGAAAACAACGTCATGTTTGCCCCAGGTAAAGCTGCAAATGCTGGAGGTGTGGCTACATCGGGACTTGAAATGACACAAAACTCAATGAGAATTTCATGGACACGCGAAGCAGTAGATGAAAAACTAAATAGCATCATGACAAACATACATGATACTTGTGCCCAATATGGTACTGAAGCTGATGGTTCTATTAACTATGTAAAAGGAGCAAACATTTGTGGTTTTATAAAAGTAGCTAATGCCATGATTACTCAAGGAGTGGTATAAATTACAATTATAAAACTTTGACACTTGTCAAACTATAAGTTAGTAAGTCAGGGGAATTCCTCCCCTGACTTCTTATTTTATACACCATCCTTTTCAATCCAGACATCCCACCCCCACCTCAATACTCTGATTTTTAATCTGACGAATAGAAAAAACAAGCATAAGAGCTACTAAGTAGTAGAAAATAAATAATGTACTATTTTTTAAAATACCGTTTAGTTATACCATACTGAGTTTTCAGTCATCAGTTTACAGTCTGCTTTTAAAATACAATATTTAACGATTTCTACTACTTATAAGCATCTATACACCATAATTTTTTCTAAAATAGATAATCAAACGGCAGGTAAAAAACCTCATGTTTTTTTTATAATTCATTATTAAACAATTCATAAGCCAAATTAATTTGCTCTGGATTACCAAGCAAGTAAGCCGTATCATTAGCTTGAAACACAGTATCTGGATTAGGATGTTCAAGGATAATAGTATCCCGTTTTATAGCTAAAAGCGTCACCCCTGTCTTTTTTCGTAATTGAATTTGAGAAAGTGATTTTCCATCAGCAGAAGATTTTTTTTCTATACTAATGGCATTAATATTCATATTCTGTAGCTCATCAAAAATAGAGGGCTGATTTACAGTATCTTTCTCTGAAAATTCTCCCAAATTTAACTTTCTAATATGAGTTAACATACGATTAACCTCTTTTTTAGGATATAATTTCCTAACCAAAATACGGTTAAATAAATCGAGAGCTACTTCAAGCTTTTCAGGTAATACCTGATCTGCCCCAAGCCTATATAATTGTTTCACATCGGAGATATGTTTGGCTCGTGCAATAATATAAACTTGTTTATTCAATCTTCTCACTTTTTCGATAATGGCCATAGAAGGAATTAATCGGCCAACAGAAACGATAACAATATCAGCGGTATCCACATGAGCATTCAATAATATAGGTTCATTAACAGCATCACCATAAACAACCAAATCGCCTTTCTCCATTTTTTCTTTCGCAATTAAAGGATCGAAAATAACAGATATGTGAGGTAAATTATTGAGTTTTGCCATTAAGGAGAGTTTTAAGGCACTAGTATCTGTTCCAATAACCACTAAGTGATTTTTAAAATCAGGTATTTCAATTTTTGTTAATGGGAATAATCCATCTATCAAAAATTGAGGAAGAGGTAATTTCAACAAAACATCAGACAACGGTTTTGCTGCTCTCATTAAAAATGGGGTTAAAGCCATTGTAATGACCGCAACAGCTAAGAAGAGTTGATAAAAATGATCATTGATAATTGCATTATCTAATCCAATCTTGGCGAGAATAAATGAAAATTCTCCAACCTGACTTAAGGCCAAACCAACCAACACCGTACCGCGCAAAGTATGACCTAAAATAAACCCTGTACCACCTGCAATTATTGTTTTAATCACAATAACCAAAACAACACTAAAAAGAACCAATAAATAATTATCTACTACAAATGATAAGTCCAACAACATACCGATGGAAACAAAAAAGAAACTGGTAAACGTGTCTTTAAAGGGAATCAAATTGGAAAAAGCATTATGGCTATAAGGAGATTCTGAAATCATTAATCCCGCCAAGAAAGCACCAAAAGCGAGAGACATGCCTAACTGTGATGTTAAAAGAGCTATGGAGAGACAAATAAGGAAGATACTCATCATAAAGAGCTCTTGATTTTTTGTCATAGCTATAATATACAGCAGCTTTGGCAGTAGCCATTTATTTCCTACGTAAACAAAAGCGATAATAAAAATAGCTTTTAATGCAAGCATTAATAACTCACGAGTGATATTCACATCACTTTTCCCTAACATATTAGCAAACAACAATAAGGGAACCAATAATAAATCTTGATAGATAAGAACACCCAAGATAGTTCGTCCATAATTGGAAGAAAGTTCAGAACGTTCTTGCAAAAGCTTTAAGACAAGAGCAGAACTACTTAAGGCGACAAGAAAACCAATGAACAATCCGGTTTGCCAGTTAAGATCATAAAAGATGGAGATGATATAAAATACACCTGCGGTTACCGAGACTTGCACAAAACCACCAAAGAATACGATTCTTCTTATTTTTAAGAGATGTTTTAATGAAAATTCCAATCCGATGGTGAAAAGCAATAAAATGACACCTATTTCCGCCAACACTTCTATTTCATGTTCTTCATCTATCAAAGAGAGTAAATGTGGTCCCGCAATCATACCCGTTAACAGATAACCTATAACTGTAGGTACTTTTAATTTAGTAAAAACTAAATTGACCAATGTTGATAAAGCAAATATGATAACTATATCAGTAAGTATTGAAAATTCCATATTTTTAAAGATTTATGGAAACCCGATTGTTTTGCTTCTTTATTATTTCAATCCCACATTGTGGGTTTAATTCTCTGTAGCTTGCTGCAAATAATAAAATGTTCTTCAACTAAATGCCTCGTTAGCTTGTCCCGAGGTTGTGGACTATAACTATAGAAAGAAAAGCCATTGTAGTCATTAATTATTATGGTTTAATAATAACCTGAGTTCGACATTAAATTCTAGCCACAGAAAGATATATTATTAGTCTGTTTATGCTTGCAATTTAGAAG
>CBFIII010000052.1:0-25184 GCA_965662645.1 Bacteroidales bacterium
ACTTTGTTCGGAAGTTAAATCAGGATTTCCTATTTTTACAGAAGAGCCTAAGTTGATGTATTTGTATAATTCTTCAATGTTAGGAGCTCGGAAGGAGTGACCTCCAGAAATAGCTACGTTTAGTTCTTTTGATAATTGATAGTTGGCTCCTAAATTTGCGCTCCACGAATGTCTTTTTTCTGTGTTTTCTGCTATGGTTAATGTGCGTGAGGGTACACTAACGTTTACGCCATCTTTTAATAGGTAGTCGGGATCATAAACATCGTCATTATTTACGATGATGTAGTCATAGCGTAGGCCAAGAGTTGTGTTTAGTTTGTTGTCAAGGAAGTGGCGTTCGGTACGGGCAAATATACCATTGCTCGTATAGCTTGCTTTTGGCAACGGTAATTCTCCTCGTGTTGTTATGCTGCTATCGGGCTTGCTAATAAATTTTTCACGATGACTTTCTAGGTTACGTTGCCAAATGTCGATTCCTGCACTTACTTTTTGTCCATCAAAATCCATATCTAGTTGTGCTAATCCTCCCCATAATTGATGTTCGCCTGAAGGAGCTATCGATATAGGTTTTCCTAAATATTTAGGGATGCCAGTTATTACTTGAACATCACGTTTGATGTATTGTTGATAGGCTTTTATCTTTAAGAGTTTTACGCTTTCGCTAAGGTCAGATAAAAGATATTGTACATCTGTCATAGAGCGTCTATGTTCCGGAAAAGTTACCGTAAATGGTGCAGAAAAACTGTTACTGCCAGGTACACCTACATCTTTTGCATTGAAATCTTGATGTTGTATTCTTATTTCTTGTTTGTCGTTGATGCGATAGCCTACTTTAGCATTGATGGAATAATCCTCAAATTGGCTGTTTTGTAATTCTCCTGCAGGTGTTTGTGTGTTTTCTGCATTTCGGTAAGAGCCAGAAAGGAAGGCGTAGAATTTTTCTTGACTCCAGGTGAAACGGAGGTATTCCTCCTTCAGTTGGTTGGCACTCTGGTAGCCACTTGTTAGTGTCGTATGAAATTCTGGTGTGCTACTATAGACGATAGGTTGTGTGATAAAGTTGATAACACCACCTACAGCTCCTGAACCATACAATGATGAAGCTCCACTTTTGATGATTTCTATTTGACTGATGTCATTCATATTAATCATATTCATCCCTCCACTGACATCGGTAGCGGTTTCTATGCGATTGCCATCTACTGCAACGATCACACGTTGTCCCGAAAGACCACGGATGCTAGGCGCAGTACTCCATACGCCATCACTTTTGGTCGAAATGGCAGGTTCTAGCTTTAGTGCGTCACCAATGCCTTGTAGAGGAATGTTATTTAATTCTTTTTCGGTGACAACACTAATAGGCGAGGTGCTTGTAGTTATCTTTTGTTTAAAGAAAAAACTTTCAATAGTGACTTCTTCTAACTCTTTATTGATCTCTTTTTTCTCATTTTGAGCATAAATGAAACTGCCCAAAAATAAGGCAGTTAAGCTAAAAATCAACTTCTTCATAGTGTAGGTGATGTTTTTTGTGTATTGTTCTGATAATGAATAGAAAAGGGTGATGTAAGATGATAATTATATCATTTCTTTTTTGTTAAATAATGGATTGAAATTTTTATATCTTCTTTGTTTATAAGTGATGAGCGTGCAAAGTTAGAAAATTCTCAATTACCCGCCTCCTTATTTATTGGTATATCTGTTTAAGTTATTAACATTAATGCTTAATTGGTCAGCTATTCTGCATTGGATTTTATACATTTGTCGAAATTTTTAATTGTGTAGGGTGATTGAAATATTCTACATATTTTATTTATAGATGATTGTGGTGTTTTTGTTGATATATGGAATCACCAGTTTAATAAAAACAAAATTTTATGGCTAAAGTACAAGGTGCGGTAAAGGTAGATGAGGAAATGTGCAAAGGGTGTAACCTTTGTGTAGTTGCTTGTCCTACTCATGTTCTGGCATTAAATAACAGTGTTAATGCTAAAGGTTATAATTATTCGTATATGGCGAATCCTGAGGCTTGCATTGGTTGTGCTAGTTGTGCAGAGGTTTGTCCAGATGCTTGTATCACGGTTTATAGAGTCAAACTTTAAGTTGAAATACAGGCTTAAAATGTTTTTAGGCTTATATGGTTACTTGGATTTTGAATAATAAATTATTTTTATGGAAGAGATTAAATTGTTAAAAGGTAATGAGGCGATTGCTCATGCCGCTATACGTTGTGGTTGCGATGGCTTTTTTGGTTATCCTATTACGCCTCAGTCCGAGATAATGGAAACACTAATGGCTGAGCATCCTTGGGATGATACGGGTATGGTGGTATTGCAAGCAGAGAGCGAGATTGCTGCTATTAATATGGTATATGGTGGTGCTGGTTGTGGTAAGCGCGTGATGACATCTTCATCTAGTCCTGGTATTAGTTTGAAACAGGAAGGGATCTCGTATATTGCAGGTGCCGAATTACCTTGTTTGGTGGTTAACGTAGTGAGAGGAGGACCTGGTCTTGGGACTATACAGCCTAGTCAGGCAGATTATTTTCAGGCTGTTAAGGGTGGTGGACATGGTGATTATAAATTACTTGTTTTAGCTCCTAACTCTGTTCAGGAGATGGCTGATTTTGTGGATTTAGGTTTCGAATTAGCTTTCAAATACCGTAATCCTGTGATGATATTAAGTGATGGTATCATTGGTCAGATGATGGAACGTGTGGTGTTACCACCTTCAAAACCACGGATGACGGATGAAGAATTAGTGGCTATGAGTCCTTGGGCTTCTACTGGTAAAGCAAAAGAGCGTAAGAAAAATGTGATTACTTCTTTGGAATTAAAGTCTGAAGAGATGGAACGCAATAACTTGAAGTTTCAAGCGAAATATCGTGTGATGCAAGAGAAGGAAGTACGTTATGAAACGTATATGACTGATGATGCAGAATATATTTTAGTGGCTTTTGGTTCTTGTGCTCGTATTTGTAATAAAGCAGTAGAGATAGCGCGCAGCGAAGGCATAAAAGTTGGTTTGTTACGTCCTATTACTCTTTTCCCATTTCCAGAAAAGGAATTAGCTCAATTGGCGGAGACCAAAAAAGGTTTCTTAACTGTTGAGATGAATGCTGGTCAGATGGTAGAAGATGTACGTCTTTCAGTAAATGGGAAAAAACCGGTGGAATATTATGGTCGCCTAGGAGGAATCATTCCTACTCCTGATGAAGTAGTGGTGGCCTTGAAGGAAAAACTGATAAATAAATAAGAAGACTATGGATATTAAAGATATTATGAAACCTGAAAATCAGGTAAAAACCAAGTCTAGCTTGTTATTAGATGTGCCTAATCACTATTGTCCAGGATGTAGTCATGGCGTAGTGCACAAGTTAGTTGCTGAGGTGATAGAAGAAATGGGAATACAGGAAGATACGATTGGTGTTTCGCCAGTAGGATGTGCTGTATTTGCTTATAATTATATTGATATTGACTGGCAAGAAGCGGCTCACGGTCGTGCTCCTGCTGTGGCTACTGGCATCAAACGTTTACTGCCCAATAAGTTTGTATTTACCTATCAGGGTGATGGCGATTTAGCCGCTATTGGTACTGCTGAGACCATACATGCTTGTAACCGTGGAGAGAATATTACTATTATTTTCATCAATAATGGGATTTATGGTATGACGGGTGGTCAGATGGCTCCTACTACATTGATAGGTATGAAGTCTTCTACCTGTCCTTTTGGTCGTGATCCTAAATTAGCTGGATATCCTTTGAAAATTTCTGATATGTTGGCGCCACTGCCTGGTATGCGTTATGTTACGCGTCAGAGTGTACATACGGCGGGTGCTGTTAAGAAAGCTAAAAAAGCGATTCGTAAAGCTTTTGAAAATCAAAAAGAAAATAAAGGTGGGTCATTGGTTGAAATCGTTTCAACGTGTAATTCAGGATGGAAAATGTCTCCTGAAAAGGCCAATGATTGGATGGTGGAAAATATGTTTCCTGCTTATCCATTAGGAGATCTTAAGAATGTTTAATATTAGCCACTGACTAATGCCAGAGGTTTTTATCCCATGGTTTAGTGTTATGCAAACAGTATAAGTTATGACAGAAGAATTAATAATTGCAGGATTTGGAGGACAAGGAGTTTTGTCAATGGGTAAAATTTTAGCCTATTCAGCTTTAATGCAAGGAAAACATGTATCTTGGTTACCTTCTTATGGACCTGAGATGCGAGGTGGTACGGCTAATGTTACCGTGATTTTGAGTGATAATGAGGTGTCTTCACCTGTATTGAATTATTTTGATACCGTTATTGCATTAAATCAACCTTCACTTGATAAGTTTGAGTCCGCTGTTAAGCCAGGTGGCGTATTAATTTATGACATCAATGGAATCACTGTGGAACCTTCACGTACTGATATTTCCATTTATAAAATTAATGCTGCACAGGTAGCATCTGAAAATAATATGTCCAAAGTGTTTAATATGATGGTTTTGGGTGCTTATCTAAAAGTAAAACCGTTGATTAGTAGTGAGGATGTTTTGTCTGGCTTGAAGAAATCGTTGCCAGTGCGTCATCATAAATTATTACCTATAAATGAAAAGGCCTTGGTTATGGGCGCTGATATGGTTTAAAGGTTTTATTCTAGAGAAATAGTTAACATTGTAAGCTTGGATCTTTTTTTTGATCTGAGCTTTTTTGTTTTTTTAAGACAGTTCCTTAGGTTATTACGTCTGTTAAGATATTATATTAGGTATTTAACGGGTTATGCGTCGTTTGTCTTCCTATTTTTATTAATTTTGCGATTAAATTTTTATTATGGTTGAGCACAAGTCTAGCGAAAAGAACAAACACAACATTCGTCTTAAGTATCGCATTTCTTTTATTAATGAGGATTCTTTTGATGAAGTGCGACGCGTGCGTTTATCTGTGTTTAATATTTTGTTATTTATTGTGGGTACTTTAGTTATAGCTACTGCTATTGTTGTATCCCTTATTTTTTATACCCCTTTGCGGGAATATGTGCCTGGATATCCTGATAGCCAGACGGAAAGAGTGATGATTAACAATAAAGAAAGGGTAGATTCGGTATTGCATAAACTAGAACAGCAAGAATTATATCTCGAAGGTATCCGTAAGATATTACAAGGTGATATTCCTGAGGAATTGTATGCTGATACCTCGGCTGAGCATAATAAAGGTTTAATCATAGAACGTGCACGTCTTGAGGCTTCTGAAGAAGAGATTTCTTTTCGTTCTGAGATAGAATCTGAAGAGCAATATAACTTAGGATTACTTGATAAGGTGAGCGAAGAAAAGAAAGGTAATATCTTTTTTTATACGCCAGTGAAAGGGATGATAACAAACCATTTTAATACTCAAGAAAAGCATTACGGTGTGGATTTGGCTACAGCGTCAAAAGAACATATTTTAGCCATTGCTGATGGTACTGTTATTCTTGTAGATTATTCGATGACTTCAGGTCATGTTGTTAGTATTCAACATGCTGATAATCTTATATCAACGTATAGACATGCTTCTGTGGTATTTAAGGCTGTTGGTGATAAAGTTAAGGCTGGTGAGGTCATTGCCTTAGTTGGTAATACCGGCACATTATCAACGGGTGTGCACTTGCATTTAGAAATGTGGCAAGGTGGTGAAGCTATTGATCCTGAAACATTAATTGTATTTTAATTCAATATGAAGAAAAAAAGAATTGCTATCTTAGGTTCTACAGGATCGATAGGAACACAAACTTTAGATGTAATAGCGCAACATCCCGATCGCTTTGAAGCTTCTGTATTAACAGCTGGTAATAATGTGGACTTACTGATTGCGCAAGCAAAACGTTTTGATCCCGATACGGTGGTCATTGCTAATAAAGAAAAATATGCCATTTTACAAGAGGCTCTTGCGCATCTTCCTATCAAGGTATATGCTGGTGCTGAAGCTATAGAACAAGTGGTGGTATCCGCCGAGATTGATGTGGTATTGACCGCTATGGTCGGATTTTCAGGGGTGCAGGCTACGGTGAATGCCGTTAAGGCGGGTAAACGTATTGCTTTAGCGAATAAAGAAACTTTGGTTGTTGCAGGCGAGCTTATTACGTCTTTGGCAATGGAATATAAGGCTGAAATAATACCTGTGGATTCAGAGCATTCTGCTATTTTTCAATGTCTTGTAGGTGAAGGGGATAATCCTGTTGAGAAACTAATACTTACCGCTTCTGGTGGTCCTTTTAAGGATAAAACAGATGAGGCTTTAAAAACGATTTCGTACCGTGAGGCTCTGAAACATCCTACTTGGAATATGGGGGCTAAAATTACCATTGATTCGGCTTCTTTGATGAACAAAGGTTTAGAGGTGATAGAAGCGCGTTGGTTGTTCGACATACAGCCCAAAGATATTGATATCATGGTGCATCCGCAGTCTATTGTGCATTCTATGGTACAGTTTGCTGATGGTTCGGTAAAAGCACAACTAGGATGGCCTGATATGAAATTACCCATTCAATATGCTTTGACTTTTCCTCATCGTGTTCTTTCAGATTTTAAACGATTGGGGTTAGAGGGCATGCAAAATTTAAGTTTTACCTCACCTCGGTCTGAGTCGTTTCCATGTCTGAATTTAGCGTATGAAGCTTTGAGTCGTGGTGGTAATATGCCGTGTGCGATGAATGCTGCTAATGAAGTGGCGGTCGCTGCCTTTTTGAATGAAAAAATAGCTTTTACTGCTATTCCTAATATAATTGAAAAAACAATGTCTAAAGTCAGCTTGCAGTTATCACCCACCTTGGATGATTATTTTGCTTGTGATGCTGAAAGCCGTAAGGTGGCTGAAACATTGATAAAATAAAAATAAACATGCTTAAATCAATGACCGGCTATGGGAAAGCCACTTGTGAATTCCCCGATAAACGTATTACTATTGAAGTAAAATCTCTTAATTCAAAACAGTTGGACATCTTTACCCGTGTGCCTAATATGTATAAGGAAAAAGATATTGAGATACGACGTTTGATAGCTAATCACCTTAAACGTGGTAAAGTAGAATTGAATCTTTTTGTTGAGAGTTTAGGAGAAACGGCTAAATCTGTTATTAATAAAAACGTGTTTTCGTCTTATCTGTCTCAGATAAAAGATGTGGCTGCTAGTACTGGAGTGCCTTTACCACATGATTATTTTTCTCAGATTTTACGCTTGCCTGATGTGATGAAGGTGGAGGTTAAATCTTTGGATGAAGAAGAATGGCATAGCGTTAGCCTTAAGGTGGAAGAAGCATTAGATCATCTTAATGCCTTTAGATCTCAAGAAGGGGTTTCGCTTTATAACGATATGACGGGTAATATTTCAAAGATAGAAGAGCTACTTGCAGAAGTGCCGCAGTACGAAAGTGAGCGCATCGATAAGGTGCGTCAACGCTTACAAGATGGTTTAGCTACTCTTGAAGCGTCGCCTAATGTGGAGCGCCTAGAGCAAGAAATGATTTTTTATATTGAGAAGATGGATGTGAATGAAGAAAAAACACGTCTGGCTCATCATTGTCAATATTTTTTAGAAACTGCGAATCTTGATGAGGCTGTAGGTAAAAAATTGGGATTTATAGCACAAGAAATTGGTCGTGAGATTAATACTTTGGGTTCTAAAGCTAACCATGAACAGATTCAAAAGTTAGTGGTGCATATGAAAGATGAATTAGAGAAGATAAAAGAGCAGGTGTTAAATACCTTATAGTATAATTAAAAATGGACACGAGCAATGAGCTTTGGTCTAAGTGATGAATTATGACAGGGAAACTTATTATTTTTTCAGCGCCTTCTGGTTCTGGAAAGACAACTATTGTAAAACAGCTTCTGAAAAAGGAAAAATATAGCTTATGTTTTTCTATTTCTGCAACGAGTCGTGAACCGCGCCATAATGAGACCGATGGTATTGATTACTATTTCCTTTCTCCCGAAGAATTTCGTTCTAAGGTAGATAATAATGAATTTCTGGAATGGGAAGAGGTGTATAAAGATAAATATTACGGAACCCTAAAAGAAGAAGTGGAACGGTTATTGAATAAAGGGAGAAACGTAATATTTGATGTTGATGTAGTAGGTGGCTTAAATATTAAAAAGTATTATGGTGAAAAAGCATTGGCTGTTTTTGTCCAACCGCCTTCGGTGGAGGTATTAGAGCAACGTCTTATTGCTCGCGCTACCGATAGTGAGGCTACTATTCATATACGTATCGAAAAGGCTGCTTATGAATTGAGTTTTGCCAATAAATTTGATGTGGTGATTGTTAACGACGTCTTAGAAGAGGCAATTATTGATACTGAACGTGTTCTAAGTAACTATCTGAAGGTGTAGAGTGTGGGGTATATTAAGGTGTATCTCACTTTTTTTATCTTTTACGATGATTATAATAACTAGGTGAAAAAATTTATTCTATATATATTGTTGTGTGCTAGCTCGCTGGGTGTGATGCAAGCTCAACTAAACACAGACCGTATTCTTAATATGGGGCGTAATGCTTTGTATTTTGAAGACTATGTGCTTTCTATTCAGTATTTCAATTTGGTGGTTAATGCGAAGCCTTTTTTGGCAGATCCTTACTATTATCGCGCCGTTTCTAAATATTACTTGGAGGATCATACAGGTGCTATTATAGATTGTGACAAAGCATTAGAAATCGATCCTTTTTTGGTGGGTGCTTATGAGCTACGCGGTATTGCTCATCAGCGTAAAGGTATGTATCCTTTAGCTGTTCTTGATTTTTCTAAAGGTCTTAAATATAATCAGGACAATACCAATTTGATGCTTAATTTGGGTCTGAGTTATATGGCTAATAAACAGTATGATGAGGCTATTGTGCAATTTAATAATTCATTAAAGCTTAAAAAAAGTTATTCCACTTATCTGAGTAGAGGAGCTACTTATCTTGAAAAAGGAGATACCTCCAAAGCTTTAGAAGATTATAATAAAGCGATTGATATTAATCCTTATAATGTGAATAGTTTTGCTCGTCGTGGTTATTTATTTATAGAGACACGTGAGTATCAAAAAGCACTTGATGATTATAATAAAGCGATTAAATTAGATCCTAGGAATGCTAATTTTCATTTAGCTCGTGGTGTGGTGCGTTACCAAATGAATGATTTGAATGGCGCTATAGAGGATTACACTATGGCCATCAAATTTAATAGAAATAGCACCGCCGCTTATTATAATAGAGCGATGTTAAGGGCTTATATTGGGGATGATAACAATGCTATTGAAGATTATTCTTTAGTGTTACAACTCGATCCTGATAATAATTTTGCCTTGTTTAATCGTGCTCTTCTTTTTGTGAAAACGGGGAATAACTATGCTGCTATTAGTGATTTGTCATTTATAATTAATGCTTATCCTGGTTTTCCTGTAGCTTATTATGCCCGTGCTGAGGCTAAAAAGGCTTTAGGTGATAGTAGTGGGGCTGAAAAAGATTATGGTACCGCATATGTGCTTACCGAAGAGAATAAATCAGGGACTAAGAAACAGAATTCTTTAGCTGAGGCTATCAAAAATAATAGTGATGACGAAAAGGGAACGCGTGATGCGGCTGATAAGAATATAAAAAGTTATAAACGTATCGTCTTTACCGATGACGATGAAGAACAGACCACTGAATATGCAAGTGCTATACGTGGGAAAGTTCAGAATCAGAATGTTAATATTAGTGGTGAAGGTGATTTCTTTTTCTCTTTTTATCAAGTGAAAAATGAATTAAATCTTCCATTTTTCTTTGTCAAAGCATTAGATGATTATAATAAATTGGATCGTCAAGATTTGTTCTTGTTGAATAGTAATACACAGCTTACCCGTAATGAAATAGGTGATCGTTTTGTGGATATTGATGTGTTATCTTCTGCTTTGGATGTGAAAGATGATGCTTCTTTGTTTTTTGAACGTGGTATGAATTATTCATTAGTCAAAAATTTTGCTGATGCTCTCAGGGACTTAAATAAAGCGAACGATCTAAGACCCGATGATGTCATCATTCTTTTTGCAAAGGCTAGTGTGCGTCAGCGTATGGTTGAGTTTATTCGTTCTGTAGAAGCTAATGAGGAACCTGAAGATATTATTACAAATAAAATAGATAAAAAGGATAATAGTCGCATCATAGATTATGATCTTATTATTGCGGATTATAATCGTGTCTTATTTTTAGATCCAGGATTTGCTTATGCCTGGTATAATAAGGGTAATGTGATGATGATCCTTAAGAATTATAAGGCGGCAATCAAAGATTATACGCAAGCTATTGAGGCAGAGCCGCGATTGGCTGCTGCTTATTTTAATCGTGGCTTGACCTATATCTTTCTTGGTGATAATGAAAAGGGAATGTTGGATTTGAGTAAGGCTGGAGAATTGGGTATTTATAAAGCTTATAATGTGATGAAACGTTATAGTAATTAAACAAACTGCTCTGCTGTAGGTGGATGAATTTGTTAGAACGTGTTTTATTATTTGTAACCCCTATGGGGAATAAGCCCCACAATGTAATATTTAGAAATAGCATTATAAAAGACAATATATATATGGATGAAAAACAATATCATTTAGATCTACGCTATCTTAGAATGGCTCGTATCTGGTCCGAGAATTCGTATTGCAAACGTCGTCAGGTAGGGGCTCTTATTGTAAAAGATAAAATGATTATTTCTGATGGTTATAATGGTACGCCTTCTGGATTTGAAAATGTTTGTGAAGATGAAGTGACGCATAAAACGAAGGCTTACGTGTTGCATGCCGAAGCAAATGCTATTACTAAAGTAGCGCGTACCAGCAATAGCAGCGATGGAGCTACTTTGTATGTGACTACTTCTCCTTGTATTGAATGTTCTAAACTCATTATTCAGGCGGGTATAAAGCGTGTTGTGTTTGATGATTTATACACTAAAACAGAAGGATTGGATTTATTAAAACGTGTTGGTATAGAAGTGGTGAATTGTCCGTTAAAAATTGAAATAGAAAAGGATAACGATGGGGAAATTAAATAAAGTATATATACCAATTGTTTTAGCTATAGTGTTGGCTTTCGGTATTATGATTGGTCATTTGATGGGTAATGTAGGGCAGGTAAATTCTATTTCTTCTTCATCGCCTACAGGTAAGCTCGATCTTATTCTTAAAACAATAGACCGTGAATATGTGGATACTGTAGATGTAGATTCCATTACGGAAAAGATGATTCCTCTTATACTCGAAGAATTGGATCCTCATACCACTTATATTCCTGCAAAAGATTTACAGAGCGTTAATGAAGAGCTTCAAGGTAATTTTGGAGGCATAGGTGTTCAATTTCGTATATTTGATGATACCGTTATGGTGATGCACGTCATTAAAGGTGGACCTTCCCAAAAAGTAGGTATTCAAGATGGAGATCGCCTAATTGCCGTAGATGATAGTGTTATTGCTGGCGTTGATTTTAAGTCTGAAAATGTGATGGAGGTGTTACGTGGTAAACGTGGTACTGATGTGAAAGTGACAGCTTATAGACCTGCCGAAAAACGTAATATTGATTTTAATATAGAGCGCGGATCTATTCCTGTTGAAAGTGTGGATGTTGCCTATATGATGAATGATTCAACGGCTTATATTAAGGTTATTCGTTTTGGGCAAAATACATATAATGAGTTTCTTTTAGCTTTGGCTCAACTAAAGGCACAAAAAGCGACTGCTGTGGTGGTGGATCTGCGTGGTAATACTGGCGGTTATCTAGGCGCTGTCATTGGAATGGTTAATGAGTTTTTAAGCCGTGGTGAAATGATTGTTTATACTCACGGTAAGGCACAAGCTCGTCAGGAGTTTAAGGCTGATGGATCGGGGTCTTGTAAAGATATGAAAATAGCTGTTTTACTTGACGAATGGTCGGCTTCGGCTTCCGAGATTTTTGCAGGGGCTATTCAGGATAATGATAGAGGGCTTATTATTGGCCGTCGTTCTTTTGGTAAGGGGCTAGTGCAAACGCAAAAGAGTTTTGAAGATGGTTCGGCTATGCGATTGACAATAGCACGTTATTACACGCCTTCTGGACGTTGTATCCAGAAAACATATGAGAAAGGAAATGAGGATTATGCCGAAGATCTATGGAACAGATATATGCATGGTGAGATGGATAATCAGGATAGTGTGAGCTTTAAAAATACAAAGTCTTTTAAAACTAAACATGGTCGTACCGTTTACGCTAGTGGAGGTATAATGCCTGATGTTTTTATTCCGCGTGATACTACGGGTATGACGGACTTTTCACGTGAAGTGAGTCGGAAAGGTCTCATTGTTCGTTTTGCGTTTTTTTATGCGGATAAGCACCGCAAGGAATTACTTAAAATATCTCAAGAGGGTGGTGTACAGGCCTTGTCTGACTATTTGAAAACGCAGTGTTTATTGCCTGATCTCTTGGCAATGGCTGAGGAAAATGGATTGAAAGTTAAGAAAGGTGACTTGAAAGAATCTCAAAGTGTTTTAGAAATACAGATGTTTGCTTTTATTGCACAAAATGTGATGGATAGTAAGGGTTTTTATCCTATTATTCGTGAATTGGATAATACTATTTTAGATACTGAAAAAATTATGGGATTATCAAAGGATGAGTTTCAACAGAAAATATTGAATACGAATGAAAAATAAATCTATAACAGTTTTTTGTTCTTCTAGTAACGATGTTAATGAGGATTTTAAAAAGGCGGCTCACCAGTTGGGTTTAGCTATTGCTAATCGTCATTCTCGTCTTATCTTTGGAGGTAGTGGAATGGGATTGATGCGTGTAGTAGCTGATGCTGTTCTCGATAATGGTGCCGATGTCCTAGGGGTGATGCCTCAGTTTATGCAAGAGGTAGAATGGAACTATGAACGTTTGACTAAAGATCAGATGGTATGGACTGATACGATGGCTGCGCGTAAAGATATCCTTCTTAGTGAGGCTGACGCTATTGTAGTATTGCCAGGGGCTGTTGGTACTTTGGAGGAGGTTGCTGAAGCTTTGAGTCTAAAGCGTCTTGGACGTTTTTTTGCACCTATAGTATTTGTTAATATAAATGATTTTTTTACTCCACTTATACAATGGCTCGAGCATACTATTGATGAGAAGTTGATGCGCAATGTTCATGGTGAGATGTGGTACGTGGCTTCTAGTGTTGAGGATGTATTTGATTATTTGGATCAAGGGCAAGTATGGCCTGCTGATGCTGTTACTTTTGCTGCGCGTTAATAATGAAGATGACACTCGCTAAAATATTACCAATTTTGCCACATACCATAGATCATGACATTTATACTATTGTATTTCTGGTTATGGCTCTTATGTTGGTTATCATCTGGCATGATTTCTTGTTGGTCTTTATTCATAAAGTGAGAGAAATGGTCTTAACAAGTGACGTCAGAACTTTTGAAGCTGAAAATGCTAATTCAGGACCACGTCTTCGATTGTTTTTGGCTATTTTGAATTTAGCATCATTTTCAATTTTTTCTTTTCAACTGTTAAATCAATTTGGGATTACTAATGTCTTTTATTGGCAAATATTAGTTGTCTTTATTTTGCTGCATACTAGTCGCATTTTTATCACTCGATTTTTAGCCTATATCTTCTCTATGCAATCGATGTTCCCCATTTGGATTGAGACTTATTCTTGGGTGCACTATATGCTTGGGGTTTTAGTTTTTCCATTAGCAGTGATAATAACTTATTCATCAACAGTTACTTTTTCTTTTTGTGCTAATTTAGCAGGAGCTTTTTTTATTCTAGGAGAGCTCTTATTTTTTTATCGTATGTTTTTTGTTTTTTATCGAAGGATCGTAAGTTTGTTTTACTTGTTTTTGTACCTTTGCACCTTAGAAATAATACCATTATTAATCGTATTTCGATTTTTATCGTAATACATAGAGTCAGACGATTTTGAAGATAAAAAAAATTTTAATTTCACAGCCGCAACCTACCAATGGAAGATCACCATATGTTGATATTGCGAAAGAGATTGGTGCAGAGGTAGAGTTTCGGAAGTTTATTCAGATGGAGGGTTTGAATTCGCGTGAGTTTCGGGATCAACGAATTTCTATTTTAGATCATCAGGCCATGGTGATGACGAGTCGTGTGGCAGTAGATAATTTTTTTAGATTAGCAGAGACATTACGTTGTGATATTCCTGTTGAAATGCGTTATTTTTGTCTCTCAGAGGCAGTAGCTAATTACCTTCAGAAATATATTGTTTACCGTAAACGTAAAATATTTTTCTCTAAAGATGGTACTGCTCAGGGTTTACTGCTTGAGATGAATCGTTATAAAGAGGGCAATAAGTTTATGATTCCTATGTCGGAGGTGCATTCTCCTCAGGTTCCTGATTTATTAAAAGCTAATAATTATGATTATACCGAAGCTGTGATGTATCGTACTGTGAGTACCGAATTATCTGGCTTGGATATTTTATCAAAAGATTTAATTGCTTTCTTTAGTCCTTTAGGTGTAGAGTCTTTATTTCATAACTTTCCTGATTTTAAACAAGGAGAAAAGGCGATTGCTGTTTTTGGAAATAGTACAGAGGCTATGGCTCTCAAACTAGGATTACGTGTAGATATTATGGCTCCAAGTCCTAAGGCTCCTTCTATGAAAATGGCTTTGGAACAGTTTTTAGGCGTTTAGTTTAATGAGTGCTAGAGGTATATGTGTATTAATCAAGACCTTCAGTAGGTTGATAAATATATTGAGTTGATAAAATACACTTTTAATAAGACAGAAAGACTTACTGGAAAAACGACAATTGATTTGTTGTTTACTCAAGGTAAGTCTTTTTTTTATTTTCCTTATCGCATCGTCTTTAAACCGATTAACGATGAACAGGAGGCCGCATGTAGGGTGTTGATAAATGCACCCAAACGCTTGCACAAGACTGCTGTAGCTCGTAACTTGATAAAACGTAGGATACGTGAGGCTTATCGTCTTAATAAACCTGATTTTTATTCTCATTTGCAAGGGCAGCATTTTCAAATTGCTATTTTATATACTTCTAAAAAGGTGTTAGATTATCCTGTCATAGAAAAAAAGTTGAAAGAAGCTTTGCAGCTTATGCTGAATAATGAGATTTGATGTTTTTTTACATTCTAGGTTATGAAAAAACACGTTCGTAAAATATTGATTTTCCCTTTTATTTTATTGATTAAAATTTATCGCTATACGATTTCTCCTATGTTACCCAAATCGTGTCGTTATACGCCCACTTGTTCTCAATATGGTATTGAGGCTTTTGAAAAACATGGTGTATTTAAAGGATTTTGGTTAACTCTGAAAAGGGTATTGAGCTGTAATCCTTGGGGAGGGTCGGGCTATGACCCCGTACCTTGAGATCTTAAGGTTTGTAAATTAGTGTATTATTCAGTTAAATAAATAATGTTTTGATGCAGCAATATATAGGAGAAATAGCAGGTGTTGTTACTGCTATGTGTTGGACTATTACCGCTCTTTTTTTTCAGGTGGCTTCTCGGCGTATAGGTTCTTTAGTGGTTAACCTCTGGCGTTTAGTTTTAGCTGCGTTTTTTTATATGATTTACACCTATGTGGTACATGGGGTTTGGTTTCCGCACGCCGATGCACATGCATGGACTTTTTTAGGTATTTCGGCTTTGATAGGTTATGTCTTGGGCGATTTCTTTCTTTTTAAATCGTATGAATATATTAGCTCGCGTACTTCGATGCTGATTTTTACTATTGCACCGCCTATTTCTGCTATATTAAGTTGGGTGATGTTGGATGAGCGTCTGACATTAATGAATGTAGTGGGTATGTTTATTGTGTTGTCTGGTGTTTTTCTTGTTATTCTTTTTAGAGATCAAAGTGGTAAAATTAAACAGCCTCACGTGCGTCGTGGTATTGTTTATGCTATACTTGGAGCCATAGGTCAGGGAGTAGGCAGCGTTTTTAGTAAGATGGGGATGGGGGATATGGATCCTTTTGTAGCTTCACAAATACGAGTTCTCATTGGCATTATAGGTTTTCTCATTGTTATTACCGTGATGGGACGATGGGGTAAAGTGATGGATAGCTTTCATGATGTTAAAGGTCTTGCTTTTACTTCGGTTGGATCCTTCTTTGGTCCTTTCTTAGGTGTTGGCTTGTCTTTGGTTGCATTTCAGCATATTCCTGTTGGTGTGGCTGCTACGCTGATGTCCACGATGCCTGTTTTTATATTAGCACCTTCCGTATTATTTCTTAAAGAGAAACTTAATATTCGGGAAATTGTGGGTGCTTTTGTGGCTGTTGGAGGAATTCTTGTTTTCTTCTTAGCGTAATGTGTTTTTTCTGCTTATTCCCTTTTTTACAGTTTTCCTTCCCATTCTTTAAAGAATTCATCAAGGAATTGTTCCATAAAATGATGACGATGTTCTGCCATTGCTTTAGCCGTAGCTGTATTCATCCTTTCTTTTAATAAGAGGAGTTTTTCATAAAAATGGTTAATGGTAGGGGCTGTACTGTTTTTGTATTCTTCTTTTGTCATATTCAGTTTCGGAAGGATCTCAGGGTTGTAAAGTTCTCTATTTTTATAACCTCCATAGTTAAAGGTGCGTGCTATGCCAATAGCTCCAATTGCATCAAGTCTGTCAGCATCTTGTATTACATCAAGTTCTCGTGAATGGTAATTCTGATCTTCGTTGCTTAATCTAAAAGAAACGTGGTGAATGATGTTTTCAACAGAGCTTATTATTTCTTCCTTGACGTTTAATGTGCTTAAAAATTGACGCGCCTTTTGTGGTCCTATTGTTTCATCTCCTTGATGAAATTTGGCATCTGCAATGTCGTGTAAGAGTGCTCCTAGTTCTACAATAAACAGATTGACTTCTTCTGTTTTTGCGATTTCTTTCGATAATTGCCATACGCGATAGCAGTGCCACCAGTCATGACCTCCTTCTGCCTGATTTAAAGTCGTTTTTACAAATTGAATGGTTTTTTCTATGATGATTTGTTCCGTCATAACGCGAAAATTTTTATGTGGTTTGGTATTAACCTGAGTTCGATTTTAAATTCGGTCACAGTTTTACTTTATAAGTCATAAGTGATGGATACACCATAGAATTGATAATTAGGTAGATTTCTAAACTGTCCATGGTAATTAATACCGGAGTAGGCGTGAAGATAGAGTCCTACATTCGAGAGTTCATTGACCGAGTTGAAAAAGTGCCATCCTGCTAATACGGTATATGAGGGGAGATAATGTTCTGTTGTTTTTACTAGTGTTAATGTGGTGATATCGTCTGCATGATAGGGATAGCTAAATTTAACACGGAAACTGAGATCACTTGAAAGAACAAACATCGAGTTGCCAAAGCTAAAGAAACAATCGGAGCTTTGGTATTGATACTGAAAATAGGGTTCTATCCATCGTGATGAAGGGTTCACTAAGGTGACATCTCCTTCGTATTTAGAAAAGGTGTACCAGCCTTTGGTGGGGTTTAGTAAGAATTTTGCCCCTATGCGATACATGCGATTTTTAATGTCTTCGTTGAGTGGGTCATTTAATGTTATGGCCAGATTCATGGATTCATAAGATACGTTGACACGGATGATTTCTGATTCTGCAGCTATGCGAGCTATCGTTAGTTCGTCACCAATATGGGTGCTTTCATGAAATAAAGGAATAAATTTCACCCCTATGTTTTTAATCATACGATGATTAAATTTGTGTAGGTAATTTATTTCTAAAAGGGCACCTCGGTAGTCTGTGTTTAATATAGGAGCTGTAACTATTTCTGAAAAATCAAAAAATAAAGAAAAAGAAAGGGGAAAAGAAAACGATATGGCATCATCATTCCATAGCTTTTGGTAAATGGGAATATCCCCGCCTAATATTGTTTCGTTGATTGGAATGTATTTATTGGTACGTGATAAATCAATGTTGTATTCTATGTTATTAAGACCTATTCCTGTGCTAATACTTATGATTGGGGCATAATGATCGGCTTTAAAGTATTTACCATAATCCCGTGTAAGGAACCATGCTGAGGAATCAACATCTGTTTGTTGTGAGAAAACACTACAGGAGAGTAGTATTAAACAAGAAAGAGAGAATATGTTTTTATGCTGCATAAGGTGGTGTTATAATGATGTTTTCTATTCTCTTATTTGTTCCTAATAATGCGGTTTTTAAAATCGTTGTTGTGCTTTATCTATGGTTTAAGGTGTTAACTATAAAATAATAACGCTGAACTCATTCAAAGAGTTCAGCGTTATTATTATTTAATAGAGTGAAATGAAATTTAACTGTAAATGAAAAAAGGGTTAAATAATGATATAAAAGATTAGATAACCATTCCTGCAGCAACCGTTTCATTCGTCCCTTCGTCTATAAGGATAATACTACCTGTTTGACGGTTTTTAGTATAAGAATCAACAAATAATGGTTTTGCTGATTTTATTTTGATGCGAGCTATATCATTTAATCCCACGTTGAGGTCGTCTGTGATATTCTCTAAGGTGCTAATGTCAACTTTATTGATCACTTCTGTAATGATACAACGGCTGTCGTTAGATGTGTGTTTAAGAGCATATTTTCCTCGTGGAACAAGTGCTTTTTCGTTAAACCAACAGACCATTAATTCTACCTCTTGTTCTTGACGTGGTCCGTTTTCTGTACCAACGATCATATCACCACGACTAATATCGATATCTTGTGTAAGAGTCAAGGTTACGGCTTGTGGAGGAAAGGCTTTTTCCAATTCATTTTTATAGATGTCAATACTTTTAATTTGAGTCTCGATACCTGAAGGTAATACTTTGACCTTATCTCCTTTTTTGAAAACACCACCAGCAATACGTCCGGCATAACCACGGTAATCATGGAACTCGTCACTCATAGGACGAATCACAAATTGTACAGGGAAACGTTGATCTTCAAAATTCTGATCGTTCTTGATTTCAATAGTTTCTATAAGGTCAAGGAACGTTTTTCCTGTGTACCACGGTGTTTTTGTCGATTTATCTACTACGTTATCGCCTAATTTTGCGCTAATAGGAACATAATGGGTGTCTTTTATGCCTATCTTTTCACTTATATTAGTTTCGTAGTCTTTTATTATCTTATTATAACGTTCTTCACTAAAGTCCACTAAATCCATTTTGTTTACACAAACAATGATGTGTGGTATCTGTAATAAATGAGCGATATATGAATGTCGGCGTGTTTGTTCTATTACGCCATTACGTGCATCTATTAGTATGATTGCAGCATTTGCAGTAGAAGCTCCAGTTACCATGTTACGGGTGTATTGTACGTGTCCTGGTGTGTCTGCAATGATGAATTTTCGTTTAGGTGTTGCAAAATAACGGTATGCTACATCTATGGTGATGCCCTGCTCACGTTCAGCACGCAAGCCGTCTGTTAAAAGTGCTAGGTTAACGTCTGTATCTCCTTTGCGTTTACTGGCTGTTTCTATGGCTTCCATCTGATCTTCAAAAATGGCTTTACTATCATAAAGCAAACGACCAATCAAAGTACTTTTTCCATCATCCACACTACCAGCAGTTGTGAAGCGCATTAGTTGCATATCTAAATATCCACTTTCTTTTCCCATAGTTATGACCTTCTTTAGCTCCCTAAGGGGAGGATTGGTGAGGTTGCCAATCTTTTTTAAGTTTTTTATTCTTTGTCTAGTTTCCTAAACGTGTATCAACCATTTTCTTCGTTTTCCTCTTGGGGAGGATTAAGTGGGCTAGAAATACCCTTCTTTTTTACGATCTTCCATAGCTGTTTCTGTACGTTTGTCGTCAGAACGTCCACCACGTTCTGTAACGCGCGTTGCAGCAATTTCGTGTATGATATCTTCCATAGAATTAGCTTCGGATAGTGTTAATCCTGTACAGGTCACATCGCCAATAGTGCGACAACGAACACGTTTGGTCATCACTTCTTCAGAAGGTTTTAAATTCATGAAATCCATTTTAGCTAACCATACACCATCTCTATTAAATACTTCACGTTCGTGAGTGTAGTATAAAGAAGGCAATGGAATGTTTTCTTGGTAGATGTATTGCCATACGTCCATCTCGGTCCAGTTAGAGATAGGGAATACACGAAAGTGTTCTCCCATATTCTTTTTACCGTTAAAGATGTTCCATAGCTCAGGACGTTGGTTTTTAGGATCCCATTGTCCAAATTCATCGCGGTGAGAGAAAAACCGTTCTTTAGCACGCGCTTTTTCTTCGTCACGTCGTCCTCCACCTAATGCGGCATCAAACTTGCCACCTTCAATAGCATCGAGTAAGGTTGTGGTTTGTAGTTTATTACGACTGGCATTGTAGCCTTTTTCTTCTTGTACTTTCCCTTCGTTAATAGACTGTTGTACTGAGCCTACGACTAATTCTACACCCAATTCTTTGATTAGCTTATCTCTGAATGCGATGGTTTCGTCAAAGTTATGACCCGTATCAATATGCAAAAATGGGAATGGTATGCGTGCAGGCGCAAATGCTTTCATAGCCAAGTGAGCCATTACAATAGAGTCCTTTCCTCCAGAGAAGAGTAAACAGGGATTCTCAAACTGAGCGGCCACTTCTCGCATGATAAATATTGATTCTGCTTCTAACTCTGCTAAGTGGTTAAGTTTATATCCTTCCATATAATATTTTTCTGTAAAAATCGTTCGCAAAACTAATAAAAATAGCCTTGAAAACCTTGCTTATGTTGGTTGTTTATTCAGAGATGTCTTATTCTTGTTCCTTTTGTCACTTTAGAGTCCTTATATGAGCTAATTCCTCATTTTTCCTTTGTCCTATTTTGTGTTTCTGAAGAGTTTGGTAAAGTGCATGAAGTCAAATCTCTATAGGTTTTGGGTTTTTAAGTGTCTCGTTTTCTCTAATAGTATTTTTTATTATTATTGAGTTTGCTATACATTTTAGGATTATAAAATAATAGGGTGTCATTCTTAAGAATCACACCCTATAATATTATTTATTATTAGTACAGTCTTAATAAAAAAGAGAGGTTTTGTGTTGATGCAATTAGTTTAAATTGCTGATTTTTTATGCTATTTACCGTAACGTTCTTCATAATACTTAGCATAATCACCTGAAACGATTCTATCCATCCATTCCTGATTTTCTAAGTACCAATCTACTGTTTTCTCCATGCCTTCTTCAAATTGCAATGAAGGATTCCATCCTAATTCACGCGTTAGTTTAGTAGAATCAATAGCATAACGTTTATCGTGTCCTGCGCGGTCATCTACGTAGGTGATTAATTGTTCAGAAGTACCTGTTTTGCGTCCTAATTTACGATCCATTATTTTGCATAAGGTACGAATGAGGTCGATGTTTGACCATTCATTATTTCCTCCTATATTATATGTGCCACCGATAGCTCCATTGTGAAAGATGATATCAATAGCGCGTGCATGGTCTAAAACATAAAGCCAATCACGAACATTATCTCCTTTTCCATAAATTGGAATGGCACGTTCGTGTTTTATGTTATTGATAGCTAGTGGGAGTAATTTCTCTGGGAATTGATTAGGCCCATAATTGTTAGAACAATTTGAAATGACTATGGGTAAGTTATAAGTATTGCAATAGGCTCTTACTAAATGATCTGATGAGGCTTTTGACGCAGAATAGGGGCTCTTAGGATCGTACGATGTTTCTTCTGTGAAAAGGCCTTCAGCTCCTAGTGAACCATACACTTCATCAGTTGAGATGTTGTAAAAACGCTTGCTTTCCATATCTCTTTTCCACGATTCTTTTGCTGCATTTAATAGATTTACAGTTCCAACAATATTAGTATTGATAAATGAGAGTGGATCAGTGATTGAACGATCGACATGAGACTCAGCAGCTAAATGAATAACGCCATCAAATTGATGTTCATTGAATAACTTAGTGATGAAGGGGGCATCGGTAATATCGCCTTTTATGAAGGTGTAGTTCTCATTGTCAGCAATATCTGCTACATTTTCTAGGTTTCCTGCATAAGTTAATGCATCCAGGTTATAGATGTGATACTGTGAGTATTTTTGTACAAAAAAACGTACAACGTGAGAACCTATAAATCCAGCTCCGCCAGTGATTAATATTTTTTTCATAAAAAGCCTTTCTTAATCTCCTTTTGAGGAGAGAATTTTATTTGTTAATAAACGATGTGTTTTTCTCTTTCTTTTTTTTAGTCTTGCTGGAAATTATAGTCCTCTGTATTGTTTTTCCCAGTTCCATGCTGAAAGCAGGGTTTCTCCAAGCGTTTTTTCTGCTTTCCAACCCAGTTCTTTATTGGCTAATGTGGTGTCAGCATATATTTTTTCAATATCACCATCACGTCGTCCTACTATTTTGTAGTTCAATTTTATGCCAGTAGATTCAATGAAAGAGTTGATTAATTCTAATACTGTAGCGCCATTGCCAGTGCCAATATTGAAAAATTCGTAGTTGGATTTGTTTTTGTTTTCCAATAAACGATCAATAGCGACTACGTGAGCCTTTGCTAAATCAACCACATTAATATAGTCGCGAATACAAGAACCATCACGCGTGTTATAATCATCACCAAATACGCTTAATTCTTTTCTGATGCCTGCTGCTGTTTGTGTGATAAAAGGAACAAGGTTATTAGGAATACCACTAGGATTTTCTCCAATTAAAGAGCTTTCGTGTGCTCCTATAGGATTAAAATAACGTAAGGCAATAGCATTAATATTATCGTATGCTGATGTAGAGTCGCGTAGAATATCTTCGCATACTGATTTTGTATTTCCGTAAGGACTTTCGGCTTCTTTACGTGGAGTGGCTTCTGTTACAGGAAGTATCTCAGGTTGTCCATATACGGTACAAGAAGAGGAGAAAACAATATTTGGAACGTTGTATTTCTTTTGACAAGTTACTACGTTAATAAGTGACAATAGGTTGTTGCGGTAATATTTTAAAGGTTCTGTTACCGATTCTCCTACGGCTTTAGATGCTGCAAAATGAATGATTGCTTTTATGTTTGAGTATTTTTCAAAAAAAGTTTCACATTTACTTAAGTCTTGTAGGTTGAATTTTTCAAACTCGGGTTTGATACCAGTAATTTTGGCTATACTATTAACTGTTTCTTCCGAAGAATTTGAAAGATCATCAATGATAACGACATCAAATCCGCTTTTTTGTAGTTCTACAACGGTATGAGATCCTATATATCCCGTTCCGCCTGTTACTAAGATTTTTCCTTTAGACATAGTATGTAATGGTTTGTTATTAGTCTTTGTTTCAATTCATGCAAAACTAATCTAATTTTACGTAAAATTATAGACTTTAGTCTTGAATTTGTTGATTCTTTCAATAAGCGAAATGCAAATAAGAGGGGACAGATAAGGGAAATATTTAATTATTGTGTTACCTTCATTTCTTCTTTTTGAACTAAGTGTTTTTTTCGGAAATTACTGGGGGAATCACCAACATATTGTCTGAAAACACGGGTAAAGGTGCTTGCTGTATTAAATCCAGATAAAAGAGAAATATCGCTAATGCTTGATGTGGTGTCCGTCTTTAATAATGATTTGGCGTCTTTTATTCGGTATTGATTAACGTATTCAATAAAAGAACAGTTGAATTCACTATTAATAATCCTTGAAATATAGGAACGATTAGTATTTAAATTGCTTGCTAAATCACTAATTTTTAGATCTTGTTTTTGATGTATTTTTTTTTCTTTGAAGAGCTGATTCAGTTTGTCAAGTATAACCTGTTGTTCTTCTCTTGTTTTATATATTATGGGGGTGGCGCTGATTTCTTCAGGAAATGAGGGGGTTTCAAAAGATTCAAGATTACTGATATTGAAATCTTGTTTGTAGCCCATAAAACCTACAATAAAGAGGATAAAAGAGTAAAATAGTGACGAAATAATCGTTATTATTCTGGTGTTCAGTAAATAGGGGCGGTTGATGGTGTTTATGATAATAGAAAAAATACCTAAAAAGATAAAACCTATAATGGCGTTGTTAGCCCAATTGATTGAACGATGACTTAAATTCGAATAATAGTTTGATATTCGGTTCTGATATTTTTTTATTAATATACGAGATTTTATAATAGAGAAAACTACTGTAGCTATAAATGCAACTTTAGTTGCCACGAAATTGATGAGTTTTAGTTGAATTAATGGTGTGACATTTTGAAATTCTCCATATCGAAAAATGTAATTATGGATGTAATTCATACGCTCTGTTTCATCCATTAACAGATAGATAATGATATCTATAGATGCAAACAATAGGCCTGGAAAAAACAACCATAAATTACGTAATTCTATGGTAGGTTCCGTGGTGAGTAATTTTATATACCAGAAGAAAAAGAGAAATATTGAAATGGAACAAAAAATATTTAAAGGCTCAAAATAGGCATAAATATCATATTGTTGTTGATAAAAAACAGCCATAGAAAGATCTAGAAGAAATGCCATAAGCATTAGATTGCCTAATACTGTTTTAGCGGAATCCCCTTTTTTCTTGTTAAGCAGCAAGATAGCAGCCCAAAATAGGGCAGAGAACATAGGGAGATATGTAGAAAAATCGTATATCATTGAGTACAAATTAACCTAAAAATTTACGAATTAACAAGAAAATTTATACCTATTGCTTGTTCTGCTGTTTTTTCATGTTGTATTTTTGACCCTTGAAAATGGATAGGTTTTAAGAAACCAAAAGACTCTGTATTGTAGTTACAAAATAGAGATGTCAGGAAGTTTGTATGTTATCTCTAATGTTATTCCTGATGCGCTTTAAATGAAATCCGCACTTGATGTATTCAAGTGCGGATTTTTATTTTATGTTAAGAAGGTAATGTTTTTACATTAGCTTTTTTGTCATAATATCGTTATTCTGTTTTTTATTACTGTTTAAAGGGGTGCTGATGTGTTTTGAGAGCTAGTTTTATTTAGTTCGATGAAGTGCTTGTCTTGTCGGTAATGATCCTTTAAAGTGAAGAACCTTTAGTCCCTAATTAATATTCTGTAAAGGCAATTCCTGGTTATAGATTCTGAGGTGATATTGTTTATCCTAATTAAAATATCAAATCTTGGATTGTTTTATATTTTGAGTGGATATGTAGATTTAATGGTTACAGCCAATCCTGAAAGTTTTGTTTCTCTAGTTGTTATTAACCTGAGTTCGATTTTAAATTCGGTCACAGTTTGAATTTTATTTGAGTAGAAATTTACTCAAATTCAAGAAG
>CBFIII010000053.1:0-25085 GCA_965662645.1 Bacteroidales bacterium
AGCAGCAAACTTATCCTCCACGATCATCGTATTTTTGTCATCTTTCTTACTGTGATCTTCCAAGGCAGCACTGATTAAGCGTGTATTATCAAGACTACGAGCCGTTTTGGCCAACTTAGTCAGAAAGACTAGGCGTTCGTCGGACTGTGGTGTTTCATTAGCCATAGACCAGATGATTACCGAAGCACGGTTTTTATCTCGGCTAATAGCTTCGCTTAGCTGCGTCTCTGCCTTAAGGTAAGTTTCAGGATTAGACCACTGAATAGTCCAGTACACCGGATTTTCCTCCCAAACAAGTATTCCCATCTCATCGGCCAAACGCACCATGTTTTCGTTATGTGGATAATGCGCCAAACGCAAAAAGTTACATCCCAATTCTTTGGCCCAGCCCAGAAGTATTTTGGCATCCTCCATCGCGTAAGCACGTCCACCACGCATCACATTTTCTTCGTGAATACATATCCCCTTTAGGAATACTTTTTCACCATTAAGCATAATATCTGCACCTTGGGTTGTTATTTGGCGAAAGCCGATAAGATCACCTAATGTATCATCCTCTGTGGCAATAGATACCTCATAGAGTTTTGGCGATTTATCGCTCCAGTACCTTAGCTTTTTTACCGGTATTTGTAGATTCACAAGCCCTTCTGCATCAGTTGTGAATTCTTGAGAAAGCTTTAACTCTGGGATGTTGATCTTCACCTTCGCATTGGCTTTATTTTCACCATTAAGACGGACATACCCTTTTAAGAGTTTAGCATTTTCCTTATCCAGCTGTAAGCTGTAATCCTCTATAAATGTAGGATTCAACTCATAGATAGTCACATCTCTAGTGATTCCACCATAGTTCCACCAATCGGTATTAAGCGTTGGCACTTCATCAACTGCACGCTTGTTATCAACCTTTACAATGACGAAATTATCTTTGGCCTTAAGCAAGTGTGTCATCTCAAAATTAAAGGCCGTAAAGCCCCCTTTGTGCATTCCCAATTTTTTACCATTGACATAAACATCCGCACGATAATTAACCGCTCCAAAATGCAGGTAATAGCGTTTCGATGCATCATAGTTGAGAATGTCAAACGATTTTTTGTACCAAATCGACCCTTCGTAATAGAAGAGTTTTTCTTCTTGAGAATTCCAATCACCAGGTACATTTATCAGCGGTGCTGTATCAAAGTTATACTCCACACGCTGGGTTTTATCCTTCGCCTTTTGGTTGAGGAAAAATGCCGACGAACCAGGATTTTCGGTCTTATCGTGTGGTTCCCTACGGTAATTATAATAACCCGTCTCATATACATCTACAATATAGTTCCACGCGCCATTGAGGGTTTGCCCATCTCTGTTATAGGCATTTTGCAAAAGTGGCGTATTGGCATACGAAAATAGCGAAATAAACGCCACTGCAATTGTCATTAGTTGTCTCATAATTCTGTTTTTATTCTGTTTTTATTCTGTTTTTTTAATTGATATCTACTTTATACCACTTCAATGGTCATTGTTACTTATTCCTGATTCTTTTGAAGAGCAACCACCATATTAAAAGAGCTTCTTTCCGGCATCTCATATGTTTTTAAAACATTTCACCTTAGGAACTATACTATTATTGCTTGTAAATCTTAAGGTTATCAAATAAATTGAGATCATACGAGCTGGCTAACATCACATAGCCTGACTTGCTCTTATGGCTTGCTTCAGTAATGAATGTTTCATCTACAAATACCTTGATGCTTTCTCCGCTAAACGTGAGTTTTATGTTGTGCCAGAGGTCACCATCAAAGTTTGCGATACTCCCTGTGCCCAATGTTGTTTTATTATCAACAAGTGTCCAGTGGCCATTCTTTTCGAGCATTAAACGGTATCCCCTTAAATAACTGCTCTGTACACGGCCGCCAAGTTCTACATTGCCACCATCAATAAACACATCCACACTACAGGTGAAATCTTTCCAATTGACATCGCCCACCAAGGTATTGGGCTTGATGTTTGAGCGACGGTAAACACGCATCCAGTCGTAGCCTTGGACAGGGTTTATTTGCTTTAAGCAATTAGTGCCATCCTCTTTCTTGGCTATTTCGAAACTCCCTGTTTGGTCCGAATGATATTTCGGTAAATCACCCGCTTTTCTGTCCTCATAATCGTCCTCATAAGGGAAGGGAAATGCTGTTTCCTCAGGGATGTCATACTGCCCCTTTTGCTGACCAGTAGTGGTGGTCAAGGAATAGATACATTTAGGATCCAATTTTATGGTAAATTTCCCCTTGGCAGGTTGTATGCTTTCTTGCTGAACAAACTGCTCCTTTTCATTCGATTTCCAGACCTGTACTGACTCAGTCGATAAGCCTTTCTTGATATCAACCTCGATGGTTTCGGCTTCTTCGGTACAAATAATCATACTCCAGTCATCGCTGTTATTGTCCTTTAAAGTCACGCAGCTTCCTTTGTAGGTAGAAGCATCAAACAATCCGCAGGCCTCATCCAAATATTGCCAATCGTGAGGCTGGGCAAATTGAGTCGTATGAGCCGTAGCCCAAATGGTGGGCCATACCTCGTAGTAACCACTCCAAGGGCTGTTGGCCTTCATAGCACCCGCTTTATCCCATGTCACCGATTTGTAAATAGAACCAATGGGTGCCCAGATTAAGGTTTTAGTGATTTGATCGCGAATGTAAAATTTATTGTAAATACGTGCTAGGTTAAGGGCTCCAGCTCCTCCCCATTCCTTACCTGTCCAGCTCCAGTCTTCACTAGACCACAACGGTTTGCCAGATGCCTTCGCCTTTTCCGTTGTTGGACGACCACGGCCATCTACCATATCTTCGGTAAATTCACGACCAGTAATATAATGATAACCAGAGGCTTCTATCACCTTGTTGAATTCTGAATCTTTCTTTAACTCTTCAAAAATCTGCCAATCGCCGCTGTTATCGTCTGGCCCTTGTATTTTTACATGTTCATATCCTCGGGCATCCAGAAGCGGACGCACTACGTTCACCAACCAATCACGATCGGTATAGTTCTCATTCTCGGCTGCTGCTACCCAGTCGATATCCAAATCCCAATCACGTTTGGCCACATCCATAAAAGACACAAAGTATTCTGCCGACTCTTTGGTGTAAATGTTGGGTTTTAGATAGCCAGGAAAACTCCAGGGCAGGTATTCCAAAATCATATCCGTATTTCTGTCTTTGGCCTCTCGCATCAACCAGAACTCATAGCCTCTTGAAACAGGATTCTTTAACTCTTCACGGGTAATGGCATGTGATGGTTCAGAACCACAAGTGGAGTTTTCACCACCTCCCATTTCTACTTTCAAATGCTGAAAGGCAGCACCAAATTTTGGCTTAAAAAGAATATCGAGAATCTGGCTACGAATGGGGTCTTTGTAGTCGTACAGCAGATCGGTAGAAGCTCCGGCACTCACACCACCAATGCCCTCAAAAACACGCCCCTCATCTTTAGGATTTAAGGTGATTTTGACGACTCCCTCTTTTTGTTCAAAAACAGGAGGCTCAAAGGATTTTTCAGGATTTTCGATATCGCCCATCACAAACCAAGATGGCTCGCTATGCTTTACACCACGGTTATTCCCCCAAACCGAAACCCTCCAATACACTTTTTGTCCCGCCTTTAGAGGTTCGCCCAAATAGTGATAAGGACCTGTTTCAGATTTACTCGTTGGACCTGTATCCCAAACATCAGGATACTTCAATTTCGCGATACTTGAAGCCATCATGATGCGGAAACCACCTTGTTCGGGACTAACACTGTCACCAACGAAAGTCCAGCTAAAACTAGGTCTAGCTTTGGTTATCCCTGAAGGATTAGTTTGCAGCTCGCATTTCAAGTCTTTTATCTCGAAACCTTGTGCTACTAATGAACTCAGACCTACTGACCATGCCAATAGAATAAATAGTAAATTTCTCATCATTATTATATACACATTCTTATTGCACACTAAATCGTTTAATAGACAACTGACCATCAACACCTTCAAGTTGAAGCAAATACATGCCATTGGGAAGCTGATTTACATCTACTTGATTCGCATTAAGCGAGCAATTCTTAAGCAATTGACCAGATAATGTATAGATTTTTGCACCTTGAATATTTGCCCCCTCCACATAGATGATACCATTTGTTGGGTTAGGATATATTTTTACACCCGCTTTAACAGCCTCTTTCATGCTAGCAACCACATCACCAATATGGGTTAGTTGCCACTGGTAATTAGGAAGTTCCGATGTACCTCTTCCAATATCTGAACCATCAGACTTTACATTCAGCTTATAATCGGCACCACTACTTATGAAATAGATTTCAGAGCCAGATCCGGTTTCAGTAAAACTAAAAAGCGCATCGCTAGAAGCCAAAACCTCAGCTGTAGGATCTGCTAACATTGCAGTATAACCACTTGCCGAATTGATAACGACCACCTTCTGATTATCAAATGTATAGATATTAAACTTATCGCCATTGGCTACTACGTTGAATTTGTTTATGTCTGCCTCTCCAGCATCCGTCACCAAAGCATCATCCGTAGCCACATCATACCCCATCCATTTTAGTTGATTAGGGTTATAGAATATATACTGTCCTTCGCCAGTAAAGTTATTTTTAGATGGCACGTCGGTTTTAATAGTAATCGTTCTTACGACCTCTACATCAATTGAATCCTTGGCTACTAGTTTAAATGTGTAGGATGATTCATTCATATCAGTCAGTATAGAATGTCCCGACCACACGTAAGGAGCGGTAGTAAGAGTGCCTATATTAGTGGTTCCTGACCATAACGACACCTCTTTAAAAGCACTACCTACTCGAGCTTCAATGCTTAGGTTTGTGCCTGCCTCAAACTCTTGATTATCTGAAACATTTAGAAAAGCAAGAAATCTTGATGTATCAACTGGTGTAGTATTCAGATTCCAAGTAATCAGATGCACTTCATTATCTGAGGTGACCGCCATAGTGCGTAAAGTAGTACCATCCGGAGAGATAAAGCTATTACTTGTTGACATATAGCTATCATTCACCGCATTTACTTTAGTCCAAGTAGTCCACTCATCATTAGAATCACTAGCAAACAATCCTATTTCGCCCCCCTTTCTTACCACGAAGAAAAGCGTATTCGACTCATTACCACAGTATAATTTAGGACGATCACCTAAATATCCTCCGTTATTAACATTCTTACTCTTCCATGCTGTACCTAATCGGTAAAAATGCTGATATTCTGAGCCCATTCTCATAATGGCGTGTACATTGCCCTGAGCATCAACAGCACATGCATTATGATTGATAAGTCCTTCGCTTTGTGGTACCGTCACCACCTTTAGTCCGTTAGTGTTGAGGTGCATTGGAAGCGATAAAGATTCGTTATTTGTATTTTTCCAAGTCTTCCCATTGTCCTCTGAATAAGCAAACATCACATCGTGGTTGGTTCCTGCATCAGGCGTTTCGCGCCACGTCCATGTCAAGTAAAGTACGCCATCTTTAAAAATAAAGTCATTGTAGTAGGCACAACGGGTACTACTGCTGGCAGTCGCTGTACCATTGTAAGTTCCTGTTTTACCATTAACAAACTTAGTCGGCGTATTCCAATAGCCATTATTTTTGTAGGAAGTTAAAAAGCTATTGGCATTTCCACTACCACCTTCTCCCCTGTAGGAGAAAAGTAATGTACTGTCATTACCCAGTATAAAACGGGGATAGGTCACTGAAGTCACCTTAGTCTTAGCCTCGGTGATGTAATTCCGTGTTGCACTAAATTGGTCAGCCGTAAAAACACTATCAGGCGATACGGCTAAATTTTCAGCAGATATGATATATCTTAAATCTCTAGCATGCATATCAAAAGAAAGATGAATCCTCTTATCCTTAGGAGAAATAGCAATATTGGGTGTATTATGACTATCGTAGACCCCATTTCTCATTTCGTAGCGATGTGCTAGCACTACCGTTTTCCAATCTCCTGTACCGTAATTACTATTACGCGACACACACAAGTACCGATCAGCATTGTAATAGGTCGTGTAAACATAGTTTTTATAAATAGCAAGGGCATTCTGTTGTGTCGGAGAAGCTATGACAGGGTTATTGCTCCAGCATGAAGTCGTTACAATGGACTTCGTGTACGTCGCCGTTGCCACTTCGCCAATGATGCCTAACTCATTATTTAGCTCTAATGTTTGATCCATCTCTAAATCAACAGTCTTTCCATATACCACGTGTAATCCACTCATTAACAAGCAGAGGCTAAAAATGTAAACGATCCGATCTAATCTTTTAAAATTCTTCATATTATATAGGTTTAGATTTGAATTAATAATTAATTAATTTGCACCACCACAATACAGCAGTTCTTAAATTCAAGTAGCAAATGCAACTTTTAGTATTATGGTAAACTGATTCTATTTTTTTAGGGGAAAAAGAGAAATTAGCTCTCCCCCTTTCTTCCGAATGGAAATATTTTTCACATAACCCTCCGTCCAAAAAGTGGTAATTAAAGTCATATAACCGACTAACAAAGATACACAATATCTAGTCAAACAGAGACTAGAAAAACGATAGGCAAAAGACATTCGACAGCTTTGAGGGGGATACTCAGAAAATTAAAAAGGAGTAAGACACCATTAAGCCCCTCACTCCTTTTACATTTCATTGAAAATCAACCCAAAAACTACTCATGTAATTCTTTTTCAAAAAGCATTAATCGCACAGGGCCAAGTAAGCCTGCCGGTATTAGCTCCGCCTTTTTATTATAAAAGTTGGTAATGGTAAACGTAGAACGCTGCTCGATAGGTGCCGGCTCGTTGTTCAAAAACCAATCGGGCATAACCTCTGCTTTACGGTCAAAACCAGTTTCGTTAGGAAACTGCTCATCACCAATCAAACGGTTAGTCCACTGGTTAGTCACTTCTATCTTAATGGTATTATCACCTTTTTTCAGGTCATTTGTGACATCAAGTTGAAATGGCGACATCCACAGCATCCCAAGATCTTTTCCATTAATAATCACCCTTGCGGCAATGCTTACCTCACCTAAGTCGAGAGTAATTTGTTGGTTTTTAGAAAGCATCTTTTTATTCACCCTAAATACATTTTCATAAGTGGCGGTGCCCGAAAAATATTTCACCACATCGGCAGTGTGAGATGTCCAGTCGATTAACTGAGGAAAAGTGTAGGTTTTCTGTTCCGACTTGACATTAGGGAAAGTTACCTTCCAATCGCTATTTAGCTCTATTGGAGTCGTATTCACAAGCGTTTCTTTTTGAATTTTGTTTTCGTCAGATAACGTAAAGACAGTGGTATCTAGTGGCTCTGGTGATATGGAAGGCACGCCTACTGCCGAAGATCTAAAGACCACAAAAACAGACTCCTGAGATTTCAGATCGACCCATACTGTGGTTTTTCCTTTAGCTTGCGCAAATTGGGCTGTTTTTACCACTTCACCCGTCATTGGATTCCATAACTCAGGTAGTTTAGCATCCACTCTGAAGGTACATTCAAAACGCTGTGCAATAGAATCAGGATTGAAGAAGAAATAAAGGTCTTGTCCATCTCCCAGACGGCGGTGTACAAATGAAATATCGCTTCTTCTTTTTACTTTTAAGTCAGGACTTATCTGTTCCGACTTCATCATCTCTGCCCACACAAATCCATCATACACATTATCTTGTTGACGCAAGTTCACTTTGAATTGCTCAAAAGCAGCACTATCTGACGGCGAATTGAGATAGCCCGCAGGCAACTCAGGCATTTCCCCTATAATGGGCACCCCAGCTTGTGCTATCTCGTCAATACGTTGCAAACTTTTTAACGAAAGTGTCTTGCAATTTTTCAACACCAATGCTTTGTATTGTGTCCCTTCGGGCAAAACCAAAGCCTTATCTTTAATCTGAATACGGTGAAGCAACACATCAGCATTCACACAATCGAAGTTGCTCCCTGCGGGCAAAGCAGGTTCAAAATCCTTGCGCAGGAAAACAGAGTTAGGCGAACCATCGCCAATGAACACCAGAAAATCAGCTACCGGTTGACCTTGGCGTAGTAAATACTGTCCACGCATAATATACGTGAACCAAGCAGCTCCAGCATTATCCCACCAGGTTTGTACCCTATCGAAATTAAAGCCCCAGCGACCCATCGTCATACCCGGACTCACATTGGGATTGGCTTGGTGAGCAAAACGGTGAAACATAAACTCATTTATACCAAAAGTCCACGCTAAATCGCCCGACACTTTGGCTCTGCCTGGGTGGCCTTTCCAGTTGATTTGTGGATTGGACGTAAAGGACTCAGCAGAGGTCACATTTTTACCATAAATATGTGATGAAGACACCGCCGATTGCACCATGGTCATTTCTCTATCCATCCAAAACTCGCCCATATTGATATCTGCCTTAGCCCCCACATCCAAGTCGTTGACTGGCCCAAAACCATAAGGTTCTATGTAGCTCTTGATACCATCGGCAGTACACAATTCGGCAAAATAGCCAAAGTAGTTATCCGTCATTAGGTCGCAGTTGAGCTGACGCACATCCCAAAGTACCGCATCCGAAGCTTTCGCACTTTCTACAAAGCGTCCAGCATATAGTGGTAAAAAATCGATAATATCATAGCCATATTTCTCTTTAAAAAGCTGGGCATAATCGTTCGTCCAATTTTGCCCCCCCATTTCGTAGCTATCAATTTCTATATATTGCATCGCATTGGGAGCTACATCACGGGTATTTTCAATCACTTTTTTGGAAAATGCATCGTAGTGTGTTTTAAATGCTTCACGATTAAACTTATCGCACTCCAAACCACGGCCAGAGTCCGTTGCAGGATTATTAAACGCCCCTGTAGACGTATAGCCAAAACGAAGTATGGTCCAATTGCCTTCGGGTAAAGAGGCTTTCAACCTACCATCTTCCTGCCATTTATCACTAAGGTTAATCATCTGGTCTTTAGCGATAATCATATCCGCAGTGGGCTCTCCTATGGGTGTCATCGCATGATCCTCAGTACGTCCCATACTGATGCGTCCCATAACATTGTGTAGGCACTGAGTCGAAAGTAGTTTCGCTTCGTGAAATGACATAGTTTGGTCAAATGTAATCCTAAAGTACTTGGCACTAATAGGCTCAAAGCTATCATTTATCGACCACTCTCGCTTTCCTGTTCGAACAGAAAATAATTCACGCACATCCTTAAAATCGACGCCATTATCAGAGACTTGCAGTGTGGCCACCGGATCGCGTTGATTACAGACAATCAAGACTGAACGTATGGTCTTTTGCTCTGGATAGGTATACTGAATCCAAGGCAATGATTTTCCTTGTTTTGGAAGAACGGTTCTATCATCCAATCGGTTATCCATTAAACCCGCCGTTTCAAGCTTAGCATCCGACGCCGTAATTTCTGGTTTATTTTGAGCATCATCCATTTCTGAAGGGAAGGCTGGATAAGCAACAACGGCCACATCACGGTAATAGTCTTCGCGCGTAGTAGGTTGTGGTAACTGCAGATGGATATCGCCACCTGTGGTTTGCACCTCGCTCCACACCACCATTTTCATACTCTGCTCGGGGGTAATCCACGGCCCACCACTCGACGACCAACCATCGCAGTTGTGCACGCCAAAGCTCAAGCCCAAACGCTCACATTCAGCGGCAGCATGTTTCAAGATGTCGTGATGTTCGGGAGAGTTGTATTTTATCAGCCCATCAGGAATTTTTTGATCGATATTAAAAAGTAAAATGCCACCAATCCCCACACGCTCCATTGCTTCTAAATCTTTTGTTATTCCCGCTTTGCTCATATTGCCGTCCATAGCGTGCATCCACGTCCGGGGCTTTACTGAAGCTGGGGGATTTTTGAAATTCTGCTCTAAAACGCTTACATTTTGTGCATTAGAAACTCCTGCACACAAAATTAAAAGGATAATTTTTAATAGTAAATCTTTCATTTGTTATTTTTAATTATTTTGAAACCATAAAATAAGCTATTTCAAATCACTCTAACACAAGCAAAGGGATGATAACTGTATTTCTTTGCAACTATTTCTTAGATATACATAGAGAATACTATATCATTATTAAACCAATGCATGACTCATTTCTTTCCTTTTTTTAATGTCATCATACATACAATGACTTGTCGATTAGTTATCCTCAGCAATCACAAAGGTCGACTTTACAGCCTCAAGGTTCAGCTGAAAGCTTGTATATACACTCCCCTTCTTCTCCACATAAGTGCAAGGTAGAGGTTTAGTTATATCACCCGTATGCGGATTCCACACCTTAGGCTCCAACTTACCTCTAAGCAATACATCAGTACTTATTACCTCATCACTAGAATTAGTAAAGAAATAAATATCTCTACCATCCTTCACTTTATGGATGTAGTTAAGCTTTCCAAAATCTGTTTTTAATACGGGATTATCAGCAAAAATGACATCGGCAGCATTGCTGTATGTATCCAAAACAGATTTCAATGTTTGGGCATCTGGCTGCGGAATAAAGACGGCTTTTCCGCCTGCTGTATTGCCCGATTCCACAATACCCTTCAGATCTTTTTGTTGCAGGGGATCTACCCCAAAAATCTCTTTTACCAAGGCGTTTACTTTTGTCTCATTCCCCATAGTCGCCGATTTGAACGGCAACATCGTGGTCGCTATCAGTGTGCCACCATTATCATAAAACGCTTTTAGCTTTTGAAGCGTAGCATAGGTTATCACCTTACTGCCAGTAATAAGAAGGGTATGGTAAGCTTGATAGTTCTCTGTATTATTTAGCTTAATTTCTCCGTCTTGAATGCTGTATTTCTCGTCCAGTAAAAGCTCAGGATGTACAAAAGAAAAATCACGACGAATATCATTAGTCAACCAGCCGCTCACCGTCTGATAATCGGTTTCGGGAGCCACATAAAAGCCTTGACGAATATTCTCAGGATTATCGAAACGGAACCAGCCTGCGAGACCTTCGAAGGGATAAAGCACGGCTATCTCACTCACACGACGACCACCACGTAGCAGCATACTAGCGCGTCCTACATAGTTAGAATACGCCGGTAGTGCTGGCGCTATTTTTTCACTATAGGGCGACACCAATGGCGAAATATATACCAGCTTAGGATTATACCACATGCCGTGAGGAATGACCATATTAACGCCCCTTACAAATAGATCCATCATAGATCTGTAAAGCATTAAGGAATCGAAAGAAGCCTCTTTGTAAGCCCCATAGATTTCTGTAGCCACCAGTGGACGATCGTAATAATCAGCTGCCGAGCTAATTAATTTGTGTCCATTCTGCCCAAACTGATAGCGAATAATAGCGTCGGTCAGTGGAATTTGAGTGTAACGGTAAAACTTAAAGATATCGGTATTCATATCAATAGGTGTAGGATCGTAGTTGCCTGGAGGATGCCCTGTGCTTCTTAATCCATTGGCTTCGTTCCATTGGCCTACTAACTTTGGGAAGCCTTCGGCTAATAATTCAGCCCGTGTTCTAAAAAAAGCATTTCTTACCGCTTCCGTTTCTGGTCCTATATCCTCCCACAAGGCAGGGTAGTAAGGACGAGGATCAAAACCGTTTAGAGCTTCAAACTTCTCATTAAAACGAGCTGTCCAGTTGCGTGGATGCCTCCAAAAACCAACATCGTCAAAAAACGTGGTCTTAATGGTATTCCCAAAATATTGACCAAAGCGTGCTTTGTATTTATCGTAGGTTTCATTAATCATATAGCGCACCGCCACCGTATCCATGAAGTCCATACACAAGTATTTCTTATGAAAACTATCCTTTACTAGTGGAAACAACAGTATTTTCCATTCGCCCTTAGGCACTTGCCATTGCAAAAGACCATCCTTGGCATAAGAGCTAATTTCGACACGCTCCTTTGTCAGCATGTTTGTAGCCACAGCAGCCATTAACTGAATACCAGGCACACTATCGGTAAAAAGCACGGGCCCTTTCACCATATACTCGATCCTATCCAAACGTTTCATCGTGTGGTCAGGATACTTTTCTTGCATCTTGCCCCCTGCCATTCCGCTAGGAAAGTCATTATCATCGTAGAGTATAATTTCCATATCGAGCTCTTCAGCGATATCAATCATATCCTGATAACGTGCAAAATAATCTTCCGATAGAAATTTGGGCGAAGTACCTGGACGTGTGGGGCTCTTTTCGGCCAACGGCAATAGAGTGACCCCCGAAAAGCCAGCTGCTTTGGTATCCTTCATCTGCTCACGAATACCTTCGGTCGTCAATTCGCCATTAATATGCCAAAACGGCATAGGTTTGAACTCCCCAGGAGGGTTCTTGAAATCTTGCTCAAGGCTTGAGGAGCATCCTGTCACTAGGCCAACAAAAGCAATGAATGCGATGATGTATTTTAGTTTCTTGGAATGTAACATTATGTTTTTTTAATTTATTAATATGAAGAAGTTTTTGGCTCTTCGCCAAAAACAGTGAAAACTAACATTAGTTGCTCTTTAAAGAGCTTTTTTTTTACAATTAATCATTGTGATGCGCTGAGTACTTCAGCTTCGCTGTGCCTCCGCTATAGCTTCAGCGACACGCGGTCAGCAACCACGCTGTCGAAGCGTTCAACAACAATACTCGTTTGAACCTAAAAATCTATCCTTTCCATTGTTTTTGGCAAAGAACCTTTTTAGTACCTAAGGTAGCATCAATACAGTTAAACATATCAAAATCAATGGTTTCTATTTGAACTCTCACTTCTTGATAAGGCGAACAACAGCCACTTTATCTTTCGATGCGATGCGCAAAAATGAAATAGAATTATTACTATCACCTAAATCGAGAACGAACGAACCTGAGGCTTGACCAGCATCAATCAACACCCCATTTATAGTAAATAATTGATAATTCACCTGTTCTTGAACCTGAATATTAAACAGCCCAAAAGACGGATTTGGGAAGACCTTAAAATCGACAAAATTATTTTTTTGAATTCCTGTACTAGCGATATAAATCTGCGTTCTAGGAGGATAGATCAGTTGCTCTAAATAGGACAGGTTTTCTTCAGCATTCTCGCTTTGAGGTATTAAATCCTCGCGAAAAATGGTGCTCCCTTTACTAAAGAGTGGTTTTGTTAATGTATTTAATGCATTTTCGGCTCCACCATTTGTTATTTGTTCCCAAGTCCAAGATGAAGGATTTAAGACATAGGGACGGAAAAAATCATAAGCTTTTCTGATACTTCGACCATCAACAGTCTCGTAATCCCAGAGGTTAACATCTACTTGCATACCCATTTGTGCGATCTGAGTCATTCCCCATAAATTCATAGTGCTGTAATTTACACTTTTTGTTCGTGCCAGCTCGCCAGGCTGAGAACCGTCAGGCTCAATCTGAGGGGCAAGACGTTTGGTTTTAAAATCATTAAGCACCTTAACTGCATTTACAGTATCTCCTTCATAAAGCAACAACCCGAGCACCTGATAATCGTACCATGTCCCGTGATTGTTACCCATCTCACTTTCCTCCACTCCAAAAGCGCTCGTTCTAAGCCAAACAGACCAATCAGACAACCACTTATCTACGCCACTTTTTGTACTTTCGGAAAGTATTCCTTTGTTTTCCAATATTTGCGTGGCAGCAACAATCTTATCTACCCCACCAAACTCAATGATGCCAATTTGTCTTCCGGTACTAGAGCCTGGTACTCCCTGAGCATAATTAGCATGAGGGTTCATTCTTGTAGCTTCGTTTACCAGCCAGATATTCAAGAGATCGATGGCCTTAATGGCATATTTTGTATCATCTGAAAAATAATAAGCAAACGAAAGCAATTCTAAAGAATTAAAGAATTCACTTAATCGAGCTTGGTCAGTATTATCTCCCCGTGTCATGGGGTTGACTTGACCATCTTTACGTATCCAAGGTAAACTATCAGCTTTAGATAAATCGGGCCACCAATAGGGGGCTAAACTTAAATAGTCATTTTTACTTCCACTTGGTGGAACAAGAGTTTTATTTGTGACGGGATTGGCTTCTTTCATCAGCTCTGAATCGGCAGCATCCATTAAGGCATTATAAGCACTTAAAAAGTAGGCATTATTCTGACCTAATTCCTCTTTTACAGCTTCCAACAAAACCTCATCGTAATGAATCAAGGCCTTTTTATCAATAGGCTCTTTGGGTTCTGGGATAAAATTGGCGATAAGCTCCATGTCTGTGTTAACAATCACGGTTGCTGGATTATCAAACCCACTAACATCACCAGTCCACTTTTCAAATATGAATCCGTCATCAGGCATTGCCGTAACCACCACTTGACTTCCAAAAGAAAAACTATCAAACGTTGGTTCGACCATCACCGTGCCTCCTGCACTTGAATTGGAGGTGTTTATGGTAAACTTCGGTGCAATACTATCCATGGCATTGACAGCAAAATCATCGACATATAATGCATTACCGTTGGCCCCACCTGCTGATGATGGAGTCGGGGTATTTAGTGCAAAACCAAAATGACTCATTTCAATGTTAGTAAACGTACTGTCCACCGTAGAATCGATAAACTTTAACCCTGATGAGTTAGTTATATCACCCTTTACAGCAGTGGACTCTTCATCTCTGAAAAACAATTCCCATTGGTTAGTTGTAGGTGAGTAGGTGACTTTTACGGTGATCCATGTTTTGAAAGTGCTGAAAACATCCTCCGTTTTGTTGCCCGCTATCACTTCATAATTGGATAGGCCACCATCAAAACGGGACAAAGAAACACAATACATACTACTATTGGGCTTTAACAAGGTGACAGCATACCCCTTAGCATCCGATCCTTGCTGAGTACCCCAACCAGAAGTATCGGCAGCTAAAACAACAGCGATACCCGTTTGCGTACCATTAAAACCATTTGATCCACCAGCACTATTGCGATTTTGCTTTAAGGTAAACGTCCATTCTAAGGATTTTGTGTTTGAACTGAGTGTGGGAATAAATGGCGCATTATAAACCGACAAGGGAGCAAATACTTCCGTGCGATTTCCTGTTTGAGTATCCCTATCGTCACAAGCTAGCAGCTTAATGACTCCATCAGCAGCTGCATACTCCTCAATAAGTGCCGTTCCACCCGAAGCAGTCGAAGGAGTAACAGTCGTCCATACCGAATAATTAGCTTGAGGCTGACCACTGGAATCAACGGGATTTGTTAGCGCTTGGTTGAAGTCATCGAAAAACAATGACGTCTGTCCCCAAAGGCTTACTGAAAAAAGTGAAAGATATAAAATGATCAAATTCACTCTCTTTAAAATACTCTTCATATGAAACATAAAAATAAACTCTTTAATAATAATAATAATCTCTAAATTAAAACTACATTGATCTGGATGATTTGTCGTAAATCACTAAAATAATAAAAAAAACAACTAATACCGTTTCTTTCCCCTATTGCACCACCAGTTTTTGGCGATAACTATTACTATCATCCCCCTCAACATTGATAATATACACGCCCTCAGGCAAAGACAAAGGCTTGTCTGAATAGGGTTGATTATATACTATTCTACCACTCATATCAAAGATTTCGACTTGCGCATTACTCACTCCTTGTAAAAAAATAGTAAATTCTGAATGGGTAGGATTAGGAAATACTTTAATATGAGAATCAGTACTATTGACCCCCTCTAAACTAGCCCCTTCGCCATCAAAAACAAATGCCAATTCATTAATACTTATCCAAGTACTCGCATAATTATCGCATCCTGTGACTGTTAATTTGGCATAACGAGCCTTTGTTGCTGCAAAATCATCGGAAATAGGTTGAGCCGTCGCGGTATTGTTTGTTCTATCTACCACTGTCTCAAAACCAGCCGTTGCGGAATTGGAGAATCCAATTGTATATTGATAGGCACGTTCTTGGTACGTAAACATACGCGCACCAATAATTTCTTTCTCCTCCCCTAGGTCAATAACAATAGATTTTGGAAACCCCGTAGCACTCCAACGGTTTTCATCATCAACCTTCCCATCAAAAAGGTTTGTGCCTACGTTAGGCGCTTGCTCTCCGTCAGAAGACGCTACCGTGTAATTCTGTGCCTTCACATAATCGGGTACCGTTGTACCTCCAGGATCAACAGTGCCACCATCATTGGACGTGATTTTCATCAAATCGAAATTATACGCCCCCAAAATACCTACGACTTTAAGCGTCTGAACACCGGCCTTTAAGTTAATAGTTACTATTGTGCTTTGGAAGTTAGTCAAACTAGGCCCTTTAGTAAGCGTAGCGGTAGCTAAAGTGGTTGTTCCACTTACAATTTTAAGTTTTCTATTGGTGGAAGGAGTCGCAGCACTTATTTCAACCTTATACACGCCATCAGCAGGCACATCAATCATATATTCCGCATAATCGTTAGGTTCCCATGAGTTTAAATAAAAAACGGTATTGCTCCAACGTGTGACATTTACGCCGCTCTTATTCGAACAATATTCGGCTTCTATTTGCGCTGGTATTTTATGAATTTTTGGTTCTACCGTAATGGTTTGTGTTACTTCTGCTGGAAGGAAGAATTCATCTCCTGCATCAGAAACTGTAACGGTAGAGCTACCTGCGGATAGGCATTCTCTCAGGGAGTTAGTCCACACTATAGCCACCTGATCACTTGGGCACACATAGCGCAATGTCGCATTGGGGTTATTACTGCTGGCCACAATGGTATAGTCTTTATCACCCGAGGTAAACTTGGGTAATGCATTAAATGTAATCACCTGTGGACGTCTGGGGACTGTCAACTCAAAACCAACAATAGGCGCCGCATTATAAGAGGCATTTCCAATTTGCAAGGCATTAATCATCGTTTTCCCTGCCCTTTTTACCTTTATTTTACCGTCTACAATAACGGCAACAGCGGTATCAGAACTCTCGAAGCTTACCGCTAAACCTGAAGTGGCCGTGGCGCTAAGGTTAATATCACCCGATCCCCACACATAAGTAGTGGTTCCCAAACTAAACTGTAGGGTCTGCTTTTGTTTTGAGGCATTCGCATTCACAACAAGCGTTTTCTTTACTTCTGGGGCATCATCAAACTCACCATTTCCGGGTTGATTGGCAATAATATCACAAGTACCAGCACCCATAATCTGTACTTTATTACCTTCTACAATACGGGCAATATTAGGATTAGAAGAAGTTAATACGACAGGTAAGTTAGAGCTTGCAGTAGCTGAAAGTTCAAAAGTAGCATCACCTTCGGTCTTTTCAGGGATGGCATCCATAGAAATAGTCTGAGGTGTATATTCTGATTTTTCCACTTTAAAAACAAAGCAATGAATAGGTACAGTAGGGCTATCCACTTGCTCGCGATACACGGCGGCGATATAACCATCTTGCATAATAATCACACTTTTATCAGACTGAATACCAATATTTAGTCTATATTCCGTTTTCCAGTCAAGAGTTCCAGCCAAGCAACTTTTCACCTCTAAATAACCACCCGACTCCACAAACTTATACATACGATTACCATAGAAGTCCCCCAACGATCCTTGGTTACGGTATTCTTTAAATTCGGTTTCGCCTGCTTTGCGCAAATAGCTATACGATTCTGTATTTTTAGGTTGAATTTTAAGGTAAACATCTCCTTTCGGTGATATGGCTGCTTCAGGTCCACCTGCCCATCCATAATGATCGGGAACACTACGAGGATCGGCAACAAAGAAGGGTCTTTGATCTGTCACAGGCAAACTATATTCTTCGCCATCTACATTGACCGCTTTCTCATTCATACGTTGGCCTACATCCATAATATAAACGCCCTCTCCTAAAATTGTAGGCGACTCCGCCCAGCGTGGTGAATAAGCATAATACACTTTACCATTGGCAGGAAAAGGATTACCGTAACAAAAATTACTTTCACCTTGCGTTACACCATTACGGCCATCGATAATTGTTTTTTCTGGCGACCATGTTTCACCATCATAGTAGGTAATCACAATTTCTCCACTTACAGCAGACCCCAATCGACGCTCAAAAAACATATCTCCGGCATCGTTATTGAACATATTAGGATAACTTACGCCATTAACGATTTTACCCGGAATCAAATAATTTTGCTGCGGTAAGAAATTCGCTTTAGAGAATTCTTCGTCGGAGCCAAACGCTATGCCTTTTTTTGAACGTATATAATTTAGGTTTTCGTTATGATGATCGTACATGATATGTACTGTTCCATCTATCGGACAAATACCTACATTGGTCGTGAGGTGAGTGTCTCCATTGCCCCCAACTAAAGAAAGTTGACCTTGCACCTCCCGCGGCTCATCTGAAGCCATGCCGGCCCAACGCAGTTCGACATGTTTCCATGTGCCACTACCAATTTTTTTACGCGACACCATGAGTGTTCTATCGCTCCATCCACCGCGGTACCAAGTGTAAAACACATAACCATTATAGGTTTTGATGCAATTGCCGTGCGGGTTGATAGGACGACCATAATTATAAGGTTTATCGTCATCAGCCTTCCAAAAATACAAGGCATCATTGGTGACTACCGAACTGTCGAGAAAAGTAACTTGCGCTGACATTTTGCTTGCTGAAGCAAAAATTAACAAAGTGACAAAAAGCAGTTTGTATATTAACGATGGAATTGTTTTCATTTTTGTATTTTTTAATTATTAGTATAGTATTGCAGTATCGGTTTACTAATGCTTAGTGAATCTAAGTATATGTTGATTATTGTTTTTATCTTCTATTTGGAGTATATACATTCCACTTTTCATTGAAGCCACATTTAATTGATCATTATAGAGCGCTTCTGTTTTTACTGTTTTACCTAAAATATCATACACCACCGCACGAACGCCATCAACACCTTTTATATTTAGGGTTTGACTGACAGGAACAGGGTATATTTTTATGCTATTCGAACTAATTGTTTCATTAATGCTATTCACAAGGTCCTCGGTATAAACTCCAAATTCAGCACAATTACCAAAAGAGCCCTCACTAAAGAAAACGAGTACATAACGGAAGGCTTTGTCAGTATTAGCTGCCACACTCACCTCAATCAATTCTTCCAAATTGGCATCCGCCACATCATCAGCACTAATTTCGTAGATTAAGTTTCCATCCATATCAGCAGTAACATCGTTAGTTTGACCAGACTCATCCCAAGTTACCGTGTTAGCTCCATAGATTTTAGTCCCTTGCAGTCTAGATTTCATAATTGATACATTGGCTAGATCATCGGGTACACGCAGTGCAAAACGTAAGCCTACAATCCTCTTTTGTACGCCTGCACCATAGTCAATACCAGCCCACGCATTATTTTTTGCTTCCGCCTGCGTGTTGAGCGCCGTTTTGAGGTCACCATCAAACAATGTAGCAACATTTTCACCTGCACGACAAAGCGCATCAGGCGTTCCAAAAGACTTTCCTTCAAAGATATAATCAAAGACGCTTACCTTAATACTATCCATAGTAATTGTACCTTCTCCATTGGAAGCTATCAATTTTAGCTGATGCGATGCTTTAGGCAAATCAGAAAGCTCCCATTTATAAGGAGCACTTGTTAAGGTTCCCATATTAGTATCACCTAACCATAAGCTTACCTCCGTAAGGGCACTACCCAACTTAGCTTCTACGTTTAGCACATCTCCTATTCCAAAGATATCTCCATTTGTAGGGCTAATAAAACTCACTTTAAGTGTGGGGTCTTCTGGTGTATATAAGGTAATACTCTTTTCTGTAAGCACATTGGCACTATCCAAAGCCTTTAATGTGAAGTGATATTCAGGAGTACGCATATTGGTTAATACGGTATGACCTGACCAGGTAAATGGCGCTTCTGATAAAGTGCCCAGATTGATGGCGTCACTCCAAAGTGTTACAGATTTGAAGGCCGAACCTACAGTAGCTTGTATGGTTAGATTTCCACCCAACTCAATTTCCTGGTTATTAAAAATATTCTTGAATGAAAGCACTCTTGAAGTATCTGCAGGTGTAGTATCGATATCCAAATCAAACACCTGCAAATAGGTGCTTCGCTTAGCCCCAGTACCTGCTATTTCTTTCAAATAATAGTATAGTTTCCCCTCACTAATATAGACAATACCTTTATCAAAAGTGGGCCCAGTAGTCTGCTGATATATCTGCCTAAAATTACTCGTTCCACCTTCGGTTTTTACAATATTTACACGTCCATTTTTAAGACCAATAACGTAGATATCGTTACCAGCAGCGTACAATTCGCTACCTGCATTGTACTCTTCTGTTGTAAATTCACTATCGCCTGCTTTACGGTAGGTGTGGAGCAGTTTTTGCACATTATTCTCTTTATCTGTCACTTTAGAAACAATGTGTTCATCGCCACGATCGGTTACTTCAAAATCGAAACCATCCACAATATGTACCATGTTTCTCTGTGTCGTTTCCACATAGTCGCCAGGCTCCATAATGAGCACTTCGCCCGCCTTCACTAGTGGAAATGTCATAGGCTCACCTTTGTAATTTTTCCACTGCGAAGCTCCTGTAGGGTCATCACAATAGGCATAATACACCCCATTCTGATAAACATATTTATCGCTACCATTGTGTAATCTGCGCTGAAACCCTAATCGCATTTTACCCGCAGAAAACTTCATATTACCATAAATACTCCAGTCGTCGGTTTCGCCCTTGCTTTGAGCCCCCATAGCCGTCACATCTTTAAAACTACCCCATTTAGATGCCGTTTCATCGTATTTAATAAATACCATATTGCCATCGTGTGAGGTTCCTCTGCGCATGCACAGAAAAAGTTCGCCCTCAGTGTTTAAGAAAAACTTAGGATAGCTTAGGCGTGAAAAATTCCCGACATTAAGCACACCATTCATGGTAGTATGCTTGTAATCGCCATCTAAAGGGTCTTTTACAAATTTATCTAAGGTAAATTCATCGTCTGTCATATCGGCAAGGTTACTTACAGAGTATGAGTAACGCAAATAATCATTTGTAAAAGCACCTGCATTGCCATAAGCATGCATATCATAGGCTAAATGTATTGTGCCATTTATGGGACAAATACCTATAGCTATGGTATTGTGCGTTTCACCTATCCACCATTTACCATCAAAACCGGTATGCTGATGTGGAAATTCAATAGTTTTCTTCGCTCCCGTTGCGATATTGTAGCGTGTTAGCATCACATGACGGTCCTCTTTTCCTCCTCGGTACCATGTCATAAAAACATAATCTTTGTAGGTTTTGATACAATCGCCATGCGGATTAATAGGACGACCATAAGCATAATCATAGCCTGCATTAACATCTGTATTCGTACTCGATGTGTTTTTAGTACCATCAAAATACAAGGCTTCATCTGTCACTAAGGTCTCGGAGAGTAAACTAACCTGTGCATTTACTAATGAACTCGCGATAAATGCTAAGAGCATAAAGCTATTGAATACAAACATCTTGGCGTTTGGGTAATAAAATTTCTTCATAGTTTCTGGTTAATTGGTTTATTTATAATATACAGCACATAGATTAGCAGTGCTCATTTTTTCAATTTTTAAAACTCGCATGGGCATCTTTCACATATCTAAATACTAAAAAATGCTCCTTTAGGCCGTCCCTCATGCGGACCGTTGACATCAACGGTAACGGTCTAGACCTTTATTTACTTGTCGGTAAACAACCGACAAAAGCTTGACGAAACATCGCAAGGGATGTCCAGTAATTTTCTAAACTTCAATTAATATCATTCCTTTTAATAATAAAAAAAAGGAGACTTTATTTTGAACAAGTAATAACTATCTACAATAATTTAGCAATCAATGGATTGTTACTCTACCAATCAGCACTTATTATTGACTTGCTGTATGTAGCACTAACTGTTTGTGCAGAATTGATATGTCATACAAGTAGAAATGCTATGAAGATTAAATGTTTCATAAAAAAATCGTTTATAATATTAATAATGAGAAACAAACGAATACGTCGCAGGTTTTGCCTTCAAAACAAAGTCATACTCCGTTTTTTCAATCCATTCAAGAGCTGTACATTCACTCACATCACGTCCATTTACAATTAGGCTTTTTTTCGTATTTCCTGGCACTCTAATTATTGCTGTCGTATTTGAAGGAATGGTGACTTCTAACAAAAATTGATTGTCCTCCAGTTTCCAGCTTGAGCTCACTTTGCCATAAGGCGAATCGTAGGTCGCAGCTGCCGACGTTAATGGTCCTCCCGGTACAGGTGCTATTTCAATTTCTTTATAGGCTACCTTTAGCGGTTTAATACCTGCAATGCGTTCGTACATCCAACGTCCGATAGCACCGTAGGCATAATGATTAAAAGAGTTCATGCCATCTTTATGGAAGCCATCTTTCTTGGTGTAGCTATCCCAACGTTCCCACATGGTTGTGGCACCATTATTAATAGAATAAAACCAAGAAGGATAAGTTTCCTTAAACAAAATATCATACATTAAATCGTATTCACCAGCCTTGTCCAACACCAATGGCAGAATAGGCGTACCTAAAAACCCAGTACGCAAGTGATTATCACAGTCACCTATTAGACGTACTAAGTGATTCATGGCTTTAGCTGCCATTGGCTTGCTCAGAAGATTAAACTCCAAAGCCACTAAATAATGGGTTTGTGTTTCCACCTTATGATTCGCACGTCCATCGGCATCAAACCAACGTTGTTCAAAAGCGGTCTTGATGGAATCGTGCAGTACAGCAAAATGCTCAGCCTCTTGCGTTTTCCCCAACACGCGGGCGCTTTTCGATATTAAATCAACGCTATACGCATAATACGCCATTTTAATCAGTTCCTTAGACACATCACCGGCTGAGCGTCCATTCTGGGTGAGCGGTTGTAGCCAATCACCAAAGGATTTAATATCAGGAGTATGATCTACGGCCTGTGAAGTACAATAGTTGACCCATTTTACCATAGCCGAATAGTTCTCCTCAAGTACGCTCCTATCGCCAGTTCTGAAATACAGCTCCCAAGGAATAATGACAATAGCATCGCCCCAACCCGATGAGTGCCTTTTGCCCAGATTATTGGGAACGACCCAAGGGATACCTCCATCGTCGAATTGCTCAGCACGCACACTTTGCAACCAACCGGCCCAAAAGGCATACATATCGTTATGAAACATAGAAGTAGGTGCAATGATTTGCGCATCGCCTGTCCAGCCCAAACGTTCGTCACGCTGTGGACAATCTGTCGGGATGTCATAAAAGTTCCCTTTCATTCCCCAACTGATGTTGCTTTGTAGTTGGTTTAACTTAGCATGCGACGAGGTAAAGGTGCCGTTCTTCTCAAAGTTTGAATATTGCACCAAGGATTTCACCCAACTTTTTTGCGGTATAGCGCCTTGTGCATACCCACTCAGCTCCACATATTGATACCCGTGAAAGGTAAACGTTGGCTTATACTCAATTACACCATCTTCCGCTGCTACATAGTAGTCTGTTGATTTAGCCGAGCGGTAATTGGTGGTATATATCGAGCTATCAAGGTCAAGCATTTCAGCAAAGCGTATTCTTAGCGTATCGCCTTTTGTCATCGGCACTTTCACCACTGGAACGCCCACGTTGTTTTGACCCATATTAAAAACAGCCACACCCTCTTGAGGTTGGTGAATGCTTTTCACGTCCAATACTTCCCTGTTCTTAACCGTTTCAAAACGTTTAGGCTGTAGCAAAACTGCTGTATCTAGAGCAGTAACTTGCACCTTGTGCCATTGGGCATCATCGTAACCATTCGTGTTCCATTTCCCCAATTCGTAATTGGCATCGTAGGTTTCGCCGTCGTATATTTTAGCAATGCGGATAGGCCCCTCTTTTGTGACCTTCCAGTTGTCATCTGATACAATAATTGTTTTTGTATCGCCATGCACTACTTCAAGCTGACATAATAAAGATGGCGTTAGTCCATGTTTCTTTTTCGTTCCTCTTAAATAAATTTTTCCCGCATACCAACCTTCAGCCACAGCAAAAGCAATGGTATTTTTCCCTTCCTTCAATTTATCAGTCACATCGTAGGTCAGGGTTGGAATGTATTTGCGATAAGGCACCCACCCTGGAGGCATAATGTCATCCCCCACTTTTTCACCATTGATATAGGCTTCGTAAACGCCTTTGGCTGTAACGTACAAACGGGCTTGATCGACCGGTTTTTCCAACACGATCTCTTTACGAATATATTGAGCAGGAAATAATAGTGAATTTCTATAATCCTTTTCTACAAGCTGTTCGTGGGGAATACTGATCCATTGACCTTGCCAATCGGCATTGTCTAGCAGCCCAAGTTCAAAATGAGCGACTTCACTCCAGTCTGATTCTTTTCCATTTTCGTCCCAGAACTGCACCTGCCAATATACTTTTTGTCTGGATGATAATGCCGTTCCCTTATAGTTAAGGTATAACGATTGGTCTGATTCTACTTTACCCGAATTCCAAATATCGGCATTATTGGGAAGTAAATCAGGACTACTGGCCGCCACTATTCTATAAGCGGTTTGCGATGTCACACCACTTGGTAACTGCCACGAAAAAGAGGGTATAGCATCGTAAAAGCCCATAGGGTTGTTAAACTGCTCGCTTACAGTTAACTCTACAGGCTGCATAGTATTGGGCGTACACCCACTAATAAGCAGACCTAGCAGTAAAGAAAACAGTAAAAAGCTGGTTGTAGTTTTATTCATTTTTGTGACGTATAAGTTCATAAGTACCACTTTTAACATTATCCATAATCAACAGATTTCCTATCATCTCTGCTTTAACTTTCTTTCCGTTGAGCATTACGTAAGGACTGTTATTATCAAAAGTTGGGATCATTATTTTTGCCAATGTATTGGGCGGAACAGTTAGCTTGTAAACAAAATCGCTACCGTCAAACGTCCAAGCCGAAACGATTTTTCCGTAGCGTGAATTATAATCTCCACTTGCTTCTGAAAGTACTGGATTGGGGATAGGCGCAAATAATATCTTTTTATAGCCTGCTTCTAATGGTGCAATCCCGGCAATGCGTTCATACATCCATTGGCCAATGGCACCATAGGCATAATGATTAAATGACTTAGCGCTATTTGCAAAGCCCTTATCGTGGGTATAGCCGTCCCATCT
>CBFIII010000054.1:0-24439 GCA_965662645.1 Bacteroidales bacterium
CCTCCTCTCCCTGTTCCGCTAAAGCTCCACAGGGAGAGGGGGAAACAAAAAAACATTATCTTAACTTTCTTAGATGGTGGTTAACAATTGGGGAGTACTATAATATTCTAGTTCCCATACACTGCCTCTTCTAAACATTAAATAACGTGCCTCACCCAGATTTTGAACTCCAAAGAGTGTCACTGATACTGTGACGACATGCTAGTCGCTGGGCATGATTTTCTTCATCGTGTTTAGATTTCTGATCTTTACCTCTATTTTACCTTTAATTTCTGACGCAGAATCTGTTATTTGTTCCTTTTTCCAGTCCTTTAATGTAGAGGCAAAATATTGGGAGTCACTATAAGTATTGAGCCACCTTAACCAAGATTGTAATAAATTCAAAAATGCGTCATAAGATTTAAGCATCTGCAAGGCTGATGGTTGATCGACCTTATAAACAGCTGCATATTCTTTTGCCACACCTTCTTGTAAGTCTCCTGTTGTTTTGCCTTTTGTATGCTCTTGACCATCGTCCATATAATGCTCTCTTATACGAATTGCTCTTTCATTTTTCGAATTTTCAGACCTTCCGTATCTCGATTCCCATTCAGAAGTCACCAGCTCTTCCTCTTGGTTGCTAAAATAACTTGCCAACTCATCATTAGCTAATGGTCTATTTTCCTTAGTCGATTTAGTATTGCTCATGTCATAGTATAATTTCATTAGGTTTTTATAGATCCCATTTAAATCAAATTGTGTATCATCGACATTAGCATGAACAACGTGTGTCATTTCATGCAGAATAGTTGAATCTAAATTATTCCCCGTAACATTAATGCGTACTTCGCTATCAGAAGCATTGTTTATGTCACAATCGATTATAGAAATTACTTTTTTTCGTTCATCAAGATTCTTCCATATAGCTTCGCCATACACATTCTTCTTTATTTTGCAAAGCTCATTATCGATTTTCTCTTTGTTAGGAGCTTTAATATTGTTTACGATCTTTAATTGTTTTGCAGATATTGACGAATTAGGTGACATATATTTATTATCATACTGTTTGGTAATACTCTTTTGTTGAGCAATGACTTCTGGTCGATTATCCACAAAACCAAAACCCTGCTTACCATTACTTTTATTCTGAGCAACAGAATTAGCAACCGCCCTACTTTTATTCTCTTTTGGTTTCTCTACTTGTGCATACATGTCTTAATTCTCTTTTCAAATTTGTATAAATGCATGTGATCGGTTTTTTTGTAGCTTCTAATATGTATTAAGTGGCATTGGTTTGCTTAGTAAAAGGTGTAAAGTGTCACAATGAATAAAATGAATAATGCAATAAACCAATAGCTTTTTTGAATCAGATCAGCACATAAGACTTTAATACCAAAGCATTTTATTATCCATTTTTCGACACTCACGTTAACTGCTACCAACATTAAAAGTAAGTAGGTGATAAAATAGAAGTACTCTAGATAGATAATGCCTGGCATATCAAGTGTTTTTCGCAGGTTGATGTGTTCAAACACCGCAACAAATAACAGCCCCGAACAGGCAATAGCTACGTTTAGTGCATCTTCTTTTTTGGAAATATATAATATGGAAAAAGTCATGAGTAGGAGCACTGCCAATGGAATAATTCGGGATATTAAAGGATCGATAAAATTTCTTTTGAGTCTAATGTTGAAATGAAGTTCTGGGAATGAATTCTTTGAAAAGTGATTAGTAGCTCCAAAATTAGTATAATAGTTTTTCTCCTTATATGAAAAATAGCTGGCTTCTATATTCCACCCCGGAATAACAATATCCTTGTCAATCCCTGGTCTGTAGGAAGGGTGAAATAAAAGATAGGAATTGATGTCAGGTGTAAGTAATATCTGGTTCTTGTCGAAATTTTTGCTCCATAACCTAATCCATAGGTCGCTTTTGTTAAATGGATATATTTTGTAGTTGAACGATTCTCTTATTTCCATGGTAAAGTACCAACGGTATAAGCAAGCGGCTTCACCATTAGGAAGGAAAATGGAAAGACTATCTATCTTTTCCATCGAATAAGTTTCTGCATCGGGAAAACTTACGCCTATATTCTCACTCTCCGTAGGCGGATAAATCTGCCATATATAACCCGTTAGTTTTGCACTGTATGAGTCTAAAAATTTGATGGTTTGCACATATATTCCTGTTGGAATTTTTACCAAATGGGTATTTTTTTTACTTTTAACTTGTTTGTCGTAGGCGGCGATATAGTCGTTTACACGATACTTATCCAAGAGCATAGATGAATTCCAAATGCTGTCATTAAAAATGCTGTCATTAGAAATACTGTTATTAGAAATACTGTTATTAGAAATGCAGTCATTATTAGAGATCTCTTTAAGGGGGTATTTTAGACTGTAGTGATAGGTAAATAACAGTACAAAGAATAGGATGGAACAAATTGTGAACATGTTGATTCGAAAATCCATTTCTTTTTTTCCGAAGAACCACCAAATCAACAGTAATTCAACAACAAGCAAAGCTATAAAAACAAAAAGCGTTTGACGTATGTGCTCTTTTCTTTGTTTGTTAAAGAATTGTGGATTTCTATATATCTGCTGGTCGGTTATCGAAAATCCCAAGAACCAATCCGGTTCTTTCAGAGGTATTACCTTTTCCCAACACATTTTATTTGAAATGGTGTTTCTATGATAATACTTTGTTGGATCAAAATCGGCTTTATTATTAATTGTGTCGTTTATTATTTCATTTGCAAGATTAACCAAAGTTAACTCATTAGATTCTATGCCTATTGTTTTCAGTGTTTTACATTCGTCGTTAGGGTGCGCTAAGAACATACCGTCTTTTGTCATCAGATAAGGGAAACCAATACGAGCAAATTTCCAGCTATTTATCAATGAATACAGACTGGTTGTGGAGTAGCTGATGCCTACTACAAATATAAAAGAATCTTGGAGATTAGCAGGGGAATCATAGGACATGAAACGCTTATTTCCAGCCTTAGCAAGATAAGGTCCAGTCCAGATAGATGAATCTGCTTCAATTGCGTCATGAAACCATTTGGCACATGTATCTTCGCTACAAAAATCGTAATAATCTTCTATGTGGTCGTATTTTAGGCTGCCTTCAATTTTATGATAATATACCGAATATAGTTTCTTTATTTCACTTTTTTTTCCATTATAATAAGCAACATAAATTTCGTCAATATTTGGTAATTGTTTGGTTAGTTTTTTAAGATCTGAAATTAGTCGACTAGAATCGTTCAAGGCACTTGTAAATGTAGTATACTCGTTTTTTAGGGTATCTTTTAAGGAATCAACAAGTGACATTGTTTGACTAATCTCTTTTTCTAACTTTTTAGTTGCTTCATTACCAATGGAGTCTGCGTAAGCAAAAAGAACATCATTCTCTTTATTGGTACTAATTTCATATTTATTAAAGATAAGGCTTGCTAATACATTTATAACGATTATTATAATATACAATGTTTTTTTTTTCATTAGTTTGGGTTTGTAAATTTTCTTCAATTTAACAATGGGGCTAAAAAGCGTTTTAATGATTTTTAGGTTTTGTTATGGGCTTAATTATTGGTTATAGAATATCGAAAATTACTTATCTGTTTTCTATCAATCTTCTCCCGACCATTCTTCCATGGATTCGTCGCTTTCGCTCCACTCACTCATACTTTCGAACTCTGACTCGCTAGTGCTATCGATATCTGCATATATTTCCTCGTCCGAGCGGCGATCGATAAAACCTCCCAGAGTGCCTCTCACTCCCCAAGCAGAAGCTCCCCCAGTATGATTAAAATGACTATGTATCACTCTGTTCATACATACCATCCAACGAGGGGCATAACTGTGATGCCATACCTCATCTGCATTAATCACCCTACCTAATAAGGCATTGGCATTTGAAAATTCCTCATCCTCGGTAATTTCTAAAGCACCTCTTGTGTTCAGATCAACCTGACTATTGACAGCATTTGTCGTTCCGACTAAATTGTTAGCATAAGCTGTGTTATTAGGCTGTTGGGTGGTATAATTCATATTGCCTGCATGATTAGTCTGAAAGTCATCTGTCATTATCTGATTTGCCCTTCCATATTGATACCAACCTGCATTTACTCCTGCTCCTGTAATATACTTTGCGTTTGTATACCCATTGCACCCATTTAATTCAGCATGAACTGTACGCTGAACTACAACCGAATTATTATTTATTAACGAAATTATTTTTCTTTGTGCAACAGCATCAGCTCTATTATCAACAAAACCAAAACCTTGCTTCCCACCACTTTTCTTCTGAGCAACAGAATTAGCAACAGCCCTACTTTTATTCTCTCTTGATTTCTCTACTTGTGCATACATATCTCAACCCTTTTTTAATTGGACTTTGCCGATTGTTATAGGCTTTCATTATTGCCTATAACAAGCCACTACGTTCGTAGTGACTTTTATTTCAACTGTATCTTTATCATTTATTGGCTCATTAACATCTTATTTGGCTGTTAATGAGCCAGTATTTAAATATTCAACTCATCTAAAGGTGAAACAATGTTGTCGAACCCTTTTGTCGTTATATGGGTGTATATTTCCGTAGTTTTGGAACTGCTGTGTCCTAAAAGTGATTGTATATAACGTAAATCTGTTCCGTGTTCTAGAAAGTGCGTGGCAAACGAGTACCTTAGAGTATGCAAGTGAGCTTCTTTTTTAATGCCCTCCTAATTCTTTGTATTTCGACTTAACAGATGATACATAGTCTTGACAGTTGTTAGTAATAACATTGTATTTTGCGGGAACAGCTATTTGTGAGACAGCATTTACAGCAATATCTTCATCTTTTAAGCTTTCTCGAGTAGTGTAACCAAAAGATTGCCAATTTTCACCAAATAACTGTCCTGGTCCTTTTGCTCCTCCGGTTGCAGAATGGAATCCAATATTATCTTTATGAGCAGTTGAACTTTTTGCGCTTATTTCGTTATGTTGATTATCAAAAACAAGATGTCTGTGATTAAATTTTAAATTCCCAAATCCTTTATTCGAATCCTTCTTATTCTTTTCTCCTTTTGCCCCTGTTTGCCCTAAAGGGCGGGTTTTTATATGAGCCATTAATTGAATAGCATTTTGTTTTTTAGCATCAGCTCTATTATCAACAAAACCATGAGCTTGCTTTATATTGCTTTTTTTCTGACCTACAGCATTTGCAACTGCTTGACTTTCCTGTCTCCTGACAGACGAAGTATTTCCTTTTGATTTTTCAACTTTTGTGTACATATCTCAAACCTTTTCATTTCGTATGAGTTTGTTATAGGCTTACTTAGATTTCCTCAGCATGAATTTCTACTTATGACCTATAACAATCCACAGTTTTTCTGTGGACTTTATATTAACTATATCTTTATTTCTACTGGATTTTATTCGCTGATTTTAAAGAAGTAAAGTTCAGTAAGCTTATAATTCAATATCCTCAAAAGGTGATTTCAGATTATCAAACCTTTTGGAAATAATGTGTGTATTTCAGTTGGTTTGATGTGTTAAGACTCGCTAAAGACTCGCAGCTTTAGCCCCCATCATATCTGCTTCATTTTCTAAACCAGGATTATCATTCACAGCCATTCCGTTGACCGAAACAGTGGGCTGTACGCGGCCTTGTTTTTGCTGTACTACGTGCCAGGCCTCATGTGCCATATATTTTTCCTGTCCAGGAGCCACGTGAATGTTGGACCCCTGCGTATAGGCATGAGCTTGTACACTGGCAGGCTTTGCCGAATTACGGTGTACCCTCACATCGCTAATGTCTATTCCTGATAGTGTTTCTACACCGGTTTTTAAACTGTCCGACAAACCTGTTTTATTTTCCATCCTTTGAATAGGGGCAGCTTTCATTTGCAGTTCTTCTTCTTCCACTACTTTTTGGATAGGGGCGGCTTTCATTTGTAATTCTTCTTCCACTACTCTTTGGATAGGTTTAGCCTTCATTTGTAATTCCTCTTCCTCTACTACTTTTTGGATGGGGTTGGCCTTCATTTGTAATTCTTCCTCATCGACCACTCGTTGAGTAAGAGCAGTTTTCATTTGTAGTTCGTCGGAGGTGTTCTTTTTTTGAATAAGGGTACTCGTATCTCTATTTAGAATAGACTTCATCTGAGCCATTTCTTTAGCTTGCATACTATTATTGGCCATTCTTTGAGTGTTTTGCACTCGTGCTGCTTGCGGTCGATTATCCACAAATTGTAAGGCAGGTGTATTACTGCGTTGTCTTTGAGACGCAACATTCGACACAGAATTGCCTCTACTTGTTTTTGCTTTGTCAGGATAAACATTCATTATTTCCTTTTTTAGTTTTACTTAATTACTGCTCTTCAGTTTGTTATATCGTGCTCGTAATTTATCTTGTCTGTGTGACTTGTGTGTTGTTAAATGGTTTTTTTTGAGCGAGGTGAGGTTTGTGTATTAGGTGTTAATTGAATAAGTATTTTTTTTTATAACCAAAGTTAAACAAAAAGCATCTTTTAACTTTATCTCATCGGGTACGATATTATTGCATATTGACATGTTTTAATCTTTTTTACTTTACATAACTAATATTTGTAATATTAAATTCTCAATTACACTATTTAGAGTCTTTCTGTGAGTGTAAAAAGACTAAAACAAAACGCTTAAAAACAGCTATCACTCAATCATACCGCTAATTGCAGATTGAAATAGATCAAAAAGGATTGTTCTTTAGAAAACAACCTCCTTATTACACAAATCATTAAGTATTAACGTTAATGTCAAAAACAAGCCTAATTTGTACCAAAACATTATTCCTATTAATAGATATCATTGAAAAAATTTTTATCAAATTTGGCAATTAGTATTATGATAAGTTAAAAAAATTAATGCTATTATGGACAGCTTAAATAAAAGGGCACATATAAGAAGACAATTGTACGTTCTGTGTGACAATAATGGATAAAAATTAAGCGTATGCAAACCTTAAGAAACCTATTGCAAAGTCTCAGCAACGAAGAGTATTTATTACTTGATACCATACTCGAAAAGGGGGATGTGAAAAGTAAAAAATTAGAGTTGCGAGATCTGTTAATACAAAAAAATAGGCTTAATGATAATGAAATCGCTCATATTTTATATAAGAGTAAACCCAATTCAGCATTATCGCAATTAAAACGAAGACTAAAACAAGACATTCTTGACATCATAGTACAAAGTTCGTATGTAATAACATCAGAATGTGCCTATTCACAAGCCAAGGTTAACTGTCTAAAATCTTTGATGTTAAGCCAGCAGCTTATGGCCAGAGCATTGTATGACGAAGCAGAACGTCATTTGAAGATAGCCTTGAAAATCATACAAGAACGCCAATTGATATTCGAGAAATCTTTTTACAACCATCTTAATCTTGAGTTAAAAGCTATTTATCCAGACTCAAGATTAAATGAACCCGATTATAAAGCGGATAGCATAGATTTGAATAGTGTTTATGAGGCTAAATTAGAGTACCTCTTAGCTAAGGACAGACAGAATTATGATCAATCCAATGTGGATGAAAATACAGAAGCAATAACAAACAAGGCTAATTCCAAAGGAATATGTAATACGCATTCATTTACCATTGAGAATTCATATTACGAAAGTTTCAATCAAGTTTTGTCTGATTTTTCAAATAAGAGCTTTGCTAAGGCTTTAATAGATGCGAAAATGCTCATTGTTTTTTGCTCTACGCAGAGTGAATTTTTATCTGAGGAAAAACAAATAGAGTCAAAACTACTTCTTGCTCGATCATACATTCTAAATAAAGACTATGCCAAAGCTATTTCCATCTGTACAACCGTTGATATCAATGAGCATACGTCAAGCAGCATTTATTGGGAACACATAGAGATTCAATGGATAGCCCATTTCCTTACGGAGAACTTAGCTGTCTGCCAAGAGATGATTAATAAGCTAAATAGCCCTATCCATGAGGGGAACATACAACAACATCACAAGATTTTCTTTTTTTTTCGCATATGTTTATTCTTCAAACAAAATAAACACAAAGAGTTATTATCTCAGTTATCCAAAAACAACAAATTTATCAACAATAGATGTCCCATGTATTTGGCATCCAGGTTATTTGAAATATACAGTCTAATCAACTTACAAAGATTTAGCTTGGTATCCTTCAAGATACTCGCCTTTAAACAATTGTTAAAGAGACACGAAAGTAATAATATGCCTAGATATCAATACATTCTTAAATTACTTCAAAAACTAGAACGATCGGATTTTGATTTTCGTTATGTCAAAGACCTCATAAAAACCAAAAAAATCGCCTCTATAGACGATGCTCAAACATACGATCAAGATTTATTCGGATACGAACTCATTAGTATTGAAATGTGGATTTCAGATAAGTGCACAGTAAACCATTTGACCCTAAAATAAAAGATTATGATATACCATGCACTAAACATAACAGTAGCCAAACTAAACGAATATATCAAACTCAAATTCAATCTTCGTGAAGATCAATTGGCATTAAGTAATCTCATAGAGCAAGATGGTAGTTTAGCGCCTCAGGACTCAACAAAACTGGTTGCTACGCTGGTAAATATAGAACGTGAAACAGCCATGGGAATGATTCCTAATATTAGCAGTACTCAGAATAGAAAACACACCATGACAAATGCACCTGTCAACTTAAATATTTACATGCTCATTACAACCATTAGCGGTGGGAAAAACTATCCTGAAGCCCTTAAATTTCTATCGGCTGTTATAGAGTTTTTTCAAATTAATTTAGTCTTAAACTCAAAAAACACACCACAGCTAAATAATAATATTGACAAACTAAGTTATGAAATAATCAACTTAGACTTCAATCAAATTAATCAATTATGGGGTTCTATTGGTGGTAAATACATGCCATCTGTTTTGTACAAAATGAGAATGATTTCGATTGACCAACAGCAAATCAAACATGAATCTGAAAGTACATTAAGTCCAGAACCTAAAGTAAACCCGCATTTATAATGAGTATTAAAAGTGAACATTTCAACACTATAACAAGTATTAATTTTATGGTATAATATGGCAGACTACAGGATGTTATTCAATGTAAAAATTGAACACACATATTTCTTAAACAAGGAATTTAAACATATCGGATTTGAACCTCTATTGCAAACTCAAAAGCTAATTAAAAACGCTAATCTTTTGATAACAATGAGTGCCGACAGCATTTGTTTATTCTACGATCACGATGTTTTAGATGTGCTTTTAGCTTGTTTAGAAGACTTAACTGAATATGAAATTGCCTTTAAATTAAGATGTACTGACACCTGTTTTCAGAATTATACCAATTTAGAGTTTAATAGTGAAAGCTGTCTATGTTTTGAGAATTTCTCCAAAACAAAACAAGAAGGAGAGATTACACTTTTACATGAAAATGAGATTGTTTCTAATACTGAAATAAAACCATTAAGCAGTGTCAACTTTGATTATATTCTTGCACCAAAAGATCGGAATTTATCACCATTTGGTACATTAAACATTAAGCTTTCAGATGCGAAGAATAATAAAAATGCAATTATAAATTCAAAGGGAAAAATAATACCACAACGGTATGTCATCCGTTTTGGTAACCGATCCATTAAATGGAGATATCATCTTATTTCTACAAACGCTGACCTGTTTGAAAAAGTATATATTGAAGATGAACAGCATGCCATCCTATTTTCTGAACCAGAAGAAATCACACTGTCTAACGGCACAGTAGCTTTAATGACCGAGAGTAAGCTACCTCTTTTATTAGAAGAACACTCAAATTACACTTTTCAATTAAAAGGAATACAGAACAAACTAAAACGCACCTTATTAAAAAAAATTGAAACGCCTGATATACAATCTATATCAGGTGATAATACTCACTTATTTTCTCAAACATATATTTATTATTAATCTAACTTAAAAAAAATGGGACAAATGAAAACACCAGGTGTTTACATCGTTGAAAAAAACGCCTTCCCCAATTCGGTTGTAGAAGTTGCCACTGCAATACCAGCCTTTATTGGAGTGACTCAAAAAGCTGAAAATGGAGGAAAAACTTTATCCGGTAAGCCATGGCGAATCTCCTCTATGAGTGAGTTTCATAACTACTTTGGCGGAGCTCCCGACCCAATCTTTTCTATTGCTGAAATTGCAGCACCGGAAGCCCCTGCTGATCCTCCAGTAGAAGGCGAAGCAGTTGCTGCACCTATTGAAGCCGATTTTACTGCTGGGGGCAAAGAATACACCTTCAAACAAGAAAGTGGAAATTACTTGCTTTACTACAGCATGTTAATGTTTTTTGCTAACGGTGGTGGCGCATGCTATATTGTGTCGGTGGGTAAATATGGTGATACCCTGAATGCAGATATGCTTACAAAAGGTATTGCTACATTGATTAAAGAGCAAGAACCTACGTTAGTTTTAACACCAGAAGCAGTTCTTCTTAAACCTGAGGATTGTATTGCTGTGCAACAAGCAGCCTTAATGCATTGTGGTGATAAGATGAAAAATCGTTTTGCCATATTAGATGTTCACAATGGTTTTAAAGACCGACAAGATCCTGATGGTGATGTTATCGATAAATTCCGTGGTGCACTTGGTATTAATCATCTTGATTTTGGAGCTGCCTATTATCCTTGGTTAAACACAAGTATTATTCAAGATAGAGATTTGAGTTACCAGTCTATTAGTAACAAAGATCAACTTCAAAGTTTACTTAAAACGGAACAAAACATACCAGAGGAATTACCGGCTGATGCGTCTCCGAAAATGAAAAACTTGAATGATGCTATTAGTAGCATCACAAAGGATGACTTGCCTGAAGCTGATAAAAGCATACTAAACAAAACATTAGTTACTATAAGTCCTTTATTTAATACCATTCTTAAAGAAATAAAGAATAAGTTGAATTTAATGCCTCCTGCTGCTGCAATGGCTGGTATTTATACCATGGTGGATAATAGTCGTGGTGTATGGAAAGCGCCAGCCAATGTTAGTGTAAACTCGGTGGTGTCGCCAGCAGTAAATATTACCCATGACGATCAAGAGGATTTGAATGTGACTTTGCAAGGTAAATCGATTAATGCCATTCGCACTTTTGTAGGCGAAGGAACTCTTGTTTGGGGAGCGCGTACCTTGGATGGTAACAGTCAGGACTGGCGTTATATTAACGTGAGAAGGACCATGATCATGTTAGAGGAGTCGATAAAAATAGCCAGTAAAGCCTATGTTTTTGAACCCAATACAAGTAACACTTGGGTGTCAATAAAAACAATGATTAGCAATTTCCTTAACGGTATTTGGAAACGAGGTGGATTAGCTGGATCATCACCAGGTGAAGCTTTTGTGGTACAAGTAGGACTGGGTGAAACCATGACACCTAACGATATTTTAGATGGCGTTATGCGTATTACTGTTTTAGTAGCCTTAGTACATCCTGCAGAATTCATCGAAATTACGTTCCAACAAAAAATGCAAGAATCATAATTATAACAATAACCTTAAAAACAAAATACAATGGCTGGAGAAGCACAATCAACAGACAGAGCAACACAGTGGCCCATTCCTAAGTTTTATTTTAAAGTTGATTTAGGATCGGCTGGTGGTGGTGAAATTTCATTCCAGGAAGTCTCGGGAATGGATGTTGAATCACAAATTATAGAATACCGATCAGGTGATGATAAAACGTTTTCGACGGCTAAAATGCCCGGTATCGTTAAGTACAGTAACATCACCATGAAAAAAGGCATGTTTAAAGATGACAATGCTTTTTGGGCATGGTATGGTCAGATTAAAATGAATACGGTAACGCGTTCGGATGTCACCATTACACTAATGGATGAGGCAGCAGCTCCGCTAATGACTTGGGTGTTAAAAAATGCTTGGCCTACCAAAATCACATTAACCGACTTAAAAGCCGATGCTAATGAGGTGGCAGTAGAAACCATAGAATTGGCTCACGAAGGTATTACACAAAACGGTAAAGGTAGTTTAGTACCATAGTATTTAAAATCATCTGTCCCAAATATATCCCTTCGGATTGTTTGGGGCAGTTTAATCCCACATTGTGAGTTTAATTCTCCGTAGCTTGCTACGAATAATACAATGTTTTTCAATTAAATGCCTTGTGGCCTTGCCCCGAGCTTGTTGACTTAAAAACTAAAAAATGCTTGTAGAATAATAAGCATCTATCAGTATGAGATACTTCATTAAAACTAATATTAATACCCATTAATCAACAAACATCCATGAGTTCAGTTACACTTCCAGTAGCCTTTTATTTTAAAGTGACATTTCAAAATTCATTTGGCATTACCGATACTAGTTTTCAGGAGGTTTCGGGTATCTCAACCGAAATGAACACTGAAGATATTGAAGAAGGGGGCGAAAACCGTTTTGTACACAAAGTACCCAAAGGAATGAAGCATGGCAATTTGGTGATGAAAAGAGGAGTGGCAGATATTAATTCTCCGCTTATAAAGTGGTGTCTCAAAGTATTAGAAGGAGATTTGGGAGAAGCCATAATTCCACAAACCATTGAAGTAGCCTTATTAGATGAAACAGGAAGTGCAGTCAGATCTTGGTCGATAAATAACGCTTACCCCGTTAAATGGGAAATAGATAGTTTAGATGCCAAAAAGAATGATATTGTGATTGAAACTTTGGAATTTGCTTATACTTATTTAAAACGAATCAAGTAATTATGCCTATAGAAATCAAAGAAATATCAATAAAAACAACGATCGAAACGCTTGATGCGATGAAGCGAGAACCTATTAATTACAATAAGCTTAAGAATGAAATTATGCGTGATTGTATAAAACAAATTAACAAGACACTCAAAACACAAAAAGAAAGATAGAATGGGTAATGCAGAATTAAAGAAACTTAAGATAATTGCTTATACAGACAATAATTTTACTACCACAAAAGAACCCAGATTTGAGTTAATGATCAATCCCAGCAATTATAAATACAGTACTTCTATTAATTATGAAGAAGATAAAACTGGGGGTAGTGTCACTAGTTCTCCTAAATACAAATCTTATGGAGACGAATCTATTAGTTTTGACACTTATTTTGATGCTACGGGTACTATTTCTTCTGTTACTAATTCTACCAATTCTATAAAAGATCAAATAGATAAACTTAAAGAGACAGTATATAATTACAATGGTTCAATTCATGAGCCCAATTATAACCAAATAGTATGGGGAGACTTAATATTTAATTGCCGATTGAAATCATTTTCAGTTGACTACACTTTATTTAAACCTGATGGTACTCCTTTGCGTGCAAAAGTTAGTCTAGCATTTCAAGGGTTTGTAAGCAAAGAGGAAGAGGCTAAGATCATAAAAACGTCATCTCCTGATTTAACACATATTATTACTTTTAAAGGGGGAGACAGTTTACCTCTTCTTTGTCAAAAAATATATAAGGATAGCTCTTACTATTCGCAGATAGCTCGAATTAATGGATTAAGTAATTTTAGGAATATTCAACCAGGAACGAAATTAAAATTTCCTCCATTAAGAAAATAATATGGCAGTTGCAGCAGGTACAAACAGTGGTAAACTTGTCACTTTTACCATTTTTAGTGAAGGGACGAAAATTGATGATACCATCAGTGTGCAATCTATTAACATTAACAAAAGCATTAATAAAATACCGACAGCAACTATTCAGTTAATTGCTGGTGATATGCCTGATAAAGATTTTCCAGCAAGTAATCTAGACACTTTTAAGCCTGGGAAGAAAATTAAAATCACAGTCGGTTACGAATCTGAAGAAGACACTATTTTTGAAGGTATAGTACTAAGACACGGTATTAAAATACAAAATCCGGGCAATGCTATACTTACCGTTGTGTGTAAAGATGCAGCTATCCAAATGACCGTAGGAAGGAAGAATGCTAATTTTACAGAGTCCAAGGATAGCGATGCTATCTCTAAGATAATTGGTACGTACAGCTCTTTATCTTCGGATGTTAGCGCCACTACTTTTCAACACAAAGAATTAGTACAATATTACAGCAGTGATTGGGATTTTATGGTATCCCGAGCCGAAATAAATGGTTTAATTGTCATTATTGATAACGCAAAGGTTAGTGTGGTGAAACCCGATGTTTCCTCTGCAGCAGTATTGAAAGTAACCTACGGAGAAGACATACAAGAATTTGATGTTGAGATCGATGCACAACATCAATACGCAGCTATTCAAAGTACATCGTGGGACATGACGACTCAAAAAATAGTTCAGCAAGAGGGGAGTATGCCCACTTTAAATAAACAAGGCAATCTCAGCAATTCTGATTTGTCTGATGTGATTGGTTTAGACTCCTACAACCTACAAACAACAGCTCCGATACCAGAACAATGCCTTAAATCTTGGGCCGATGGACAATTGTTAAAATCAGGCTTGTCTAGGATAAAAGGGACTGTTTCCTTTCAGGGAAACGCTTTGGTAAAGCCAGGTACAGCTATTGAAATTGATGGTGTTGGTGAGCGCTTTACTGGTAATGCTTTTGTGGGTGGGGTAAATCATGACATAGCCAATGGCGATTGGATTACCGAGGTTGAGTTGGGTATCTCCTCAGAGTGGTTTAGTGAGCGTAATGATATTACTGCTCCTTCAGCGGCAGGACTTTTACCCGGTATGGAAGGCCTTCATATTGGCATTGTGAAAAAATTAGATGCCGACCCTTATGGGGAATGTTTAATACAGGTCAGTGTTCCCATATTGACTGAAGATACCGAAGGTGTTTGGGCACGTCTCACCCAATTTCATGCCTCTAATGGTTTTGGGGCGTTTTTTATTCCCGAAATTGGGGATGAAGTTATACTGGGATTTCTAAATAACGATCCTTCACATCCTGTAGTACTGGGTAGTGTATATAGCAGTAAAAATAAACCTCCTTATGATTTAAGTGCAGATAATTATACCAAAGCTATTGTCACTCAAAGTAAATTAACGGTTGAGTTTGATGATGAAAATAAGGTGATAACGCTAATGACTCCAGGGGGGAATAAAATTCTCATCAGTGATAAAGATAAATCCATTTTAATCAGTGACCAAAATAGCAATAAAATAGAATTAAGTGGGTCAGGCATTGTTCTGGATAGTGCTAAAGACATAAAGATATCGTCAAAAGCAAATGTCAGCATTGAAGGCACAACGGGTGTTAATATTAAATCATCAGCGGATGTAAAAATAGAGGGGCTTAATATTTCGCAAGCGGCAAATGTTGGTTTCACTGCCACAGGGAATGCTACAGCTGAAGTTTCAGCATCAGGGCAAACCACGATTAAGGGAGCCATAGTAATGATTAATTAGTAATAATACGTTAAAAAAATATGTTAGCAGCAAGAATAACAGATATGCATACATGTCCCATGCAAACGCCAGCAACTCCACCTATACCACATGTGGGTGGCCCTATTGTAGGTCCTGGTGTACCAACCGTTTTAATTGGCAAACTGCCAGCAGCGGTGATGGGGGATTCATGTGTGTGTGTAGGACCTCCAGATACTATTGTGAAAGGCTCTGCCACAGTAATGATAGGAGGGAAGCCTGCGGCTAGGATGGGGGATACTACAGCTCATGGCGGTTCTATAGCCATAGGTTGTCCCACCGTAATGATTGGTGGTTGAAAAGGACTTAAGCTCCGTTGATAATTTGGCAAATTATACCGAATAAAAATAATAAAATTATAAACTGATGAAATCATTTTTAGGACGCGGCTGGGCATTTCCACCACAATTCAACAAAAATTCAAATGAAGTTGAGATGGTAGATCAAGATATAGACATCAGGCAAAGCCTTCTTATTTTATTGTCAACTGACCCAGGAGAAAGAATCATGAATCCCACTTTCGGTTGCAGTATCAGATCACTCGTTTTTGAAACTATTGATGAAAGTTTAAAAACAATGATTAAAGAAGCTATCCGCAAAGCCATCGTTTTTTTTGAGCCTAGGATAGATATTGAGAGTATAAAAATAATTACCGATAAACAGCATTTAGGTTTTATCGCTATTCAAATAGAATATACCATTAGAATGACCAATACAAGAAGCAATATGGTATATCCATTTTATTTTAAAGAAGGGACTTTAATTGTAGATTGATGTTATCTGGTAACAGATAGACTAATTACGGACGAAATACAGGGTAAGGTAAGATGGATATAGATCGAATAATTACAGATGGCTCAAGCCAAAACAATCATATAAGTAAGAAAGTTGAAAAAGACTATGTTAATATTGATGAATTATCTTTCGATGATTTATTGGTACATGCTACTCGTTATGCCGAGATTGTAAAGTTTTTTGATATTGAAAATAAGGAAAACAATGAAAATGATGACTGGACATCTTTCTTTTTAAAAGATGAAACCGTTATTATTACACTCATACAAAAATTTGATCTGGAAAAAATAGAGAGACAGTTCAATAAAGCTCTCGATTTTAAAACAATAGATCAAAAGATTTTTATTCAACCTATTTTCACAATAATCTATACACTAGCCTCATACCTTAATCAATGGCATAGTCATTTGCTTTCTTATAACAATCTATGTACTAAGAATTTTTGTGATGAGATAGAAGGTGTTATTTCCAAAGAGTTAACCGACTCGTTCAATAAATCTATATCAATATGGCTACAGAATGATGGAACTAACCTTAGTTTTGATGAATTTTGTCCACAATGGAATATAATTATTAACAAAAGGCATTCCGACATCGAAAGCCACAATTTAACAAGCATTACATCGTTTTTTCAATCCAGTTTTTATTTGTTTATTAATGCTATTTCTTACCTGAAAGAAGTGGCTCCATCTTACTTGAAAAATACACTTGTTAATGAGGATCATTCGCCACAGACGGCCTTGTACTTTACGTTTGCTCATTTATACAAACATGCTCAAGATTCGATTAATAACTTTACACAACGTCATTTTGAGTTTTATTATAATGATATTCTTCAAGTAAAAGCACATTCTTTTTCTCCAAATAAAGTCACACTACTCTTTAGTCCACAAAAAGATAAAAATAAGATACTCATTCCTAAAGGTTTCAAATTTACGGGTATAAAGGATGAAAACAAGAAGAATTTAGTATATACTTCCACCAAAGATTTAGTTGTTAACAGTGCAAAAATAGAAGCTTTAAAGACTTTGTTCCTCGAAAAGGATAGGCTTATTTCACCTGAAAAAGATCATGGTTATGTGACTGGTATCAAGGTTTTGGACATTCCCGTATCTGATAAAATAATATCAGAAAACGATGATGACATCAATAAATTATGGCCTTTATTTGGCGCCATAAAAGATAAGCACGCTGCCACATCACAAAATGCAGATACGGGTATGGCTATAGCCAATTCGGTATTTCTAATGAAAGAAGGAAAGCGAACCGTTCATTGTGTCTTTAAACTTGCCAATGATTCATTTAAATACCTTACCGAAATTATTACCAAAATTGCAGAGAATACCAACTGTTCGGTAAGTGAGGCGTTTTACAAGGTTTTTAAAAACATGTTTTCGATACATGTAACCTCCGAAGAGGGATGGTATCAAGTTAAGAATTTTGTGTTTAGCAGTTGCCTTTTTAATAAGGAGACTGAACCTTGTAGTATAGAACTGAAGTTTATCTTAAATGCTAACGAGCCTGCAATATTAGGGTATAATCCCGAAATTCATGGTTGTAAATATGAAACAACATTGCCTATTGTAAGACTTAGTTGCGATCGAAATGCCTATATGTATCCTTATAGTCTAATGAAGGAACTGAAAATTGAATCGGTTAATATTCAGGTCGCTGTAAAAGAGGTGAAAGAACTTCAGCTATATAATAACCATGGTCAACTGAATCCTAATACACCCTATAACCCATTTGGATCACTGCCATCCATTCATTCCTATTTAATTATTGGTGCTTATGAGCTATTCCAGAAGGAACTCAATACTGTTGATATTAACATAAAATGGGCTAATCTTCCTAAAATGACAGGAGGGTTCGAACGCTTCTATTCCGGTTATAATACGCCTTACAACAATGACCTTTTTTCGGCTTCTGTTACCATTTTGGAAAAAAGGAAATGGGTACCCATTCATAACAATCAATCTATTAGTTATAAGCTATTTGATGATGCATCAGATACAAAACAGCTGTTGCCTGATGTTTCTTTAAAAGGCATTAATTTAAACGATCATATTACCACTATCCTAAACACTCGTATAGAAGATTACAATTATAATCTAAATGCTAAAAATGGTTATTTGAAACTTAATCTTGATCAACCAGCCTATGCTTTTGGGCATGAAGATTACCCTCATCTGTTAACAGAGGTGACCATTAAAAATGCCAAGCGAAAAAAACCGGAGCCCATACCTAATTATCCCTATACTCCTTTGATCCAAGAGTTGTCTCTTAATTATACAGCGTCATCTTTTATGAATATCAGAGAGTATAAATCTACTGAAGATAATAGTACAAGCAATAAACTTTACCATGTGCATCCTTGGGGAGTGCATAAGATATTTCCTTTAGAACATTCTAAAGTTTGTCATTTATTACCAGACTTTCAGCACCAAGGCAACTTATTTATTGGTTTGTCAGGATGTGTTTTCCCAACTACGCTAACGTTGTTTTTTCACTTAAATGATGATGCAACAATTGATAATCCTCAACACCCCTTATGGTTTTATTTGGATGGTGATAACTGGATAGCGATTGATAAAGAATGCATTTTATCCGATTCAACCAATAATTTCCTGAATACTGGTATTGTTACTTTATCTATTCCAGATTTGAAAATTGATACGTCTCACACCCTTTTTTCAGAAGATTTATTTTGGTTGAAAATTTCTGTAGATGAACAGCCCGATGCTCTATGTAGTATCATTGATATTAAAACTCAGGGCACTTTAGTAAAATGGGAGAATGACGATAACACGTTTACCCATCTAGAAAATGATTTAGTAGCGGGTAGTATTAGTAAACCCCTTACTCCATCTCAAACTATAAAAGAAGTCTTTCAGCCTATCCAATCTTATGGTGGGAAAATGCCAGAGAAAGAGGAACACCTCTACAAAAGAATTTCAGAACGATTAAGTCACAAAAACAGGGCTGTATCTGCTTATGATTATGAACGTTTGATTCTTGATAAATTTCCTGATATATATAAAGTGAAATGTTTCTCGAATATGAGCAAGATGAAGGAGATTGATCCAGGACATATTCTAATTGTTGTCATTCCATTTTCAAAAAACAAAAAGAAAGAAGTACACAATCCACCCTTGGTAAGTGCACGTATTTTAAACAGAATAAAAAACTATGTATATACTCTGTGTTCTCCCTTTGTAAGCATAGAGGTCTGTAATCCTTGTTACGAAAAAATACAAGTAAGGTGTTGTATCTCGATCAATAGAGCTTATGATGGTGGCTATTGTATTGAGATGTTAAACAATGAATTGTCGAACCTGCTTTCTCCTTGGAGTGAGGGGGAGAATAATAATTCTAAATTGGGAAAACCAATACAATGCTCCGATATTTTGGCTTTTATCCAAAATAGAAATTATATAAAAGCAGCAACAGACTTTTCCATGTTGCAAATAACTTCATTATCAAATAAACAACACGGTCTTATTGATACCATTTCGTATAAAAACAAAGGTTCTGAAGACATGATAACGAAGCAAAAATTACATCCCCAACATCCTTGGTCAATTCTAGTATCCTCCTCTAAACATTTTATAAAAATAATACAGAAAACAGAGGATATTAAAGCTGAACCGACAGGAGTAGATGAATTGGAGGTAGGTCGTAATTTCATTATTGAATAAACATTACTTGATATGGCACAACATAATAGAACCACATTAAAAAGCTTTTTCAGTAAAGGACAAATGCCATCAGAAGAGCATTTTGCCGACTTTATTGATTCGGTACTGAATATATTAGATGATGGCTTTAACAGGACAGAAAAGGAAGGTTTAAAAATCGCTCTTATTGGGGATTCCAAAAAGGTGCTCAGTATTTATAAAAAAGTAGAAGATCCAGAGTCTTCCTGGTCCATTGAATTAGATAAAGAAAATGGTAATCTTTCGTTTCCAGATCAGGACAATAATAAAACCTTGACCATAAGTTCTAATGCCCGAGTGGGAATTAATGCCTCTACGCCCGAGCATACTTTGGATGTGAATGGAACAATTGCCGCATCGGGTCGTATTGGTAACTATAAAAAAGGATTAGTGCCTGCTAATGGTCAGTGGCATACTATTCTCAGCAATTTGGATGGATGCCAGGCTTTTGAGATTATGGCTGGTGTTGGCAAAAAAGGATCGGGTAAATATGCCCTGTTACATGCTCATGCTTTAAGCACTTTTAACTCCAAAAATAGCATAAAATGTAACCAAGCTTATTTTCAATCTATCTGCAAAAAGATAAAACTAAAATGGGTTGGCGAGCAGCATAATTATGGTTTGCAGATGAAAACTAGATGCAATTATGGCTCTGATGTTAACATTCAATATAACATTACAGAACTTTGGTTTGATCCATATATGGAGCAATGTATTAGCAAAGAAATAAGCAAAGAGTAAGGACATCTAAATCTTAAATCATACAGCTTAAAACGCCGTATATATACAGCCCCTCATACAAAAATGACTAGTGAAGAATACATAGAAAAAATAAATCCCGAAGACGGCAATGTCACTTTCAAAACATTAATGAAAGAGGGCATTAAATTTATTCAGGAACTTTCAGGTAAACATTGGACCGATTTTAATACCCATGATCCAGGTATTACCATTTTAGAACAATTGTGTTATGCTATTACAGAACTTCAATACAAGAGTAATTTTGAAGTCAAGGATTTTCTTGCAGAAGACGATGGTACGCTTGATCTCAAGAGTCTGGCTTTATATGAACCTCATCTTGTCTTTCCAAGTGCTCCGGTCACAATCAAGGATTATAGGAAGCTATTATTTGATAAAACCGCTGATATAAGCGATTTATGGATTACTCCTTCAAAAGATGAAAAGTACAATGGTTTATATTCAATCTTAGTGCAACCACGCGGAAAATATCGTAATGATGAATTAAAATCAAAACAAATAGTAGAACAGGTCACCGCACATTATTGTAAAAATCGGAATTTAGGAGAAGACCTTAAAGAGGTGCGCATAACCAACAGCATCGACGTATTACTGCATGCCCACATTGAAGTCAGTAATAAAGTCTCACCTGAGGATATACTGGTGGACATCTATTTTATGATCCAACAATGCCTGAATACTGGAATTAAGTTTCATTCTTTTGAAAGTATAGCCAATTCTGGTAAATCAATTGAGGAAATTCTTTGTGGACCATTATTAGAGCATGGGGTGATTAAAGATGAAGAGTTAGTGAATAAGAGTGATTCTTTTTTTATTTCTGATTTTGTTAAGATTATCAATAAGATCAATGGGATCATTAGTATTTCAGAACTGTTTATTGAAATAGATAATACCCCTTATTACGATAAATATATACTACCTGATACCGATAGCATTCTTTCATTAATAATACCAGACCTTAACAGGCTTGCCAAGGTTGGTCTTTACAGTAATAATCGTAAACATAAAATTGATTTGATTGCTGTTCAAAATAAATTTTGGAAGAAGATGGCCAACCGTTGGGCTATTTATAATTCTAAACAAGATGTCAGTCATCTTTATAAACCTATAAAAGGAGAAAAGCGAGATTTTGAATATTATTACTCCATTCAGCATCAGTTTCCAAACATATATGGTGTTAATAAATTTGGAGTGCCTAAAAACTATTTAGACAGTGATACCGAGGCTAAAAAAAGAGAAGCTCAAGCAAGGCAATTAAAATCATACTTATTGTTTTTTGAGCAAATACTGGCTAATTTTCTTTCGCAATTATCGCATGTTAAAGATTTGTTTTCTATCGATCCAGAGGTGAAACAGTCGTATTACTCGCAAAGCTTACACGATGTACCTAGCGTTAAAGAGTTATATAAAACAGCTAAGGACGATCCTTTTGCTGAACAAAAGATTGCCGACATATCGGCTCATATCGATAATTTTTATGATAGAAGAAGTCGCTTTCTGGATTATCTATTAGCCCTTTATGGCGAAAGTTTCTCTCAGCATTCATTAAAACGATTTAACTATTATTATCAGGAAGAAGAATTTGAACAGCAGTTATTAGACAATAAAATTGCCTTTTTAAAGCATATCGTCACAATAAGCAAAAATCGCTTCACCTCTTATAATTATCTTGATAAAGCGGGTGACTATAAGAATATTTCAGGACTTAAGTTGAAAATTTTCATCATACTTGGCATCAGAGACTTAAGGCAGGTCTCATATTCTGATGCATTTTTAAAACACGGGTTAAAACTAGTATCAAGTGAAAAATTCAACTCAAATAATGAATTAATAAGCAATAGTTATATTAAAAACACCGCTATTAATAAACAATATATAGAACAAAACTTTAATGATATTCCTAATTTATCGGGTGAGCTTACATTCTCATATGATGACACTATTGACTTAATCAAACAAATAGACCTATTGCATCAGAATGTTATTACGGATACTTTTCTTAGATATGGCGTTAATTTAAAAAGCTTTAAAATAGGGCAGTACAGAGGTTCTGATAATTACATTGTGTGTTTTTTATTGCCACATACCGAAGAATGGCTTTACGTATCAAGTTTTAAAGATGAAAAAACGGCACATGTATTAATTAATAAACTTCGCTTGTGCTTAATTCAACTAAACGTTGAAAGTGAAGGTGTTCATTTTGTAGAACATATTCTGCTACGTCCTGAAACGGCAAACAAGCAGGATGATGAATTATTTGGGTTTTCTATATTAGATAATGATGGCCATGTTTTTATGAAATCCACAGAGCCAATGACAAATGATGAGTGTGAAGAAGAAATGGAATCGGTTGCCCATAATATTCAAAATACCTCCCTCTATAAATTGAAAAAAGAAGCAGATGATAAGTTTTACCTTTACTTTAAGTCTTCTACTCAAATGCTTTGTACAAAAGGCTATGAAGATGTTGAAGAAGCTTCGATGGAAGCAACAAACGTTATTGATAATTTCACCTCAAGTGCTGATCATTCAAACACCAATTCTTATCTGAGAAAATTCAGTTGCCTAAATTTAGGACCTAAAATTCCAGATGATTTTTATTCCTTCAAAGTAAGTGCTGTATTTCCAAACTGGACTTCGCGTTTTAATAATGACAATTTCAAACTTTTAGCTGAAGAAACGTTGAGTCGTAATGCACCTGCTCATCTTAAAATGGAATGTTATTGGCTCGATCCTGAAGATTTTAACCAGTTTGAAATGCTTTATCTTAATTGGTTAAATGAAAAAGCGACACGCGATTCGGAATCACTAGAGACTATTCGCATGGCGCTTATTGAGTTCCTGCTTTCGCATGAAAAATCAAAAAAATCATTTATTTAATTGGAAGGTGCCATGCGCAACAGTCATAAGATAAAAAATGTAAATTTTGATTTCCGAATGGATTCTGAAGAACAATCATTTGAAATTCAAGACGATTTACATACCCTTATTAACGGAAAAATACTTGACATCTTTGAAAGTGTCTTTAATCATGTGGCGCCACAACATCAAATTGTAAAAATTGAAAATCTAGAACTGGACTTAGGAATTGTTAACACGGATAATTATAAAGAAGAAATACCTTATCGACTTAAAGAAAAACTGACCGAGCTCTTACTTGAGAAAATTCATTATTTAGAATACTCGTCTTCTGCCAACGAAAAGATTATCAGCACCAAAGAGTCTTATCTCGAGCAATTTCTTTATTATCTAGAATATGGTTTTTTGCCTTGGTATGCCGAGAAATCAACAAGGACTTCACTTCAGAGTTTATTACATTCCATTCTTACTACCGAAAGTGCGTTGTTTGTAGAGCGTTTGTATATATATGGGAAAAACGAAAATGTTCGTAAACGTCTTCTTCTACAGTTTGATGATTCCGATATAGAGCGTATTATCGTATTATTAAAGCCTGCAGAAGCACAATTCATTATTAACTATACTGCAGACATAAGACAATTACATAGAAAACATCCTGTCGTTAATGCCAACGAAAAGGAATTTAGAAACAGTACCTGGGAAATTGTGTTAGCCTCTATTCTTAATAATAAAGGCACTTATTTCAATCAAAAAATGTTTGTCAAGCAAATGATTAATCAGCTGTCATTGCATTATAATGTTTCTTATCAGAAACTATTAGATATGCTAAGCAAAACCATTCCACTGATCCATAAAGGCTATCATTTTTCATCTTCGTTGCCTCACATCATATCTGAGCTTCATACCGAAGAAATAGAATCTCACAAGCAGGATATA
>CBFIII010000055.1:0-24198 GCA_965662645.1 Bacteroidales bacterium
GCGTCTTTACTGATGATGTCTTTACTTTTTTATTATTTGTTGGGTGTAGTGCTCGTTGCCATAGCTTAGGCGACATATATACAGGCCTTGTGGCAGATCGGATACACTAAGGTTAAGTGTATTGCTTCCACTGTGTATGGTTTGCTTGGTGCTTAGTATTGTGCGTCCATCGAGCGTAAGTATTTGTAGTGTAGCACTAGCTGCTGTCTTGGCATCGAAACTAAGGTTAAGTTCGTCTTGCACGGGCATAGGGTACAAACTGTAGTTGGTAGTGCTGACATCGCTAGCTAACTCTGTGGGCGTACTGGTGGCAAAGGTTACCTTGCTCAATTCCGTAAGAGTAGTTTCTACAGTACTAGTGCCATCACTAAAACTGCTAACTAGCTTCCCTGACTCGAAAGTCTGCTTGCTAATACTGCTGAGGACATAACTCGACATATTACCTGAGGTAGGTGTGAGCTCGATGACTTTGTACTCCTGGGTTATAGCCAATGCTGGCAGGGCAAGAAGTGCGAAAAAAGGTAGTTTTTTCATTTTGATTGGTAATATTAAATAATGATTCTCTTTGTTTATATTTTCTTCTTATTTACTCACAAAGCTGATAAGGAGTTACGAATATCTACCGCCTACGGCGATAGGTAAAATAAACCAAATTGACAAATAGTCACCCTTCGACTATCACTTAGGGCAAGAATAGACAAACTCGCTAACGCTCCTAATCTTTTAGGCAACGCACAGAGTAACCGTTCGACTTATTGGCATTGAAGCGGCTGACGTTACTGTTGTTATAGAGTAGGATACGTCGGTAGGCGTAACCACGATTGTCCTGTGTACAACTCCACCAGACGCCGTCGAGACTCACATTGTCGAACGAGCCATCGCAAGTGTAGCGGCCGCCACCAGGTAGGGCAGCAAAGCCACTAGCACCAAATTCTGCTGCATCCTCTAAGTCCCCATCAGCCCATAAGTCAGCGCTATCAGCAAGCTGAGAACCTTTATTCTCGCCTGTCAAAGTTTCCTCTAAAGTCGTCCACTCAGCATCGCTAGGTAAGTGCCATCCTGTGGGGCATACGCCTTGCACTCCACTTGGATCAGCATCTCTACTAGTTGTACCTGCCATAGCTGCATACCAATTGTACAATACACCGTAAGTAGTGTAGTTGGCTTTATTTTTAGCGGTAGTCAAATTCATATTTTCTTCATCATAACCGTAAACGCCATAACGAATACTATCTGATGTTGTTGTAGCGTTAGTGAAAGTGAAAAATTCAAGATTAGAATGTACATGTGGTAAGTAGGCTAAGTTTTCTGCCATCCATACTTGTTTGCCTATCGTTACCCAGTTGTAAGTATTTCCATCGCGAGAATCTACAAAAGTTCCATTTGTGGACTCTGGTATTACAGATGCATAATATACAATGCTATCTATATCAGATAGCTTATGTGTTACTATGCTATCAGAGTTATTAGCTCCTGTGAAGTGGACGTACATGCTGTCAGGAGAGTTTGCTAAAGCTAGAGCACTTGTTATTATTGCTAGGGTTAGGGTTGTTATTGTTTTTTTCATCTTATTTAGTCTTTTTTTGAGACGCACAATCGTGCGTCTTTACTGATGATATCTTTATAACTACGGGACGTAAGTCAGCGTCTTTACTGTTTTATTATTTGTTGGGTGTAGTGCTCGTTGTCATAACTTAGGCGACATATATAGGTCTTGTTGAACTAAACTCGCGTTGTGGGAGCTTAATTGCAACTCCAAGAGTTATACATCTAGTTACCTAAGTATTGTGCAATTTATGTTAATTGATAATAGTAATAAATCACATTTATACTACTTCTCAATTATTGTTATTTATTATTATTATTATTATTATTATTATTATTATTATCTCTGGCAAAGATCAAATGTTTAATTGATCATTAAAAAAAGAAATGTTTCGTGTCCAATTATTTCTCTGTATTATTAACATCTAGAGTCGTTTATAAAAACAAAACCGATTGAAACCACTATAGATAAATTGCTGTGAAAGAATCATTCTATTTCGGTACACGAATATTGTTGAGTTCAACACAAGCTCCGATGTGTTGAGTATGCAAGCAACTCAATATTGGAAGCTAATTGTTAGGTGTGGTTATTTAAATATATTTTTGTAGTCTTGAAAGTTAAAGTCAGTCTTAAATTTTTCTTCTATGTTCCTTCTTAGCTTTTTATGGTCCTCTTCGGCATCCTTTCTATCATAAACTTGAGAATTTGAATTGATATTTGTGCATAGTTCAGTAATTTCTTCTTCGGTCAATTTATTGACATATGGATAAAGAATGTATTCGAATGCTTTATCAGCATCATTGTAGCTCTTACAGTTACTGTAACGCCAAACAATAAATTCACTTACTTCCTTTTGATATCCTTTTGCATATCCAATTTTAATTAGTCTTTGGTATGCCATACTTGATGCATCATATGGTTCCTTGTCGTCAAAGTTATTCTCAATTTGCTTTTTTATCATATTTAAATGTAGAGGGTATGATCCATTTAAAAACCAGGCTACTGTTTTTCCAGAGGGATCACATTCTATTCTTTTTGATATTAATAATTGAATATCCTCTCTGAATTCTTCAAAAAGAAATTCATTCTCAGAAATGAATCTGATTAGAAAATCTATTGTATTATCATCGTTTCTAATGTTGTTAAAGTATTCTTTTTCGGTCTTTATTTTTGAAATACACTCAGGCATGTTTCGTTTGTATAATAAATATAGAACTCTAAAGTTTATCAGTCTATTTCTATCGCAATCCTTAGCGTCTATAAAATAGATGAACTTCCATAGATCTCTAAATAAAGCTATTTCAACTGAATCATTTAGGTTGCTAAGGTATTTTGATTTAACATATTTTTCTAGACTTTCCTCGTCAATTAATAAGGAGTCTTTACTTGCAATATCGATAAGTATGGTTGTTAGTATCTTCTTTGATAGAATAGGAGGCTTTAAGAAAAAAGATTCTAACATATTTCTTATATGAGAAGCAACGGTTTCTTTATTTGGGGTGTATAGCTTTTCTTCTTTACTAATGACTGGATGTGCACATAAATGTCTGTCATTTTTAAGAGCTTGAATATGTGCATAATCGACGTTGTCAATAAGGCTTGTTCTTTCTTTTACTTTCTCTATTATGCTTTTTTCCCATTCTGGGCTATTAGGTTTTTCTGTTTGAAATATTTTAATTTCTGATAGTATGTTTTTAGCTACGGAATCAGAGTAAATTTCATCTAAAACTTCAAGTTTCTGTAGGATATCATTGATTACGACAGAATATAGTGTAACAATTGAAGCACGATAATTATTGTTGTAATAAGAGCTTGAAACTTCCTTGAAATATTTTTTAGTTTGCTCGGAATATATTTTCTCAACGGAGTTTTCTATACTGTAATCTTTCATTTTGTGACTTGTATTATACTAGTTGTTAGCTATCGTTATTCTCCTTTTTTAACCCTTTCCCATTCAGTTTTTAAGGTCTGTTTTGTTAATGCTATTATTTGAGTTTTTGGTTCACTTAAGCTTGTTATTTCAGACCTTTCTAGAATAATATCTAGTAAACTTTTATTTAATTCTTTTAATGATAAAATAAATTCCTTGTCTTTTTCTGGATTTACCATTAATTCAGCTTTCAAGATTAATCCATTTAATCTTCTAAAGTCTTCATTTTTCTGTCCTTTTTTTATAGCTGCTAATTCTGCTGAAGATATTATCTCACTCACGATATTCCTTAATTCATTTATCCAGTTTTGCCTGTTAACGGACAAGACATTTTGTCTGAAATTCAATTCTGCAACTTGCTTTTCAGATGTAATCTGTAATTGTATTGTAGCAATAGAAGATTGTATTTGTGTCGCAAGTGTCTTTTGAGCTTGATTCAATTGAATCTCTAATTGATTTTCAGAGGATTGTCTTTGCTTTTTGCCAGTGTAGATAGTTCCAAAAAGTGCGATTAGTCCTACAGACAAAGCAATAAGAGATGGATATAGATATTCAACCCATTTTTTAGTATCAGAATTTTTAATTTCTATTTGACCAGAATGGTTGATTCTTTTAGGTGCCTGAAGAATCGAATCAATTTTCCCTTCTAATAGTGAAATCTGTATTTTTTGCTTTTCATTAGATTCTTGCAACTTAATTACAGATAAGCTGTCATTTGCCATTACGATATGACTAGAAATCATTACTAATATTGATAATATAACTGTTCTCATAATTAATTATAGCTAACATGTCTATACCCGCAATCATGCATATATCTTTTATTTACCAGAAGGCAACTTACATTACGTTTATCAAAGAAACAAACAAAAGACCTCCCATAATTGCTAAGGAATCTTGATGAATTCACCTTAGCAAATCCACTCATTGCCAAAGGTATAAATAAAACAGAAAAAAGCAAGTTGTTTCATTCTATTAAATGATGAAAGGAAAGGTCTGTCCTGATAACCAATCTAGAGCTTTGATTTTAGCACAAACAGAATTGTAGTGAAACAAAAATCAAGAATGCTTGTAACGAAGGATCAATAAAGAGTAATGGGAGGGGAGGTATAAAACTAAAAATATCACACGCCGAAAACTTCAGAGTGTGATATTTTTTATGGTATGCTACTATCTATTTATTCTTAATGATTGATTCAATCAACCCAATAAGTCAAAGGATTAAATGTGTTTAAAATCAACATTATAAAATAGATAAAATTGAAAATGTTAATCTTTCTTTTCACGTATTTCTACACGACGAATTTTACCACTAATGGTTTTAGGAAGATGTTCTACAAAATCAATGGCTCTAGGGTATTTATAGGGAGCCGTGACTTTTTTAACGTGATCCTGAATTTCTTTCTTTAGTTCGTCAGAAGCGGTGAAGCCCTGATTGAGGACTATGGTGGCTTTTACTATCTGTCCACGTACGGGATCAGGAACACCCGTTATGGCACATTCCACTACGGCAGGGTGAGTCATTAGGGCGCTTTCTACTTCGAAAGGTCCTATGCGGTAACCAGAACTCTTGATGACATCATCGGTACGGCCAACGAACCAAAAGTAACCATCTTCATCGGCCCAAGCAATGTCACCCGTGTGATAATAACCATCGTACCACGCTTCGTCGGTCAGTTTTTTGTCACGGTAATATTCCGAGAAGAGACCAATAGGAGGGTTTTCTCTTTCTGATTTGATCACTATTTCGCCTTGTTCTCCTGCTTCGCAAAGGGCACCATCACCTTTCATTAAAGCAATGTCATAAAGAGGAGAAGGTGCTCCCATAGATCCTGGTTTAGGTTTCATCCAAGGGAATGTACCTATTTGTAATACGGTTTCGGTTTGCCCAAAAGCTTCCATAAGCATAATGCCCGTTCTTTCTTTGAAGGTATCAAAAACGCTAGCATTAAGTGCTTCGCCAGCTGTGGTGCAATATTCCAAAGCCGATAAGTCGTATTTTGCAAAGTCTTCTTTTATCATAAAACGATATACCGTAGGCGGTGCACAGAAAGACGTGACATGGTAGTCGGCCATCACTTGTAGCATGTCTCCTGGTGTGAATTTCTGATGGTCATAGACAAAGACAGCACATCCTGCCATCATTTGACCATAGAGTTTGCCCCATACTGCTTTTCCCCAACCCGTATCGGCCACGGTAAGGTGTACGCCACCTTCTTTCACACAATGCCAATAGCTAGCGGTGATGATATGACCTAATGGATAAAGGAAGTTATGAATTACCATCTTAGGATTACCTGTAGTGCCCGAGGTAAAGTATAGGAGTGAAGGATCTTCATTTTTAGCTACCGTAGGGGTGGCTATAAATGGTGCTGCGTTAGCTGTTTTTTCTTGGTAGTTGTCCCAGCCTTCAGGATATAGAGGACCTACAGAACAGATCGTTTTCACTGTTGGACATTGTGATATAGCGCCATCCACATGTTTTGTAATCTCTTGTGAACCAACGGCAATGATGGCTTTTATGTCAGCGGCTTCGCTGCGGTAAATGATATCTTTAGGGGTAAGTAAATGCGTGGCTGGTATCACAACGGCTCCTATTTTATGAAGTCCTATAATGCTGTACCAGAATTCAAGACGTCGCATAAGAACGAGCATCACTTTATCGTCATGTCCTAATCCCACTGAGGTGAAATAAGCCGCCGCTTGATCACTTTTTTCTTTTAATTCTTGATAATTGATTTCGATATGTTCCCCATCTTGATTAGTCCATATAATGGCTGTTTTCTGAGGTTCTAATCGTGCATATTCATCGATGATATCATAGGCAAAATTGAAATTCTTAGGTGTTTTTATTTCAAAATTCGTCATAAAGTCATCCATCGAAGAAAACTCCGACTGGGTGAGGTACTTTTTATAAAGTTGCATATTTTTATTTGATATTTAGTCAATAATAGTGGCTAGAAATTTACACGCTTTGCCGTTCATAGCAAGCATAGCATGGGGATGGGTAGGGTCAAAATAGATGGAGTCTCCTTCGTGAAGAATGATTTCTTTTTTATCAAAAAAGAGTTTCAATTCTCCTTCTAAAATAAGGTTGAATTCTTGTCCTGCGTGTGTGTTAAAAGAAGGTGCTTTATTATCATCTTTAGGTTCCACGGTGACGATAAATGGTTTCGCACGTTGCAGCTGAAAGGAAGATGTTAACGATTGGTAACGGTAAGCAGCGCGTCGTTCCATCACAATGCCTTGTCCTTTGCGGGTGATGGCGTAAGCCTTTACGTGTGGATCATCACCTGAGAGCAGGCTGGTGAGTTCTATGCCCGTATTTATCGCGATATTGTGTAAAACGCTTATCGAAATATCGGTGTTGCCTTTTTCATATTGCGTATATAAATCCTCGTCAATTTGACATTTGGCGGTAAATTCTTTGATTGATAAATCAAGACTTTCACGCAAACCGCATAAACGTTCAGCAATTTGTTTAATTTTTTCTGTCATAGCAGGATGATATGGTTAGGAATGAAGATCGCTTAACTTAGAAAATAGAACTATTTAATTCGATATGTTAAGCTGACCAAACAAAGGTAAGATTTTGCTAAAGAATATGAAATTCAAATTGAAAAAAAATGAGATTTGGGAATTAGGAATTAGGAATTGAGAATTAGGAATTCGGATTTCGGAATTCGGAATTCGCTTCACTCGTTGTTTCTTCGTTATTCATTTGTTGTTCTTTTTTATTGTATCATTTTTCCATTGTATCATTGTATCATTCTTTTTCCCATTGAATCATTCCTCCATTGAATCATTCCTCCATTGAATCATTCCTCCATTGAACCATTCCTCCATTGTATCATTTTTTTCATTGAATCATTATATCATTTTTCCATTGTATCATTCTTTTTTCCATTATATCATTACTCCATTGTATCATTTTTTTCATTGAACCATTGAATAATTGAACCATTGTATCATTCTTTTTCCATTGTATCATTTTTCCCTAAACAATAACGCCCTTTTTAGCATAAAAAACCAACACCTAAAAGAAAGAGGAAATAAATCCACTCCTTTAAAGTGTTGGTTTAATAAGGCGTTTACTGTCGCTTTTTTAGTTCGACTTAAACTTTAACTGATTGTTTTCTATGCTGACTTCTATATGGCTAGCATTCTCTAAGTCCCCTTTTAATAATGCTTTTGATAGGGGGTTAAGAATGTGATTTTGGATGGTCCTTTTGATAGGACGTGCTCCAAATTCAGGGTCATAACCAATGTTTGTAAGCCAATCAACAGCTTCTTCAGAAAGAGAAATGAATTTGTTGTTGTCTTTAAGACGTTTATTCACTTCGTCGATTTGTAGTTTTACAATTTCTCTAATTTCCTTTTTGCTTAAAGCGGTGAAAATAATAGTTTCATCGATACGATTCAAAAATTCGGGTCGTATGGTCTTTTTTAACAAAAGAAGCACTTGTTCTCGTATTTCCTCTATCTTATTCGCTCTTTCTGATTCAGACTTAGTTAACGATTCCTGTATCAAATGAGAACCCAGATTTGAGGTCATAATGATAATGGTGTTCTTAAAGTTAACAATACGCCCTTTATTATCGGTCAAACGACCATCATCCAGCACTTGCAAGAGGGTATTGAATACGTCAGGGTGCGCCTTTTCTATTTCATCAAATAAGATGACAGAATAAGGTTTACGTCTCACGGCTTCCGTTAATTGTCCGCCTTCGTCATAACCAATGTATCCTGGAGGTGAACCAATAAGACGGGTGACGGAGAATTTCTCTTGATATTCTGACATATCGATACGTGTCATCATCTTTTCGTCATCAAAGAGGTAGTCGGCTAGGGCTTTCGCTAATTCCGTTTTACCTACACCTGTAGGACCTAAGAATAAGAAAGAACCCACTGGCTTGTTCTGATCTTGAAGTCCTGCACGAGAACGTCTCACAGCATCCGCAACGGCCGCAATACCTTCGTCTTGTCCTACGACTCTCTGGTGCAACTCTTCTTCCAGATGAAGCAATTTATCCTTTTCACTTTGCAGCATTCTTTTTACAGGAATGCCTGTCCATTGTGCTACTACATCAGCGATATCTTCCGCGTCAACTTCCTCTTTTATCAAGGTGTTAGGATTGGTGCTTAGCTGATGACTTGCGTCATTAAGCTCCTGTTCCAGTTTTTTGATTACGCCATAGCGTAATTCTGCCACACGGGCATAGTTACCTTCTCTTTCGGCTCTTTCAGCTTCCTGTTTGCTCGACTCAATCTTAGCTTTATTATTCTGTATGATATCAATGATCGCTTTTTCCTTCTGCCACGAAGCTCTTAACTTAGATTGTTCGTCTTTGAGTTCTGCAATGCTCTTATCTAGGTTGTCCAGTTTGTCTTGATCCTTTTCACGCGCTATCGCTGCACGTTCTATCTCTAGCTGTTTCAGTCGTCGTTCTACTTCGTCCAGCTCTACGGGGAGCGAGTTCATTTCCATTCTCAGTTTAGAAGCCGCTTCATCCATTAAGTCGATGGCTTTATCAGGAAGAAAACGATCTGAAATATAACGTGTTGATAACTCTACTGCTGCAATGATAGCTTCGTCCATGATACGTACTTTATGGTGCGTTTCATAACGTTCTTTCAAACCACGCAAGATGGAAATGGTACTGCCTTCGTCTGGTTCAGCTACCATGACTTTCTGGAAACGACGTTCTAGCGCACTATCTTTTTCAAAATACTTTTGATATTCCGATAAGGTGGTTGCCCCAATGGTGTGCAATTCGCCACGTGCTAAGGCTGGTTTCAGAATGTTAGCCGCATCCATAGCGCCATCTGATTTACCAGCACCTACCAAGGTGTGTATTTCATCAATAAAAAGGATGATTTCTCCGTCGGCTTGTTTTACTTCATTCACCACGGATTTCAAACGTTCTTCAAATTCTCCTTTGTATTTAGCCCCAGCTATCAACGCACTCATATCGAGCGAGAAGATCTGTTTTGACTTCAAGTTATCAGGCACATCACCATCTACTATACGATGAGCTAAACCTTCAGCAATCGCTGTTTTACCTGTTCCTGGTTCGCCCACAAGGATAGGGTTGTTCTTAGTCCGTCGTGATAATATCTGTAATACACGCCTGATTTCCTCGTCACGTCCTATGACAGGATCTAATTTGCCCGAACGCACACTATCGTTCAGGTTGATCGCAAATCGGTTCAGACTGTTGAATTGGTCTTCTGCTGTTTGTGATTCTGCTTTAGCGCCTTTGCGCAAATCTTTTATGGCCGCTTCTAGTTCTTTGCGTGTAATACCTGCATCTTTTAATAGACGAGACGCTTCATTTTTGGTGTCGAGCATACCCAATAGTACGTGTTCTACCGAAATGAAACGGTCATCCATTTTATGGGCGACGTCTGTTGATTTTTGAAGTACCTTTTGTGATTCATTAGATAAAAAAGGAGAGCCACCGCTTACCTTGGGTAGTCCACTTATTATCGCATCAATGCTTTGTGTAATGGCGTTCTTATTGGCTCCTAATTTTTCAAGCAAAAATGAGCTAACATTCTCCGCTTTCATTAAGATTCCTTTGAGAATATGAATAGGTTCTACACTCTGCTGTTGATTTCCCTGAGCTATTTCAACACCTTGTTGGATAGCTTCCTGTGCTTTGATGGTGTATTGATCAGTATTCATGACTTTTATGTATTAATTCCACATCGTGGGTTTTGTTTCTTACTGCTTGTCGCAAATAATAAAATGTTTTGTAATGTCATACGTCGTTTGTCTGTAACGGGGGCGTTTTTTCTTACAGATACACTTATTACAAAACTACGACCACAAACATAAGTCTGTCGAAATGACGTTTTTAGGGTTTTAAAAAATGACAAAATGACGGTTTTATGACACTTTTTATCAAAAGGGATTTTATGTAGTAGGTGGAGATGCTATAAATGGAGATTTAAACCTTGAAAAGATGAACTTTTGAAGTTGCGATTACTTGTCTATCTCACGTTTGCACGTTCGATAAGTGCTGTGTAGTTTTCACTCGTCAGTTATTCGTCATTCTTCCTTTTATTTTTTCATTGTATCATTGTATCATTATATCATTTTCCCATTGTATCATTATATCATTCTTTTTTCCATTATATCATTTTTCCATTGTATCATTCTTTTTATTTTTCCCATTGCATCATTCTTTCTTCCATTATATCATTCATCCATTTTTTCATTGTATCATTACTCCATTGTATCATTCTTTCTATTTTTTCCATTGTATCATTCTTTTTTTCCATTGAACCATTGTATCATTTTTTTCATTGTATCATTCATCATTCATGTATTTCAATGAACTATAAAGTATTAATTTTGAGTTCAAAACATGGAGTTTCCATTTAGAACGCTTATCGATTAATGACTTTCTTGAGCAATACCCCTTGAGCAATACCTCGCACCAACATAAAAGCTAGCATGCTGACCCAGATGGCATGATTTCCTATTATCGGTTGTAAGAGATAGAAAGGAAGGAAAAAGAAAAATACGGTGGCTATGAGCATGGTGATCATCATCGCTTTGGAAGCGGTTACTCCTATGTATATGCCATCAAGAATGTAAGATGCAAAACTCATGAGAGGTAGGAGAGTGATCCACGGTAAAAAGTCTTTGGCTACGCTGATGACTTTCGGATTTGGAGTGAAAAAACGCACTAAACCTGGTCCTCCATAGTAATAGAGTACGGTGAATACTATTGCCGTGCCCAATCCCCAAAGGAAAAGATATTTGATGACTTTTATGAGCATGCCGTGGTTGCGTTCTCCGTAAAAACGTCCCGTGAGCGCTTCTGCTGCATTGGCAAAACCATCGGAGACATAAGAGAACAGAAAGAGAAACTGAATCAAAGCGCCGTTGGCTGCCAGCACGTCATCGCCCATGCCAGCAGAGCTAGAGGTGAAAAAGGTGAAGACGCAAACGATGAGTAGCGTGCGAATAAAGATGGCGCCACTGACGTGCATAAAACGTTTGAGTTGTGAGGCTATGAGTATTTGTTTTAGTTTGAGATATTGAAAGACCCACGTGTATTTTTTTGAAAAAAGAATAAGACAGAGTACTAGTCCGCTGTATTGTGCTATTACAGAACCCAAGGCGATGCCGCGTTCTTGCATACCAAAGTAAGAGACGAGAAGATAACTTGCTATGATGTTGACAATATTTACTGTGATGGCAATAAGCATAGGGTATATGCTGTTTTGCATACCTACGAACCATCCTATAAAGACAAAAAGACAGATGGCAGCAGGAGCGGCCCATATCCGGACAAAGAAATAGTTCTTCGCCAGTTCTTTCACATCAGGGCTTCCGTTGAGCAGGTAAAAACTCAATCGTTCTATGGGAAGTTGCAAGAGGAGTAAGAAGAGACTTCCCACCAAGGCAATGATGAGTCCACGAAATAAAAGCTGTGCACTTTCTTCATTATCCTTCTTGCCATAACTCTGAGCCGTTAAGCCACTCACGCTCATACGCAGAAAAGCAAAATTCCAATAGACAATATTGAAGATGACGCCTCCTAGTGCTACGGCTCCCATATATTGTTCCGATTGTTCGTGCCCCATCAGGTACATATCCACCATACCGAGTAGTGGAACGGTGAGTCCGCTGAGGATATTTGGGACGGCAAGGCGTAGTATTTCTTTGTTTATCTGCATAGGAAAAATTGAACCCGCAAAGGTAGGGAAGAGTTATAAGTTTTTAGTTATTAGTTATGAGTTATTGTTTGTCGGAATTCGGAATTCGGAATTCGGAATTTGGAGGTTCGGAAATCGGAAATCGGGGAATAAATCAAAGAAAAGGATATTGTTATTCGTAGAGACAAGGCATTGCCTTGTTCTTATTACGGTGTTTGTTGGAATTCGGAATTCGGAATTCGGAAATCGGAGGTATGGAAATCGGGGAATAAATCAAAGAAAAGGATATTGTTATTCGTAGAGACAAGGCATGCCTTGTCTTTTTGAGGAATGTGATTGTGTTGAGACAAGGCATTGCCTTGTCTCCTTTTTTGATGTATAATACAGATAAAAAATATCCGTACAGCAAAAAAGGATATTTACCATTTTTTCTCGTTATAAAAGGCGAGATTTTCTTTTACGATAATGTCTATGGGGCTGAAGTTGATTTGATCTACATCTTCTTTAGAAACAAGATTTTTAAAGAGAGCAATGACTGATTTGTAGCCTTGTTCTACCGGTTTTTGGCTCAATAATATTTCGATATGACCTTGTTTTAATTCTTTAATATTAGCTTCTATTAAATCGTATCCTATAAGTTTAACCGTGTTTATGTTCTGCATCTTTAAATATTCTGCCACATTAAAAACTAATGATCCAGCAACGAATATGCCCGTTAGGTTGGAATGGTTTTCAAAAGCGGTATTTAAGGTGTTTGACAATTCATTTTTTACCTGCAAATCAATGTGGAACGATTCTACGCTGATGTTGAGTTGTGGGTGTTTTTCAAGATAACTTAAGAACCCTGCTTCGCGTTTTTCTAAGTGATACGAAATCCCTTTGCTATTGGAAAGTTTTAAGATTAAAACATGTGATTCTGAGGGTATGGAGAGGCTGAGTAATTTGGCAGCTAAAAATCCACTTTGCCATGCGTTTTGTCCAAAATAAGCGAGGTTATTTCCCTTTTGGAGATCAATGTCGATATACACGTACGGTATGTTTTTGAGATCCATTTCTGTGGTGAAAGCAAAAGCTTCTTCTTCAAAAATAGGATGTAATACCACGCCGTCAGGTTGTGATAATAATGCTTTTTCTATGGATTCTGTATAACTCGTTTTGTTATTAGCTTGATAAGTAAAACAGTTAATATAGACGTTATAATCTTTTATTTCTTCTCCTGCTTTTTGTATGCCTGTATGTAATTTGTTCCAGTAGGGGTTTTCTTTTGTTATTTCTGGAATGATAACAGCTATGTTGACGTTTTTTTTACTTGATAGTGATTTAGCTAAGAGGTTAGGGGTATAACCTAATTCTTTGATAGCTGCTAAAACTTTTTTGCGTGTGTCAGATTTTACATCACTTCGGTTGTGCAGTACACGATCTATTGTGCCTCTTGAAACGCCAATTTTTTCAGCAATATCCTTTATTCTGATCTTTTCGTGGATTTTGTCTTTCACCTCTAAAATGTTTAATGATGGAGACAAATATACTTAATAATTCTTAAAATGTGCTCGTGCACGGTTTTGGTTTACTTATTATTGTTTGGCTTGTTAGTAAATGATAAATTGAAGGTTGGAAATCGGATGTTTGGAGTTTGGATTTTGGATTTTGGAGTTTGGAGTTCGGATTTCGGATTTCGGAAATCGGATGTTCGGAGTTCGGATGTCGGAAGTCGGGGTTTGGAAATCGGATGTTTGGAGATTGGGGAAAAGGGAAAGATATATTGTTTTTTTACAAGAATTTCTGTTTGATATATTCATCAAAGGCTCCTTTGTACTGGCGGCTGATGGGGATGCGTTCTTTACCGAAAAGGATACGATCGCGTTCTATAGTCTTTATTTTATTTAATGAAACAATAAAAGAGCGGTGGATACGCATAAACTTTTCTAGGGGTAGCTTTTCTTCTAAGGCTTTCATTGTGGAATGAAAAATAATAGGTTTTGTGGAGTTTTCGGTATATAATTTAACGTAGTCTTTTAATCCTTCAAAGTATAAAATATCCTTATAATTAATGCGTTGCAGTTGATATCCTACTTTTATAAAGAGGTGGTTATTGTCGGTATCTATGTCTCTTTTTTGTGCTGTTGATTTTAATAGGTCAAAATGCTCTTTTGCATGGTTCACCGAATTAAGAAAGACCTCATAACTGATGGGTTTTAATAAATAATCGAGAACATGAAGTTTAAAACCTTCGATGGCATATTTATCGTAAGCTGTGGTGAAAATGACTTTGCAATCTTTGTTAAGCGTGCGTGCAAATTCAATACCTGTGAGGTCAGGCATTTTAATATCGAGCAAGATAAGATCTATCTCATTTTCATCTAAATATTCCATGGCGTCAATAGGATTGTCAAATTGTCCGCAGCATTCTAAGTAGGGTGTTTTGTTTATATATGAGACGATTAAGCCCAATGCTAATGGTTCGTCATCAATGGCTATACACGAGATTTTATTCATATTATTAATCTAATGGTACTATTAAAAGAATCGAATATTGTTTATCACTTTCTTGTGTTTGCAGTTTTGCTTTATGTCCGTAAATGAGTTCTAATCGTTTTTTGATATTAACGATGCCAATTCCACCTTTACCATGGGGTTCTTCTTTTCTGTTTTTAGGAATACTGTTTGTGCATTCAAAGGTAATATTATTGGTGTCCGCTTTTAGTGTAATGGTGATAAATGATTTTTCACGATAACTGATGCCATGCTTAAAGGCATTCTCGATAAAGGGAATGAATAATAAGGGTGGTATTTTGGCATTCGGTAATTGATTATCGATATGTACTTGTAAGTCTATTTTGGACGTCAAGCGTTGTTTCATGAGTTCTATGTAGTTGTTAATGAAATCAAACTCTTTTTTTATTTCTACGGTTTTTATGTCGGAGTCGTAAATTAAGTATCTCATTAATCCTGAGAGCTTTTCTACTGATTCTTGGGCTTTGGTACTATCAATTGCGATGAGGGCATAGATGTTATTCAAGGCGTTGAAGAAAAAATGTGGGCTGATTTGATTTTTTAAAAATGCTAATTCAGTATCTACTTTTACTTTTTCTATTTCTTTCTGTTTTGATTCATTCTTTTTTAGCTTTTGTATGATGGCCATGCCACTGCTAAAGCCGAGCACAACAACCATTAAAAAGAAGTTATCTACGAGTTTAGGATGTAATCCAAACGTCTTTTTAGGAGGCATCATTTTTCCTTCAATAAAATTTTCAGGTCTTAAACTGTCAAAGGATAAGAGGTTGTAGAAATATTGTGAAAGAATCAGTAATAGAATACCAAAGAGCAAGATGATAGCCCCGAAATAGATTCTTTTTTTTGAAAAGAAAAAACGAGGGACAATGACTAAATAATTCACATAGAAAGCAACTATCATAAACAAGAGTTGATAGTAATAACTATACATCCAAAAGATAGCTTTATCGTTATCTCTATCAAAAACAAAAATGGGGAGTATTAAAAATAAGAGTAAGCCTACAATGTGTGGCAACCATTTTTCAATTTTATGTTTTGCAATATTCATGAGATCAATACTTCGTTAAGTTAAAAGATAAAAGTGTATAGGTAAGAGATTGGTGTTCAGTATTTTAAGTTAAACTTAAATGTTTTGTTAAATTCTTAACTATCAGTTGTTAAGAAAAGCTTAACGGACTATTATGAGATTTATTTGATAATAAAAAAAGAAGACTTATTAAGTACTAATCGTTTTTTTACTTAAGACGTTTTAACTGTTTTATTTCACTCAAGACACTCTAAATACTTTATTTCACTTAAGACACTCTAAATATTTTACTCTTACTCGTGTCTCAAAGCTTCTATTGGATTAAGAGCAGAAGCTTTTCGTGCGGGATACCATCCAAAAAACACACCAATAAATGTACAAAACATAAATGATAATACAATAGAATTGGTGGTGATTAATATAGGCCATCCTAATACTTGCTCCACTATATTAGAAGATATAATGCCTAGTCCTACGCCTATGACACCGCCCAGCACACTGAGGAGGAGAGCTTCTAATAGAAATTGACGTAAGATGTCTTTCCCTTTTCCACCAATGGCCATTCTTAATCCTATTTCGCGTGTGCGTTCTGTCACCGAGACGTACATAATATTCATAATGCCAATACCACCAACGATGAGTGATATCCCTGCTATAGAACCTAATAAGACCAGCATCATTTCAGATATAGAACTGAAGTTACTTATTAATTCTTCTTGTGTCCTTATCTGAAAATCATCATCTGCATCGTCTTTTAAGCGATGTGAGGCACGTAATAATTGTGTAATCTCGGCACTCGTTTCTGTTATCTGTTCTTCTGATTTGGCTGAGATGACGATGGCGCGCAAATGGGTTTGTCTCATCAGTCGTTTCATTACGGTAGTGTAGGGGGCTAATACCATGTCGTCTTGATCTTGACCAAAGGTATTGTCTCCTTTTTCTGTTAAAGTACCTATGATTATAAATGGAATACTATTAAAGCGTATGCTTTTCCCAATGGGATCTTCACCATTGGTGAAAATGTTTTCAATTACCGTTTGACCAACTAAACAAACTTTTGCGGCACTCTTAATTTCTTTTGAGGTATAGATGCGTCCTGTTGCTACTTCATATTTCTTTATGGAAGGGTAGTCTTCGTTTCCACTATAAATAGATGTTGGCCAGTTGTTTGATCCATATACTACTTGTCCACTACCATCCACTTCGGGCGAGATAGCACTAATTAACGAGCTGTTGTTATGGAGATAAGTCACATCACTTACTTTTAGTGTTTGCGAAGAGGATCTATCTTGTTGTACGCCGCCACGACTGGGACTAACGGGCATCACATTGATGAGGTTGGTGCCCATAGATGAAATCGTTGATCGAATACTTTCATTAGAGCCTTGGCCAATGGCTAACATCGCAATAACAGCTGCTACACCTATCACGATGCCTAGCATAGTTAAAAATGAACGCATTTTATTTCGGATGATGGCTGCAATCGCTATTTTGAATAAATTGGTTAGTTTCATTTGTTTATTTATTAATCATTCTGGAAATATCATATTGGCACTCGTAAGAAAAAATGCCTGATAATTTTGGGCTCTACAGTTCTACTGGTAATTGCGAAAGCACTTGTAAGGCATTTCTTCTATTGGAGATGTTAATATCTTTAATGATATGACCATCACGAAAAAGCACATTACGCGTGGTGAATTCTGCAATTTCAGGTTCGTGTGTGACAAAACAAATAGTCATGCCTTTATCATTTAATTCCTGAAAAAGGGCCATAATCTCATACGAAGTCCGGGTGTCCAGATTTCCTGTGGCTTCGTCTGCAAAAATCACTACCGGATTATTAACCATAGAGCGGGCTATAGCTACACGTTGCTGCTGTCCACCCGACATTTGATTTGATAAGTGTTTCATCCTTTCCTTTAAGCCTACAGCAATTAACGCTTGTTCGGCTTTTTCTCTTCGTTCAGCACTGCTGACTAGTGGATTATATAATAGGGGTAACTCTACATTTTCAAGCGCAGAAGTGCGGGGTAGTAAGTTGTAAGATTGAAAGACAAACCCGAGTTTCTGATTACGTATATCCGCTAATTGATTTTTATTGAGTGATTTTACATTGACGTTGTCCAGAAGATAGTCGCCAGAAGTGGGTAAGTCCAGACAGCCTAATATGTTGAGTAAAGTTGATTTGCCCGAACCACTGGTGCCCATGATAGCTACAAATTCGCCTTTCGAAATCGATAAATCTATGTTTTGAAGTGCTTTGATGACTTCATCTGCCACATAATAGAATTTATCTAATTGTTTTATTTCGATGATTTTATTGTTCATTTTATTGCTTTTAATTCGGGTGTTATACCAAATGTGTTTCAAAATGCGCTGAAAGAATTTAGAATATTTTTAGTTTGATTGACGAAGAAAATCTTTGCATAGCCGTAGCTATGGAAATATTTTATAAGGAAAATGAAACGAAAAAGAAATGAATTATACAGCGCATTTTGAGATGCTTTTGGTGTTAATCTTTTGTAAGTCTTTGTTTTAAGATTTCTTATTTTCTTAACGAGGAGGACCTCCTTGACCTCCACCTTTACGACCACTTCCTTCCTGAATAAATGGGCTTTTTTGTCCATCTTCTTTAGATCCCATCTTTTTATTACTAGATTTCCCCGAGAAAGCTAATGACGTTATAAGGGTATCGCCTATTTCTATGCCTGATATCACTTCTATATTAGAACCATCATCTACGCCTGTTTCTATGACAGTAGGATGTATTTTGTCTCCTTTTTTTACCCAAACCACTTGATGTGCATCATCTAATTCTTGCATTTCTTCTTGTGGAGGTTCTGGTCTGCGATTTTCGTTAGAGGTTTCTTGCTTATCTGTTCTTTTTTGAGGTTCTTCCCCAGACAGACTTTGCACATAACCGTGAAGCAAGGCTCTGTCTGGTGAAAAATTAGGGGCTTTGGCGGAGATTAATAAAACGTCATTAGCCTCTTCTACGTAGGTGCTAATACTCGCTGTCATCCCTGGTTTTAATTTCAAATCAGGATTGCTTACGGTGATAATTACCGTGTAAGTAATCACATTAGAAGATTCATTAGGTTGTAACCTTATTTCAGAAACTGCTCCTGTGAAGTTAAGGTCTGGGAAAGCATCTACATTAAATTCTACCCGTTGATCTAATTTTATCATCCCTATGTCCGCTTCATCAATATCAGCTTCTACCTGCATTTCTTTTAGGTCATTTGTGATGGTGTATAATTCGGGGGTATTCATACTTGACGCCACTGTTTGACCTTCTTCTACCGCTCTATTAAGGACTATACCATCAATAGGAGAATAGATGGTGGCATAACTAAGGTTACGTGCTGCACGATCCCAATTTGCTTTAGCTGATTTCACTTGTGCTTTACTTTTCTTGTAGTTGTAAGTGGTCAAATCATAATCGCTTTGCGAAAGAAGACCTTTGTCATACAGTTTTGTCATTCTTTCCCAATTTGCTTTTTGGTAGTCGTATTCTGCTTCGGCATTATCCACATCTGCTTGTGAATTTTCAAGACTTGATTGTAGGGTCGATTTATCGAGTTCGGCAATGAGTTGTCCTTTGGTAACGATAGAGTTGAAATCGACATACAATTTCTCAATGACACCCGATACTTGTGTACCTACTTCAACCGTATTGGTCGCTTCTAAAGTACCAGTAGCCGTGATAATGTTACTTACAGAACCTTTCGTTACTGTTTCTGTGCCCAATACATAACTTTGTTCCCCTTTTTTCCACGAGGAATATCCAAATATGCTGGCGGCGATTACGAGTAAAACACCCATTAATAATAGAAGTTTTTTACTCCTTAACTGTTTTGTTTTCATATCTTTTCTTCTTTAAAATAATAGTGTTTTTCCTAAATAGTAATCAATAATTTTATTTTGTAATAATACTTCGTACTTTGCTTCTGTGACTTTGTTTTCAGCGGTTGTTAAGTTGTTTTTAGAACTGAGGAAATCAACAGAATTCATTAACCCTTGTGAGAACATTTCTTCCGAGAGTTGGAAAGTGCTCAATTGAGCTTCATATTGCTCTTGTAATGCCCTGTAATTACTGTGGGTTGTTTGAGCATCTATGCAAGCTTGTTCTATATATTTCCGTAAATCATTTTTTAAATCGGTCAATTCTAGAGTTCTATTGTCAGTTTCTAGTTGCGCAATGGCTACGTTTGTCTTGACTTTCTTTCGTTGATAAATAGGAACCGATAGCGATAAACCTAAATAAGGATTTACTTTATTGGAGATCTGATCGCTCATATTACTGTTTGATAGCTGAGAATTATATCCTGTACCCAAGCTGCCCGATAAGGATAATTTGGGACGTGCATCTGCTTTTGCAATTTCAATATTTATCTGTGTGCTTTCAAGGTCCAATTCCGCTGATTTAATAGAGGGCTGTAAATCTAAAGCGATATTATAAACCTGTTCAGCATTGGTGTTCGAAAGCTTATTTATCAAGCTATCAATGGGTGGTATTTGTATCTTGAAATCGTCATTTATGGGCATATTCATTAATTGCATCAGAGTTACCAAGTTGAGTTTAAATGTATTCTGTGCACCAATGTATGAAGCTTTGTCTGCTGCATATTGCGATTTAATAGTGTAGTAATCAGCAGTAGAGATGATGCCTGCTTCTTCACGTGCTTTGGCTAACTCTAATTCTTTTTCGGTAGAAGCGAGTTGTACTTCATAATTTTTAACATTCTCATCGGACAAGAGGGTGTTGATATAGGATGAGAGTACACTTAAGCTGATCGCTTCTTTTTGTGTTTTTATGTCTGTTTCCGAAGCTTTAAGATTCGTTTTTCCTTGTAATATGGTATTTTTAAGTTTTGCACCATTATATAGAGTCATTTCAGAACTTAGAGATAACGATAGGTCATACGCATTTGATCTGTTGTAATTGTCTTCGTCTTCTACGTAAGATGACGATGACCTCAATGATTGGTTTCCATTAAAAAACAAGTTGGGATTACGTGCAGCTTTGGATTGTTCCAGATAGGCCTGTTCTGCTTTCAAGTTATTATTAGCTCTACTTATAGCTGTACTATTTTCCCAAGCATAGTTGATGCAATCTTCTAAAGAGAATTTTTCTTGTGTTTGGGCTCCTAAATTTTTAGGAATAAGGCTCAATATTATTAGTTGAACGATGAGAAGGTACTTGATCATATCACTTTATTTTTAGATTTGAAACAAAGGTGTATGTTTCGTGTATCCTCTGCAATTAGATTAGACCAAAATCGTGTTATCTTAGAAATATGACGGCTTTTAGGCGATGAGTGATTTTCCTTTTTTTTTTACTTAATGATAGTGAATGGGAGGGTAGCCTTTAAGTACAACGGCTTATTGGCAGACAGACGTCATCGTTTTCTGTACACTATTTAGTGAGTAAGTTAACAACTTCGGGGCAAGCATACGAGGTATTTAGTTGAAGACTATTTTATTATTCGCAGCAAACTACGGAGAATTAAACCACACAATGTGGGATTATAACCTAAAAAAAAGAGGCTGTCTCAATGTTTGTTGAGACAGCCTCTTTGCTTTAATTAATGAAAATAGGATGGTTAATTCTTTAATACTTTTCGATAATATTTTTGATTGTTAGTTTCAATAATCAAGAGGTAAATGCCCGAAGATAAATTACTGACATTAATTTCTATGTGTTGATTTGTACTGGCTTGTGATATGTTGGTGTTTTTACCCGACAAACTATAGATGGTTACCGTTTTGGCATCACTATTTTCAAAGTCAAGACATATAACATTATCCACAGGATTAGGATACAGCTCCATATTAAGGGTAGGGAGTTCCACGTTGCTAGCTATATAATCTGTTTCATCATTATTATAATTAAAGGTGGCACCTTGAAATCCAAAATCACCTGTTCCATTAGGATTACGAGCATAAGCCACATCTTCGGTTTGTTCGTCAAAATCAACGTAGTTGACGATGCTTAATTCTGAATTGATGAGATAAACGCTTTCTCCTGAAGCTGATAATTTGAAGTTGGTGTGCATGTCTCCTTGTTCATCATCTTTATCAGTCCATACAATAAGGTATCCATTCGCTTTTATTGTAGTGTCAGGAAAAGCCCATTGCATAACGTCTGTATTGTCGTCGCTGAGGTAATAACCATTGAGCGAGAGGTCTTCATCTGTATTATTGAAGAGTTCAATCCAGTCATCGTATTCACCGTATTCGTCGGTCGCTATTTTTGAGTTGGATGCCAATAACTCATTGATTACAATGTCAGATGTTAGGTCTTCACTCGTAACTGCTGTTATTTTGTAATATTCATTCTCTGCTTGCTGTGGCGAAAAAATACCGGCTTCATCATTTTCAGCATAAATGTAATAATGTGTATTTGATTCATCTATTTCAAAACGGATACCGTAAGTGCCATCATTTGCTGCGCCATCATCGTGTGCCCCGTCATCTAACATTTCTAATTTTGTAAATGCTTCATCTTTGGAATAACGATAGGCTAGATAGACATAGTTACCATCTGTAATATCGGCTGTAATGGTTACGGTGGTATAAGGACTTGGATCTTCTGGCGCTACGATGTTGGAGATCGTAGGGGCGGTATATCCAAATGCTGTTAGACCTTGCAAATACGTTATACGGCTTTCCATTAATTCCGAAATTCCGGTGACATTATCTTGTGTACTTGAAAGGTTGCCCGTGAATTGAGATGTGGAATAAAAAGCATTAGGATCACTCGCTAAATCGCTGGCAATAAGATCTTGTAAGGTGTCCGCTTTCTTTATGTACCAACCTGATACAAAGTTTTCTTCTAACATAGTTTTACAATGTGCTACATACATCTTTCTGTATCTGTCGTTGTCGAATACCATTTTTGCAAGAGGATAGGTGTCATCGTCTTCGCGCAAAAAGAGATCTAAATTGGTGAGTGTACTACTCGTTGTTAATGCGGTAGTGCTACTTCTAGGTCTTACACCTCCACCACCACCACCAATATTACTCGAAGTGATTTGTTCAAAAGCTCCTAATGATTCATTTAAGTCCCAAATGATAGGCACAAAACGGTCATTGTCATCTTTTATGAGATAGTAGTTTTGGCGAAAAGGACCTATGTAGCTGTCTAAGTTGACTAGTACATTATCAAAGGCTAACATCCAGATGGCATGATCTATATCTAGATCGTTTTCAATGTCCTCAGGTGTATTTTCTAAGTTGTAAGTGAATTCGATGAGGTCTTGCCATCCCGCATCAGATTTTAATTCGTAATAATCATAATAAGAACTAGAATCAGTGCCTTGATATTCTAAAGAAGAACCACCATTGCTTGTGTTTTCAGGATTACATTTGATGCGCGTATTATCATTATCTGCATATATGCGGCGGTCAGTAAAGTCACCATTAATAGCTTCTGAGCTGCTAAATAAACCGTAATAGCTCCCGTTGATATATACTTTTGCGTAATTAGAAAGAGGTGCTTTCATATATTTTCGGGCTATCTCATAACTCAATACTTCACGAACGAAGGAAGGGTCATTTTTTCCATTAGAGAGTTTGATGGATTCATAACCATCATAATCTTGATTTTTCATATAATCAAGATAGATATGTAATGGATTTTTGGCGTTATTTGCGCTATAGGTACTGTTACCTTTATATTTAACACCTATGCTATCCAGTTCTACACCATTAATAACGATGTTGCCCATTAATTTTTCATCATTATCGTTGCTGTAATAAGTGTCCATTAGATAATCCCAGTTGGATGCTTCAAAAGTGATTTCTATGGTGTTGATGGTTTCTATGTCATAAAAATCTTGACTATGGAGATAATTATGGCTACTTGCCATAACGATAAGAATAAGGAGTAATGTCTTTTTTAACATAAGGCTTGTGTTTATTATTTATAATACAAAAGTGAAGAAAAGAGGACGTATTTATAATGTATAATCGACAAAACGACGTATTCTATCGACGAATAAAAAGGATGTGTAAATTCATAACTATTATAATAACACATCTTGGTGTTGAATGTTCGCTGTAGTATAGAAAAAAAAGTAACTATTATAGGAGAGATCTGTGGTTTATAGCTTACGCTAAGTTTTAAAATTTATGTATTTATGGGCCTCATTTTTTTGGAACTATGTTGTTTTGTGTAGGTAAAAACACATACGAAAGTTTGCAGGAACAGAAAATTACGTTGCTGGGACTATTTATCCCGCCTTTTGAAACTAGGCGTTAACAATTAAGCGCAGCGTATCATGAACTTCTATTAAATTAACAATTTTTAACATGTTTTATCAAACGTTACTATGTTGTTTTGTGTAGGTAAAAATACATACGAAAGTTTGCAGGAACAGAATATGACGTTGCTGGGACTATTTTACCGCCTTTGAAAATAGGCGTAAAAAAAATTGACGTAATGGAGCGTTAAAAATTTTTGGTTGTTTGAGGACCTTAGTCCGAGTTTCCAAAAATTTAGCG
>CBFIII010000056.1:0-24052 GCA_965662645.1 Bacteroidales bacterium
TGAAACACATCCTGAAGTTCTTCAATTGTGTATTTCAAAAATTAGGATCGTTAATGTAAATAAGACAACATTAATAAACCATAAAGCAAATTCTAAAAAACAATTTTACACTAAATTGCCTGACTTATTTACGGATATTGCCATAAAAGCCTTATCAGAATGGTTGGTCGGTTTTGCAAATGGGGAAACATCATTTATAGCTGAATCGCAAACGGTCACCTTGCAAGGCGAAATCAGAGATACCTATATGAAAGCTCATCTTGATAAACAATCAGGGATAATCATTTTAGCTGTGATAGATACAACCGATCAAAAAAAGGCAGAACAGGAAATAAAAAAATACCAAAACCACCTAGAAGATTTGGTAAGACAAAGAACCGAAGCCTTAGAAACCTCAAATAAAGAAATGGGAGCATTCACCTATTCGGTGTCGCACGATTTAAGGGCTCCGCTCAGAGCCATTAATGGTTTTGCTGGCTATCTTGAAAAAGATTATGTCAACCTACTCGACTCGGAGGGCAAAAGATATTTAAACGTAATCAGGGATAACTCCATAAAAATGGATCAACTGATCTCTGACCTCTTAAAATTATCGCGAACATCACGGACTGAACTTGAATTTGTATTACTCAATATGAAAGCTTTAGCCAATTCAATGTATATGGAAGTAGCTAGCGAAGAAGAGCGCGAAACATTTGAGTTTATTATTCATGATTTACCCGATGTACAAGGCGACATTACTTCCATTAAGCAACTATGGACCAATTTAATAGGAAACGCAGTAAAATACAGTTCAAAATCAGCAACAAAGAGAATTGAAATTGGGACAACAGCTGTGAGTAATGAAGAAGTCACTTATTATGTAAAAGATTGGGGATGTGGATTTAATGAAGAATATAAAGGAAAGCTTTTTAACATTTTCCAGCGCTTACACAACGATAAGGATTTTCAGGGCTCTGGTGTTGGATTGGCTTTAGTTAAAAGAATTATTGACAGACATAGAGGTGAAGTCTGGGCAGAAAGCAAAGAGCAAAAAGGAGCTACTTTTTATTTCTCGTTGCCCATAATACAACATAAATAAAATCATTACTATAATGAACAAAACAGATATATTATTGGTTGAAGATAATATGACCGATGCAGAGATGACCTTACGCTCATTAAAAGAATAAAATAACCAATCATATAAAACAATGAACAATGACTAGAAACATTGAATATGATCTATTACAAAGGAAGATATAATAATCTGTTATCAAGAAAACTTATTTTTATTTAAATCAAGTTTGCCAAAATTAACAGATTAAAAGTTTTTTAAACAAAAAAACCAGATACTGGAATAAAATTCTAGTCGTAGTTTTATTACGTCATCAGAAAAAAACACATCATTAAAGACTAAAAATTAACGCTAATAATCATATAGAAAAAACGTTATTAAGGATCAATTTACAAAGTCCATTCTAAGCTTTGGTGTATATTGGCTTATCTTAAATAGAAAAACTGGAGTAGTTTTAATTACAGATATTATGAAAGAAAACGATACTTTACACCGCATACTATTTGCCGAAGACGTATCAACAGATCGCGAAATAGTAGAACGGTTATTAAAGCAAGAGGGGTTTTCCTTTACATCGGTATGCGTTGATACTGAACCCGGTTTTTTGGAACAATTGCAGGTCTTTAATCCTACACTCATTTTATCGGATTACCGCATGCCCACTTTTACCGGCATGAAAGCGCTAAAAATAGCTCAAGTAGAAAAACCCAATGTTCCTTTTATTATTCTTACAGGCTCTATGAACGAAGATGTAGCTGTGGAGTGTATGAAAAACGGTGCCGATGATTATGTTATTAAGCAAAACCTAAAACGTCTGATTCCTTCCATAAAATCAGCCATCGAGAAAAAAAAATTACAACTTAACGAAAAAAGAGCAACACAAGAACTTGAAAGAAGTGAATTGAGATATCGACTATTGGTAGAAAACACACCCAATGCAGTTGCACTCTTAAAAAAAGAAAAAATACTTTTTATTAATAAGAAATTTGAAGAATTTCTAGAATATTCGATAGAAGAAACCGATCACCCAGATTTTGACCTACTTTCCTTATTAACACAAAAATATAAAAATAACATACAATCAATTGTTCCTGAAAACAAGCTTGTTTTAAATGAAGTTTTTCATACTCATGTAGAAATCCAATCTAAATCAGGGAAAACTAGATATTGTGAACTTACACTATTCCCATTTGTATATAAAGGTTTAGAGTATATGCAGGCTATACTCAAAGACATTAGTTTACAAAAAGAGCTTGCAAATCGTAATGCTATGTTATCCAGAGTTCTGGAGCAAAGCCCTGTTGGTGTAGTGATTACCAATAAAGAGGCAGAAATAGAATATGCCAATCCTAGTTTCTTGAATAATACGGGCTATTCATTTGATGAATTAATTGGAAAAAATCCAAGAATTCTAAAATCAGGAAAACATGATAAAGCCTTTTATGAGGAGATGTGGGATAAATTAGTTCGTGATGAAATATGGAAAGGCGAAATCTTTAACAAAAAAAAGAATGGAGAAATCTATCCTGAAAATTTAATTATAAGTCCTATTTTTAATAGCGAAGGAGAACTGGCACATTATGTAGCCCTAAAAGAAGATGTTTCCGAACTTAAAAATCACATTGCCGAATTAAATAAAGCCAAAGAAAAAGCAGAAGAAAGCGACCGCTTAAAATCGGCCTTTTTAGCCAATGTCAGTCATGAGATAAGAACACCGATGAATGGCATATTGGGGTTTTCAGAGTTATTAAAAGAACCAAAATTAAGTGGGGAACAACAGCAAAAGTACATTCAAATTATCGAAAAAAGTGGTGCTCGAATGCTTAACATTATTAATGATATTGTAAGCATTTCCAAAATAGAATCAGGCACAGTAAAAGTTCATCTTTCAGAAATAAATATAAATGAGCAGTTGCAATTCATTTATGATTCGTTAATAATTGATGCTAATCAAAAACAAATTCAGTTATCTTTCACCTGTGATTTGCCTGAAAAAAAAGCAATGATTACTACCGATAGTAAAATGTTTTCGGGTATTCTTTCTAATCTAGTTAAAAATGCCATAAAATATACCGATAAAGGAAGCATAGAATTTGGGTATATTAATAAAGCCGAAAAAATAGAATTTTATGTAAAAGATACAGGAATAGGAATTTCAAAAGAAAAAAAAGATGTCATTTTTGAACGTTTTATTCAAGCTGACATTACAGATAAAATGGCAAGACAAGGGGCCGGTTTGGGATTGTCCATTTCAAAAGCGTACGCTGACATGCTTAATGGAAAAATTTGGGTAGAGTCTGAACTAGGAGTTGGTTCTACTTTTTACTTCGAACTACCAATAAAAATAGGTGATAAAAAAACAATACCTGCCAAGATCATCCCAATGCCAACGAACTATTCGGAACAAATTAAGGATCTTAAGATTTTAGTTGCTGAAGATGTTCAGGTAAACTTTGAATATATAAAGATTGTATTAAATAAAACCAATGAAACAATATCATGGGCAAAAAATGGGAAAGAGGCTGTGGAGTTATATACTAATGAGAAATTTGATCTCATTTTAATGGACTTAAAAATGCCTGAGATGGATGGCTACGAAGCTACGGCACAAATCCTCAAACGATATCCCAATGCAAAGATTATTGCGCAAACAGCTTATGCCTCTCTAAAGGAAAAAACCACTTGTTTACGATCCGGTTTTGAAGATTATATCTCTAAGCCCTTTAAGAAATCAATATTAATAAATGTAATTCTAAAAGCCATGGGTATCGTTGATGAAAAATAAATACGTGCTATGTTGTTTAGTGTAGAAAATTCATATTCCTTAATGATGCGACTTTAAATTTTTACGTAAAATAACACCGTCCCGATGGGACTTTTTGTTTTCATTAACTATTAATGAACTACCCCGCTGCAAGCAGACGGAGTATCAATTCGAAACACTTTTTTTTATTCGCAGCAAGCTGCGGGGAATAAAACCCACAATGTGGGATTTAACTACCATAACATCTTCCTTACAGGACTTTATGAAACAAACTGTTTTTTAAGTGCCATCGGCACGTAGTTATGGTAGTTCATGAATTCGTTATTTTAAAATCACGTAGGGATGGTGTTATATCTATACATCATTTGCCCCCACACAAAACGACAAAGAGCCAACAAACACACTAAAGATTAGTATTTTATTGCGATTACTAATAGACAATAAATATAGTAAAAAAGTCAACAACCTCGAAGCAAGCCCACAAGACATTTAGTTGAAAACCATTTTATTATTCACAACAAGCTACGGAGAATTAAACCCACAATGTGGGATTAAACTAAGACGAATTACAGCACACACAATATAAACAAATAGGTTTCTTTGGTTGACTAGTGTTTAATTCTCACTTAAGCATTCTTGTCAGTTGACACGTACTCCTACCCTTTCAAAATAATTATCTACAGATTAAAGAAACTAGGCTTGCTAATGAGAATGAAATGTATAACTTTGTCAATTACCAACAGAAACAGCTTAATATAACGCATAAAATCTATACCGAGCGTATTTCTTTCCATAATTACCTTTTATATAAAGGATAACAACAAAAACACAATTCCTTAATGATAATATAAATCATATGGAATTGAGGAATAAAAAGAGATCGCCATTAGGACTTATAGCATAAACATAGAACTAAGAAGAAAAACAAATGGAAACAAATAACTTAATAGGCTTAGAGTCTTCTGGATTTACAGAATCAACAGCAGAATTTGACGAAAACATCTTTAGTGATGCCGAAAAAATAAATAAGATAAGAAGTGTAATTAAAATCTATTTCACAAAAGCAGAAGAAACCAACTATGACAGTAGTTCTTATGGCCTAAAACATATTTTAGAAAAACATCTTGGCTTTTATGTATCTAATGGAGAATTAATCTATGCGATGCACCTCGAAGACTTCAAAATTGAAAGAGGAAAAGTAAATTGTTTTTTCAATGTAGGTAGAACAGGGATAAGACTACTAAAGAACTCAGAAGAAATTAAAGAAACACTCCAAATACCAGCATTCTACAATGCGAATGATTATCTTAAACGTAAAAAAACATTCTTAAAATACAAGTATATTTTCAACGCGTTAATTGATTGTCGTTTTGGCAAAAAAGAAAAATTAAAACGATACGCTTATATAATAATAGCTTTAGAACTCGGAGAAGACACCGATTCTGTAAAAAAATGGATGAATATATATAGTTCGGAAGAGACTGTGATACCAGAAAATATTTTAGAGAAATTAACTAAGATATTCAACTTGAAGGAAAATGAAATATTTATTCCTAAAGCATAATAATAGGACAACAATATAAAACGAAGTTCGAAATCAAATGATATAATTATTCTTTCAGAATAGTTTTCTAAGCAAGCTATTGAGAAAGAATAATTATTGTATCATTTATAAAAAAACTCATTGCAACAACACTAACTTTTTCTTCAATAACAAATTACCATGCTGCAAGCAGACGGAATATCAATTCGCAACACTTTTTTCATTCGCAGCAAGCTGCGTAGAATAAAATCCACAATGTGAAATTAAAAATGATCATCATCAACTCACCTGGGGAAAAAGAGGATATTACAGTAAAGAAAACCTACCGCTAAATCAACTGTAACAAAAGATATCCAACAGCACAAATACTGCTATTATATTTTAGTTTTCAAGCCACTGGACTCATAAATACAAAACAACACATCTCTCCTTTTTATCTCACGATATCTCATGATATCTTATGATAATGGCACACTACGAGTTGAACCTAGACCTCGACATACTATTGTTTTCCTATTAAAAATAGACAATAGAAAACAAATTGAAAAAAGACAACAAATTATAAATTCATGAACAAATAACTTATTTTTGTTCGCTTAATATTACGCTTAGGTATAAGTATTGCATAGGTAAAATCTCTTCTTAAAATTTATAATTAATTTTAGAAGTACGAATAGGCTTCTTCTACCTCCTTCTAGAATTAGCAAAATAATTATAACACCATTTTTAAGGGATCAAATAAAGATAAAAACAACGGATTATGAATGTAGTATTAAGTGTCGGCATATTAATATTCTGCGGTTATATTGCTGGAGAATTGGCCGAAAAAATAAGACTTCCGAAAATATCAGGTTATATATTAGCTGGTATCTTATTGAACCCTGATCTAACGGGTATTATGACACCTGATTTTGTGAGTTATACCGACCCCTTACTTTCTATTGCATTATCCATCATCACCTTTTCGATAGGAGGTTCATTATCCTCAAAAAAACTAAAAACGACAGGACGTAAAATCATAACACTCACCGTTATGGAATCAATCTTTGCCTTTCTATCTGTCTTTATATTTATATTCATAGCACTTTATTTTTTCATTCCTATTTTCAACTCTGTTTATGTAGAGATAGCCGTTAGTCTTGTTTTGGCTTCGTTAGCAGCACCAACAGATCCCTCTGCTACACTTGCGGTGATTCGCGAATACAAAGCCAAAGGCGAGGTAAGTTCAAGTATGATGCAAATAGCCGCATTTGATGATATCACAGGTATCATCATTTACACTCTAATTACCGCATTTTCAGCATTCTTTTTAGGGAGAACGGACATAGAAATTGGAGAAACACTAATAGGATTAGGAAAAAGTGTGGGCGGGGCTATTTTAATAGGAGGAATCATTGGTTTCTTATTTAATATCATTACAAAATTCATAAAGAAACAAGACGAAGGCACCTTAATTGTTTTAAGTTTTGGCTTAATATTATTGAGTTATGGAATTACGGATTATTTTGAGTTTGAATCACTATTATCAACAATAGTAGTAGGCGCTGTAGTTATAAACTTCAACCCATTAGCTGATAAAATATTCAAACTTATTGAACGCTATACCGATGAATTAATATTCGTCATATTTTTCACCTTATCGGGTATGCAGTTGCAATTAGACTCCATAACAGGAAGTTACACCCTTATCCTTATTTATATCATTGCTAGAATAATAGGTAAATTTGCAGGTATTTATTCGGGTTCTAAAATGGTTAAAACCAGTCCTAAAATAAAAAAATACACGGCAGGAGGACTTATCCCACAAGGTGGTATTGTAATAGGTCTTGCTCTTTTACTTACGAAAGATCCCATCTTTAAAGATACCGCATCAATAATTATGGGAATAGTCATAGGATCTGCATTGATTAATGAAATCATTGGACCATTATCATCGAAATACTCCCTTAAAAAAGCAAAAGAAATAGAATAAACCGACACTAATATTCACTCAGACTAACACTCTATATGAATCTTAACATATTCATTAATGAACTCCCCCACTGTAAGCAGACGGAGTATCAATTCAAAACACTTTTTTATTAGCAGTAAGCTACTGGAAATTAAACCCACAATATGGGATTAAAGAGTAACACATAGGAAATGGAGCTATTATATAAACACAAAAAGCTGCCTCAAAATAATTGGGGACAGCTTTTTTTAGTTTAACACATCGGCTAATGATTTTTACTTCATAAGAAGTCAAATCTTACATACGTTTTATTATTAACCTGAGTTCGACATTAAATTCTAGCCACAAAAAGATATATTAAAAGTCCATTTCTGCTTGCAATTTAGAAGTAATATTAGGCTATTTCAAAAAATTACAATTGCAAAAATGTAGTTTAGTTTATTTTCCTACGGATTTGCTTTTATACCGATTATGAATTGAAATGCGCTTTATTTCGCTTCGCTTATAAAACTCAAACAATTCTATATCGGCATAATACCACCAACTGTTAAGGCTCATTTTAAATTTTAATTGGTATTATTTGGCATAAATTCACCCAAATTCAATCACAATAGCCCGCTATTGCTTCTTGAATTTGTATAAATTTCTACTCAAATAAAATTCAAACTGTGACCGAATTTAAAATCGAACTCAAGTTATTAGATTTTGCATTAAACTGGTAATGAGCAAAAAAATATCATTTCTTTTTCTTTTTAAAAAGATCTTCCTCGTGCTTTTCTTCGTGCTGCAAATAATACCAATTTGATTTTAAAATTAGCTCCAAGAGATATTCGTATTATGCCGATGTAGAATTAATTAAGCTATAAAAGCGTAGCGCATTAAAGCTTATTTTAATTCACAATCGGTATAAGATGGCACATGTTTACTGTGTGTGTTTTTTTTAGGTTTTTCGTTTCCTGCTGCTGCCATAATTCCTTAAATTTAAATTAGTTAAAACATTAAATAATAAATCAAGTCGGGGTTCGGTTATATAAAATAGCTGGACTGCTCAGCAGAATTGGCACAAAAAACGCACCAGACGACACAAAAAGATCAACAAATCAACAAAAAAAGCCATTTTGACCGATCTATGACACATTTTAAACCATTGAGAAGACAATAACGTTTCTCTTTGCATTTATAATGAAAATCCCTTGCTCAAATATCATCTGAAGTATTAAAAATGACAATCGCTAGATACTAAGGTGTATTTTTCTGAAAAGATGAAACAAACTATTTTGCATTTAGAAACAGCAATAAAAACCTAATATTTTATAAAAACTTCTGCATCTTTGTTACAAATTAAATTTTATGAATTTTAAAGACAAGGAACTCATCATATTCGACTTTGACGGGACGCTCATCAATAGCATCCCCGATTTAGCGTCGGCCATCAATAAAATGCTAATGCAGTATCATCTATCACCACTATCAGTAGAACAAGTAACCCCTTTTGTGGGTAACGGAGCAAAACCTCTGGTTAAACGATCTTTAGAACTGGCAATGCAAGGCAAAGAGATATCAGACAGCTTACTATCCGAAGCTTTTGAGATCTATTTTTCGGCTTATCGTGATGTAACGTGTGAAGAAACCTACACCTATCCTGGCGTAAACGAAACATTAGCAATCCTGCATAAGAAAGGCTATAAAATGGCAATATGTACCAATAAGCCCTTCGCTTTTATAGCACCTATTTTAGATAAATTAGCCATAAAATCCTTCTTTAAATATTGGATAGGAGAAGATTCTGTCAAAGAGAAAAAGCCACATCCGGCACCACTCCTTCATCTCGCAAAAGCGATGAATACAACGGTGGAAAAATGCATCATGGTGGGTGACTCTAAAAATGACATTCTTGCAGCTCAAAATGCTGGAATGGAAAATATAGGTGTGAGTTACGGCTATAATTATAACGAACATATTGCAGATTACAACCCTACGCTAGTCGTGGATAGATTTGCAGACTTACAAGAATTATTTTAAGATGAACAAGATTTATAGTGTTGGCATTATAGGAGGAGGCATTTCTGGTGCCGTTACAGCCTTACAATTAGCAAAATATGGCATATCCCATATCTTGTTCGAACAAGAGAAAAGCCTTGTCAATGGACCTCCTTTCTGTCATTTGCATGCAGGAGGAAATTTATATCCTGACATCTCTGATGAGCAATGCAAACAACTCATGAAACAGTCGATAGAAATGGCACGTTTATTTCCTCAATCGATTGACGAAAGACCCACATTTATTAGCATTCCTAAATCAGAGGACTACGAAGTCGGTAACATTGAACGTCGTCTTGACATGTTAGTGACCTATTATCAGCAATTAATAACGGAAGATTCATCCAATAAAATACTGGGCTCTCCATCTGATTATTATAAAAAATATACGCAAGAAGACTTAATAACTTTAGCGAATCAGCCCACGGTAAAACGTCCTAAGTCAGCTGACGAATGGATGTCTAATGCGATTAAATTAATAGATATCGAGAAGTTAAAAACCCCAATATTCTTAGTGCAAGAGTACGGCTGGAATCTTTTTAGAGTTGCAGCTCAAGCGCTATTAGCATTACAAGAAACAGAACATTGTTGTCTCAAAACAAACACCAAAGTAACAACTATTAAAGATGTTCAGGATTCAAATTACAATTGGGAAATACACACGCAAGATGATGTATATAAAGTTAAATATTTGGTAAATTCATGCGGTTTTAAGACGTGGGAATTAGACGAAATATTAGATTTAAAATCGGAACACCTCATTGAATTTAAAGCAGCTTATATTTCTAAGTGGAAAACTATTCATGGGTTAATACCAGAACTGATTTTTCATGGTAAACGAGGCACACCACATGGGATGTCACAACTCACGCCGTATTGTGATGACTATTATCAAATTCATGGTATGACCAATGATATTACCCTATTCGAAAATGGTTTAGTATCATCAAAAAAGGATGAAACACAAGTTAGATTTAATGAGGATATTACACAAAAATTAAACCGTGATTGGAAAGAGGATGAAATTAAAATGAGGACTAAAAACGCTATTGAATATGTGAGCAAAATGGTTCCTTCATTTACATCTGCAACTTTAGGAGGACCTCCACTGTACGGCGCACAGCAAATCCCTGGTGAAGATCTCAACTTAAGAGTTGGAGAAGTGAGTTTTCCTTATCAATCGTATGCACGAAGTGAAATTGTAAAAGCTTCTACAGCCCTCACCGTCGCCAATCAGATCATCAATAAAATGGAGGAAGAAGAGATCATTCCTACTATCCACTCCAAATCAAACCAAAATACTTTATTAGATCGTATTTCAAAAAATGACATTGATAAAATGGCTCGTGAATTAGCAGTACAACGGGGTTATCCTGAAGCACTCTCTCGTTTACTTATTGAGAGAGAATAGTAGCCACAATATTATATTTAAAACAGATTATTGAATATGATAACCATAAAAATACGAATAAATTAAGTTAGGAAAATTCAACAACTTTTTTCTTTATACCTTAGGAAATTTATAGCCTCCTCTCCTATACTCACAGAATAATTATCACCAGAATAGGAATAAAAAGACTTGCTTAAAATCTCAAAAAGAATAACTTTGTCGTTTTACATATAGACAAAAGAACATTCTACTAGAACACATCAACTTATGAAACAAAGACTTCTTCTTTTATACTTGATTACATTCATCTTCTTAAGTTGTAATAGTACTCGAAAGTCGAAAAGTGTTAAGACAATAGACAAAACCATTCCAACAATAAATTTCGATTACATCAATTCGTATCCGCATGACATCACATCATTTACTGAAGGATTTCTCATTTACGAGGGCGAATTATACGAAAGCACTGGAGCACCCGAATATCTTCCTCAGACGAAGTCCTTATTTGGCATCGTTGATCTGGAAACAGGCAAAATAGAGACAAAAGTCGAGATTGATAAAACAAAATATTTTGGCGAAGGCATCACCTTTTTAAACGGTAAAGCCTATCAATTGACCTATCAAAGTAAGGTTGGTTTTATTTATGAAATGCCAACATTTAAAAAGATAAAGGAATTCACCATTCCAAGTGATGAAGGCTGGGGATTAACCACCGATGGAAAATCTTTAATCATGAGTGATGGCTCTTGCCAATTGAAATATATTGACCCCAAAACAATGCAAGTCACCCAAACCATAGAGGTGACTGAAAATGGATGTATTAAAGAAAATTTGAATGAATTAGAATACATTAAAGGTTATATTTTTGCTAATATATGGACCACGACTATTATCGTTAAAATTGACCCTAGTAATGGAAAAATAGTTGGACAATTTGATATGAAAGATTACGCATTTGAAGCAAAAAGTTTATATCCTAGGGCATTAGAAATGAATGGAATTGCTTATGATTCAGTAAATGACAAGACCTATATCACTGGTAAATTATGGCCTAAGATCTACGAGATAAGACTCACTGATTAAGGATCGCAACGCCAACAACAATTATAAAACCAGAACAAGTAAAAACAGACGGCCATCATCTGTATCAACAATCTGTATCAACAGTATAAAGACAAAATAACATGACCAATAACGATATATTACGACGCGTACGTTACCTTTTTGAGTTGAATGAAAATCAAATGATTGCGCTTTTTAAATTAGCCGAACATAAGGTAGAAAAAACAGAGATGAGTGCTTGGCTCCAAAAACCTGATGCTCCTTCATTAGTAGAAATTACAGATAAAGAATTGGCCATTTTCCTCAACGGTTTAATCATTGAGAAACGAGGCAAGCGAGAAGGCCCTCTCCCCAAACCAGAAGATACTTTGACCAATAATATGATACTTCAGAAACTGAAAATTGCATTGAATCTGACCTCGGACGACATTTTAGCTCTATTCGCCTCCGTCGATACTCAAATATACAAAAACGAGTTAAGTGCGTTCTTCCGTAAACCTAATCATAGATTGTATCGCCCTTGCTTGGATCAGTACCTCAGACAATTTCTTAATGCCTTGCAAATGAAAAACAAGAAAAAGCAAGGCGAATAAATGCCAACCCCAAAACACTCCATCGTCCTCTTCGACGGCGTATGCCACCTCTGTAATGGCAGCGTCAACTTCCTACTGAAAAGGGACAAGAAAGAGTGTTTTCTTTTTGCCACCTTACAATCGGACAGTGGTCAAGCCTTATTAAAACAGCACCAACTGTCCATCAACGACCTCGATACTGTAATTCTTATACAGCAAGGACAAGTCTATACCAAATCCACCGCCATACTCAGAGTGCTCAAAGAACTGGGGCGAGGTTGGCAAATATTTTCTATTTTCATCATCATCCCTCGTTTCATTCGAGATGCTATTTATAATCTTGTAGCACATTCACGTTATCGTCTTTTTGGAAAAAATGAACAGTGCAGGATGCCCAGTCCTGACATTGAACGACGGTTTTTATAAATGAACTATTCCACAATAAGCCGACAAAATATATTTCTTAACTTAATGACATAGCCCAAACAGGTGCCCCTTCATACTTCTATGGTTATATAGGCACACAAGCGGACAAAACAGCAGAAGCACTTGAGGTTTTCAATAGTCTGGTGGATAGCATGCCCCACAAGACCGAACGCATTGAGATGATACGTCCTTACCTGAAGCAAAGTGCTTTTACCGATCATCCTGACTTTAGAGGTTTAAGCGAATATATGATAGAGCTACAGCAGCAAGGCATCAACAGTGATCCTGCCCAACTGTTTAGCGAAAGCTATAAAAATCTAAGCTTCAATGATATTGTGAAATTCTACGAAACCAAATTGCAAAACGCACCTATGGTCACACTCGTAGTCGGCGACAAGAAAAACATCGATATGGATGCGCTCAATAAATACGGTAAAGTGATCATTATAAAAGAGAAAGATCTTTATTCAAAATAACCTTTGTAACATACTCAATAGAAAGAGCGAGCAGGATTTCAGTCCTTCTCGCTTTTTTTTGCGCCAAGTAAGCAACAAGACTAAAACATATAATAATTCCTCGTCACATAAAAGATTCTACCCCCCACACTTCCCTTTTAATATAAAAAAACATGCTATAATAATAAAAATAATTTGGGCATATCCCTGCGGGTCGGGCTTTCGGCACTCAATCTTTTTCTGAAAAAGAAAAAGGATTTCAAACAAATGCCTCTATCCCTTATGCAAAAGCTAGGACACACGTTCATCAGGTATTTGATAATAAAAGGTTGAAATAAATTTCAGTCTAAATATATCGACAATAATAGGTGCCTGAGCAGTGCACTGAGCTTTTGTCAAAGTGTAGAAATGGAATCAAAGGGTGCGTGATAGGAGTATGTGTTTAACTTTATGACATTAAATCCTCACCCTTTGCATTTGTATTTAGCATAGCCTCCAAGCTATTTCATAGTTAGAAACAAGATGGTCCTGAGCTTTTGTTGAACATACTCCTGCCTTGTATGCACCGTAAAAATATCGAATCCATAATCAAAAAAAACATCAATTTACTTTTAGACAACTTAAATATAGATTAATACATTCGGTTTTATGTAAAAGATTTATACCTTTGGCAATAAGATAATTCATCAAAGCGACCTTAATCGTAAAACTTAAGAATCAGGAAGGCTTTCTTGCCTGTTTCTTCAATAAACACAATAAAGCCTTCTACACATAAATGAAATATACACGCAACTTTTTATAAAACATACGGGTATTGAGATGTTGTCTTTCATAGAAAACCCGATATAGAACCTAATACCATTTTAACAACTATAATATGAAAAAATCAATATTACTTTTTCTTTACACAATTTCATTGAACTTAACTTTTGGTCAATGGCAACCAATAAATGAAGGGTTTGCTACAGTGAGTATAAATACTATGTGCTTAAATGAGTCAACTAATAATATTTATATTGGCACGAATAAAGGTATATACAAATCTACAGATTATGCTGAGACTTGGAGTGAAATAGAAAAGCACCAAAGTTTAACACCTAAGGATATTAGTGTTATAAATGATAGTATATATGTTGTGTCTGCATCTACTTCTGGATTATATTTTATTCCAGAGAACAGTTATTACGATGAACAAAGAAATGGAGGGAATAATTCAATCACGTCTAATGTGATAAAAATATATGATGACAAAATATACTTGGGATGTGATGATGGGCTTTATATTTCTTCTGATTACGGTAGAAGTTTTGAAGCAGCCAGTAATAGTGTTTTTGATAATCAATATGGCATATACTCTATAGATATAAATGATGATTATATTTTTGCAGGAACCTGGAGTGGAAAGATATTCGTTTCTGAGTTTAATGGTTTAAGTTGGCGAGATTTAAGCGACAATTTAACGGGAGCTTCTGTTAACAAGATATTTATAGGAGACAATAACACATATGCTTGTACTGATAATTTATATAGACTCTCGGACAATGGTGAGGAATGGATTGAATTATTTTCCAATCCAACTTGGCCCAGTGATTTTAAAATTAATGATATTATAGTTAGAGGCACAACTATATATATTGCTACAAGTAATGGTTTTTTCAGATCGGTTAATAATGGTGTAAGTTGGACTGAGAGTAATGAAGGGCTAACCAATCTATTTGTAAATAGTATAGTTCTAAATAATGGAAGATTATTTGCTGGAACAAGTTCAGGTGTATATATATCAATCGATGGTGTTAATTGGAATGAAGCTAATACCAATCTTCCATTCTCAACTCCAAATGATATTCATAAAGTAGATGAAAGGATATTTGTTGCAACAACAGGAGGAGGAGTACTATATAGAGATGAAAATGATAGTAGCTGGCATAAACCAATATTGAACCCCTATTACACATCAATTAATAAAATTGTTAATATCCAAGATACTGTATTTGCCAGTACTTGGGGAGAAGGTATTCTGAAATCAAATGATTTTGGATTGACTTGGAATAAACTAAACAGTCAAACCAGTCAAACTATAACTTCCATAACAACTAATCAAAATTCAATATATTACGCTAACCATTTTGCGATATACACATCCGATAACACTGGTAATGAGTGGGATAAAATCTATTTCTCTAGCAACTCTAACCCTTCCAGAGATGTTGCTGTAACTGACAGTGCTATCTTTACCACCCACGAAGGCAATTTGTATTATTCTATAGATGATGGTGAGAATTGGATTACTAAAATATCTGATGAATATCTAAGAGCTTCAATTATTAGGGTACATAAAGGAGTTATCATAATTGCAACAACCAATGGAAATATATATACATCAAATAATTATGGAGACTCTTGGAAACTAGCAAACTCAAACTATATGTCTTCCATCGGAGACATATTATTCAGTAACGAATATATTTTTGTTGGAGCAGATAATGGTATATTTATTTCTAATGATAATGCAGAAAATTTTCACCAATTTGATACAGAAAGTTCAGATAACCTTCGGGACGTATATTCTATAGAAATTGACAGCAATTACCTTTATGCTGGTAACCCCGATGGGATATTTAAGCAAGAACTATCTGAAATAATTAATCAGTTAAATATTCCCACTCCTCTTGTTGACTTTTCTCAAAAAGTTAATTCATTTTTATATCCTAACCCATCATCTGGGGTTATTACCCTAAACAATTCTACTGAAATACTCAGCCTAGATATTTATAATTCAACCGGTATTATAGTCTTTCAAACGAAAGCTATTGAGAAAGACGAAACAATAAATCTATCTCACTTAGCAAAGGGCTGTTATTTTATTATATATAAAACGAAAAACACTATTTCTAATGATAAACTTTTAATCCAATAATGAAATAAAAACAACTACGAAAAGACAACAGGCTAGAATAGATAATATGGCAATGAAGCTGTTACACGACTTGCAGTGGTTTCTAGCAGCTCCGCCAAATCAGAGATTTGACAGAGACTGAACTTTGAATTTCTCAGTAAAATCTCTGATTTGGCTCTGTGTCGGTTAAGAACCGAGAAATTGATTTCTAAATGGCACACTACACATCTAGCAATCGTTGTGGGCAAGGTAAAAAGCAATACGTACATTTTAGATTAAAAATAACTTATGAAAGAAAAAATACCCGAATTTGTGCTAATTATTGTTGGATTTATTGGACTATATATTCAAAATTACCTTTCTCAGAAAGGCAAAAATCTTGCTACAAAAGAAGATATTGAAGAAATAACAAGTAAGATTGAGAACATAAAAAATGAGGTTAGCTTGAAGTCACAGATAAAATTAGAATACATTGTAGCTAAGAAGAAATCGTTACTTGACTTTCTCGATTTATCTAATAACTGGCTTGATTTTACACTCAATCCATTTGACAGACTTCACAATAATCTTGAGGATCCAAATCTCATAAAGAAATTAATAATCAGTTTGAAAGAAACTGGCTCTAAAGCTTCAAATCTTTTTTGGAGAATAGGAATTTATCATAATACCAATGTAGTAAATGAAGTTTCGAGTGATTATTATTATTCACTGATTGACCTTCATAATAAAACACTACAATACTTAATTAAACTTGAAAGGAAAGCTGTCAGATGTCGAGAAACTAGAGTTTGGTTAGAAGATTGTACAAGTTTTGATAAAGCATCGTCTTATAGTGAAGATTTGAAAAAAGAGCAAAAAGAGGCTGTCGAACTTTATGATAAATTTTTGCTAGAAAGTAAAGAGCTTACTGAATTAGCTCGAAAAAACAGACACCAGTATATAGCTCTTATGAATATAATGACTAGTAGAAAAAAGAATGCTAGTAGTAATAAATAATATCTAACCTATGACTGAAGACGAAAAAAACTTATTGCTTGAGATTGATAAATTATACACAGAATTGATTAATGAACCATTTGGTAGATGGACTGGCAGTTATCATACTAAACCCGACGGAGGAGCATATTGCAAGAATGCAGAAAAAATCAAAAACATTATATTTAAGCTTTACAATGATTTTAATCCTGAATATTTAGATGAAAATGATTTAGATATGATTTCCCATACTTGTGAGAAGGAGGTTGGTTATGTTGATTACCATTATGATTTATCGATTAAGAACAATGCTCCCAAAATTAGAAATACAGAATTTTTAAATGCGATGGGAAGTGCTTCAGATAGAATTAGAAGGGAGCTTTCGTCAGTATTTGAAAAAATAGATGAAATAAAGGATTAAACCCAGCCCATAACAGACTAGAATAGATAATATGGCAGAGAGTCTGTTACACAACTTTCTGTGATTTCTAGCAGTTCCGCCAAATCAGAGATTTGACAGAGACTGAACTTTGAATTTCTCAGTAAAATCTATGATGTGGCTCTGTGTCGGTTAAGAAGAGAAATTGGTTTCTAAATGGCACACTACACATCTAGCAATCGTTGTAGGTTATTGAAAAAATGCTACTCGAAAAACAATGAAATGAAAAAGACAGAAAGAAATATAATAATTGCCCTATTGCTAATCATTTACCTAATGATTGTAGGTGATGATTTTAAAGACAATACTTTCATACAAAATTCAATTGCAATTGCTTGTAGTATAATAGCTCCAATAATAGTTTTTTTTATTGATTCGTTTCTTTCAAATGTAACAAGAATTAAACTGTGGTTTATATCAAAATTACGGTTTAGAAAAAAAAGAATTAGAGTTTCAATGTCATACATTTATCGGATCCACATAAATGATAAATATTTACTTGTGAAAAACTCGAAGTGGGACTTTTATCAACCTGTTGGTGGTGTTTATAAAATCTTATCAGAAGATGTCGGTTTTCTTAAAGACAACTTTGATTGGGGAAAAGACCCTTATTTGAAAACTAATGATGAAAAAAGAAATGATTTAAGAGGCACTATACCTATGCCCAAACTGATAAATTTTCTGGATTGGTTTAAATCTCAAACAAACAGAGAAATTTCTCATTGGCGAGAGTTTTATGAAGAATTAATAAAGACAAAGATATTAAGCATAGATGATTTTCCTCATTTTGAGTATAGATATGCTGGAAGATTAACAACACCAATAAAGAAATCTGAGAAATGGAAAGATTGCTTAGAAATTCTTTCTTATGATGTTTTCGATTTAATACCTACTCCTGAACAAGAAGAAATTTTGAAAAAGACTCAAAATGAAAAAAGCGATTATTTTATATGGCTAGATGAATCAGTCATACTTAATAATGGCGTGATAAATAAAGATGACGAAATTAATATTGGTCAACACACTAAATGGACAATTGAAATGAAACACTCTAAATAAAACATTATGTATTTTTTAAATAATAAGAATGCTCAAATAGATGACTTACTTGCAAGGGCAGCAGAAAAATTACAGCTCGACAAAACTAGAAGAGAAAAAATAGAAAGTTCTTATAATGCAGTGCAAGAGGTTTTAGAGAATGATCCTGATTATTTTAACTCCAAGAATTTTGAGATTTATCCTCAAGGCTCTATTAAAATTGGCACAACCGTAAAACCGTTATCTAAGAATGAATTTGATTTGGATATAGTCTTACATATACAAGACAGTATTTATGAGAAAACCGACCCGCTAAAAGTATTTAATGAGCTAAAGAGGGTATTGCAAGCGAATGGAACTTACAAAGAAAAAGTTGAGCCAAAAACAAGATGTGTAAGGTTAAACTATTCTGGAGATTATCATATGGACATTCTTCCAGGTTGTCAGCATAATGCGAATGATAAAAACAAAATAGTAATTCCAGATAGAGAATTAAAAGAATGGTTGATTAGTAATCCACGAGGCTATGCAATATGGTTTTTAAATAAAGCTGAGACTATTACGAGGACATTACTTGAAAAAGCTTATGCCGCTGAAGAAATCCCTTCAGATGATTTTGCCGCAAAAAAACCATTGCAACGTGCAGTTCAGATTATTAAGAGATATCGAGATTTATTCTTTGAAAAAACACCTCATTATGCAACATCAAGCATTGTATTAACAACACTTGCAGGTCAACTATACCAAAATCAAGATTCTATTTTCGAAACAATAGATAGTATAATATCACAAATTCACAAAAAAGTAAACCTTAGTAGACTTAAGCGAATAAAAGTTTTAAATCCAGTTGATAGTGATGAAGACTTCACCGACAAATGGGAAACTGAAACAAAATACTATTCTGAATTCATTCGTTTTATAGAATCACTACACCAAAACTGGCAAAAACTCAAAGAGAATAATGGTATCATCGAAGAAAGTAATATATTAAAAAGTGTTGTCGGAGATAGCATCTACTCTGATAGTATAAAGTCTCAAACTTTACTAACTGAAGATTATCGCAAAAAAAACAAAGTCTTTTCATCATCAGCAACAGGTGCTCTTGGTTCAAAAGTTGTTTCTGATAGACCTGTTAAGAAAAATACATTTTTTGGAAAGTGAGAAAATACTGGAAAAGCAAATTAGAGATTCCTGTTCAATATGCTATTGTGAAGAAAGAATACCCACAGTTTAAAACAAGCATATTAAAAAATTCATTGTTAATAAAAGGAGATATACAACCTACACCTAGAAGTAGCGTTTATCACTTTAAATTAAGATATTATGTAGGGAAACGACCTAAAATTAGAATAACAAAACCACAATTAAAAAAGAATTGTAAAAATGAACAAATTCCACACGTTTATTCTGGAAATGAATTATGTTTATATTATCCACAATACAAAGAATTCGATGCTAAATGTAAGGTGTCAGATTATATAATTCCTTGGATTAGCTTATGGCTTTATTATTATGAAATATGGCATATAACAGGAGAATGGCTTGGTGGTGGTATTCATCCAAACACAAAACAATCAACCCCATCCCATAACACGCTAGCATAGAAAATGTTGCGGTTTGGACTGTTACACGACCTTCGGTGGTTTCTAGCAGCTCCGCCAAATCAGAGATTTGACAGAGTCTGAACTTGAAATTACTCGTAAAATCTCTGATTTGGCTCTGTGTCGGTTAAGAAGAGAAATTGGTTTCTAAATGGCACACTACACATCTAGCAATCGTTACCGTGCATTTAAAAAAAGAGCATATTATGAGATTTCTTTTGATAACAATACTTGTAAATTTAGTTGTTGCAACCAATGCACAAGAAGACTCCACTGATTCTAATATAATCATTAATGCCGTAGAAAGGATGCCAAGTTATTTCGGGGGAGATATACAACTAATAAAAGACATTAACACTTTGACTATCTATAGCGATGAGGCTAAGAAACAAAAAATTGAGGGAAGAGTTTATGTTTCATTTTATGTAGAAGCTGATGGTGCTTTATCTAAAATATCAATTCTAAGGGGTCTTCATCACACTCTTGACAGTATAGCAATTTCTGCAGTTCAAAATATAAATCAAAAATGGATTCCTGGAACTCAAAGGTCTATTCCTGTCAAAATTGAATACAGATTACCAATCACATTCAGCTTAGATAACACTTTAGTTAACGATAAAATTTCTGCATATTGGAAGACAATAGGCAAATGGCATTTAAAGCATTGCTTAGAACGAAAGCAAATATTTAGTGATGAAGATTTTAATTGTTGGTATAACTTTATAACGAGCAACTATAACAAACGGAAAATAAACGAAATAAATCTAGACTTAATGTTTCAAAATTTTAATTGTAATGATATGTAAAAAGAATAGATATTTCAATTCTAAAGATTTAACTCTTAATATCAGACAGAAAATAAATAATAAAAACGCACGGTAACAATTAGCTTTCAATGTTGAGTTGCTTGCATACTCAACACATTGAAGCTTGTGTTGAACAATTATGCTGACATAATCACTGCCTGTCCCGACCTTTTTCGGGAAACACCATAAAAATAAACACTCGTGAGTAAACTCCCGCCACCAGTTAACCGTCTAACCTTCAAGGATTTTTTACTATAGTGTTTTCAATCGCTTTTTTATGAGCTCCAAGCGTTATTGGGATCGTGTATTTTGCTCATTTAGGGCATTATTTTTGCCTCATTTTAAGAATTATTGCATCTTAATCTTTAGCACTTCTATTTTTATGGTTAGTAGCCTGTAGTAAAGCTACAATCCGACACATAAAGACATAACTCCCCCATTTAAAACATTTACATCTTTATATTTCAGCACATTAAAAAAAGCCAACTAAACCACCATCAATGGCGGAGCTCTCTTGCGTGGGTACAATTTTATAACGACCAAAGCACCACCACAATGTTTACAATGCAGAAGTGATTTTTCACCCCAAGCTTTTTTAGTATCTCAGCCCTTGTGCGTTTGGCGATCTCTTCTATTTTGACGCCAAACTGTGCTCGTATGGTAGCACTGTTTTTCTTCTTTTTTCGATTAGCCAAAAACCAAAAATGACGGATGCGCCTGTAATATGGTGTCATAATATGCTCTAAAAAACATTCAAGAAACGCCACTCCTGAGATAGTTTCTTCCTTCTTTTTATAGCCATCTTCACGATCCAAATATCGGAAAGTAACCTTACCATTTTCAACTTTCAGAATACGACTATTGGAGATCGCTACCCGATGGGTGTAACGCCCAATATACTCCAACACACCCCTTGTATTCCCCTTACTTCGACTAGCGCTCAGCACACCGCTCAAGAGGGGAGCTTCATACGTCAGATTCTTCACTCGTCTCATTTGCTATTCGTTACACTTGTTATACGACAAACTTGTCAAGCAAGTAATACACCTAAAAGTCCCCACTAAACATCCTTTTCCGTGTTCCCCTCTTGAGAGGGGAAGCAGGGGTGTGTTATTATTACGAATAAACAACACGAATAACGTTAGCTCTTCAATGTTGAGTTGCTTACTTTGACTAGCGTGGTCGCTGAGCGAAGTCGAATGCGCTCAGCACAAGTGCATACTCAACACATTGAAGCTAGTGTTGAACAATTATGCAGACATAATCACTGCCTGTCCCGACCTTTTTCGGGAAACACCATAAAAAAAACCTCGTGAGTAAACTCCCGCCACCAGATAATCGTCTAACCTTCAAGGATTTTTACTATAGTGGTTTCAATCGCTTTTTTGTGAGCCCCAATCGTTGTTGAAATCGGGTATTTTTATCATTTTCGTCTTCATTTTAGGGTCATTTTGAAGACTATGGTGATCTTAATATCATACACTTTTATTTTTTACGTTGCAGACTAGTAAGATGGATACAAAACCAGTATAAATGCTACAGATATAACTTAAATAAAGCCAACGCTTGTCTAGACAGAATAAGGAAACAATATCCGACGCTGTTTTATCATTGGAAATTAGGATATTATTAATAAGTTTGTAGCGCTGATTGTATAATAAGAGCCCCCGATAGGCCTCGGGGCAGGCTGTGTGATGGGAGACTATCAAGCACGGCGGTTGCTGAGCACATTCGACTTCGCTCAGTGGACACGCAGTCGAAGTATTCTGTGAGAGGCTTAGGGTGAGACTCCCTTTGCCTACTCGTCAGCAATCGTTATCGCCAATTAAAAAAAACAGCACTTTGAATAGGTGTCCCAATTCTTGAACAGCTGTTGGAGAATTTATGTTTAAACAGTACTTTTGGAAAAGTCCAACAACCGTTGGAGAAAATAAAGTTTGAATAAAATGATTGATAAAAGTACATATGCACCTCTTTTAAAGGAGATTATTGAGGCAATAAACATTGCAAAGATTAATGCAAGTAAGGCCATTAATTTTTCGGCAATACAATTAAACTATGATATTGGTAAACTGATTGTTCAAAGGCAAGAACAATTTGGATGGGGGAAATCAATAGTTGAAGAACTATCTAAAGATTTAAAAGATATCTTTAATGGAACTGATGGCTATTCTGCTAATAATTTATGGTTAATGAGGCAGTTTTATTTAGCTTATAAAGAAAAACAAGAATTATTTGAGCTTGCCAAACAGATACCTTGGGGGCAAAATATACTAATCATCCAAAAGGAGAAAAATGATGATGCCAGAGAATTCTATCTGCAATCTACACTAGAATCAGCTTGGAGTCGCTCATTTTTATTGATTCAAATAAAATCGGACGCATATAAGCATTATAAATTAGAGCCAAAACAGAACAATTTTGAAAAGGCATTAACTATTCATCAATCAGAGCAAGCAGAAGAATCTCTTAAAAGTGTATATAACCTTGATTTTCTAGGATTAACAGCTCCTGTTTTAGAAAGGAAGCTTGAGAGTATAATGATTGAAAAAGTTCGTGACTTACTTATGGAACTGGGGTATGGCTTTTGTTTTATTGGCAATCAATACCCATTAAAATTAAACACTAAAAATTATCGTCTTGATTTATTGTTTTATCATCGGATATTAAAGTGTCTTGTAGTTGTTGAAATAAAAACCGTTGAATTTGAACCCGAGTTTGCAGGTAAGATGAATTATTATTTAGAACTTGTGGATGAACAGCTAAAACAATCAGATGATAATCCGTCTATTGGGATTATTCTTTGTCCTGAAAAGGATTCTGTTGAAGTTGAATATGCACTACGAATTCAAAACAAACCAATTGGAGTTGCTGAATATAGACTAACAAAAGAACTGCCTGAAAAGCTAAAGGGCAAACTACCATCCGTTGATGATATCAAAAAAACGATAGAAAACTAATAACCTGAGTTCGACATTAAATTCTAGCCACAGAAAGATATATTATTAGTCTGTTTATGCTTGCAATTTAGAAGTAA
>CBFIII010000057.1:0-23322 GCA_965662645.1 Bacteroidales bacterium
TATTTATGAGCAAAAATGATATTATTTAATCAGATTATCTTAATTTTGAAGGTGTTTAAGATAAGCTCTCCCGCTGGGGCGGGAGTTTAGTTCAACAGGCTAGCATAGATAATATGGCAATGAGGCTATTACACGGCTTTCGGTGGTTTCTAGCAGCACACCAAATCGTTGATTTGACAGTGCCAAGATATGAAGTTCACAGTAAAATCAACGATTTGGCTTAGTGAGGATTCAGAAGGACAATGATTTCTAAAATGCCCTACTATATTTAACCACTCGTTACCCTTTATTAAAAAAATGGACAACAAGATAAGATCAGTAAAAGATGCAATAAATAGCATTAGAAATGCAAATTTTGAAAGAGGTCAATTAATCTTTCGAGGACATGTTAATGAGAAGTGGGAATTAACTCCAAGTTTATTCAGACCAAATATTAAAGACCCAATTTTGCTAGAGATTGCATCGTTTGAATCTCTTTTGTTAGGCAATATTCATCCATATTCAACAAGTTATGATCCAATTGAACACCTGACTCATTTACAACATTTTAATTTTCCCACACGTTTGTTAGATTGGACTTCGGATCTATTTATTGCTCTTTTCTTTGCCTGTTATGATGAAAACAATGAACATTCGGATAAAGATGGTAACCTTTTAATGATTCAACGTAATCTATATTCTCAATTACGGGTCAATCGTATTGAAATGAAAAAATTTGAGCAACCATTCAATACTAAAAACATTAAAAACTTCGAAGAAAGAATTACCTTAGATAATATATGGATTTTTGAACCAATAATAAAAAACCCACGTATGAGAATTCAAGACGGATGTTTTATGATATTTCCATTTACACCAATTGACACTAAAAATAGAAAGCTTATTAACCTCAACGAATATAATGCTGCTCGAAATAAATATATCAAAGATAAAAATAAAGAAAGTGATGAAAAAGAACAGGAACTTTGGATTGGAAATAAATTAATTGACAAAGACTCTAAAACCAAAATCCTTAAAGAATTGAGTTATAAGTATGGTATATCTCAAGAAACAATTTTTGTTGAAAGTCCATATGTTAGTGAAGTTCAAAAATACTATAACAAACTTCAATCAAATGCAACATTAAAAGCTAGTTGGCTTAAAAAAAACAGAAAAAATAAAGGGTAACACACTAAAATATATAATGTAGCGGTTCCGCTCTTACTCGTGCTTCAGTAGTTCCTAGCAGCACGCCAAATCGTAGATTTACGAACGAATTATTTATTTTTTTAGTGGTGTTCGTGATTGAGTAATTGACAGTGTCTGAAATGGAAAGTTCACAGTAAAATCTATGATGTGACTAAGCGAGGGTCAGAAAGAGTTTTAATTTCTAAATGCCCTACATGCCATCCAGCAGCCGTTAGCAACAAGGCAAACTTCACTCGTGATCTAGCAACATCAACTCAACTATTCAATTATTATTACACCCCTAGATATTAACAATTCAATAATTTTACTTACAAGTAAAATTATTACTATATTTGCACCCCGAAATCATACTAGATGGATTATAAAATTGTAAAACTCTCAAATTTCTCTGGCAACAAAACGACGATATATAGTATATACGACAATGCTGAACAGGAAACATTGTTTGACAAATTCATTAAAGAGAATTTAAGTCACACAAGTGAACTTAAAAGTATAATTTCACGTTTAACTACAATAAGCAACAAATCAGGAGCACAAGAACATTTTTTCAAACAGAATGAAGGAGCACTAAGTGACGGCGTTGAAGCCCTATATGATGTTCCAGATTCAAACATACGCTTATACTGTATACGATATGGAACATCATTAGTAATTCTTGGTGGAGGTGGCATTAAACCCAAAAACATACGCGCCCTCCAAGAAAATGACAAACTAAAATCAGAAAACTATTTATTACGGGATATTGCAAAAATTATAAATAAAAGGATTTGCGATAAAGACATAGAATTTGATAGTGATTATATGAATTTTGAAGGTGACTTGGAATTCTCAATAAATGAATAAAGAAATGAAAAAGGCAGAAGAATATAAGAGTTTATTAATCGATGAATTAACAACTCAAATATCTCCAGAAGAACAAGAACGAGCTGACAATAGAATGCTGATGGCTACAAAAATCAAAGAAGCAATGAGCAGAAAAGGTCTAAAGAAAGGAGATTTAGCAACACTTTTAGAAAAGAACAACTCTGTAATAACACGTTGGCTAAGCGGCACACAAAACTTCACAATTGACACGCTTAGTGACATTCAACGTGTTTTAGACACCAACTTGATAAATATCGGGAAGGAGTACCACAAAGAAATTGTAATAAACTTTGTTGCTCCTACTATAAACCTACAGCAAAGTGCAAGCGAGGTTTACATTTCAAATGAAAGTACTTTCGAGGGGTATTTTTGCATCGGCCAAGCATAATTTCAATAAAAATGGAAAATAAAAAAACCTTATCATTTCAAATTAAGAACATTGAAATTCTTGATGTTCAAATTAATTTGCAAGAAAATAAACAAGAAGACTATTTAAAAGATTTAGGCTTCAATATCAGCATCCAAAATAAATTTGATTTTGAAAAAGAATTAATTTTAAGCATTCCTAAAATTGAGATTCACAGTCAGATCGATAACGCACTTTTAGGACTTATTAGAGTCAACTGTATATTTCACATCCCACACCTTTCAAACCACACTCAAAGCAAAGACACATCTCCAGGTATACCAGAGCAACTATTACTCACACTTAACGCAGTGTCTCTGTCAACAACACGTGGTGTAATGTTCTCACAATTCAAGGGAACATTTTTACAATCCATTATTTTACCCGTAATAGATCCTTCAACATTAAAGAGAGAGAACAAATAACCCAAAATTATTTCTTCTCTCACCCCCCACTGGCGCAAGCATGACGAGTGAATTGAAAATCAGCGAAGCTAAATATAGCGTGTCATGGTTCCCCGATTCTCGGGAGACAATAAAAGGAGGGGAAGCTTGCAGCTTCGAAGAGTAGGTTAGTGTGAGTATTGGATATGACGATTCAAATATAAGCGATACGCTTGAAGTGGTTTTTGGGATCTCCAGAAAGTCGGAGGATCAAGACTCATATGCTTGCGCTAAAAGGAGATATCACCATCCTTCAACGATAAAACCGACAAATACCTCTCCTACTCATTTAATAGAATGAAACACCTTGCATTCTTCTGTTTTATTTATACCTTTGGCAATGAGAACATTTACTAAGGTGAATTTATCAATAACACTTAGCAATTATGGGGACTTTCTTGTTTATTTCTTTGATAAACGTAATAAAATCACCTTTTGCTAAATGAAATACACCCGCAGTATTGCAGGTATATAATTGTTAGGTATAATGGAAATGTTCGCTTTTCAAACACCCACTTGTTCCATATTTAAACATTTCGTATATTTGCTTAATAAAATCATACAAAATGAAAACAATCACTCAACAAGAAATAGGCTTAAGAATATTAGAACTCCGAAAAAATAAAGGATATTCTCAGGATGAACTTGCAAAACTTATAGGCATTTCTAGACCCTCTTTAACTCAGGTGGAATTAGGAAAAAGAAATTTATCAGTAATCGAATTAAAAAAGATTGCAGATAATTTATCAATTTCAATTGACAAGCTTTTATCTAGCAATTTTAAGATTGATGACATAGAGTTAAAGACTGAAAAAATAGATAACACTCAAGAATTAAGAATATCTATACCTAAATTAAACGTGGATAAATTTAAAGATATACTATTATACATTTTAGAGAAGTGTGCTGGAAAACCAAATATTGGTGAAACTCTTTTAAACAAATTGTTGTATTTCTCAGACTTTAATTACTATGAAATTTATGAAGAACATTTATCGGGAGCAGAGTATAAAAAATTGCCTTTTGGTCCAGTTCCACAAAAACTTGATTCTATAATCAATCAAATGATTTCAAATCAAATGATTCAAAGGTTTAAAACTAAATACCATGGTTATCCTCAAACCAGATACATCCCTCTTGCTAAAGCTAATCTACAGAATTTAAAAGCCAGCGAAAAAGATGTAATTGATAAAGTCATTGAACAATATTCAGACTGGTCTGCCTCTGCAATAAGTGACTACTCACATAAAGACATGCCATGGCTAGCATCTCAAGATGGTGAAATAATTGATTACGAGTTGGCATTCTATCGTGAACAACCATATTCTGTAAGAACTTATAATGATTAGGCAAATGACAGTTGAGGAGTTAGATGAATATAAAAAGGACTTAAAAAAACTTTCTAAAAAGTACAGAACACTACCTTCAGACATGGAAGTGGTGAAAAAAGTACTATTTGTTAATCCAAAAGAAAGGCCGCCGTTTAGTTTTAGGATTGACAATCTTGGCATTGAAACATGTGTTATTAAGGTCAAAAAGATAGCTAGTAAAAGTTTCAAAGGAAAGGGAATAAATTCAGGCTTTAGGTTAATCTATGCTCATTATGAAAATGAAGATAAAATAGTCCTTATTGAGCTGTATCATAAGTCTAATAAAGAAATAGAAAATAAAGAACGAATTATGAACAATTTCAAATAAAAATATTTCAATTATGGCTGAAAATAAAGAAACAAACATCAAGCAATGTTGCCTCATTAGCGGCAAAGACATTAAATAACAATAATTCATCACAGATAGCAAAAAAACTTGCAGGTTCAGCTCTTTCTAAAAAATGCACCCCCACTGGCACAAACATGACGAGTAAAATATAGCGTGTCCTAGTTCCCCGATTCTCGGGAAACAACAAAAGGAGAGAAAGCTTGCAGCTTCGAAGGGTAAGCCTTGTATGAGTATTCGATATGACGATTCAAATATAAGCGATACGCTTGAAGTGGTTTTTTGGTCTCCAGAAAGTCGAAGGTCCAAAACTCATATGCTTGTGCTAAAAGGAGATATCTCTATCCTTCAATGATAAAACCGACAAATACCTCTCCTACTCATTTAATAGAATGAAACACCTTGCATTCTTCTGTTTTATTTATACTTTTGGCAATGAGAGGATTTATTAAGGTAAATTAATCAATGACACTTCGCAATTATGGGGATTTCTTGTTTAGTTTTTTGATAAACGCAATGAAAGTTGTCTTTGCTAAATGTGATATATACACTGTATGGCGTGAATATAATAGTTAAGTAAAAGCAAAACAAGAGCAAGTATTCACGAATAAACATAACTATTGGTGAATATAATAATTAAAAGTTATTATATTTGTAAGAAAAAAAGCGATGTATTCAAGATTTCTAAGCGATAGAATAAAAAAACGAATTGATTCAGGAAAAGCAATTGTTGTAATTGGACCACGACAAGTTGGTAAAACGACTCTTATTGAATCAATTTTAGAAACAAAAGATTACTTGCTTCTTGATGGTGATGACCCAAAAACACGCACTTTATTGACTGAACCCAATACGGAGCAAATTCGAACAATCTTAGGAAAATATAAGTATGTCTTCATTGATGAAGCTCAGAGAATAGAGGGAATTGGGCTTACGATGAAAATAATAACTGATAGATTTAAAAGTGTTCAATTACTTACAAGTGGCTCATCGTCTTTTGATTTGTCTAATAAAATCAATGAACCATTAACTGGTCGAAAATGGGAGTATCAATTATTCCCGATTTCATGGGAAGAATATGAAAATCACCATGGTTATTTATTCGCAGAGCAAAATATAGAAAATAGATTGCTATACGGTTTTTATCCTGATGTCTTAAACAATGTAGGAGACGAAATAAGTATTTTGCGTAATTTAGTAAACAGCTATTTATATAAAGATATTCTGTCTTATGCAGAAATTAGGAAACCTGAAGTACTTGATAAATTAATTCAAGCTCTTGCACTCCAAGTAGGTAGTGAAGTTAATTATTCAGAACTAGCTCAAATTGTAAATGTTGACAAAAATACAATTAGTAAATACATCGATATTTTACAAAAAGGATATATCATTTTTAAATTAAGTAGCTTTAGTAGAAACGTAAGAAATGAAATTAAGACCAATAAAAAAATTTATTTCTACGACAACGGCATAAGAAATATGGTCATCGGAAATTTCAATCCGATAGAACTAAGAACAGACAAAGGTGCTCTTTGGGAAAATTTTCTGATTTCAGAAAGAATTAAACAAATTGAGTATAAACAAAGTCTTGCTCATTCTTACTTCTGGAGAACAAAACAACAACAAGAAGTTGATTTTGTGGAGGATAAAGAAGGCCAAATTTTTGGATTCGAGTTTAAGTGGAAGAAAAAGAAAAATCAAAAATTACCTAAAACATTTACCGAAACATATAATGCAACGTCTAAAGTAATAGATAAAGAGAACTTTAGAGAATTTGTAGTAATTAAATAATGCCAGTGTTATTCGAATAAGCAAGGGGGACTTTCACCCCAAACTTCTCACAGAACACTTCCCCCACTGGCGCAAGCATGACGAGTGAATTGAAAATCAGCGAAGCTAAATATAGCGTGTCCTAGTTTCCCGATTCTCGGGAAACAATAAAAGGAAGGGAAGCTTGCAGCTTCGAAGAGTAACTTGGTGTGCGTGTTGGATATGACGATTCAAATATAAGCGATACACTTGAAGTGGTTTTTGATATCTCCAGAAAGTCGAAGAATCAAGACTCATATGCTTACGCTAAAAGAAGATATCACCATCCTTCAACGACAAAACCGACAAATACCTCTCCTACTCATTTAATAGAATAATACACCTTACATTCTTCTGTTTTATTTATACTTTTGGCAATGAGAGGATTTACTAAGATAAATTCATCAATGATACTTAGCAATTATGAGAGCTTTCTTGTCTTTTCTTTGATAAACGCAATAAAATACTTTTACGCATAAATGAGAGTTCTACGCCATATTGCGGGTATATAATTGTTGGCTGCAATGGAAAAACTACCAAACCGCAGCATTAAACTTTTAAAAAATTAATCCAACAAATAGAAAAACAGGCAACAAAAAATGATAATAATAATTACCTGACAAACGACTAAATCATTAAAACTTGCAACTAGCGCAAGTTTTAATGATTCAAGTAATATATTTACACTATAAAAAACTACACAAATCGTTAAGAATACATAGATAAACTATTGGCATACAAAGACAAGGACTTTATAAAAGTGGTAAGCGGTTTACGAAGAAGCGGCAAAAGCACCTTATTCGAGCTTTATCGTCAAACGCTATTTCAGATGGGAGTGCAAGCCGATCAGATAGTATTTTTAAACTTTGAAGATTTTGATTTACGCAAATTTCTTAACGACTTAGATGCTTTGTATGCGCATATCATTGGGGCTTTAGATTTATCAAAGCCCTGCTATGTTTTTTTGGATGAAGTGCAAAATATTACCGAGTTTGAACGTTTGGTGGACGGCTTGTTCATAAAACCAAATATTGATGTTTATATCACAGGCTCAAACGCTTTTTTGCTATCAGGAGAATTAGCTACGCTTTTAAGTGGTAGGTACATCGAAATTTCTATTTTGCCATATTCATTCAAAGAATACTTAATAGCTCGTAAAATTGATACAACGAATAGATACCTCAATTTTGAAGCTCTATTTTTTGATTATGTAAACGAAACCTCATTGCCTAAAGGTGTTGATTTACGAGAGGAGGGTTTCGATAAGATATATGAATATTTAGAAGCTATTTACGCCACTATTATTAAAAAAGACATCACCCAACGCTACCAAATCAACGATAGTAGAGCATTTGGAAACATAACAAAATTTGTAGCTTCCAATATTGGAAATTCTCTTTCACCTAACAATATTGCAAAAACATTAAAACAAGACGGACAACACACACACAACACTACCGTTGAAAGATATTTGGAATATTTAGTAGGAAGTTTTATATTTTATAAAGTAAACCGTTTCGATTTAAAAGGTAGAAAACAGCTAGCAACTCAAGAAAAATACTATTTAGTTGATGTAGGGTTGCTCAATATTTTGGCAGGAAAAGAACGCACTACTGACAGAGGACATATCTTGGAAAATATAGTATATCTTGAATTGCTTCGAAGAGGTCATAAAATTTGGACAGGTACAACACGAAACAATGAAGTTGACTTTGTGTGTAAAACTACCACCGGCGACATAGAATACTATCAGGTTGCTTGGCAAATGACTAGTGAAAACACCGTAGAAAGAGAGTTTGGCGCATTAGAAAAAATTAACGATAATTATCCCAAATTTTTACTTACGACCGACTCTTTTACACAAAACAGAAGCGGCATAAGACACTAAAACGTCTTTAACTGGCTACTTGACTCGAATAAAAAACAAGGATAACCACAGGCTATAACAACACTTATATGTAATGCGAAAATCGGCTGTAATCGCTCGTAAGTCACGCTTCCGTACGCCGCCAATTTTTTCGATTTACTTACCATTTAATTATTTTCAATGGTGTTCGTGATTGCTAATTGGCTTTTACAATAAAATTTAAAAACAAAATTCAAAATTCTGGCTCAGCAGGAACTCTTACGGAGGAATCGCTATTCCTTTTTCGCACTCCACATAACCGTAACCGTTGGGTGCAATCCCCCTTCGTCAGCAAAATATCGATGAATATTTTCGCTATTGTTGAGGTAAAAAAGGGTAAAAATGCCATTTTATGGTAATATTACAAAATACTGAATATCAACAATTAATTTTTACGTTAGTTGGAATATTAAGAAAGAAAATATGATACATAAAATTGAATCTGTAAAACCAGGAAGTGAAAAGACTTTTGCGACTGCCTGCCCCCCACTGGCGCAAGTATGACGAGTAAATTGAAAATCAGCGAAGCTAAATATAGCTGATTTCCCGATTCTCGAGAGACAATAAAAGGAGGGGAAGCTTGCAGCTTCGAAGAGTAGGTTAGTGTGAGTGTTCGATATGACGATTCAAATATAAGCGATGCGCTTGAAGTGGTTTTTGATATCTTCCGAAATTCAGAGAAGCAAGACTCATATGCTTGCGCTAAAAGGAGATATCACCATCCGTCAACGATAAAACCGACAAATACCTTTCCTACTCATTTAATAGAATGAAACACCTTGCATTCTTCTGTTTTATTTATACCTTTGGCAATGAGAGGATTTACTAAGGTGAATTTATCAATGATACTCTGCAATGATGGGAACTTTCTTGTCTTTTTCTTTGATAAACGCAATAAAAATCACCTTTTGATGAATGAAATACACCCGCCGTTTTGCGGGTATAAACACGTTGGTGGTAAATTTAAGACACTACACGATAGAATAAACAGAATAAGAAATAATTTTATTAACATGAATAAAATAAGCATATTATTTATAATTTCAATTCTTTGTTCATTTTTATTAAATGCACAGACAAATAAGGATACAGAAAAAATCAAAACATTAATTGACAAGAATAAGTTTGAAAAAGTTCTTAAATACAAATCCAACAAGGAAAACATGCTAGATGCTAGAGCTTTATTTTATAAAGGAATATCAGCATATCAATTATCTAATGATAAGAAAGCAAATAAGTATTTTGGGATGTCAGTTGCTAAAGATTCAACTAGTGGTAACGCATATTTTTATAAAGGATTAACAGAATATTATTTGGAAAAATATAGTAATGCAATCGCCAGTTTTGGCAGTGCGATAAAGATTACAGATAGCATACCTGATTTCTACAGTATGAAAGGAGAAGCTTACTTAGCACAAAACAATGCAGATTCTGCAATTACATATTTGAAAAAAGCAATTCAATTCACAGATTGTAATAAATATACTTATGCCTCTTTAGCAAATGCTTTTCAAATAACAGAATTATATGATAGTGCGATATTTTATTATGATGATGCATTAAAAACATTGGAGCCTGACGATAACACATATGAAAATTGTTCTTATAATAAAGGGCTTGTATATCTTTTAATGGAACAATATCAAAAATCTATTGACATTTTTAAAAAACATCTTGATTTGTTTCCAAATGACTATATTGCAATTGAAAAATGCATTCAAAGTATTGTTGCACAAGGAGAGTCAGATGAACATTTTGACTATATAAAGAAATTGTACGAAGCAAAAGAAAACAGTAAATTGCCAATGGAAATATCGGAAATGTTCTGCTTTGAGCAATTTGTTTGGAAAGATTATCAAATTATGGGATTTGAGTTGTTTGAAGAACAAGAATCTCCAATAATACTTTGTAAACATAAGTACCTTGCTTCAGTTGACGGTGATACTATTTCGTTTAAGATTCAATCTGAGAGGGATTTTGCCTCGACAGAACAACTTTACAGATTAAAACTATTAAAAAACGATTCGTTATTTGTTTACCCAAGTTTTGAATACGCAAATAAAAACTACTATAAAGAATTAACAAATTCAGTAATTGAAATACTGAACAATGAAATAAAACCAGATACTATTATTTCACCTTATAGCAATTGGATTGAGAAAGCTATTGATAAAAAGTATGACCTTTCATCATTAGAAAATGATGGTTCTTCGTATGAAAAAGCTGTAAAAGTTAAAAGTGTTCCTGAGGAATATAAATGGTTAAGGAAATATTATCCAGAATATATAATGATTCAACAATCACTTAATTTTAATGACAAATCTCCATATGACATTTTATCGATTGACATTGAAGGAATTAAGAAAGATATATACTTTGATATTTCAAGTTTTTTCGGAAAAGGATTTTAGAAAAACGCCCCCCACTGGCGCAAGCATGACAAGTGAATTGAAAATCAGCGAAGCTAAATATAGCGTGTCCTAGTTCCCCGATTCTCGGGAGACAACAAAAAGAGGGGAAGCTTACAGCTTCGAAGGGTAAGCTTTGTGTGCGTGTTGGATATGACGATTCAAATATAAGCAATACGCTTGAAGTGGGTTTTAATCCCCCCACGTTTGCAATCAATTGGTTATTAGTGGTTGCTGAGCATCTGTCGAAGTATTCTGTGAGAAAATTAGGGGAAAATGCCCTTTACTTACTCGACAGCAATTGTTGGCTTTATGAATAAAAACGCTCTACTAATTTGATACTTTGACAGAATTATACTGAATTGCGTCAAGCAAGAGACGGTATTCTGGATTATTTAGTCAGAGACATATCACAAAATAAAAAAGCCACAATCCAAGTTCGTTTATCTTGTTAGTATATACGGAAGATGTTGGTTTTGTGAGCAATAAAAAAGCCCAGGTGTTAACCTGAGCTTTAGTACCTATTATCTACAAGTCTAGAAGTTGTTTTTATTCTTCTCCGCCGTTATCGTTACTGCTAGAACCAGCATGACTCTCTGAGTTTGCATTTTGACTTTGCATGGATTGTTCTTGAGCTTTTAGAATAGCCTGATATTTATCCTGCTGTTTTTTTGTTAATACTGCCATTAAGTCATCGTTATACGAGTGTCGTAATTCTTTTACTTTTTGACGTTTTGCCTTACGTTCGGGATCGTCTTTTTTCGCTTCTCGAGCGGTTTTTCCTGCCTTGTTAAGGTTTTGTTGCAATATAAGAATAGATGCTTGTTGTTCTGGAGTGAGTGCCAACTGCTTGGTGAGTTTAGCTAACTCATCTGCCTGATGTTTTTCTGTAACAGAAATCTGATCTAATTTTTGTTTGTTTTTACTTTTTCCGTTGTTTGTGTCTTGGGCAGACACGAGTAAAGATGATAGAAGGATCATCACGATAATACCAATCTGTTTCATTGTAATGTAAATTAAGTTAATAATAATAAAAAAAACGCAACTAAAACTATGTAATAGGTCTCTTATTGTAAAAAAACGCTTAAAATTACTGTCATCCTATTTCATTAGGATTAATAGTAGCACTTGAATTATTACACCTATCTTTTACCTGTACAACAGACAGTTATGGCTCACCTTGTTTGTATATTTTACAAGTTCTTATCCAGCAAATCTATTTGCTAAGATGTTATAATATTCGTGATATAAAAGTATGTATAATTAGATTAATAAATCATAATTGTATCAAATTATTTTTTGTTTTTTTTAGATTGTGGGGAGCGTTTGGAGCTTAAATTCCTTACTCGGTAATTGAGATCGCATAGGCCTTAATTAATGAAGAATAATAAATCTAACGGGAAGACTAATTTTAAAAGACGACCTAAAAAAACGAAAACAAATACGATAAATACCCACCTCCCACACTTTTACACCAAAGGACAAGGACTCATACTTTCTTCCTCTAAATGTTCAATATGAAACCCGTCTTTACTTTTTAACAAGAGTCTGATCAAAAGAACTTTCCACCATTGTCTGAATATTTTCAACTTGCGTTTTATTTAATACAAAAGCACATATTTCAATCAATAGACGGCCATCATTATGCGTTATATTCTCAATACTGGGCTGTTGAGACACCGCCACCCACGGCGTATTCATAACGGCATGCAACAACTTATCAGTTAACTCATTGGTCTTTAAGGTTTCTGCAAAAGAAAAGCGAAGCGTTATTTTTTCCAGATTTTGGTTATCACTTTGTCGCGTTATCGTTTTCGAAAAAAGACTATGATAAGGCATCGTATTAATGTTACCACTAGCATCCATCACTTCTATACCGAAAAGCCCGACTTTTGAAATATGTCCTTCAATATCGTCTATCTCAATATGTTTTCCTTTGATGACTTTATTTTGAATTTTAAACACCATGCCCATCATCAGGTCTTTAAATAATCCCATAAATGGAAAACAGATAATAACCAGAAGCACAAGCATAGTTATAAGCTCAAAATAGTTTCCAGCCAAATAAAGCCTTTGACTCATCCAAACAATGAACGTTAAAACACCCAGAATAATAAGCCCAGGGAGAAAAGATAAGGGGGTGCTCGTATCTTTTATACGAAGTGTTTGTTTGCGTTTTCCATTTCTCACCACTCTAAAGATGATAAGAATAAAGATAATAAGGACAAGTAAAAAATAGAGTTTAGTCATGATAAATGCTATTAAATAATTCCTTTAGATAAACAATGATTAACTAAATAAGGCTCAATGTACGGATCTAAGGTGTAAGTAGATCCCCCTGCCGAAACAATTAATCCTGCGTTCTTTAAGCGTTGAAGCACATCTAATGCTGCCCCATCAGAAGTCTGAGTAATGCGTGCTAACTTTTTAAAATCAAGTTTTTTATGCTGTACAAATAGAGCGATAACCAATAGGTATTCATTATCAAGATAATGTAAGATGTTGGTATTTGATTTTAAGGGTTTACGTATATCAATCGTATCATTTTTAACTGCCGTAATGTTACTTTTCCACGTATTAAAAGCTTGCCCTGGAATACCATGAGAGATATTAAAGTAACTATTAAAAAGGAACGAATAATGCAGTTGTGTAAGTGTAGCTTCCTCCCTTCCTTGGTAATTTAAGCTCAAGCCACTCGATTGATGTCTTGCCAAAATCATATCCTGAAGTTCTTTGGCATTGAAAGCTTCACATTCTACAATAGCTAAGGCGTTATCTTCAAATGGATAAAGCAGTTGCAAGGTATTTAGAGCATAACTGTTGCTATTAAAAACAAAGAATATTTTATGACTATAATTCTTTATGAGTGCGATAAAAGTCGTCATCATATCGCCACCACCAGGTCTTCTCTCCCACCACAACTCTAAATCATTTACAACAATAGTACTAGCATAAGGCATCGCTTCTAAGATAGAAGCATTATCAGCAAATCCTGGAAAGAAACGTTTCAGTTGATTCGAAAATTGATCCACATAAGAAGCTTCTTCGTCGGGACTCTCTATCCAATATATATTTTGTTTTTTGAATAAATGCTGTACCGCATAACGTGTAAGCGTTGTTTTGCCAGCACCATGAATTCCTTTTATAATAAGAGCTCCTCCTAGCCCATTTTTATGGCGTTGCAAAGCATCTTTTATCACCTTCATCTCAGTAGGTCTAGCGATGTAGAATTCATCATTAATTTTAGAACTACTACTTATTAAATTACGATAAAAGATAGGCACTTTAGAGTAAATATTACTGTTAGGTGTTAAATGATCTACGGCATTTAAAAGATGTTGATTTTTACTGATTTTTTGGTCATCTCCTTTGAGATATTTTTTTGAAAACAACACCCCATTGCTCGCATTATTCACCACATAAACCACCAGTTGATTCATCTGATGAGTTATTTTCAATTTGAAATTTTTAATTTTTTGGCTAAAATGTTTATTTTTTTGTTCGCGTAAGCCAGAATCAACGGTTTTTGCTGAACCTATTATGGCATGGTAAAAACGTTTTGAGAAAGCCTCTTGAAGATAATTATTGGCATGAGCATCTAACTCCTTAATACTAACATTTAGAGCTTTGTCTTGAACTTCAAGTTGATCGAATAATTTTTTAAATATCTTGAGATGTTCTGATTGATCATCCTCCTTATTATTTTCTATATTATTAAGTTGGAACAAAAGCAAACTGTTAATTTCCTTACACTCCATAAGGGACTGATTAAGTGCAATTTCAAGCTGTTCTATATCACGATAAAGAGGTTCGCGCAAAAAAGTATCCGTATTATATATCGCAGATTTCAATGGCGTCACATTTATGGCTACATGTTCAGGAATAGACACCACATCTGATTGTAAAGAAGCCTTTTCGGGCACAGCCATCTCAGTCGGTGTATTTCCGATAAGGTCAGATATCTTTGAGAAAGTCTCATTAAAATAGTTTGCAATAGACACTTTATGAGTCAGCGATGGCGCCTTTTGAGTGCTTACGCCTTGCTCCATGATTTCACTCAACATTTCCTTAAGTTGAAGCATTGGCATCTGCAACTTCTCATTAATCAGTTGTTTAATTTTCTCATTCCCTCCTATTATAATATTCTTAGCCACATTTTTCTGTGTGAGGATTAGAGTGTCTAAATAGAGCGTATTGTTATACAAACGACTATTATTACCCCATTCTTCAGCATATTCTAATAATTGAGTACTAAGGGTCAAGTCAATCTTATTTTTCTTTTGTTTCCTATTTTTCAGCAGTTCTGGATCTCCAAGATCTTGACTAATAGCCATCGTTACCTGACGGAAACATTGCCCTATTAATTGTTGCGACGAAAGACTGAAGTTTTTGATCTCATCGATGCTTTCTTGCATTTTTTGTAAGCGTACTTCAATCAAATTAATTTTAGCCTCTCTATCCGTTTTCTGGGTAATCACTTTCAGCTGTTCGTAAGCATCATTAATGCCAAGAAGGTTCTCACGCAGCTGCGCATATTGCACCACCGATAGGGCCTCAAATGTTTTATAAAGCTCCTGTATTTGTGATAATATGAGGGTATAGATGTACTGTTCTAATTGTGATTTTAAGGCATATTTAACATGAGATTCCTTGGTTTTGTTTGCTTTAATGTAAGCAACAAGCAACTGATCTGATGTATTATGAATTTCATTTCCCAAAGATGCCCACACTGATTTTGTAGCTGAAATTAAGGATTTTTCAGCGTCAGGAAGTATAGTAATAATTCCTTTTTCTAATAGTTTTGTGCTGTTATTCAAGAAACTGTAATGATAACGCTCTAACGTTTTCATAAAGAGATGCCCCTCTTCATTCGCGATATCGCGTAACAAGTTAGCTTTATTTTGTGTGGAAAAACGAAGCAAGTTCTCGATATATTCTTGTAAATGAGAAATAAAATCGTTGCTAAAAGCATTCGCATACTTCTCGCTATAACTCATCAAGCGTTGATCTAATTCCTCAAGGCGACCACTAATGATTTCATTCTTAAGCTCTGGCAATTGAGGTAAATCTAAAGTGACATTTACAGCTGAAAGAACGTTCTGTTTACTTTTTGTTTTCTCAACCAAATTAACTTCTTCAAATTCGGAAGAGGGATACAGAAGTAAACTGCTCACAGGAAGATTCGTCAACGCATTGAGATGATCAATATAATCTTCTGTTAATGATGAATCTTTAGGCGAAATGCCTAACAGGACTAAATCCGACTCACTGGACTCACTATGTATAATTTCTTCTTTCGTACGAGAACCAAAATCATCAGAAATAATTTTTATCTCAACAGTTACACGTGCTTCGTTGAGCAATGCTGCCGCATTACTATAGATGTTATCATGCAAGGTGGTGTCACTATTGATGATAAACAAACGCACGGTAGCATCACGCCATTCAGATGAAGACTGTAAAAACTTAAGCGTGGTAAGCGCAAAGCTCAAAAAACGCCCCTTACCATTCCACCAAAGATCTATATTTTCTTTTGCTCCAAAACCTTTCTCTTTGTTATACACTAAAAAAAGCGTGTTAAAACTCTTAGCTTTTAAAGTCTGTAAAGTATCCACTAAAAAAGCACTTTTATGTGTTGATTTGCTCCAACCCATAAGTACGGTGTTGGGTTCAAAACCACTGAAACCATAGACACTCGTCACAGTTTCTATACCTTGTAAAATATTTTCACAATTGAGAGTACGCAAAAAGTAACTCGTATCATTTTTATCGTCTTCGTTAATTGATGGAAGTGTTGTATCTATTTTTTGCGAGGTGCTGACTAAATTAAAATCGGTGAGGGCTCCCAATTTCCCAGTAAGGGCCAATCCCATTTTAACCAAATGAGGACGTGCTTTTTCGCCACCACTAAAAAGAATGATGTTAGGTCGCCAGTTACGCGTATTATCTTTTTTAGCACTCAACTTAAGAAGTGATGTTTTGGCAATGTTAGTCCAGAAACTACTCCAAGCATCACCACTCTCGAGAATAAGTTCTTTTCGACGTAGCATGAAATACAGAAAACCTAAAACTAATGTAGCTCCAGCTAAAGCTAAAAAGTCCAATAAGATCATCACGAAAAAAGCTGATATTGCACCTAATACACTCACAAAACGAGGGATTTTAAATGCAGGGCGATAATCGGAACTAGACCAACTTTCGATGGCTGCTGCCAAATTTAAAAAAGCGTAAGTGGTAATAAAAAACATAGAGACAATACGTGCAATGACATCTAACTCTCCAATAAGAATACCGGCTTCTGCAATAAAAAAGGTCAGAATTAAAGCATTGCGAGGCTCGTTAGTTGCTCCCGTACCTTTGGCTAAAAAACCAGGAGCTATCTTATCCATAGCAATGGCCTGCAAGATGCGTGGTGCGCCCAAAATACTCCCCAAGGCAGAAGAAAGCGTAGCACCCCAAATGCCAATAATGACCAAACCAGGAACCAGTGCTATCTTGAATAATATCTGAGGATCATTAACCAAAGCCTCAGCATCTACTGTGTAAGCATAGAAAAAAGCCAAAGCAATATATACGATTAATCCTACACCTACGGCTAAAGTAGCACCTAAGGGAAGTGATTTCTTGGGATCTTTGAGATCACCCGACATCGAGACCCCCGCCTCAAACCCTGTTACCGCAGGGAAAAAGATGCCAAATAACACCATAAAAGGAGCCGTTGTAGCTAAAGGTTTTAAATTGATGTGTTCAGGGTGAAATTCGTGATGTCCCAAGAAAATGGATAAAAGGGAAAGCACAATGGCTACCATTATAAAATATTGCGATTTTATAGCCAAAGAAGTACTAATAAACGTAATAGTTGTCACAACCAACAAGATAATAGTTCCGGTAAGCCGTATGTTCTGAATGGTATCGGCAAATCCCCAATATTGAAGAAAACTTTCCGCAAAACCAATAAGATAAAGGCTAACACTAAAGGATAATCCCACAAAAAGTGCGAGTCCTAGAGTCCCCCCAATAGGTAAACCTAAGCTACGAGAAATCATAAAGTAAGTACCTCCATTCTGTACGGGCTTATCGGTACTCAACGAAGCTACACTAAGACTGGTAGTAATAGAAATGAGATGAGCTATTATGATAATACCTATGGTATTAATAAGTCCTGCTTGTCCTATAATAGTAGGAAAACGCAAGTACATGATAACACCTAAGATGGTAAGAATAGAAGGAGTAAAGACCCCTCCAAATGTTCCAAATTTCTTTTGTTTTGCCATTTTACAACTTTTTATTGAAGAAATAATTCCTTAATAATGCATATCTTATACTTAAAAGCATTCTATAGGCTACACTAATTTTTGCATTACAAATATCATCTATCTTTATGAAAGTTTCTCTCTTTTTAATGTTTTTTTTGAAAGAAAAAATTAAAAGATAACTCACTCATCATTTAATGATTATATGTAAAGATTATGACTGCAAAACTCGGAATTGCAAAAACGTCAACCTATACGTTATTCTAGAGACTCGTACACGAAATATTTCAAAATTGGATATCGACACCAAAACAACTGTAAATCCTATCTATAAAACCCCCACTCTATAATTAACTAATCAATACTTACAAAGTAAATATTGATTAGTTGTATAGGAACGAGACATAGTCTCACATAAATCATGTGGAAGATAATACTAAAAAACCGTCCACCCATGTTAAACATGGATAGACGGTCATTTATAACAAATCGCGATGCAGAGAACTACATTACAATCGGCATTTAGATTTTGATTATTTTAATCACTTTCTTAGCTTCTGGCAATTCTACTTGTAATAAATAAATACCACTATTGAGGTCTTTAATACTTATAGCAGCATTGTTATTACCAGATTTAACACAAGCCCCCATTTGATTGAAGAGGCTATAACTGAACACCTCACCAGCACCTTGAATATAAATCATCTCCTTGGTAGGATTTGGATAAACCTCTAGATTTTGACTATCAAGACTTTTACAATCTTTATTATCTGTTACCCCGCCCAACGTTGTGATTGCCAAATCAATAGTGTTAAACGTAAATACATCTGACACATCAACTTTTGCATTGTTGTCTGGCACTTCAACATCTACCCTTGGTGATGTTGCCATGCCCTCTCTTTCTGCAATGATATAATAAGAACCAGCAGGTATATTTTCAAACACATAGTTACCCAAAATATCAGTCAGTGCATAAGCCACCAACTCGTCGGTATTGGCATTATATAGCATTATTCTATAACCAAACAGATGAGACGAAGACGAGGCAGTGCTTTTATCTTTCACCTCTACAATCTCAATACTACCTTCAATACTATTTGCCCCTTGGGTTTCTTCAATCTCATGACTATTGATCGTATATTCTATAAGGTCTTGATAGTTTAATGTGATAGTATCGGCTTTTCCCCAAGTAGCTACATCTCCCGAATAAGTAGGATTGAAGTTGATCGAATCAGGATTGGCAGGTATGGCTCTTATGATGTATTTTCCTGGCACTAACTTTGCCCAATATTTACCATCCTTAGCATAAACAATAGGCCAAATACGTTCCCAATCATTCAGACTCTCTTCATCCTGCTTGTAAATTTCCACAGACACATCTAATGTATCATTAAGCTTTTTATTGTCGCACAATACCTCAGTACACAATTCAGGATTACCTCCTCCTTTTTCTAACCATACCGTAATATCACTAACCGTACTTTCATAAGAAAAAAATCGAATTTCATCCGCAGGATCATCATACATTCTGAGACGATAAATATCTTCTTCAGAAGCTTTTGGTATCACTTGATCAACGACTACTCCTTCTCGGAAAGCTTTGGCATATGAACAGTTTTCTCCGCAATTCTCAAAGAAATTAAATCGAACCATATTAATCCTATCTTCAGGATTGGTAGGACGCAATATAAATTCAGCAGGTGCCATTCCAACGCTCCAAGTATGATTATATTCTCCTACCCAGTCTGGTCTAGTAGTAGTCATGGTTATCCCCGCATCTTCCCATGTGTTTGCACCTTCGTTATTCAAGTCTAATGTCCAATATGTTTTATTTATATATGGACCAAAATGACACGTTCCTAAAACCTTATCATAATATACTTCTCCATTGTTAATAAAGTGATATAAGCCAGCTAACACACTATATTTTATCGTATAAATCTGAGATCGACCTCCTACCGTAGTTAACTCTACACTTCTAGGATTATCATACCCCATCAAAGTATCTATATCAACAGAACAAGTCACCCCAGAAGGGAAAGTCGCTTCAGCAATAAGATACTTTAAACCACCATACCAAAAACAAGTACTTGGCGAAACATAAAAATAAACGATGCTATCTGCCTCCTCAACAATCTCATCATCCACATTGAAAGTAAAACTTGTAAATACAGGTTGAGTGGTAATGGTAATATCGTTGTATATCATAAGACCAACATCTGTGGTATCCTCTAACAAAACAGTCTGAGAATACGGCTCACACATCTTAGATTCTATCTCTAAGTCAAGCTCTTCACACGCAGGCATATTTATTTCGTAATGCCCCATTTCGTCTGTTACTGCAAATCCTTCGTAAGTTCCCTGCAATAAACAACCAGCAGTCATATTTATAGGAATATTAGCTGCTCGTGTCACACCGTCTTCAGCATAAACAGTCCCCGATACTGTCACCATATTACGCATGGTTTTGAACGTATTAGTTGTTGTTCGAACCACCGAACCATCACTAAGAACAGCTTCCAATTCGTAATCATAGAAAGTGTTAGGTTTTAATTCTGGATCAAATGAAGTAATACGTTTCCCAGAATAAACAATAGTCGAACTATCTAAAGGTGTATTCATCTCAGCCAAGTACAAACAGACACTTTGTGCGCCACGTGGAGGCAGCCAGCTAAACTCTGTAAATACAGAAACATCATCATAACAATTATACTCAGGATAAAATTCTGAAAAGTTATCACGTCCTGGATGACGAAACTCTATCACCAAAGAATCACTCAATCGTCCCAAACCATATTGATACTGCAAACCGTCAGTACCATCAGCATTTTCTATACCTACGTGATAGCTGTCAAGGTTAAAATCATCATCGATACTATCATACTGAATGCGAATATCATTAAGATCATTAAAAAGTATTTGCACATCCATTTTGGCATTACCTATTTGGTTGGCAATATTATGGAATGTGATCACCTTCATTTTCTCTTTTAATGGTCCCCAACCATTGACCACCCCTTCTGTAATAACGGTAGATAGGTCGATGCAACGGGTATTATTAGCCAAAAACGAAACATAAGCATTGGGCACTATAGCATTGGGTATTTCGTTAATAGTCGATTCTGCAGATGCTGCACCAAAAGTGATATACCCTTTACCATTTAAATATAGATTGTAATAATCATTGCCATAAAAATCAAACTCATTGGTAAAATTAAGGGAATAATTGATCTGATCAAAAGGAATAACCCGGTGATCATCCGTATTTACCCAATTAAAATCTTCACAACTTTCGTTTCTTGAATTAACCCAAGTGTAACCATAATCATCAGGACCTCCACTATCTTTATCCACTTCTACATTAACAGTTTGACTGCGAAACATATTCGGGTCATTATTGGACCACACCTTCACTACATATTTATAACTATCATCATCAGGAGTTTCTGGTAAATCAACTATAAAAACGCCATGCTTAGTTTCCTCAGCAACTAATTCACCAGTCTCACCAAGCACACCTCCATGGATATCTTCTAGCCTTACGTAATCTAAAGCATCTCCCACATACTTTCCATTATATACGCGTATCGTATAATTATCAGCTTCAATCCCCCTATTGGAGATATAGAAATCAATCTTATGTGATTCTCCTGCAGGTAACGATTCTTGTAAATCCACAAAATCCACATCTATGTAGTTAGGATTGGCATTAAGACCTATATTATCGAACATAATTCCTTCATCAAGGTTTTTTTCATTCGCAGCACTAGTGAAACGAAAGCGCACATAATTACCATATACCAATGGACTTAAATCTAGACTATAATACTTCCAATTAGGTGTTGAATCATTAAGATTCATGACAGTCACCCAATTTTCATCATCTCCACATACCGAGATTTCACAAGGAAGATTTAACACAGAATCTTCGCTATAGTTCCTGTACCTAAAGTCCAAAAGAACCTCCTCAGCATCAGCTATATTTATATAAGGAGACACATAATAACCTGTATTTTCAGAATCATACAAACCATCACCAGTGATATTACTCCCTAAGGCATAGACCCCTTCATAAGAGTAAGCTGACACTTTATTCTGACCAGCTGGCATACCATAAAACAATGATATAGGTCCATCAGTTACACTCCACAGGTCTCTTGTTGTACTTGTCTCCTCAAAATCTTCTAGAAAAGGAGTCACTACCGACTCTTGATCGGTCACTATGGGTCCCGTAAGCACTCCTGTACTTGGGTAGCGCAATGTTGATCCATCCGAAAGGTCAAATGACATATAATAATTATAATTACCAGCAGTTGGTAGATTAATGCTTGCAAAATAGTCCTGACCAGATAATCCTAAAGGACTCATCTCATAAGACAAATCATCTTGACCTTCGGCAGTTAATATAAGCTGAGCATCAGAAACGGAACTCCCATTCATACTTATATATTTGATGTAAAAATCAAATGGCTTTGCTATACTACCAATACTATCCATACACTCGGCATTAAGCAAACTCAGCGATGGTTGAGCATCAACAACTGTGAGGTCAAATGTCTGCACATCATTTATAGCAGGATCTTGAGCTTTTATTGCTCCCGTTCTATATTTAATAACACAATCAGCACCTACACTTCCAGAATTAAGAGACATTACCAATTGCAAACAATTACTAGTAAGCTCGCCAGGAACAACAAATTTGAATTCGTAAGCTCTAAGATCATCATTCGTTAGACTATCTTTTGTTTCTATCTCAACATTCTCTCCATTAAGCATAAAAGAAGGAATAACTTCACCTACATTCACAGTCATATTTTGAGGAACCTCGATTGAAAAATAACTATCAACCGCAAGCTTTGAATCATTATAGACATGAATATCTATAGGATAATAAAGACTTGTTGAGACAAGCGCTTTTTCAGGTTGTAAAACCCGCAGAAATTTGAACTTACACCCTGAAAACAGAACAGCCATCAGGAGAAGAAGGAATAATGATTTTTTCATTTTGATTAGTATTAATAGGTTTTTAATAAGGGTTATTCCACTATTGAGTATTACCTAGTAAGCTATCGCAAAGACTTTTACTTATTAAAACGTTTTATACGAAAATCACTAAGAACAAAACCAAGTTGCTAAAATACAGATATTTACTTGAAAACAAAAAAGCAAATGCTAAAAATTCATAATAAAAGCACACTTTTTTCATTAAAAGCACCTAGTTATTAAATGTTTACATTGATAATTAGTTGTAGATTATATTGATAATCAGATAATAAATTAGTAAGCATTTTGGGCAGCATAGAAGCCCCTAGAAACCAAGTAAATC
>CBFIII010000058.1:0-23098 GCA_965662645.1 Bacteroidales bacterium
ATGTCGCTTATCTTTGAATCGTCCTATCCAAGACTTGCACTAAGCTATTCTTCGAAGCTGCAAGCTTCCCCTCTTTTTAGGTCTCCCGAGAATCAGGGAATCAGGAGGTGCTGTATTTTACTCGTCTATGCTTGCGATAAATGGGGGATAAGTCTTGAGCTTTGATTTATGTTGCGCGCTACAGCGAAGGGTGCTAGGTTGAGTGCATAGTTTGCTTTTAAATAATGAGACTAGCTTAATTCAGATTTAATAGATAGTGTATGCTGTTTTTTCAATACCCCCCAATATTATCTTCATTCAATATGGCATATATTTCTCATTTGTGAGAAGTTCGTAGTGTTTCTTTTATTTACTTGACTGTGGGGGCTGTTTTTGTTTTTTTAATAGTTTTTCGACCAATTTGTAAATGTGACTGCCGAGATTGATTGGGTAATCTTCATCTTTTGTATCTACGGATTTTGCTTGGTTTACAGCATATTGGATTCTTGGTAAGAATATATTGGGATTTGGTCGTTTATTATATCCTCTTCCTTGAATGTTGCCTAAAACTATATCTATGTGATTTTTAGAATGGCTAATTTTTCTATTCTCTAGAATTTCTTGCTTTTCATTATCTGTAAATTCAGTAAGATTTTTTAAATGCATTATAAGCCATAACTCAAAACAAGGGTTGCTCATTGCTAAGAAGAAATTTTTCTCTGATTTGCAATCCTTTACTAAGCTGTCAAAATTATGATTGTGGATAGTTTCCCAATCATCACGGTCTATGATAAGCCAGAATTCATCTGATTGTTTAAAGCGGAACTCTTGTTTTGCTTGTTTAAGTAAATTTTTCACATTAATCGGGTCTGAACCTTTGCCAGCAGGACGTTTTAATGAAATGACTTCAATGAGACCACTATCATTAAAGAAATCAGACTTTCTAAAATCCTCAAAATATTTCTTTTCGCTGACTTTTCCTTCATACGAAAGAATAAATAGTTTTTCGGCTTCTGAAAAACCACCTTCTCTGATTAATGGGATAGGTTCTCTTGGCATAATGAGTTTTAATTGGAGGGAAGAATTGTAAGATTGTTTCTGTTTCCTAATTTCGGCACCCCCTTGTATCTGCCTAATAGGTAGTCTTTCATAATTTCTTTATCAAATCTTATATTATAGTCCTCTAAGGAATGTAAGCAAGTATCTCCTGTTTTATTTTTTACCGCAAACCAAATTTCATCTTTTCGAAGTAATTTTTGAGTTAATAATGTTGCTTCATGACTTGTAACAATAATTTGGCTGCTGACTTTGTCGCATTTATTCAGAATAAAATCAAATAAATCTTTAACTAGGTTTGGATGTAAACTCCTTTCAACTTCATCAATAATAAATACATTACCGCCTTTGAAAAAGTCAATAATTAATGGAATTAGGTCAATAATTCTTCTGGTTCCATCTGATTCATCCTTTAGGTCAAAAAGTTCATAAGTTCCACCAATGACTTTGTGTTTTGTTTTCAGCACTTTTGCTTCTATCTCTGTTTCTGAAGTTTTAGAGAAAACATAATATTTATCATCTTGCGGATTGGATAAGAATACGTTATTTTTCTCAGACTTGTCACTTAGCAAGTCATTTTTAATTTCGTCTTTTAGTCCATCAGGAACTTGTACTTTTTCAAAATCAAGGCTTTTAAAGTCTATGCCATCAATTCCAGTGTCAAAATAGTCTAGCATTTCGCTAAACAATTCTTGCAAATTTGTATCCTCTAATAATTCAAATTTTTTACTAACACTTTTAGAGCTTGGATAGATTACGGTTAATGTATTTTGAAACCAATCAATTATATTAAGGATGTCAGATATATCTGTAGTGTTATCCGTGATATTAGTGTTTCTAACTTGAGTTAGAAATAATTGATTTCTGGGAGTACTCTTAGCTGTAAATTTAAGGAACTGTTTTTCTTCTTGTTTGCTGTTTTTTTTAAATAAAAAATCCAAGTCGAATTCGTTCGTGTTTTTTCGTTCAAAAATTTTTTTTTCTGATGTTTTTCCTATTTCAAAAAGCCATTCATCAATAATCTCTTTTGAGTTAAAAATAAACCCATAGGCATAGTTTTTACCTTTATGCTGTATTTCATATTCAATATATGAGTTTTTTGTTGCGGACTTCTTGTTTAATTTAAATTTTTGAAATTCTATCGGTTGTTCAATTTTTGTGCCTTTTAGAACTGTGGCTCTTCCAAACTCAATAGCTTTTATTAGATTTGATTTTCCTGAGGCATTTGCACCAAATAAAACGGCTGTCTTTAGTGTTGAAACGCCTTTAACTGGGGTTGTTTTGTGATTTGGTTTTAACGTTCCTTTGCCTGGTAGCATCGAAAAGAATTGTTTCTCATTAAAAGACAAAAAATTCTCAATTGTGAATCGTATTAACATCGTTTTATTGTTTTATGATGCAAATGTAGTGAAAAAATCACATCTACGATTAGTTTTTCGCGATTTCTTGTTTTTCCTAAATCCTCACTTGACTAGATGTACTGGCTTATTTGGCTGTGTTCAGTCAAAATTACGTCCATATTCTTTTGTTAATTGTCGTGACAGTGTCACGATAATTTGTTTTCCATATTCAGCACGCTTATTATCAAGTACAAAGTGATTGATCTTTTTTTTTATCATTTTCTTTATATTTGCAACGTAGTCCCGGTTATTCCTCTCCCAGTCTTTATGCTGGTGATGAAGCCGGGTTTTTTGTTTTGCTTGTTACTTATGATTGCTGGATGGTATGTAGAAATCATAAATGTTTATGCTCTTCACTTAGCTCCATCATAGATTTAACTGTGAACTTTCTAATGCATACACTGTTAATTGCTTAATTATTGCCTGTCTCGACCTTTATCGGGAAACATTCGTAAAAAATAAATAATTTGTTCGTAAATCTATGATTTGGTGTGCTGCTAGAAAACGCTGAAGTTGGTGTGACAGCGGAATCGTCATATCATCTATATTCATGTGTTGGTTTTTCGTTGTTTATTTCTCGTTTCTCTAGTCTTTTAGAAAATAGAAAAGTGAGCAATGCACAGAGGATCGTTATACCCCAGAATATAATTTTTGAGATGTGAATTTCTGATGTTTTTTCAAATAATTCTATTATTACCATTACAATTGAGGATAAGAGAAAGAATTTAGAGTATTGTTTTGTTTTATAAATCTTGAATAATCGCCAGTTTGATTTTTGCTTGCTAAGTTCATAATTCTTGTCCGCGAAAAATGAGTCTTTCCAACGGTAGTGTCTTTTAGTGGCTGAGTAAGTAATCCAGGCAAGTATTATAGACCAGAATGGTAAAAATATTATTCGCAATGGATGTGACATTTCGAATTCTTTAATATTACATATGATTAGTCCAACTCCCCATATGATTATTGCCACTATAAGTGCATTTCTATAAGCTTTCTTCTTAATTGCTTTCATTTAGTGTGTTTTTTGTGATAGACTTCAGTTGTCTATTTCTATTAATTCGTTTTACATCCAGCTTTAATTATAGGTGCTGTTTTTTATGAAAGCCAACATTTATATCCCTATAATATGGCGTATAACCCTCATTTCTGCATAAAGTACTTTATGACATTTCTTGAAGAAAAAGACAAGAAAGCCCTTATAAATGCTGAGTTTTATTGATAAATTACATTAGTGAATGCTTTCATTTTCAAAGGTATAAATAAAACAGAAAAAACCAAGTTGTTCAGTGTTATTAAATTAGTTGGGGAGGTGTTTGTCTGTTTTATCGTTATAGGATGGTGGTATTCTGTATTTGTTCTATTCTTGTCTGTCTGGCTGAGATCAAGGGGGGCTGCTGCAAAATGAGAAATGCCCACCTTATAATGAATATTGTCCTAAAAAACTACGCTAAAACCTACGGCTTGGATGAGTAAAACTACTTTGTGACAGCGGTGTGTTGCTTATCTTTGAATCGTCCTATCCAAGACTTGCACCAAGCTATTCTTCGAAGCTGCAAGCTTCTCCTCTTTTTAGGTCCAAGCCACAGGCTTGAACTAGGATGCGCTATATTTCACTTGTTATGCTTGTGGCAATGGGGGTGTTGGCTTGTGTGAATTGCAAATGTGTATGGCTTTAGGATTGGTATTTATAATGCTACTTATGTATCGTAATGCTCTTTTACGATGTTTAGTTTATGACAAAAGTCTAAATTTTAAATAACTTTTGGTCTTGTGAAAGGGATAATATTTCATAAGTACCTGTTTGTAATTCTGCAGGCATTTTATCTCTTAAAACAGGAGTAATGAGTTGACAATTGGCATTTGAAACTTCTTGTAGAAAAGTGATGATTTGATTGTTATCTACGGTTTCCATTTGGTCGTGTAGAACAAAATGCAAACACTTAATATTTTGTTCGTCAGCAAATTTTATATAAGCTAAGTCAAATGCTAATATTTCTCCTTTTTTCTTACCAGTACCTGCACGAGCATTTAAAGAATCAACACTTAATTTATAAAATTTATTATTTGTTCTTTTTTGTTTTTCGAATGAGGCACTTAAGGCGAAGGTTTCTCCATAAAGTTTTTGAGAAATAGCAGCAAAATGGTTGTTGAACAATCGCACTTTTTCTTGAATATTGGCATCTAAGTTCTCTATATTATAATCAATAGTAGTTAGCTCTTTTTCAATATCGCTTAATTTTAGTGTAGAGTCTTCTAATTTAGATAATTGTTCGGTGTACTTGCCTCTGTTTTCGTGAAGTTGATTTAATTCATCTATGACTATCTGTAACTCTTCAATTGCACCAGCTTTTCGTAGCTTATCGGAGTATTCTTTTTCTTCAGCAAGTAACCTGTTAATTTCAAGATCAAGTTTTTGTATTTTAGTCGTAAGTTCTGGCAACTCTTGTGTAATGTAGTTGATCTTTTCTTCAACCATATGATTGTGAAATTGTACAGTGTCTTCGAAACTTTTTTGTAAGCTTGGAAGGAGAGTGTTTGCTCTATTATAAAGCTCTTCAAGCTCTTTTATATTTATGCTTGTTTTTTCGTCTTCAAACGATTGTTGACTTTCTTCAATGAGTTCTTTTCTTAAAGATAAACGACTTATAAGAGAGTTTTTTGAATTTAATTCACTCTTGATTCTATCGAGTATATTTAAGTCCTCTTTATAACTCTCATTAATATTGAAGTTATCTTTCTGGTGTTCTAATTCACCTATTTGACGGTTTAGGATTTCAATGAATTGAGTTAATTTAGACTCGTTCCCATCTACTATTATTCTATCATATATTTTTTGTTCGAGTTTCTGACTTTCTAATAATTCTCGTTTTCTGTCAGCTGACTCATATTTAATACCTAACCAAAAAAGATAAAGAGCTTCATACTCCTCATTTTTGCCAAAACTGCCCAAAACTTTTACAGTGAAGTTGAGTCTTTCGGCATCGTCTCTAATGTTTTTAGCTTTAATCTGTTTAAAAGTAGGTTTGGCTTCTGTGAAATTGAAGATTTGTTTTTTTAATTCGTTATCGAAATTTTGAGCTTGAACATTATTTCCATTTATTTTAAGAATTTTTCTGCTTCGGCTCAAGAAATTCCTTTCAATCACAATTTCTTTATTATCCATTTCTAATGTCAAGACAATGAGTATTGCTTGATCTTCTAATAAAAATTTCACTTCTTCGTTAGAGCGATGTTTAAATTCAGGATCTTGATAAATGTTTTTTGGATCTGCTCCTAAGCAGAAGTCAATAAGTCGAATAACAGTTGTTTTTCCGATATTGTTACTTGTAGTCTTTAAGTCTTGAGTTGTTGGTGTTTCATCTATTATTAAATTCAATCCACGAACAAATCGAATGTCTCGAATGATTTCCTTCTTACGAGTATTAATAATTTCAAGTGATTTTAAAAACATTTTTCAAGCCTCCCATTTTTAATTTTTACAGCATCAAGTAAATAGAGCCAATCAATAGTCAATGAAAAGAGATTCATAGATATTGTTTCTCTTTCTCGAACTTTCTCGAAAATATCGAAAAACCCATCGTCAGTGCTTGCATGAGATAGTGCATCAATAACGATTCCACCTAGATAGTATAAGTCTCGTTGTGGGTTTGTGTTTTTATCGTTTATCATTGATTGGTTCTTCTAATATTTTACATCTAAGAAAGGCGTCTATTAAAACAATCTTTACACCGAAAGTGAGTGTCTCAATATCTAATAATTCCGTTTTGTTTGAACTTCCCTCAATAATGTCACTTAATTTATTCTCCACAGCGTCTATTAAATCATCGGCGTGTTGGCGTATGTTTTCAATAGATTGATTATCCGCTAATAGTTCGCTTTTAGCAATAATGTAGAGTTGTCTAATGTTTCGGAGTAAATTATTTTTCTTTATTGAACCGAGTTCTTCTATCTCTGCAAATATGGCATTTAGTTTTCCTTGATAAATCCGGTACTCTTCAATAATAAGTTTATTTCGATGAATACAATTATATGCAATTTTGTCTTCTGGTTTGAATACATTTTTCACCTCTGAATTTTCAAATTCATCAATGTCTATCTTGCTAATTGTGTTAATTACTGTAGTAAGAATAGAGTGATTTAGATTAGGATTTATTTTCCGAGTAATTTCGTTCTCGTGCTTACTTTTTATCTCTTTTAGAATCTCTACAGTATATTTTTCCGTATCATTGGTTTCATCGTGATGTTGTACGCAAAGTAAAATAAGGTTAGGATAATCAGATCGTTGAGCATCGCTCATATTCGGATTGTATCTTTCTCCTCCTTCGTTTGCTGCTTCTATATGACAAATGTTTGAGTCTTTTGCATTGGAATTATTTGTCATTGTTTTATTACAACCTGGAAAAGCACATTGATTTCCAGAACGCCCAAATAAACGTTTAATGGTTTTCTCGGTATAGTCTCTTGGTCCTGCCATAATTAAAATAATAGTTAAGAGCTTCTTCCTGAATATTTTTAAGATCTTGTTGTTAATCAATGTTTATTAATCCACAAATATAACACATTGGAGAGTGTTGGCAAGAAATAGCTCTTTTGTTTTTTTGTTGGTTTTCTCATTTGCCATGTAGGTCAAGATTGTGTAAGCAAAAAACAAAATTATTAAAGTTCTGAATTTAATTATCTCTTTTTCGATTTGGCACAACAATTATATCCCTCCAATATGGCGCAAATATCTCATTTATGCGTAAAGCCCTTTATTCCATTTATTAAAGAAAAAGACAAGGAACCCCTATAAATGCTGAGTTTTATTGATAAATTACATTTCTGAATGCTTTCATTACCAAAGGTATAAATAAAACAGAAAAAAGCAAGGTGTTCAGTGTTATTAAATTAGTCGGGGAGATGGTTGTCTGTTTTATCGTTATAGAATGGTGGTATCCTGTATTTGTTCTATTCTTGTCTGTCTGGCAGGGAGCAAGGGGGGGGCTGCTGCAAAATGAGAAATGTTAAACTTAAAATGCCCATCGCCCTAAAAAACTACGCTAAAACCTACGGCTTGGATGAGTAAAACTACTTTGAGACAGCGATTGGAAAAGTGATGGAAAATAGGATGATAAAGATCTTTTAAGGTGAGATGATTAGACTGGTAATTGGAGTTAGTTCAACACAAGCTCCAATGTGTTGAGTTTGCACTTGTGCTGAGCGGCAGTCGAAGTAAGCAACTCAACATGGGAAGCTAATTGTTTTATGTGGCGTTATTTTTTGTCTATCCATCTCCTTAGTTCTTCTTCGATTGGTGTTTTTTCGCCCTTAAGACTTGGTGTTGGTCTGTCAGCACATAGATTTACAAGATTGTTTTGTTTATCAAAAATCATATAACAAGGTACGAATGAGATGTCTAAATCCGAGAAAAGGACAGAGTTAAGACCATCCTTTAAGTAATAATGATTCTCTTTTGAGAAGGTTGTTTTATAAACTGAATCCCATTTTCCATCCTTTATTTTTCGTGATGATAGATAAATAAACTGAATGGGGCGATTTTTTAATTTTTCTTTTAACTGTTTTGAATATGGCATTGCTTCTCTACAAGGCGAACAGCTCATAGACCAAATGTCAAGATAAATAACACTTTCATAATTCTGTTCTAATATCTTTCCAAGAGAATGTACAATGCCGTTTGAATCTACTAGTTCTGTTTCTTTATATTTTTCGGGAAGAGGATTGTTGATAAGTGATTTTTTGTAATTCTCTTTTTTCTCTAATTCATCTATAATAGATGTTGTGAATTTGTCAATTTTTAACTCTTTAAGCATTGCTAACCCAACAGTATCTTTATAGTTTGAATATTTTTGAGCATTATATACTTGCCTTAATAATATGTACTCTTTAGTTTTAGTTGATAATGAGTCAACTATTAATGTTTGTGCATTTTTCTTGACAATATTATAATCAATAATTCCACTTCCTGCTTTTGTATAGACCACATAACTGACATTTTTTAGATATAGACCAGAATATGCCTTTGAATCATCTAAAAGGTTTGAAAGAGAAAATAATTTTTGATAAAGAGAAGGTAGAGCTAATGTGCTGATATTCTCTTTGTTTTTATATGTGTATTTTCGGTGATAATTAATCATTGCAGCATTAGCAATATTAATAGTATGTGAGTTGTAAAATTTTCGAAAGTTATCACTTAATTCATTCTTCTCTGAATACGTGTTTAAAAATGCTAATCGTCTGTTCATTTCAGCATTAATTTTTTCAGAATACGCTTTTAAGGATAATTTAGTGTCTCTTGAAATATTATAAAAATCATTATCAGATAGTTTGTTTTTATGTATTTCTATTAGGAAATTATTCTTCTCCGCACCATTACCGACATAGCAAAAACTGTCTTTATTTATTTCGATATTAAAATTATCATTTGGCATAAGGCATATCTCGTAAGTATAGCGACCAACTTGTATACGCCCGAAACCAATTTCGCTTAATGGAATTGATATTGAAAATTCATTATTCTCATCGATTAGTGCAATGTATTCATTACCACTAGTGTGTATAGGGTCACTTACAATGTATTTGAATTCTACTTTATTTACACCTTCTGTATGAACTTTTCCTTTGATCTCAATGCTCTTTAATGTTGTTTTATTGCACGATATGAACATTAATACTAAAATTGAAAATGACACTATTTTTTTCATTTGTTCGTTTTTTATTGTTTGGTGAGTTTGTTTAATGCCACTAACTATTGTATCCACTCAATATGGCGTATAACATCTCATTTATGCGTAAAGTGCTTTATTGCATTTATCAAAGAAAAAGATAAGAAAGCCCTTATAAATGCTGAGTTTTATTGATAAATTATATTTCTGAATGCTTTCATTTCCAAAGGTATAAATAAAACAGAATAAAGCAAGGTGTTCAGTGTTATTAAATTATGAAAGGCTGAGGTTGTTCTTTTAAGTCTGTTTTGAGAACAAGTATTGAGCTTTGATTTTTGCACGAGGTAGCGAAGGGTGCTATGTGGAGTGCATTATCTGCTGTGGATAGTTGTGTTTGGTGGTTGCTGAATGCCTGTTGAAGTATTTTGTGAGAAGTCAGGGGGGGAGTCCCCCTGGCTTACTCAACTTGACACCGGTTTTTCTGCAATAATTACTTTTTCGTTTATATCGTATCCATAATAATTATTAACTTCTTTATATTCTATTAGCTTTGTTTGAAAACCAACACTCTCCAATCTATTCATCAGACCTTCTACAGAATAAATCCTTAAATGATCTTTTTGTCCAAAGTGTATTAATCGTTCTTCATCTGTTTTTACTTCTTTATTTTCATATATCTCACCAGTTTTAAATGGGGTTTGAATGATGCATTTTCCTTTGGGTTTTATTATTCTGTGGAGTTCTTTCATAGCTTTTATATCATTCTCAATATGTTCAAGGATATGATAACAAATCACTAGGTCATAACTATCATTAGGTTCATCTATTGATTCAATATTTAATCTTTTGGTAGCTTCAAACTCTCCAGCATAATCAGAAGTTACATATTTAATGTTATTCAATGATTCTATTTTTGTTTTTAGACTTGGAGAAGGAGAAAAATGTAATATTGTTTTCCCTTGAATTTCATTTTCTAATAAGTTCCATAAATTTCTTGTTCTTGCAAGGCTTCCACATTTAGGACATATTCTATCCTTGTTTTTCAGTTTAATAAAATGTGACATTTTGAAATTGCAAATATTACATTGGTAGTTATTACCTATATAAAATATTGAAATGAGATTCCGCAATAATTTCTTATTGTTCTTAATGAATTTTTTAGGAACAATATTTTTTAGCTGTTCATACATTATAAAATGGTTTTTAGACGTGTAATTAACAATTATATTTACCCCATATGGCGTAAATATCTCATTTATGCGTAAAGTGTATTTTGTTTCATTTCTTGAAGAAATAGAACAGAAAGCGCTTCTAATTGCTGAGTTTTATTGATAAATACACATTAGTGAATGCTCTCATTGCCAAAAGTAGAAATAAAACAGAAGAATTCAAGGTGTTTCATTCTATTAAATCCCACATTGTGGGTTTTATTCCACGCAGCTTGTTGCGAATGAAAAAAGTGTTTCGAATTGATACTCTGTCTGTTTGCAATTGGGGCGTTTATTTATGACAGGGTGTGCTAGTTTTTGAAGTCTGTTTTGAGACCAAGTCTTGAGCTTTGATTTTTGTACGAGTTAGCGAAGGATGTTATGTGGAGTGCATAGCTTGCTGGAGTTCTCAATTCTTTACCTCTGTCTGTTCTGAATTGTAGGTCTTACACCATTGTTTTTCTGCTTAACGTAGGGCTTTTCATCGGGTAAGTAGTAGGTTAATAGCTTGTCGAAGTGTTTTGTGATAAGTTAAGGGGGAAGAATCCCCTGACTTACGCTACTAGTCAGTCGTATTTAGATTATTTGGTGTGTTTTTGATTTCAGATATTGTTAATAGTAAATCACATACCATCGTAAAAATAAATAATTTGTTTGTAGATTTATGATTTTATGGATTTGCTGAGGTTTGTGTAATTGTTATTCGTAATAATTTTTATGCTAGTATGATAGGTGCTATCATCAATGCTTTTTTAGTTAATTCTATCCACCGTGATAATCCTAAATGTATTCGAGTTTATTGTTATTCTAATGTCGTTTTCCGCATTTATAACATAATAATTTTTACCAAGTTTTGTGAAAAACCTGATATCCGTTTTCTTTAAGATTTCTAATAGATAATCTTCAATTTGTTTTTTTGAAAATTGGACATCCAATTTTTTATTTATTCTCTCGTAAACAAGTTCTGTATAACAAACACATTCTAATATTTTTTGTTTGTTTATGTCCATAATGCGTTTGTTTTGGGATGTTTATTAATGTTTACTTCCTTTTGAAAAATTGAAGACAGTTCTTCAAAATTATATCTAAGGCATAAAAAATAACCTTGTATTCTTTACCATCGGCGGCAGTTGTAAAGTAATTTTTTATAACTGAATTATCGTGTAATTCACCTTCTTTCAGTATGTTTGAGATGTGCATGCTTGTGTTTGGCACAGAGGTGTCAAAAAGTTCAGCAAGCTGGTTTGGGTTCCTCCAAACCATACCTTCTTTTGCGTAAAGGCTTACACTGGGTAATAGCCTTACCGCTATGTTCTTTATTCTAGCCTGTTCGCGTTTCGTGCTTTATTTTGTTAATTCATTTATCAATTCACAATTCTCATTCTCAATTTTTTCAAATACTTCTCTTTCAAATTCCGAGAAACCTTTACTGTCTTTACTATATTTTATTATCCCATTATCGAGATAATGGATATAATCACATAGGTTCGTTAGGGTTTCAATTATGTGAGAAGTGATAATTATTGTTTTGTCCTTTTCTTTCAAACGAAGTAAGATCATTCGTATAATCCTGCATGTTTCAATATCCAAACCGTTAAAAGGTTCATCAAGTATCATTACAGATTTGTTTTGTTTTAATATCCCCAAAAGAGCGAGTTTCTTTTTCATTCCCGTTGAATATCCATCAATAATAGTATTTAAGGGTAACGAAAAAAGCTTGTTCCACTGTTCAATATCAAACGCTGTATTTTTAAACAGATTTAAGTACTCTAGACCTGTGATATTTGAATAAAAGAAATTTTCAGTCACTAGATATGCAACAGACTTTTTATTTATTTTCTGATTGTCATAGAGTATGCTTCCGTTGTGTTTTCCTAATCCAAACAATGTATTTAGAAGAGTAGTTTTACCCGCACCATTTAATCCAACGATTCCATGTATTAATCCCTCTTTCAATGATAGGTTTAGATTGTCTATGACTTTATGACTATTGTTATATGATACTGATAGATTGTTAATTGTAATCATCTAAGTAATAATTCAAGTTATTAATTGATTTTATATAAAACCATAAAGTTAAGAGCCACACAAGAGGTAAAAACACAGGAATCAGGCCACCGATAAGACCTAAAACTCCAAATGTCTGAGCTGCTGGCGATTTTGCATTAGGTTCAAAATAAGCATATTTAGTCATAATCACGTAAATATGAATAAAACAGAAAATTAAATATTCAGCTATAGGAATATACCATCTATTAGTGTTAAATAATATAAATAACACGATTAATGGGATAGTAATAATAGAAAATAATTGAAGCTGACGTTTTATTTTTTGAAATAAAAACTGTTTAGCATTTAGCTCGTAAGATAATATCATTTGATAGGGTTCACATCTCTCATAAAAACTCAATGTTGAAATCCCAAGTATGAAAATTGTAATTGGAACACTTCCTATAAAAAAAGACGTTAGTACAGTAATAACCCAAACTGGCACAATAAAATAAAGTTGTTTTCTTATGCCAGCTTTCCATTCAAATGAAGCTGATGGAATTAAGGCTTGAAGTTTAGTATTTAAGCTTGAGTGCCTCGGTCTCCAATCTAGATTCACAATTACCAATAAACTAAAAAAAACAATCAGAGAACTCCATTGATAATGAATAAACAATAGACAAAGAATGGGTAAAGAAATTAATGCATATTCTGTTAATATAATGCGTTTGTAATTTGAAAAATGCGTTTTTAAAAACAACTTATCTTTACGTTTTAATTGGATTGTTGTTATTAACAGAACCATACCAAAACTTACAAATTGAGAGTTTAATTTATCTAGGGTCATTGTATATAGAAAAAATCCAAAATACCCGATTAAGCAAATTAGAAAGGTTAATCTAATCAATCCTATTTCAATTAATACGCGATAGATTTGTTTTAAACGTATTGTTAATAAAATTTTTATCATTTACAATGTTGTTTTTGCCTGAACGCTAACGATTGCTAGATGGCATATAGAAATTAAAACTCTTTTTGTTTTTTATTTATCCAAATCGTAGATTTTTCGGTGAACTTTCCAATTCATATTCTGTCAATAGCAAATCACATACCACCGTAAAAATAAATAATTCGTTTGTAAATCTATGATTTGGCGTGTTGTTAGGAAACTGTCGAAGCACCTGTAGTAGCCAAAATCTCTACATTATCTATTTCGCGTGTTGTACACTGGTGTTTTTTATTTTGGTGTGTGTTTTATATTTTTACATTTACCTGACCACCTCTTAATATTTAATCGAATTATTTCAGTTCTATGAAACGATTTTTGGGCATATTTCATCCCTATAATTTTGTCTTGAGGTGAATATTTATCAAGGATTAAACTTAATGCATTCAGGCGTTCATCTTCATCAAGGTTTCTATGTGCTTGGCATTGCAGAATAATACTCTCGTATTCCGTTGTGAATTTTTCAGAAATAACACTTGTTTTTCCTACTACACAAAAAGAAACACTATTGTTTTTATCAATGCATTGCAATTTTCGACCTTCAGGAGCACAATGCAAATAAATAGATTCCGTACCATCCCATACATAATTGATTGGGATTCCGTATATGCCAGTTTCTTCACTATACATAGACAATACTCCATATTCGCCTGTCTCTAGTAGTTCTGTGGCTAATGGTTCATCTAATAATCTGTCGTTTCTTCTAATACCAATTTGATTTTAAAATTAGCTCCAAGAGATAATCGTATTATGCCGATGTAGAATTAATTAAGCTATAAAAGCGTAGCGCATTAAAGCTTATTTTAATTCACAATCGGTATAACATCTGAATTTGAATATATCATTGCAAATCTTTTAGTAGTTATTTGTGTCTGTTCTCAATTATTGAGTTACTTGTTTTGGTTTTAATATGCTTTTTATCAAATGTTTTCTCCTATTATTTTCATTAATATTGATCAAAAAATCAGATTCAACTAATATTTAAAAATCCAATCCAACAATTTCCTGATAAGAAATGATGATGTCCTAATCTAGAAACAAATTCTGTTGAGTGTTTCTATCAAAACATTATTCGTTGCAATGGAAATTTATCGTTGCACATTGTGCATTGACAAGTGCGTTTATTCGTTGAAGTAATGCCTCTTGTTGCTTGTAAACAAACTTATATCTACTCAATAAGGCGTATAACTCTCATTTCTGCGTAAAGAACTTTATTGCGTTTATCTTCTCCTAGTTTCCTGACTTTTGGGAGACCCAAAACTATTTCAAGCGTGTCGCTTCTATTTGAATCGTCGTATCCAACACTCACACAAGCCTATTCTTCGATGCTGCAAGCTTCACATTTTTTATTGTTTCCCGAGAATAGGGGAGTCTGGGTACGCTATATTTCATTAGTTCAAGTTTGCGACAAATGGGGGACAGCCTGAACCACCACATTGTCTATTTAGCGTGTTAGAGCTTGTGTTTCCTAATTCTTAATTAATTCATAGTTTGTGTTACGTCCTCCTGATTCTTCTTGTTTTAATATGCCCTTATTTATTAAGTCTTTTATGTCTCGTAGCGCTGTGTCAGCTGAACATTTCGTGATCTTGGCCCATTTTGATGTCTTTAGTTTGCCATCAAATCCAGCAAGAAGCTTGTTGAGCATAAGACGTTGACGAGTATTAATCTTTGTATTTTCGTTTTTATCCCAAAAATCAGATTTATATGCAACAGTTAGCATCGTTTGTTGTGTTGTTTTTAATGCTCTATATAAGCACTCTAAAAACCAGATTAACCATTCTGTGATGTCTCCGTTATTATGCTGTTCTTTTTTGAGGATCTCATAGTATTCTTTTCGTTCTACTAGAATTTGACTTGATAGGCTGTAGTATCTTTGAGAACTGTCATCTGATTTTGCTAATAATAAATCTGATAATGCTCGTGCAATACGACCATTCCCATCATCAAAGGGATGAATTATAATAAACCAAAAGTGAACGATGGCAGCTTTCAAAACATTGTCAACGTTAGATTCTTGGTTGAACCATTTTAAAAATGCATCCATATATTCTTTTACGAGTTCAGGGTGTGGAGCTTCAAAATGAATACGCTCTTTCCCCATAGCTCCAGATACGACCTGCATTTCACCTGTGCGATAACAACCAACATCTATTTTATGCATTCCACTTCTTCCAGTTGGGAATAATGCTGCGTGCCATCCAAATAAACGTTCATTATCTAATATTTCATTATATCTGTGTGTTGCATCAAGCATCATTTCTACGACTCCTTCAACATCTCTATCTGGATATACCATTCCTGCATATTCAATTCCGAGTTTTCTAGCAATTGATGAACGTACTTGGTTATAATTAAGATTTTCTCCTTCAATTTCTGATGATTTTAGAACATCTAGAGTTAAAGTTGAAAGCTTTGCTTCCTCTTTAACAGAAAAACCGAAACTCTCCATTTGTCCAAATATTATACCTTGGAGATGGCGTACTTTACCTAAAAGGACTTGTATTCTCCTTTCATCCCAAGAAAAGTTTGGCCAATTCGGATATTGATAGATATATTTAGGCATAATAATATTATTAATGCGGTGATTGTTGAGATTATTCACCGCAAATATACTGAGAATAATTATGCTAATCTCCGCATATTCTATTATTATGCGGTTTTTGTATAAAGTCTAATATTTATATACCCCCAATAAGGCGTATAACTCTTTTGTGTCTATCTCCTTCAGGTTTCCCAACTTTTGGATGATCAAAAACCACTTCAAGCGTGTCGCTTATATTTGAATCGTCATATCCAGCATTCACATCAACTTACTCTTCGAGGCTGCAAGTTTCCTCTCCATTTACGTTCAAGTCACAGACTTGAATCAGGATATGCTATATTTTACTCGTTTATGTTTGCGATAAACAGGTGCCTGTTAGTGCTTTTGCTTATCTTTTTATTAATAATTCAACTAGTTCAATATTGATATAATAGTTTCCAGTCCCCATTTTCTCTTTTTTTAAGATACCATCTTCAGATAGCTTGTTCAGATAGTTTGAAGCAGTTAGTCTTGAAACTCCTAAGTCTTTAACAATAAATTCAATCTTCGTATATGGATGTTTGAATAAGTTGTTTAGTAAGTCTTGGCTATAGAATTTGTAATTGTCTCGTAAGCGGTGTTTAAACTTGAGCATTAACTCTTTCATCCTAAGAATTAATTCAGTTGTTTCTTTTGATGTAATTTCAATTCCTTTAATCATAAATAGTATCCAATTCTCCCACTGATTTTGATCTCTAACCTCTTGTATGAGTCGATAGTAATCTGATTTATGTTTGATTATGTAGTTGCTAAGGTATAATATTGGTAAAGATTGTAAGTCTTCAAGTATTAGATATAGAATATTTATGATTCTACCTGTTCTTCCGTTTCCATCATAAAAGGGGTGGATGCTTTCAAACTGAAAGTGTATGATAGCCATTTTTATGAGGGGATCAATATCTTGAAAATCTGAGTCATTTATGTATTTCTCTAGATTAGACATCAGGTTAAGAATCTCTTCATTATTCTGTGGAGGTGTGTAAATTACTTCACCTGTTTTTGCATTCTTTAGTTCTGTACCCGAAAGTTTTCGAAATCCAGCTTTGTTGTCTTCTAAAACTTCTTGTATTGCAAGAACTGTTTTGTTTGTAAGTAATTTATTTTCTGAGATTAACTCAAATCCTGTTTTTAACGCAGTAATATAGTTTTGTACCTCTTTAGCATCTAGAGATTTTAGCGTTTCAAAGTTGAGCTCAGACTTATATAGATCATCGTGAGTTGTTATGATGTTCTCAATCTCAGAACTATCTTTTGCTTCTTGTAGTCCAAGTGTATTAATGAGTATGTTTTGATTGGGAATTGAAGATGCTATTCCTTTTAATTCTGCTAAAGCAAAATGAGCTTTGGGTAAAGCTTTTAAAATACTCTTGCTTTCAAAATCTATATCCAAAGGGAGATATTCTAGTTTCCAATTGTTCATATGTATAGTTTTTTCTATTTTCTATACAAATGTAGGATTTAATGTATAGAAAACAAGAAAATCTTTACAGAGTTATCTGTGTCTGTATAGTTTTTTTTCTTTTTCTATTCGGATGAACGTTTTGTTTGCATAAACGCTAACACTTATATCCCCCCAATAAGGCGTATAACTCTCATTTATGCGTAAAGAACCTTATTGCGTTTATCTCCTCTTGGTTTCCCTACTTTCGGGATATTCAAAACTACTTCAAGCGTGTCGCTTATATTTGAATCGTTATATTCAATACTCATATCAAGCCTACTCTTTGAAGTTGCAAGGTTCTCTTCTTTTTAGATCCAAGCTACAGGCTTGAACCAGTATTCGCTATATTTTACTAGCTTATGCTTGTGGGAAACGGGGTGTGTAATAGTCTCACTGTAATGTTCTTATGTTAGTCTGTTAGCTGCTGGGATTTCTTATTTCTTTATCTTTATTTTACCTCTCATTTCAGAGTTCGTAATGCAGTAATTTCGTTTTTTGTGTTGGCTATTTTAACCTTTTTATTGGTGAATTTTCAACTACTATTTTTATTTGTGATATTGCGATCTTTCTTTACATTGGTCTCATTTATAACGGAATCAGGATGGTTATAAATGACAAAAAGATCTAATTTTATATGTTTTTTAAATATTTTTCTAATGATGATTCATCCGAAATAAGCACTTCACGTGCCTTACTACCGCAAGATAGTCCAACTATACCTAACATTTCCAGTTGGTCTATCAATCGTCCTGCACGATTATAACCAATAAAGAAATGTCTTTGCAAATATGACGTAGAAGCAGACTGATTAGCGACAACAACTCGTGCAGCTTCTGCTAAAAGGCTGTCTCCATTTGATAATATCCCGTTAAATGAGGATTTTGTTAAGAATTTATCTACATTATCAACAACATCCATAAACGATTTTGTTAATAATATATTTTCCCTTTCATAAGATATTTTACTTTTGTAATTAGATTCATTCTGTGCTGCAATAATTTCTTTCCCAGCTTTAGGATTCTCAATTTTGAATTTTTCAAAAGGGGTAGTCGAGAATTGTTTTAAGAAATTATCATCAATAAGTACCTCATTTTCGTAGATAACACCAATATCATCTTTACCTGCTCTTTCTCCATCTTTTTGAAATTCGAATAATTCCTTTGTTCCATCGGCGAAAAGAAAATAAATTTTAGTGCCTTTCTGAGGATTAAGAAATTTCTTATGAATACTAGTAACAAGGGAAGTTTTATTGTTTTTACACTTAAAATAAAACATTACATAAATGTCAGCATCTTTAAGAGAATTTACAATAATAGAGCTAGTAAAAACATCTCTTGAATCAGAGAATTCATCGGTTAAGATGTTTACCAAAGACGAAACAGAATCATTATCGTTATAAGCAGCTTTGTTAAAATGTATTCTTTTGCATCCAGGTTTAACCTCTTCTGAATAATGAAAATATTTGAAATTCTGAATATACTTATATTCTTCTTTAGATTCTACAGGCTCTATTTCACAACAACGCTCTCCATTTTTAATATTACCACCCGCTTGAATTATCACTTTTTTTATTAAGCCGCTTTCGGTCATTATTCCTTGAGCACCAGTTTTTTCATCTTTTTTAATTATCCAGAAAGAAAAAATCACTTCTCCTTTTCTTGCATAATCACCTTCATTAACATACCATTTGTCCATTAAAAAAATGGCATTTTGTGATTCTTGAGGGAGTTCAGAAATTTTGAAAATATAACTAAAGATGTTTCCATCGGGATTTTTGCTTGATTCTGCATTCTTTTGTGTGGTGTTTTTAGGAGTAGTTGGTAATGAAGTCTTTGATGCCATTGCAGGGAGTGACAATTCTTGAATTGAAAACATAAAATCATCCATTCCTTTTGTTTTTGATGTTGAGATAATCTCATTTAGACCATTTTTGGAACTGAAGTTATAGTAGGTGTAAGAACAAACAGGGATTTCTTTATTATTTGAAAACCTTTTATCAGGTCCACCTTTTTTATTCATATATTGCCAAGAATAATCAATAATGTCAGCGTCTTGTGGTACTGAACTTTCTTCCACAAAACGACTCGTATCTGATTGAATATTAAGATTGTCGTATGAAATGGCAGCGTATTTTCTATTTTGTTTCATTAAAAGCCTTTCTGGGAAAAAATAAAATTCAATGTTGTTCAATCCAATGTAAGGAATATATACATTGGTCATAAAATACTTTATCGGGGGACGATGCAAAAATATGCTTGTAATCACTTCTCTTTTGATTAAAGTTTCAGCTCCTGCATTATACTTAGCATCATACCCAGAATTGGTGTTTTTTATTTGCCATACTTTGTCTGTTTCTGAAAAATTCTGAAATGCTTGAATAAATTTATTGTAATTTTCGTTTAATTCGTCATCAAGATCATAATATAACTCAATAGTTTTTTTCTTCTTATCTACTTTTCTCGAATAGATTACAAGTACAATAAATATGACTATGTATATGATTAGAAAGAGTAAAGAAAACGCGCGTTTTTCATTAAAAGTATTTGTGATTTGAGACTTATCAAGTCTATCTGATTTCGATATTAGTGAAGAATAAACATATGCAACTGTTTCATTGTCAACCTCAATTTTAGCCCATTTATCACTAATGCTCAATATTTTATATTCTTCGTTAATTTTAGCTTTATGAACAATTTTACTTTTGGTAGACGGTTCTTCTCTTAGATTAACAACATTGTTTTTTATGATTGCGTAAGACAACTCTTCCAAGTTTTCTACAGGATAGATAAAGATATAAAAAGTTAGAGCAAGCAATCCAAGAATCAATAACGGGAATAGTGTGTTAAATACGCTAATCTTTAGCTCTTTACTTTCTAATTCTTGAACAAATTCTTGTGAATCTATATCTGTCAGGTTTTCAAAATTTACAGTCTCAATATCATTTTCGGTAGTGGTGTAAAAATTTCTTAAATCTTCTTGCTGAACATTTGATGAATTAGATTTTTCTATTGTTGAAATTTTCTTTCGATAATACAAACCGTGTCTCCCAAGGTGAACGTAAGTTCCTTTTGGACTAAAAACAAGTCTTGCTCCCGTTACTCCAGTTGAGACTCCAAGCCCTGATTTTGATAAGTTTAAATTCAAGAGTCCCAATTTTTTTTGTCTTCGTATATAAAATCCCATTTTTTTATTTAATCCGTTTTACTTTGTCCTGTGTTTTGTGCGCTGAATCCCCACTTGTCCCTTAGGGCGACAGAGTGTTGGTAAAAAACAAAATTATTTTAGTCCTGAATTTATCATATCTTTTTGTTTTACTATGATGTGTCTTTGTTTGCCTTGCAGATAACGTTTAATATAAGAATAGTAGCAGATTGCGGGCTTTATTTCTGTCAAGACACACAAAAGTTGAAGTGGGCTATAACCTTTGAATTTACTACTATTTCAGCTATTATTTTTATATATTTTTGCCAGTAGTTTTTATAATATCAAATCATCAATTTTTCGACTCATAAACTCATCAATCGCTTTTTCATTATTCTTATCTCTGAACTCTAGTAGCTTAATAATCTCTGTATCATCTAGTGCAATTATATAATTTTCATTATCATTCATCAAATCTTTACAACGCTCAATGAGTCTTTTTCGATTTTCTATTGTTCTACATACAATTATTCCAAATCTACCTCTTTTTGAATTTAGTCTACCATTTATTTGGTCTACTTCTGGATTTCCAATTTCTTTTCCATAATTTTTACATTCAACTATTATTTTGGGACATTTCAAATGATGAATCGTGTTTAAAGAATAAAAAAAACCACTTTTATCAGCATTATTGAATATAATATCAATTCTCTTTCTACCTTGATTAATATCTTCTTCCATTGACGGATTTGATAATCTTTCTCCAAAAATATGTATTAAATTATCATACGCAATTTTATGGAAATTCGTAGCGTCATCTTTTCCTGATTTTATGGTATCCATAATATTTTTTCGCTCTATCGAATTTAATATTTTCCTTTTTGTCTCAAGCTGAGCTTTTCCTTTGTTAATCGCAGTTCTTCTTAGTTCCGATTTATACTTATCCAAAATGTTAGGATGTTCTTTTGAAAAATTATACAAGAAATCAACATTTAAAGGATACTTTTCTTTCAAATCTTTTATTCGAACAACTATTTTCCCATTTTTCAGAACAGAGGAAAGTGAGTCACCTGCATGCTGATGTTCTGCCCTCAAAAATTCAAGTACAAAATTTCTGTAATATTTGCTTTTACTCAATTCTGGGTCTTGTCTTACAGAACTGATTGGCAAAAGAATTTTAGCATAATCGCCAATAACAGGCAATTGAGCAAAATAACTTGTAAATGTAAATGTCTCAAAATCAAAAGCATTATTTACAGCAACTCGTTTGGTTGGAATTTTATACTTTTCACATTGAATTTGTGTGAATTCTACTAATTTCCTTTTTAGAATATTAGCAGAAATATCTGAAATTTTATCTCTACTGATACCTGGAATCATTAGAGCACAGTCTGCAATATCTTTTATGTCTCCAGATTTAGCGGCTTCACTTGTTTCAAATGCCGCCTGAATTTCTTTTGCTTGTTCAGGTCCAATACCACGTCCATTTGGAATACCTGAACAATATCCTAAAGCAATCTCATTAACTTCATGTAGTGCATTTAGTAATTTCCTAATTGTTTTTTTATCACCAGTCTTTAAGCTATCTACTAAATATTGAAAATAAGTTGCAATTTGAGTTTCACATTCTTTAGCCCATTTAGTTCCCATTGCCGAAATTCCAAAAGGGTCAAGAAACAAGGGAATATCTTGGTAAGCATAAATGTCAACAAAATCTAATTCAATATCTTTATCCAATCGGAAATATTCACTAACCTTTTTAGGTTCAATCTGGTTCTGATTCATATTGGTATCTGGTTTGTTAAAATTACTGGCAACATGTTTATACCCCCAATATGACGTAAACATCGCATTTTTCATAAGGCGGCTTTTACTACGTTTTATTGATCAACACCCCCATAGTAAATCCCCTCATTGCCAAAGGTATAAATAAAACAGAAAAAAGCAAGGAGTTTCATTCTATTAAATGATTAAAGGAGGAGTTCATTTTTTGAATACTTTTCTCTTGCTGTAATATTTATGTAGAATTCTTTTTTTTCTTCTGTTTTAGTTTGTGAAACAATCAGCATATTATTCGTCCAGCCAATTTCTCTCACCAGTAGTGAGAGTTTTTCATTTTTATAATATGTTTCATAAAATTGTTTCATTCTATTAAATAAAGAAAGAAGGAGCTTAAATTTTAACACCAAGTAGCCCAAGAAACGACCCCAAACAAGGCATCCCAGTCTATTTCTATCACAAAAAAAAGGATAAGATCCCATAAGACCTTATCCTTGTTTTATTAATGGTGTTATTTGTGTTACTCGCTAATGATAAGTTCACGTAGCATTTTCATTCCTACTGAGGCGCTGCGTTCAATTACCTGTTGGCGGTAGTCGCCTAAATCGTATTTTTTTGCGATAGTTTGATGAGCCGAAGCTACCGCTATCCATACGGTTCCCACAGGTTTTTCTTCTGTGCCACCCGTAGGGCCAGCTATTCCTGATGTGGCAATGGCATAGTCGGTATTTAGTGTTTTGCGAGCGCCTTCTACCATTTGTTTTATCACCTGCTCACTTACGGCGCCATATTCTTCTATGTCCGATTTTTTAACGGCTAAGAGGTTTTCTTTGGTCTCATTAGCGTAAGCTAC
>CBFIII010000059.1:0-23020 GCA_965662645.1 Bacteroidales bacterium
AAGATTAAGTTTATAAAAGATTCTCGACATCATTTTCTATAACTCAAAATTTTCACTCCAATGCAATATACAGAGGCAACACAAGGACGTCTTTTCATTCTTCGCCTAGAACATGGCGACATTATGACGGATACAATACAAGCTTTCGCGAAAGCAAAAAAATAAAATCCGCCTACGTACAGATAGTAGGTGGTGCCGACAAAGACAGTAAAATAGTAGTTGGCCCCATAGATGGAAAAGCGGCAAAACCCGAAAAACAATATCTGGATATTGAAGACGTCTCAGAAATGTTTGGCGTAGGCACCATTTTTAGCAATGAAGAAGGAGAACCCAAACTACATCTACATTCATCTTTTGGACGTGGCAACAAAGCAAATACAGGATGTTGCTGGCCTGGTGTCATCACATGGCACATTGCGGAAGTCATTATTCACGAGATACTCAGTGATAAGGTAGGACGACAATTAAACAAAGGAAATGGTTTTGAGCTGTTGGAGATAGAGGAATAGAGAAGAGTTTAAGGAGTTCGGAGTTCGGAGTTTGGAGTTTGGAGTTCGGAGTTTGGAGTTCGGAGTTTGGAATTTGGAGTTTGGAATTTGGAGTTTGGAGTTCGGAATTCGGAGTTCGGAGTTTGGAGTTTGGAGTTTGGAGTTTGGAGTTCGGAGTTTGGAGTTTGGAGTTTGGAGTTCGGAGTAAATTAATAATGTGTTCCATCTTTGTAAAACCACTGCCCTTTTTCTTTTACAAAATAGGAATTCTCATGGATGCATTCGGGTTGACCATTTTCGATATAGGTAGCTTTAAATTCCACCCAACCTTCGGTATCGTCCTCCTGACCAGCAGTACACTTTATAATTTGCAGCCCCATCCACTGCACCGATTTTGTCCACTTCAGCATACGCTTTTTATCCTTAACAGGCCTTGTGCTTTTATGATGTGTTGACATCAGGTAATTGACATCTGCCAGCACAAAAGCCGTATAACGGGAACGCATCAATTGCTCGGCCTTTTGGGCAAACACCCCCGCACACAATAACGGCTCACAGCAAAGCGAGAAAGGTTTATTAGAATGACAGTAACAAAGCATCGTCATTTTGTCTTAAAAGGTGAATATTAAAAGTATCAGGACTAACGGAGAATAAAACCCACAATGTGGGATTAAATAGGCGACCATAAATTATGTCGATTACCTTAACTCACTAATTTATTCCAGAATTCATTCCATCTTACAATCAAACGTATCCCTAACTTATGCGTTAAAATTCCAAACCCCACACCTGCTATATCAGCAATGATATCAAAAAGTTCAGCACAACGATCAGGCGTCAGCGAAAATTGTAAAAGCTCAATAAAAGCACCATAAAATGAAGCCACCAAGAAAACCCACCATAAGGCATTTAGTGCCAACTTAGGATATCGTTTTTGTTTTTTAAAACCATAAGCTAAAGTCCAAGCCAAAGGAATGTACATCATCAGATGCACCCATTTGTCGAAAGACACAATAGAAACGCCAACCTTAGGCAAAGATCCTCCAGGCAAAAGACAAAGAAACAAGATAATAAAGGCAACGCTATAAGCTTTATAAAGCGATCTATGAAACATAGGTAAAGATAAGGTCACGAAAAACGTCTATATTGCAAATTAAGAGAAAAAGAGGTAAGCCATCAGAATGGCAGCAATAATGCCTGCAAAATCGGCAATCAGCCCACACTGCACAGCATAACGGGTATTTTTTATACCTACAGAACCAAAATAAACAGCTATAATATAAAAAGTAGTATCAGTAGCACCTTGTACACAACTAGCCACACGACCTACAAAAGAATCGGCTCCATGCGTAGCCATAACATCTACCATCATACCGCGTGCACCGCTACCACTAAGAGGTTTCATCAAGGCAGTAGGCAAAGCTTCCACAAAGTCAGTATCCACATTCATAGCCGTTAATAATGACGTTATGCCTCCTATTAAGATATCCATAGCACCCGAAGCACGAAAAGCAGCAATCGCCACCAAGATGGCAATGAGATAAGGAATAATACCTATCGCAATTTTAAAACCGTCTTTAGCCCCATCAATAAAAGCTTCATAGACATTTATTTTTTTGCGTAAAGCTAAAAGAATAAAAAGAGCAATAATAGAAAAGAGAATAACATTAGCAGCCGTCTGCGACACAATTTTTATTTGGTCAGGCTCTAACTGTGCCACCCCCCAAATAATAAAAACAACCAAAGCTAACAAACCACCAAGATAGCTCATCACCACCTTATTAAACAGGTTAATTTTCTGATAAATAGAGACACTTATCAAACCAGCTAAAGTAGAAAAAAAAGTAGCTAAGAGAATGGGAATAAAAATATCGGTAGGGTCAACAGCCCCCAACTGAGCACGATATACCATAATACTCACAGGAATAATCGTCAAGCCAGAAGTATTGAGCACCAAAAACATAATCATAGCATTGCTCGCCGTATCTTTGGTTTTATTACTGCTCTGCATCTCCTTCATCGCCTTTAAGCCGATAGGCGTAGCAGCATTATCTAACCCCAGCATATTGGCAGCTATATTCATAGTAATAGATGCATAAGCTGGATGATCTTTTCCCAATTCAGGAAATAGTTTTTGTAAAAAGGGAGACAACAAACGAGAAAGTCCATTGATAGCTCCTCCTTTCTCACCCACTTTTAAAATACCCATCCACAAGGACAAAACCCCCGTCAAACCCAACGAGATCTCAAAACCCGTTTTAGAGGAATCAAACACCGCCGACATCATCTGAGGGAAGACGTCAAAATTACCAAAAAAGACAAGTTGCACCAGACCTATCACAAAAGCAATAAGGAAAAAACCTATCCAGATATAGTTAAGTACCAATTTAGCGGAGTTTTAGAAAGTCAACAACCTCGAAACAAACCCACGAGGTATTTAATTAAAGAGCATTTTAATATTCGCAGCAAGCTACTGAGAATTAACCCCACAATGTGGGATTAAAAAATTACATCTGAGCCTTAACCCAGATGTAAAATACACTATGCCTTATTCTTATTTCTTTTTATATTGTTCATTCAAAGCACCTAGTACTTCTCCTGTTATATTATATGATGATTTTGCAAACAAAACAGTACCAATACCACCTGTCTGAGTTAAAACCATTTCGTAATCTGCTTTTTTATTGTATTCAGTAATAAAATCAGTGATAGATGTGATCACTTGCTCGTTAACGTCTTGCTGTTTCAATGATAACTCATTAGATAAACGCTGTTGCAGTTCTTCCAATTTTTTCTGTTCGCCAATCAAACGTTGTTGCTCTGACTGGGCACGTTGCTGATTAAGAAATCCATTATTCTCTACTTTACGTTGAAAATTGGTCATCTCACCTTCTAAGTTACGCGCTTTAGAAGTAAGATTAGTTCTAGCAGCCTCTTGCTGAGTCATTAATTCTTCATTCAAATCAATAGCAAGCTGATAATTCGTTAATACAGAATCGACATTTACATAAGCCACCTTTAATTGAGCACTCCCATTAATAGATGTACTTGTACCATCATTATCATTTGCTTTCGGATTCAAAATCCACATTGCCACTAATACTACAATTATCACAATGTTTGATACTAAGTTAAAAATCTTCATTCTTTTCGTTTTTATTTAATGATTTGTGCAAATATATCATAATGCTTGCTATTTTAGGTCTGGATTAAAGGAAAAAATTCACTAAAACAAAATACCTCTTAATAACAGCTAAAAAAAAGAAGTGATAATAAATTCATAATTCATATTTTATAATGCGTAATAAGAAGAACTCTTTTTGTAATTTTGCAAATTGATAAAATTATTATGCCAGACAAAGAACCAAAACATACCTTTCAACACTTGTTGGATAAACTCCCAAGCAGCAACCGTAATCTACTCATCATATTAAGCTTTATTATCGGTATTTTCACTTCACTGGTAGCTTTCGTTTTAAAATCAGCAGTACACATTACTAGCAATTTTATCTCACAATATTCTGCTGAGCACCAACACTATCTTTTTGTGTTTTTTCCTATCATAGGAATTATTCTAACCGTTCTTTTTGTTAAATATATCATAAAAGATGATATCTCGCATGGGGTAACAAAAATACTCTATGCCATATCTCAAAAACAAGGTCGTATAAAGTCACACAATACCTGGTCGTCAATAATAGCCAGTACCCTAACCATTGGTTTTGGTGGATCGGTAGGAGCTGAGGCCCCTATTGTACTTACAGGAGCCGCCATAGGATCACGTCTAGGTCGCGTCTTTCACCTCAACCACAAAACACTTATTATGCTTGTTGGTTGTGGTACAGCGGGCGCTATAGCTGGTATTTTCAAAGCTCCTATTGCAGGTGTAGTCTTCACCTTAGAAGTCCTGATGATAGATATGACAATGGCTTCTTTAATTCCCTTATTGATATCATCCGTCACCTCTACTTCGCTCGTTTATTTGCTACAAGGAGACAGTGCTCATTTCAATTTTTCACAAAGTACCCCATTCGAAATCAACACCATACCATTTTTCATCGTCGTAGGAATAGTCACCGGTATTTTATCTGTTTATTTCTCACGTCAACTCAGTAGTACAGAAGGACTCTTATCAAAAATCAAATCACCCATAAACCGAATAATTATTGGAGGCGCCATATTATCTTTACTTATATTTCTATTCCCCGCACTATACGGAGAAGGATACACCACCATTTCCACCTTACTCTCTGATCACAGTCATAGTATATTTGATCATACGCTTATTGAAGGCATAGAGAGTAAGTGGATTCTTTTGGCCTACCTCGTTGCCATGTTATTACTCAAAGTATATGCTACAGCCATCACCACAGGTGTAGGAGGTGTTGGAGGTGTGTTTGCCCCTACCCTTTTTATGGGCGCCATTTCAGGTTTTATTGTTGCTTATATCTTTAACATGATGGGCTTTAACCTTTCTTATGGCAACTTTGTATTAGTAGGTATGGCTGGTATGATGGCTGGCGTAATGCACGCCCCATTAACGGGCATCTTCCTTATCGCAGAATTGACTGGAGGATACGGACTTATACTTCCACTTATGATCGCTTCAATCATTTCTTATATTACCATAAAAGCTCACGAACCACATAGTATTTATCACAAACGACTAGCACAACGTGGAGAGTTAATGACTCATCAGAAAGACAAAACAGTACTGACTCTTATGAAGTTACATTCTGTAATAGAGACCGACTTAGCCCCTATATCACCAGACGCTACGCTGGGAGAATTGGTAAAAGTCATCTCTAAAGCAAAACGTAACATTTTTCCTGTAATAGATGAGGACAACCACCTGCATGGCATTGTTTTACTTGACGACATACGTAACCTGATGTTTCGTCCCGAAAAATATGAGAAATATACCGTTAAAGAACTTATGATATTACCACCAGCCTTGGTAGAAACAAAAGACTCCATGGAATCTGTGATGCGTAAATTTGAAGAAAGTGGAGCTTGGAATTTACCCGTAGTAGAAGACGGCAAATACATCGGTTTTATTTCTAAATCACGCATCTTTAATGCTTACCGCAAAGTTTTAGTACACTACTCTGACGAATAGTACTTGGTAACAAATGTCACATATAACACTCTCTCTTTCTACACCATACGAGTTTACCATGAAATTTTTCTTACTTTTGTTTACAAACAAAATTAAGATATGGATATTTCAGATTTCAAACCGCTAGAAGTAAAACGCGTATCACCACTCAAGGCCAATTTTAATGGAAAACAATTAAAACGCACGCTTACGTTTATGATTGTTGGCGCCTTAGCAAGTGCTGCTTGGTTCTATTATACTAACGGTCAGCATATGGATGTAATAGCGGGAGCCGATTGGTTCAAAAGTGCTGCTATAGGATCATTATTTGGTCTCTTCATCAGTAATAGTCCTTGCGCTCGTGGCAAATGTTAATTATCCTCGTCACCCATTTCTGCAAAAGAAAAGGAACGATGACTAGCAACAAATACACACAGTTATAGTTCAAACTGTGACCGAATTTAAAATCGAACTCAAGTTAATATTCAACCGTCCCAATTATCTGATCCATAATAAGACTGGTACGCGCTGCTGAATACCCCGTACTCACACATTTACCATACCCTCGTAACTCATCCACCACTTGAGAAATCAGATGATACTGAACACTTTCAGGCACCTCATACTCTATCAATTCCTCTTTACCATCTTTAAAAAGATGTAAAGGAGTATGTCCAAAACTAGAAAATACGAGACGTCCCTTACGCCCTATAATTTCCACACTATCCTTTTGCCCATCATCATTGGTCACAAACGACCAAATGCCACTTCCTAATACACCACTTTCGTGTTTAAATGAAGCGACTACTGTATCTTCAGCAGCATAAAAACCTCCATTATTCATCACACTTCCACTGGCCTCTACAATAGGCCCAAACAAGAAATCGAGATAATCTAATTGATGTGAAGCCAAATCATGAAAAATACCACCACCTGAAATAGTAGGATCTACACGCCACGATTGATTTGCTTGTTCTGACTGAGTAGCAGGACGACAAAGACGAATATTAACAACCAAAGGGTCTCCAATAACACCATTATCTATGAGTTCTTTCACTTTCAGAAAACCAGGCAAAGTACGGCGATAATAAGCTACAAAAAGAGGCATCCCGGTTTCTTCACTTGCAGCTATCATAGCCAAACATTCGGCATAAGTACGCGCCATAGGCTTCTCCACATACACCGCTTTGCCCGCCCGCATGGCCGCTATAGCATAAGCCGCATGAGACGAAGGTGGTGTGGCAATATAAACTGCATTGACTTCCGTATCATTAAGTAATGCAGAAGCATCACCATACCAACGCTCCACATTATGCCGCTGTGCATAAGAAGCCGCCTTATCCACATCACGACGCATTACCGCCACCAATTTGCTATAGGGCACCTTACCAAAGGCAGGTCCACTTTTTTTCTCAGTAACATCCCCACAACCTATAATTCCCCATTTAACCTCTTTCATAACCGTAAAATTTCAGATTCTAAAAACAAAGATAAGCACAGAAAATTAGTATAGAAGAATAAATGTCGCATTTTACAAAATGATACAACCCTACCGTTAGTAACACAAATATTTTCCCGAAAAACTCATATCATTCACTTAACAGAAATCACAACCTCTTTTATTAATCTTTTCCTGATGAACAAACTATCGGTACAGGCGGAAAAACTTAATTATTGATTCACAAAAACAATGTAAAAACGAGGCTCAATGGGCACCAAACACTAACATCACAGAGCCAATCGACCCCAGTATTACACCTATCATTAAGACAAAACGACATCATACAAATTTCAAAATCTGTGCAACTGCTATCGTAAAAGTTACTATCTTTGTTTTAAACACACAAAAACATTCTTCTTAAAAAACACAATTAATAGAGAAAAAAAGGTTTATAAAAAAGGAGCACCAACATATAAATCCAATTTAAAAAAATTTAGCTGTAGATTTATTTCAGACCTAAATATCATAAAAAAGAGATAAAAGATGAATATAAAATCTGAAGTAATAGATATCTTTCCCATCCCTACATTCTTAATTGATAAGGCTGATTTTAGGATTATTTACTACAATAAAAAAGGGCTTCTTTTAACCCACTTGAACGAAGATTCGCTTAAAAAATCTCATATTAGTGATTTTATCGACAAACAATTCCTGCAAGTTGGAGAATTCAACAACTGTTGCTTCAAATTAAATGAACAACCATCCATTACAGGAAACCTAACTGTTCAAGCTAGTAATAAAAACAATCTAATTGTCTCATTTTGGAACAATAACAAAACAGACAAGGACTCTAAAGATAAACCAGACACAGATAAAACTAAGGATGACTTAGAAATTACTAAAGCATGTATTGAATTATCAACAGATAGTATTTTTATCATGCGAAACCACATCATCCTGTATGCCAATCGGCATCTATTAAACATAGCAGGTTATGAACTATCTGATCTTATTGGCCAAAAATTCACAACATTTGTTGCGCCAAAAGAAATAGAAAAGGTCAAAAGCCTTTTCGCTGATCGTAAAAAAAAGGGTATAACTTACCAAAAGTTTGAATCCTGTTCTAAATATAAAAATGGAGAAATTAATGACGTTGAAGTTTCTGTCGTCTCTGTCATTTTCGAAGGAAAACAGGCAATACAAGTCATCTTAAGAGATATAACCAAACAAAAAATTGCTGAAAGAAAATATCAGAACATTATAAATTTCGCACCTATTGGTTTTTATCAATCTACTCAAGATGGAACATTAACTATTGTAAACGATCGACTTGCCAACATACTAGGATATGATAATAGTAAGGACATCATTTCAAAAGATATCTCAGAATTCTTCTTTACAAAAGGAGAAAGGGAAGAATTAATTAAAAAATATGACACTCCAACTTCAGCAGAAATTGAAAACTTAGAAATAAAATTTCGCAAAAAAAACGGAGATGCAATTTGGGTTCAATTAACCTCTAAAGCAATAAAAGACAAGAAAGGGGTCACTTTATTTTATGATGGTTTTATTATTGACATTACACCTAGAAAAGAAATAGAAAAAGGACTTTTGCAAAAGGAACATGCTTTATCATCCTCTATTAATGCTATCGTTTTATCAGATATAGATGGAAAAATGACATATGCCAATAATGCTGCATTACAAATGTGGGGCTATGATAAAAACGAGATCAAAGGAAAATTAATAACAAGTTTCTGGGAAGGAAATCACATTAAAAACACAATACGAAACATTAAAAAAAATGGACAAGACATTGGAGAAGTCACGGCAAAACGAAAAGATGGATCTCTGTTTGATGTACAATATTCAGCTAACTTAGTAAAAGACATAGAGGGAAATGCAATAAATATTTTTGGTTCATTTATTGACATTAGCGTCCGTAAAAAAAGAGAGAACATAGAAAAGCTATTACTCAATCTCTCAAAGAAATCATTTTTAAATATAGATTTAAAAAGTTATTTGGAATTAATTCATAAAGAATTAAAAAAAATAATGAAAGCGGACAATTTTTATGTTGCCCTTTATGATAAAACTAGCGATAAATATTCTTTTCCATATTTCGTGGACTTATATGAAGATTATAACAATAAGACTCCTGTTTATCTACACCACTCATTAACCAATCTTGTCAGAGAAACAAAACAAGGTTTATTAATTACGGAAAAAATTGAAAAAGAGTTAAACAAAAAACAACAAATTAATTTAATTGGAGAACCATCACCAATTTGGTTAGGCGTACCACTCATGGATTCTTCGAATGATGATGCTATTGGAGTCCTTGCACTTCAAGATTATAAGGATGAAAAAGCTTACAACAAAGAAGACTTACAAACCCTTGAAATAATTGCTGCCAACATAGGGATATTTATTGATAGAATAAAAAACCAAGAACAACAAAGACAAGCAAAAATAACAGCAGAAGATGGAGAAAAAAGATACAAATCCCTCTTTTATGATAATAAATCTGTCATGCTTATTCTTAATCCAAAGACAGGAGATATAGTAGATGCTAACAAATCAGCCTGTGACTACTATGGCTATACATACCAAGAACTAATAGCACTTAAAATCCAACAAATCAACACGCTTTCAGACAAAGAAGTTAAAGCTGAAATGCAAAAAAGCATCTCTGAAAAAAAACAATATTTCAACTTTAAACATCGCTTAGCCAGTGGTAAAATAAAAGATGTTGAAGTCTATAGCAGCAATATTAGGACTTCAGAAAAAGATTTAATCTATTCTATTGTTCATGACATCAGTAAACGCAAATTAGCTGAAGAAAAAGTTTTAACACTAAGCACCGCCATAGAACAAAGCCCCATAAGCCTCATCATAACCGACTTGACAGGAAAGATAGAATACGCAAACCCCTATTATGCTGAGCTTACAGGATATGATAGAGAAGAGCTGATAGGAAAAAACCCAAACATCGTAAGTTCTGGGATACAAGACAAAACATTTTACAAAAACCTATGGGACATCATCTTAAGTGGTAATAAATGGCAAAATGAAATATGTAATAAGAAAAAAAATGGCGATCTATTTTGGGAACAAGCTATCATTTCTCCCATTATAAATAAACATGGAAAAATTATGCATTTTGTAGGCATTAAAAAAGACATTACAGAACGCAAAAAAATGATAGAAGAGCTTATTCTTGCAAAAGAAAAAGCAGAAGAAAGTAACCGTCTAAAAACAGCCTTTTTAGCAAATATGGGTCATGAAATAAGAACCCCAATGAATGGTATTCTTGGATTCAGTGATTTACTTTTAAAATCGAAATTAGACAAAAAAACAAAAGAAAGCTATATAAAAATCATTAATCAAAGTGGGAAACGTTTATTGAATACAGTCACTAATATTGTTGAAATTTCAAAAATTGAAACGGGTATTGTAAAAATCCGAGAATCGGACTTTAACATTTATGAAAGTGTAAAAAATATCGTAAGATTATTTCGCACTCAAGCGGAAGAAAAAGGACTGACTTTTTCTTTCAATAAAGAGAACCTGAACACAAATTTAACCATTTATTCAGATGAAGTAAAATTCAAATCCATCCTTACAAATCTCATTAAAAATGCGATAAAATATACCGACAAAGGAAAAATAGAAGTTAAATGTCACCTAGAAAATAAATCTATTACCTTTTGCGTAAAAGACACAGGAATAGGCATTCCTAAAGATCGACAAGAAGCTATTTTTAACCCTTTTGAACAAGCAGATATCGAAGACACCAAAGTTTTTGAAGGTTCAGGACTAGGTCTTGCTATTTCAAAATCATATACAGAAATATTAAAAGGAGACCTCTGGGTGACATCAGTAGAAGGTGAAGGCTCTGAATTCTATTTTAGAATTCCAATCACAACACATCAAGACTAAAATATTAATCATAAAGTACTAGTAAAGAAACTATATAACAACACAATTAATATTACTGCAAGAAAAAGAGACACAAAATCATTACTAATAAGGATTGATTTACTCCTCTTATATCTTGTATATTTGCGCCGTGATAAAAGAATACCTACATATTGCACTCCTAGTATTTGTATCGAGCCTCATCTCTCTGGAGACAATGGGTCTTTACCTCACAAAAGACACCTGTGAACCTTGTGGCAACAGCACTTTAGAGATAGAACTACTCAAAGACGTGGCAACACAAGATCAGCATTGTTGCCACACAACAACCGACAAACACAATGATTGTGAGAATGAAAATGCGTGTACCCACAATACTCAAGATCACAAACATCACCAAGAGAATTATTACTTAAGAAACGATCTTGTTTTTATCGAAACAACTAATAGCCAAGAAATAACACCCCAAGTACTGGCAGTCATATTACCATTTCTAAAACCTTATCTTCTTACAGAAGACTATTCTTTTTTACCTACAAAAGAAACACCTCTATTACCTGAATCGAAAGATAGCTATCGCACTTTCCTGTGCACCTACCTGCTGTAATTGGTATTATCTTGAATTAATTTCGAAGACAATATTAGTTACACACTGAGAATCAAAGATTAGCATTTCCAAAATAATGCCACCTCTTTTATTTTCCCAAAACAATACATCATGAAACATTCTGTTTTGACCATTATACTCATGGTTATGGCAGGGCATCTTATGGCTAAAGACATTTCAGGCACCGTCATAGAAAAAGACGGTACACCCCTTATTGGCGTCAACCTTTTTTGGAAAGGAACAACAGAAGGGCAAGTCACGGATATCAATGGTAAATTTAAGATACCCACCAATCATCAGTCACACATATTAGTCGTAAAATACCTCGGCTATAATGAAAAAGAAGTAAAAGCAAACAATGCACAACTTCCTCTTATCATTACCTTAGAAAAAGACGCTCTCAGCTTAAATGAAGTAGAAGTGAGCGTACGCGCACCAGGTGCTCACATATCACGTTTAGAACCGCTTAATGCGACCACGATAACGGGAGAGGAACTCTGCAAAGCAGCCTGCTGCAATTTAGCAGAAAGTTTTGTCACCAATCCTTCGGTAGATGTTAGCTATAGCGATGCAGCTACAGGCGCCAAGCAAATCCGATTATTAGGTCTGTCGGGTTTGTATGTGCAAATGCTGACCGAGAATATGCCGTCTTTTAGAGGATTAGCCTCCACCTACGGTTTAGAATATATTCCTGGTCCGTGGATGGAAAGCATACAAGTATCCAAAGGCAGTGCGTCCGTCATCAATGGTTACGAAGCCATTTCGGGTCAAATAAATGTGGAATATAAAAAGCCACAGAATTCGGATTATCTCAACCTCAACCTTTTCGGTAGCGATGCGGGACGACGTGAACTCAACGTGAGCAGTGCTACGAACCTCTCCGATAACCTTTCGACCATGATATTGGCACACGTTAAAGATGACAATCAACTCATTGACAATAATAACGATGGATTTTTGGATATGCCTATGGTACGTCAATACAATTTCATCAACCGCTGGAATCATAAAAAAGAAAATTATATAGGCCAGTATGGACTAAAAGTCATCCATGAGAAACGCCGTTCGGGTCAGAAAGCTTATTATGAAGACGACCAGAGTGCTTATGGAATTAATTTAAAAACTAAACGTTATGAGTTTTTCACCAAGCAAGGTTTTATTTTTGACCATGTCACCTCTGAGAGTTTAGGCATACAAGCCTCAGGAAGTTATCATCAGATGAATGCTTTTTATGGAAATAAAAAATATGACGCCGAACAGCGCAACATCTATGTTAATGCTATTTATCAAAATTGGATAAATCATAATAGCGCACATCAATACAGCCTAGGTACCTCACTGATGTACGACGATTACCAAGAAACCTTAAACAATACACCTTATGATCGGGAAGAAATTGTCAATGGTGCCTTTTTTCAATACACCTACAACCGTGATGATAAATTCATAATGCTAGCAGGTCTTCGTGGTGATTATCATAATGAATATGGGTTTTTTGCTACGCCACGTTTACACCTTAAATATAATGTTACAGAGCATATTCATCTACGTGCTAACACGGGATTAGGATATCGTTCCGCTAATGTATTAGCCGAGAACTCCTTTCTATTAGCCAGTTCGCGCGAAATAATTATAGACCATAATTTGAACCAAGAGATGGCACTCAACTCAGGATTAAGCGCTACAATTTACATCCCTATAGGAGGAAAAGAGGCGACCTTATCTTCTGATTATTATTACACCAACTTTATAAAACAAGTCATTGCCAATGTGGATTCAGACCCACATCAGGTTCATTTTGAAAACCTAGATGGCCAATCGTATTCCCATGCTTTACAGACACAGCTTAGCTACGAAATACTACGGGGACTAACCCTAACAACAGCCTATAGGCAGAGCATTGTTAAAATGACCATTGATGGGAAACTACGAGACAAAGCCTTAACAAATAAATACAAAGGCTTAATCACAGCGAGCTATCAAACCCCATTAAAAAAATGGCAATTTGACTTCACCACGCAATTTAATGGAGGTGGTCGTATGCCCGATGGCACAACGTGGGAAACAAATTATGGCAGCTATACCATCATGAATACACAGATTACCAAATACTTTCGTCACTGGAGCATCTATGTAGGAAGCGAAAACCTCAGCAATTATAAGATGAACCATCCTATCATAGATGCCGAAAACCCATGGGGCACTAATTTCGATGCTTCTATGGTGTGGGGTCCTGTGCATGGACGTAAAATATATGCAGGATTACGTTGGAATATCGATCGAGAATAATAACAAACAATTACTTACTTTAAAAATTACAATTATGAAAAAGCAAATTTTAATTATGATGATGAGTCTTTTCGCTATTAGTATGATGGCAGAAAAGAAACAAGAAGTGGTCACTTTTAATGTTCCTATGACCTGTGAAGATTGCGTTAAAAATGTAGAGTCGAATATGGCCTTTGAAAAAGGCGTAAAAGACTTGCAATGCAATTTGGAAAATAAAACCGTAAAGGTGACGTATCTGGCCGAAAAAACTAATGTAGAAAATCTAAAAAAAGGATTTGCCAAGATTGGTTATGACGCCACTGTAGCAGACGAAAAATGCTGTGAGAACGAACAATGTAAAGGAGAATGCAAAGGAGATAAAGCAAAATCGGACTGTTGCTCTAAAACCAAAGAAGGCTGTAATGCTAAAGAAGATAGCACTTGCAAAAAAGCGACTCAGTGTAGCGATAAGAAAAAGGAATGCTGCAAAAACAAAGCACAAAAAGAAGCAGCCCCTTGCTGTGGTTCTTAATTAGAAAACATATCATTAAGCATATAAATAAAAGGTTTGATCGTAACGGTCAGACCTTTTTTTAGACCCCTAAAACAATAGAAAAGGGTTTATTACGGAATAAGAGATGTCAACTAAGATTTTGTACTTTTGTAAGAGCACAATAAAGGGAAAAGCTCCGAAACGTGTGTCCTAGTGCGGCAACGATAGCAGCGGCACGGAACGCTCTGTGACTCCATTGTAGCAGGGAGAACGGAGGCGACTGCAAGAAGCCCACGTTCCACAAGCGAGACAAAGCAAGATAAAATATATTTGTTTAAAAACAGTCTAAAGGTATGAATAATAATATTTTAATAGTGAAAAAGAAAAATATAATTATTCACAAATAGCCGTATGTTTTCTACTGTATTTCTACCAGTATTTTTTGAGTATAAAATTTTATCCTACATTTGCAGTGACCTTAAAATTTTATTACATCATGGACAAAGTATTATACAACGTCGTATATAACCGCAAAAATCGGTTATTACGAAACGGCACAGCTTTAATTCAAATTGAAGCTTATCTAAAAGGTAGAAAAAAATATTTTTCTACAAGTATTTATATTACGCCCGACCAATGGGATAGAAGACACCGTAGTATAAAAAACCACCCCAACGCCATAAGTCTAAACAAGCAAATAAAAGAGTATGCTAATAGTTTAGAAAATATTGAGCTGAAACGTAGGCAAAGCGGAAAACCATTCTCTTTGCAATTTTTAGCGGACTACCTAAAAGGGGACTATACGACTTCATTTATAGCTTTTTGTAAAAAAGAGCTAAGCACTAGCAAACTCCGCAAAAGCTCAATACAGCAGCACAACGCTACTATTAAACACCTTGAAAAGTTTAAAGAAGATGTTGTTTTTGATGATTTAACCTTTGAATATTTGACCGATTTTGACAAATATTTACGAACTTTAAACCTACATCAAAACACTATCGTTAAAAATTTTGCAATAGTTAGAAGCTATGTCAATTTAGCTATTGATAAAGAAATGTTTGACCTTAACAAATACCCATTCAGAAAATTTAGACTAAAGAAAGTCACAGCAAAAAGGGACTACCTCACACCCGAAGAACTTGAAAGGATAGAAAATTTAAGACTTAACAAAGAACATGAATACTGCCAAATGTCATTAGATAAGTTTCTATTTGCTGCCTATACTGGATTGAGATATAGCGACATGTCAGAATTGAAACCCGAAAACCTCACAATAATAGACGGCAAAGAATGGCTAACTTTTGAAATGATAAAGACTGGCGAAGCCATACGCATACCGATTTATCTACTGTTTGACGGCAAAGCCTTAGATATCTTTTACAACTATGTAGGGCGTGAACATAATTCAGTATTCCCCTATCAAAGAAACGATACCATAAACAAACACCTAAAGACTATTGCCCAACTGGCTAAGGTAAACAAGAAAGTAACCTATCATGTAGCACGCCACACACAAGCCACATACCTACTATACAAGGGCGTAAACATAACCACCGTGCAAAAGTTATTAGGACACAAGCGACTAGAAACGACTCAAATATATGGTAAAGTAATGGATATGACCATAATAAACGAGTTAAAGAACGTTTCATTTTCCCGATAATAAAACGTATTTTTGCGAGTTAATAAAGCCGTATAGGCTTGTATTTATGACTTTAAAATTTTAGAAAAATGGGCAAAATAACAGTTAAACACTATCTAAATAAAGCGATTAAACCACGCATTGAGGGAAACAAAGAACTGTACCCTTTATATGTACAAGTTATTGCTAATCAAACAAATTTTAGACTTAAAAGTAATTTTCCTTTTGGAGATGGTTATTTAAAAGACTCAGATTTGATACAGGAATTTGTAAAAAATAGTATTGAATTAGAAGAACAGAAAATAAAAAGAATTGTAAAATACATTATAGAATCAAAAGATAAAAAACTACTAACAGCGAAGTATATTAAGCTTTGTTCTGAAAACCTTTGGGATATTTTAAACAAAAATTTTGGTACACTATTTATTAAAGAAGGTTTAAAACTTGGGTGGATACCAGATACTTTTGAAAATAGCACTTTTTATGAGATAAAAGATATATTGACCTTTACAGAAAGCGACATAGAAATGAAATTTTCAGATGATTATAATTATTCCCGTATAGCAATGAATGCTATTTGGAGAAACCTTTTTGATAAAAATAGAGAACACCTTAAAATAATAGAACTAACAGTATTTGATTTCTTTTATGGTAATGGTTTTAGTAGAGTTATGGAAGCTGTAAAAATAGATTATGGTTATGTGGGAGCAGATGAAGAAGGTGAATATTTAAAAATTGTAGAAAGTTTAAATAAATTAATTCTATTAGAATAATACAATTAAGTATTTAGTAATTAAGGCGGTAATTAATACCGCCTTTTTTTATATAAAAATTATTGCATTTTATTATTCCAATATTGCATTATGTCATTCCAATAACATATATTTGCACACACAAACAGTAATTAAGACTTAAAAATATGGAATCTAAAGAATTTGATTTAACAGCAATTAGAAAGAAATTGCCACACGGAGCTATTAGTATTATTGCTATGATGGCGGGTGTACACGTTGCAACTGTAAGCCGTGCATTTCACGGTGATAAACGAAGCTTGGAATTACCTAAAATCATTAAAGCCACAGCCGATTACATTCAAGAAATGGAGAAAGAAGAAAAAGAGGTGCAAAAGGCAATAAATGTATTAGCTCAACTAAGTTAAACCAATTCATTGTATTAAGTCCTTAAAGCATTTAGAAATGAAAAATTTAAGAAATAGATTTAGATCAGTATCAGGAATAAGTAGAAGAATGTATGCGATTATCAAAAACAAGAGAGGTTATCATTATTATTTGCGCACAATATGGAGTAGTGATTTAAAGATAAACATTCATAACTCTATTGAAAAAAGCAAAGTGTTGACAAAATTCACATTACCAGTATTGGGCGTTTTGTATTCGCTTTATTTTGTATTACTCTATGCTATATCACCAGTATATCTGTATCTAAACGGTGGTTTTCGTTTCGTTAAAGATGGTTTTGAGTTCACAAATGTAAAATTCTTTGGATGGGTAAACCTTATTGTAATGACGATATTAATTATCGTATTGATATAAGTGTACCATTTTAGATAATACCTACACATAGGGGAATATAAACAACTAAGCACAAAAAAAGCGATTGAAACAAGTCCAACCGCTTATTAAGATATTGCATTGCGTACAAGTCAAGAGTAAACAACACCAATGTCAAAATGTGGGGTTAATTGACCTTAGCCCCTCATTTGACAAAGGTACAATAAGTATAAATAATTACAAACATTAAAAAAACAAGATAATATTATGGTACAAGTCAGCAACGAAAACAACGAAATTACTATCAAATTAAAAGGTGATGCGGAAACATTAGTAGATACACAAAAGGCATTAATTGACCTTATGAGGTGTTTTAATTATGAAAGCTTTGGAAGTAGTACAACTGACATAATGCCCTTTGCCCTTGATATGTTAGAAGCTTTATTACCCGACACAGAACAACAGCAAAGAGGTTTAATAAACAAAGCAAACTATTTAGAGTTACCCGAAAATATAAATAACAATCAAAGGCAAACATTAAAAGAAGCCCTTAAGCAAATAGAACATCCCGAAGTAACAATAAGAAGTAAAGCAAACCACATTTTTACAGCCATTGAAGCAATTAAAGCCTAAGATTTAAATAGCGTTTAACCATCATTTAAACATCAATAATATGGAAACTCAACAAATAGCAGTCGTAACCATACCAGTAAGCGAATGGAACGACCTCAAAGCGATGATAAAAAAGACAGCCGAACAGGTGCGAGCCTTAACCAGTAAGGAACAAAAGGAATTAATGACAGCGGGCGAAGTGTGTGAGTTCCTTAAAATATCACGTTCAACATACGAAAGATACGTTAATGATGGCGTGATAGAAGTATCTAAGGTGAATAAAAAGAAGTATTCTAAGAACTACACAAAGCGTTCACACTTAGAAGACTTAATACAAAATGGCAAGCTATAAAATCAGAAAAGCCCCATAAATGGGGCTTTTCCTTGACCTTAAAATTTTATTAGCGTGGTACAAGTCAATAGTACAAGCCTAAAAATTTCAATGCAAATGTATTGAAATTTTTCGGGTTTTAACCAATCCAAAGAACAATGAAAGATATAATACTAAAAATCATTAGCGAGATACAAGCTGAAAAGGTTAAATCAAAGCACGTTCCCACGTTTGCACTCCGTATTGAAATACTAAAAAGGATTTGGAATAAAGCAGATAAAGAACTAACAAAGTTAAGTGATAGTAAAAAGGTGGTTACTGGCAGAACTATAAATGATGAATATTATGATTTGCCAACGCTCAACAAGCTAAAAACCCCACAAAATAAGCAACATAAACAAGCCACATTAACACTATGATAGACTTAATCACATTAACAAAAAACGGCTTATCAGATAAGGAAATTGATAAAATGGTAATGGATAACAAGCTTCAAACTAATTATAAAGGTGATAAAGTTTACTATGAGAACATAAAGAACTTTAAGGATGGTTTTTATATGAGAATAGAGACAAACAACCGCCTAAAATTAGCAGTTAGCTTGCACAAATATAAAAACCTACTTGACGGCAAAGGCTTTGTAAATTTTGACTTATTTACAATGAATGAAGCCACAGAAACCGCCCAACGGTTAGGAACGGAAACGGGAATAGACATATCAGAGTTAAATGTATATGGCTATGAAATAGGAATGAATCTGTATTTAAAAAAGGATTGTAGGTGTTATCTAGACCAAATCAAAACCATAGGAATACAGAAAGGGAAAAAGGAATTATGGGTTAACCCACGTTTCAAAAATGAGAGGTTAAAAACAACCTACTTGTATAGAGAAATGAGAAAGGTTTTTAAGGTGTATGATAAAAACTTTGAGATGAGAGAGAAGCAAAGGAAAGAACCCACAGGACACCCCAATATACTAAGAATAGAAACGGTATTTAATAGGGTTGAAAGAATGCCTATGACCAAGTTTCTAAGCCAAAAGAACATTGAAAGTATGACTACACGGTTTATAAAAGACTGGCGTACTGTTCAGTTTTCTATGTACACAACCACCCCTAAAGGAACAAGTATATTGAAACAAGACCTATGCAATAAGATATTAACACACGGTGCGAAATCGGTTTTAAACACCGCCCTTTCAGACCTAGAAAGTAAAAGGATAACGCCAAAGCAATATAGGCGAATTAGGGAATTTATACAACACGACTGGGACACTTTTAAAACCTTAATAAAGGTTGCACAGAGTGAAGAAGAGAAAGAATTTAGAGAAGCATTAAATACTATGTTTATTTTAGTAAAATAGTATAAATCAACAAGTTAGTGCAATATCAAAAAAAAGCAACCACAAAAAATCTAAACGCTTAATAATCAGCGTTTAAAGATTGCCCTTATAGGCATTTATTAAGATATTGAATATCAACAATTTAAAAATAAGTAGATAAATTATGAATAACAGTAAAGAAATATTTTTACTATCGTGTCGCCTATACGTTACCATTGACATACTGGGACACTTGCCTTATGTGTCCCGAAAGGACGCCCTAACTTGTTAGGGTTAAAAAGGGACACCAAAATAAAACGATTACTACAAATGAAGATTACAAGTGAAGATTTTTAAAACATGTGAAGATTGAAACAAAATGAAAAGCAGCTAACCCCATAAAAACAGAAAAGCAAGAGAAATTGAAGTTTTCACAAGAAATCAAAGAAAAGACGATAATTATATCAAAAAACAAAGATTTTAGAATAGCGGTTACAGTAAACACGCTAAAACAAGGATAAGGAAAGGGTTAAGGGTATTCAGTCAGTCAGAAAGCACTAAAAAGCAAGGAAAACAGTCAAAAACATAGGCTACATCACGGCAAAGATTTCTTATTGAGCTGAATATTTTTAGAGGGGGTTTATGTTAAATATACTTCATATTTCACGCTTAGAAAATACCCATTGAAAACAGCGATTTAGTTTAATTTAGATTTAACTCAGATTTAATAATTATACACACCATTTCATAATACCTTTAAGATATGACAAAGAAGACAAAAACGAAAGCGCAAAAGATTGTGAAACAACGTAATAAATACACAATTGAGCAAAAGGAAAACGCCAGAAGATATTATCTAATGGGGCTTAATCTTCACGAGATAAGCAAGTTAGTTGATAATTGTCCCGTGCGAACCTTGGAAAAGTGGCAGCAAGCGGACAAATGGACTGAACTCAAACAACCCGAAAACATCAAACATAAAACTTTAGAGCTTCACGAAAGCGGAAAAAGTTATAGTGAAATAGCCGAACTGTTAAAAATAAGCCGTGTTACTGTTTGGCGATACATCAAACAAGCTAAAGAAGTAATACAGTAAACAAGTAAACAACCTTAAAATTTGAAGCAATGAAAAGAAGTAAACGAAACGAAATCATAAAACAATTAAGGGCTAAAGGTTTTAAAATGGTAAAAGGCTATCATTCCTTATATGTAAACAGAGAGGGCAAAGTATATAACCTAAGCAAAGAAAGATATTTAACCAACACGCCTAAAAACTATGTTATAACAAATAAAAAAAGATTAAATGTTGCTAAACTCATTTTACAAGCATTTAAGGGTATAGAATACAGAAAAGGGCAAATACTACACATAGACGGCAATGAGCACAATATAAACCCCGAAAACATCAAGTATAAGAGTTTATTTGCACCCGACCACTCACCCGACCCAATAAGTGAAAGCGAAATGATAAAAGCGATAAGATGTTATTTTCAAGTAAAAAAGGATTTTACAACTAAAGACATTTTACAAACCAAAATGTATCTAAGGCAAATCACAACGATAAGGGCGTTTTTTGTTGACCATTATAACGCCCCACACATAGAAGTCTTTAAAACATATTTGTTAGGTGAAGGAATACACACCTACCAAAACCCAACGATATTAGACACCGCCCACCAGTGCGGGCTAAACTTTCGAGATTGTCACCATATTATTAATGGATTTAAAAACACATTGATAAAAGAAATTTTACAGGACTTAAACAAAGGGACACTAACTGTAAAAGACTTATTTAAGCCACTCACCAAAACCGAAATATTAAAAAACTACAATAAGGAATTAATAAAGAGAGGTACAAAACCTTTACCACTACGGAAAAAGAGTTTAAACGAAAGACTCAAAGATTTTGATAAACAAACAACAAGCTCAAAAGACACATTACCACAATGAAAATAATATATAAAGCCACACGCAAAGAGATAACGGACAAAATGAATGAAGCATTAAAGCAAGGTTTTGAAGTGTACAGGGTAAGGCGTGAGTGTGATTGTAAAACCAAAATAAGACACCCAACCCAAAATCTACAATCAAATCAAAGGAATGCTATTTTAATAGTTCAGAATAACGAAATAGTAAAGATTTTTATAAAGTGTAAAAATTGCACCATTGCACAAAATAAGTTTGTCGCAAACTCTTAATGCACTGTGATAATCAAACGTTTAGCCTTTTGGGTAGAAAATTAGTAGAAAACAAGGCTAAAAAGGGGCTTTTTTCGGGCTATTTTCACCCCTCACCTAAAAGAGATTAAGTAAAGCAAATTAGTTAAATAATAAAAATTTAAAATTATGTCATTACTATCAGAATCAATAAAGCTTAACAGAATAATTGTACAGAAACAAGAAAGGCAATTAGATAAAAGGGTAACATTTATGTGGGTTACATGTACATCTGTGAACTGGGATGATAAAACAATGACGGCAAATGATGAAGATAATTTAAAACATTTAGATATCGACTTAGGAGAAAGGAGTATATCCACAAAACCAGTAATAGGAACGGACTGTTTAATTTGTCTTTATCAACACGATGATACAACCTCTTTTTTAGTAAAAGCCGAGGAAGTCGAAATGATAGAAATTAACACAACAAAATTACAGATAGGAACGGATAAAATAGAAATAAATAACGGTGATAACGGTGATTTGATTAATATCATAGGTTTGACAAATAAGCTTAATAAGCTAGTGACAGAGATAAACGCTATCAGAACATCATACATGACACATACACACTTAGTTGGTACGGTTGCATCTAACGCCCCAACAGCCGTCACAAAAGAAGTGACTAATTTTAGTAAGGATGATTATAAAGATGAAAAAGTAACACATTAAAGATAAAAGGACATGAAAAGTAAATTTGAAGTGCCGAATTATAGATAGGGAATTGGCTAAGTTTGGGAATATAGAGGCACAATAAAAAAAGGCGCATGCCGAAACATACGCCCTTAGTTGGCTGAGATTGGACTCATCCGCTCTCACTGCAAACATAATGTTTTTTTTGTTATGAGCAAACAGGTCACAACCACCAGTATCAACAAACGAGCTGCACCATTACACGCCCAAAACTTTACTCTCTGGACTGTTTAGGATGGTAGTTTGACGGTCTGAATTGGTCGATTCTCATTTGATGAATCCTTTAGGATAGTGATTTAATGGTCTGATTTGGTCGATTCTTATTTGATGGAATACTAATACACAACCACCAGTATCAACAAACAGGCTGCACCA
>CBFIII010000060.1:0-22292 GCA_965662645.1 Bacteroidales bacterium
ATAATCTAATATAACTAACTCTAATTTAAGGGTTTCATAGGTTGGATGAATTTTTACGAAGTGAAAAGAAAATCACGTTTTTTAGACCGTATTTGCTTTTTTCTGATACCATCCAACCTGAGGAATTTACTTTGTACTCGTTGAGTCAATTTCTTTTCCTTTTTTTTGTTTCTTGGCGTCTTTTATTGAACTGCCCAATAATGCGCCGATTAATATACCGTATAGGGAGCTATTGAGCGGACTACTTGTGATAGGGCATGTGCCTGAAGAGCAACCAACAAATTGCCAGTATAGATAACCACCAACGGCTCCTATAACACCACCAATGATGGTCAATTTGTTCTTTTTAATCCAATTACTTATAGTCATCTTTCGCTTTTTTTTATGATGAACCCAGAACTTCAAACTGTTTTTTGAAGCTCAGGGTTTATCATTATTATAAATTATTGTTTATTTTTCTACTTGAAGCACATTTTTAATGGCTTCTTCAAAAGAGGCTTTAGGTAATGCGCCACGTGATACTTGGGGTGCACCTTCCATAGGGCAGAACAATAATGTTGGGATACTGCGTACGCCAAAGGCTGCTGCTAATTCTTGTTGTACCTCTGTATCTACTTTATAGATTATGATTTTATCGCCATATTCAGCTGCTAGTTCTTCTAATACAGGAGCTACTGCTTTACATGGACCACACCAATCTGCGTAGAAATCAATAATACAAGGAACGTTACCTAAGTACTTCCATTCATTTGGACTAGCTTCGTAGTTAGCTACTTTTTCCAAAAACATCTCTTTAGTTAATTTGACTGTGCTCATTGTTTTATTATTTTTAGTTTCAACTTTATTATTTGTCTCTGTTTTATTTTCTGGTGATTTGGCATTACAGGCTGTAAATGCAAATACAGCGAGAAAAATCATTATTAAGTGTTTCATAGGCGTATCATATATTTAGTTTGTTGTAATGGTCACTTCTTTTTCTAAAATAGGTCTTAAAACTTCAGGAATTTGAATGTTGCCATTCTTTACATTGATTAATAAATCTTTTCCTTTTTTTGTTAATGAAAAGCGCATCAATCGTCGATCTACTGTTCCTACTTTGCGTTTTATATATCCTTTGTCTTCTATGGAACGAATTGTCTTTGATGTATGCGAAGCTCTTAAATCTGCACATTTGGCAATCTCGCTCGATGTCAAGCAGCAATCACTCAAGCTGCATAGTACAGAGGCTTCGTTAATGCCTATGTCATATTCTGATTTAAAGTTTTCCTCTAAATCGTTTAAGGCTTTTTGTATTTCCTTTATGCTGCAAAAATCAATCATCGTTCTAGTGTTGTTCTAGTGTTGTTTTATTGTTTTGACATTGCAAAGAAATAACATAGTTTCCGACGAAACAAATTTCCACAGGAAAATATCTATATCGTCGTCTCATAGTGTGATAATGGTTACATTGTGTACTGTTAAATGGTGGAAATAGATACTTTAAATTTATACGTTGTGGTTTCTATTTTCATTTCATTGCTGTGAATAGAGAAATAATTTTCAACTTGATATATTGTCTGTTAGCAGTGGGGGAGTGCATTGTGTTCTGATAATAAGTAAAATGAAAAACAAACCGATATGCTATTGAGTATTTTAACGATTATATGTATTTTTGCATCCGATTAGAAAACATGATTATGTCGGATACATTAACAGAAAAAAAAGAAGAGCGTAAGACGCAATTGGAGGAGAATTATTCACTCATTTTATGGAATGATGATGTGAATGATTTTGATGATGTTATTGACGCTTTGGTGGAGGTGTGTGGCCACGATTATTTGCAAGCAGAGCAGTGCGCTACCATTGCCCATCATAAAGGAAAATGTAATGTTAAGACAGATGAACCTATCGATAAGTTGAAGCGTATGAAACGTGAGTTCGATCGTCGTTTAATAAATACTTCTATAGAATAATTGCCACTTCTTGAACGTCAATCATTTAAGTGATAAATGGTTGTTGTTTATAATCCGGAGCATTGCCTAATGAACCGATATATTAAGTGTTGGTATATGATGTGCTGATTCTTTTTTTTTTGAGTTTCCTCAATGAGGTTTTTAGAATCTCTTTCCTAAAGTTAAATAACTGATAGACTTGTACTTGTGTTTCTTTTTGAAGAGGTTGATCTTTCCTTCTAGAGCAAAATAGTGCAATGTTTTAGGGTAAATTGGTCTAAATGAATAATACAACACTTACATAAGTAGAAAAGCGACTATTTATGGTGTTATGTCGTTTAGTGTGGGTAAGTCTTATCCCTTAATGATGGGACTTCATATTTTACGTAAAATAACACCGTCCCGATGGGACTTTTTGTTTTCATTAACTATTGTTTATCTACCATAACATCGTCCTTCCAGGACTTTATGAAATAACCTGTTTTTTAAGTGCCATCGGTATGTAGTTATGGTAGTTCATGAATTCGTTATTTTAAAATTCCGTAGGGGATGATGTTATGATTAAGTATAATTTCAACTTACTCAAAACGACATAGAATACTATTTATTCAAGAAATTACTGAAATCTTTTGTCTTTATTAGTTTGACGATAAAGAGCAGTGCTGCAACTATTTCTAAAGCCATCCCAATCATTAAGAGAATAGCTGCACCTGGTAAGTGTAAGATCTTAAATAATGCGCCAGTAATGATTAAAACCATACCAAAAATTAATGCGCCAAGAATATGTTTTGTCTTCATAATAGGTCGTTTTAGTGATGTTTTTGTATCTTAAATTTTCTGATGTATAAAGTTTAAAACTTGTCCGAGCGTTTTAATGGTGTCGTATTTTATCTAAAATTTGAGGGATGGAGTTTTTTTATTTTTAATGATACCTATGAATGATTGAACCAGTGTATTACAGCTTGTCAAGAACTCTTTTTAGTTTTATTTGTACTTCGCTTGCAATGTGTGTTAGTTCACTATTACCAATTGATGACATAGCAGCTAATGGATCAACTGCTGATACTTCTATAGCATCATCTAGTTCTTGTACTATAACATTGCAGGGTAGCATAATGCCTATCTTATCTTCAGCTAGTAATGCTTTGTGAGCAAGTGTGGGGTTACAAGCCCCTAGGATACGGTATTGCTTGAGGTTTACGTCTAGTTTCTTTTTTAATGTGGTTTTCATATCAATGTCGGTGAGTACCCCAAAGCCTTCTTCTTTTAATCGTTGAGTGACGTTTTCTATTGCTTGATCAAAGCTGATGCTTTTTAGTTTTGTACTGATGTAATAATCCATGATTTTAAGTATTTTGTGTTATTACTATTTATAACGATACAAGAGCTTATTTATTATTTTTTGTGTAATTATGCTTAATCCTGAATTGTATCTTTAACAGAATCAAAATACATATTAAGGAAGGTAGGAATGTATTTTGAAGTGGTTATATTAGGGGAGTTGCTCAGTATAGCAATGCCGATATCATCATTATTACAAAGGGCTATCTCTGCCTTATAACCTTTCACATACCCACCATGATAAGCTACTTTGTGTCCGTGGTAGTTGAGCAAGCGCCAACCGATGCCGTAGCTGATATCACTAACGTCTTGTCCCCAACTCTTAAAATATTTTTGGCGCACTGGGGTGTGTATCTGAGGACTGAAAACAGTAGTGTTGGCTTTTGCCGAAAATAGATTAGGATAATGACCACTAAGGCCAGTCAATAAATTCCCCATGTCGGTAATGCTAGCATTGACTCCCGCTGCTGGTGCGGTGTTGTAGTACCTGTCGTTTAGGGAAATACGTTTATACTGTCGTTTATCAACTTGTACATGTGGGTAGGCTTTATTCTCATCATCTTTGAACGATTGAAAATTAAGTGATGCATCATTCATCCCAAAGGGCTGAAATACTTTTTCGTTCATTAACTGTTCAAAATCTTTATGGGTTTTAGCTTTAATAATAGGTTCATATATGCTATATACCACATTCTGATAAGTGTATATTTTGCCTGGTGCACCTGTCATATTAGCTTCATTTAGATAGGTCATGATCTTTTCTAATGGTATTTTATCTTCTACCATGAGATCATAAGCGTGAGGGACAACACCAGAGGTCTGACTCAGAATATTTCTTATGGTAAGCTGCTGAGTATAAACTGGATTTTTAAGATGAAACTGGGGAAGATAATCCACTACTCTTGTATCAAGATTTAGAACTGCTTCATCATCCATAATGCTAGCTAAAACACCAGTTACCGATTTTGAAACGGAAGCCAAACGGAAAATGGTATGCGCATCTACCGAGTCCTTTTTACCTTCTTCTTTTACGCCAAAACATTTAGTGAAAACTATCTGTCCTTTGTAAGTCACAACCACAGCTCCTCCTACGAGTCCTGCTGTTTCAAAATCTTGCTCTATAATACTATCAAAAGGGCTAAGTATTGATTGAATTTCGCTTGCCGGAGTGGCGGTGATCTTTAGAATGTTTGGTGTGTTTATAGGAGATTCTGACGATGCCTCTACTGGTTTATGTACCGCAAAACCAAAGGCTAAAATGCTTAATATAATTCCTGTTAAATAGATGCTTTTTTTCAAACTTAGGGTTTTTATGTATTTATATATCTTAAGACTACAAATCTAAATGAATAAGTTGTTAATTCACTATGTACAATTCATGAATATGGCTTTTTGAAAGAAAATAGTGTATTTAAAATACTATTATTTCGTGTATGTCTTTATAATAGATGTCTTTTTTTGATTCATTGGTTTTATAACTTTTTGTGAACAAAGTTTTATAATGATTAGTTCATTTTTTTTCTATAGATGATAGTTTTGTGATTGGTAGCGAATTTTCGGACCAAAAATAAAAGCTTAAAGGTGTTATTTCGTCTCTATTCTAGAATGTTTTTATCAATAGTAAGCTACTAAATTTTAACTAATGTTGCATTTTATGTTTTTGCCATAATGAAAATTATGACTCCTGAGCTTCAATAAAGAAATTATGAGATTGAGTGGTGAATATTATCACAAAATAATCCCCCAAAATCCAATTTTACACCTATTATTTAGCAATTAATTTAATCGTGTGGGCTCGACTCTAAATAAAAATGTATATTTGTGCGAAATTTTGACGAAAAATAAAACAATAAAAAGAAAAAAAAGATGATTACACCGACAGTAAAAAGTGTACAATTAGCTGATGGAAGAGAGATTTCCATCGAAACAGGTAAGTTAGCCAAACAGGCTGATGGTTGCGTAATGTTACGCATGGGTGACACCATGTTATTAGCTACTGTAGTATCTGCCAAAGAGGCTGGTGCTGACGTGGATTTTATGCCGCTACAAGTAGAATACCGTGAAAAATATTCCGCCATAGGTCGTTTCCCAGGTGGATTTATGAAAAGAGAGGCTCGTCCTTCTGATAATGAGATTTTGGTTTGCCGCTTGGTGGACCGTGCTTTGCGTCCTTTATTCCCTGCCAATTATCATGCTGATACGTTTGTAAACGTAAGTTTAGTATCTTCTGATGGTAAGGATATGCCAGATGCATTAGCTGGATTTGCTGCTTCTGCTGCTATTGCTGTTTCTGATGTTCCATTGATGGAGCCTATGTCAGAAGTACGTGTAGCGCGTGTAGGTGGTGAGTTCGTTGTTAACCCTACTTTTGAACAATTGGCTGCGGCTGATATGGACATTATGGTAGCGGCTACTATGGATAATATCATGATGGTTGAGGGTGAAATGGATGAGGTGTCTGAGCAAGAAATGCTAGACTCTTTGGCTGTAGCTCACGCTGCTATCAAAGATCAATGTCAATTACAAATAGATATAGCAAAAGAACTAGGCGTAGTGAAACGTACTTATTGTCATGAGACTAATGACGAAGCTCTTAAGGCTGACATCATGGCTAAGTGTTATGATAAAGCATATGCTGTAGCTAAGTCTGGTAAAGGCAAACATGAACGTTCTGCTGATTTTCAAGTAATTAAAGAAGAGTATGTTGCTTCTCTTTCGGAAGAGGATGCTGCTGCTGGTAAATCTTTGATTGGCCGTTATTATCACGATGTGGAAAAAGAAGCAATGCGCCGTTGTGTATTAGATGAAGGTATTCGTCTTGATGGTCGTAAGACTACTGATATTCGTCCTATCTGGTGTGAGGTTGGTCCATTGCCTGGAACTCACGGTTCTGCTATCTTTACACGTGGAGAGACTCAATCTTTGACTTCTGTTACTTTAGGTTCTAAGATGGATGAGAAATTAGTTGATGATGTATTAGATCGTCACAAAGAAAGTTTCTTATTGCATTATAACTTTCCTCCATTCTGTACTGGTGATGCTCGTGCTCAACGTGGTACTGGTCGTCGTGAGATAGGTCATGGTAACTTAGCAATGCGTGCTCTTAAAGGTATGTTACCTGATGATAATCCTTATGTTATCCGTGTAATGTCTGACATCTTAGAATCAAACGGTTCGTCATCAATGGCTACTGTTTGTGCAGGTACTTTAGCTCTTATGGATGCAGGTATTCAGCTTAAGCGTCCAGTATCTGGTATCGCTATGGGATTGATTACTGACAATGAAAAATTTGCTATTCTTTCTGATATCTTAGGTGATGAAGATCATTTGGGTGATATGGACTTTAAAGTAACAGGGACTACAAAAGGTATTACTGCTACTCAGATGGACATTAAAGTGGACGGATTACCTTACGAAGTGCTTGAAAAAGCATTGTTGCAAGCTAAAGCTGGTCGTCTTCATATCTTAGGTAAGATTACTGATACTATCGCTGCTCCTAACGCAGAAGTGAAAGCTCACGCTCCCCGTATTGAAACCGTCATTATCCCTAAGGATATGATTGGAGCAGTAATCGGACCTGGTGGAAAGATTATTCAAGAGATTCAAGAAGTTTCTGGAGCACAAGTGACTATCGAAGAAGTTGATAATACTGGTGTAGTACAGATTGCTTCTACAAGCGCAGAGAGCATGGAAATTGCAAAAGGTCGTATCAAAGGTATTGTAGCTATCCCTGAAATTGGTGAGGTTTACAACGCTAAGATTAAGAGCATTGTTGCTTTTGGTGCTTTTGTTGAGATTATGCCTGGTAAAGAAGGTTTACTTCATATCTCTGAGATAGATTGGAAACGTTTCGAAACTATGGATGAGACTGGTCTTAAAGAAGGTCAGATGATTGAAGTTAAATTGAAAGCTATCGATGAGCGTTCTGGTAAAATGAAACTTTCTCATAAAGTTTTGATTCCACGTCCTGAGAAAAAAGACTAATTTTTTAGTTGACATATCATATAAAAAGGGAGCCTTAGGTTCCCTTTTTTTGTTTGCTAGGTAAATAGTTCAATAGTAACGTTAGCCTTCTGTATTATCTCCTACGACTTGTTTAATCGTATATTTGTCATTATTAACGCGTGTGTTTTAAGTGGCAGCTTTTTCCTTTGTGATGCGGATCGACGTTAAGTAAAATTATCACCTTAAATGAAGAGAAGATGAAGCGATATAAATGGATGTTATATATGATAATTTGGTTTGTCGTGCTGTCTGTTTTGTATTTATTAGTATTACACTTTTTTGGTGCTAAAGATCTGAAAACCGTCATTGTTCAGGAAGATAGTGTCTCTTTGATGCCGACTTTCCTCTTAATGAAGACAATACTTTTTTGTTGTTTTGTCTAATTATTTTTAGACTCTTGACACAAAAAATTATATTTGTCGGGAAATAACACAGTATTATTTACTTTACACTATTTTTTTTATGAAAGTGATTTTTTTATTCTTATCAATTTCTTTGTTTTCGTGTTCTTTATTTTCGCAAACTCATCAGGTGCTTATTGCAACGAATCTCGGTAATATAACCGTTATGCTTTATGATGACACCCCTGAGCATCGTGATAACTTTATGCGTTTAGTAAACAGTGGGCATTATGATGGTACTTTATTTTATAGAGTAATAAAAGATTTTGTGGTTCAGGGTGGATCTTCATCTTCTAAAAAAGCAGTAAAAGGATCGCATGTGGGGTATGGTAGAGCTGTTAATATTAATTCGGAGTTTCGGGAGAATCATTTTCATAAAAAAGGGGCGTTGTGTGCGCCACGTCAGCCTCAAGAGATTAATCTTTTTAAGAAATCTGATATTGGTCAGTTTTATTTTGCTGTAGGACGTCAAGTGCCGCTGCAAGAATTAACCATGATAGAGAAAAATGTTAATATCCCCATAAAACGTAAGTTAAAGGCTAAATTTTATTCTCCGCACAAGCCTGAATTAGATTCGCTGAAACAAGCGAACCCACGTGAGTTTAATAAGCGTTTGCGTGCTATAAAAAGTCAGATTGCTGTAGAATATGAATTAGCCAAGACTTTGGAATTCCCGCAAGAATTAAAAGAGGCATATACCACTATTGGAGGTATCCCAACTTTAGATGGAGAATACACGGTGTTTGGTGAAATTATTAGTGGAATGGATGTGCTTGATAAGATAGCAGCACTTAAAACAGATGCTAATGATCGTCCTTTAGCGGATGTTAGGATGGAATTAACGGTAATCCAATAGTTTTCTTTGGTATTGATGTTGGATAAAGAGATGCTATTTGTCTTTTTTTATTACAAAATAATTAAAGTTAAGTCATTGTTTTTGTGATTATAATCTTTAATGAGATTATAGATGAAATAATACTAATAAAATGGTTGTTTTTTTTCTTAGTATTTAATATTATTAATATTGTTTTTATTGAGCTTGTTTACAGTGCTTTATGTTTGTTTTGATGTGTTGAGATTTCTTGTTAAAATGCTCACAATGTATGGATAGTGCTGGTTTTCACTAAAAAAAATGTTTGAAAAGTTTGGAAGCTAATTAATATCTTCTAAATTTGTGAAGCAATTCTATTTATAACAGTATATTAATCACACAAAAAATTAAGACAATGAATAAAACTCAATTGATCGAAGCAGTGGCAGAAAAATCAGGATTAACTAAAGTAGATGCAAAAAAAGCGGTAGAAGCATTTTCTGAAACTATTGAAGAAACTTTAAAAGCTGGTGATAAAGTAGCATTTGTAGGTTTTGGCTCTTTTTCTGTTTCTGAAAGAAGTGCTCGTACTGGTATCAATCCACGTACAAGAGAAGCTATTCAAATTGCTGCTAAAAAAGTAGTGAAGTTTAAAGCTGGTGCAGAATTATCTGCTGCTGTAAACTAAATTTATCAACAAAAAAAATAAAAAAAGCTGCCTTAATGGTGGCTTTTTTTTTGTCAATATGTCATATTTGATGAAGTGGCAGTTCTTTTGATAATAAACAAAAGAGTTTTATTTTAATACGATAATAACGACCTATATAATATGGCAACAAAGAAAGATAAAAAGACTAAAGCAAAAGTGGCAGAAGAGATAGTGGAGGAAGTGGCTGAGCAAGAGCAAACAGCAGAAGTGAATGAACCCGATGTTGTAGAAGAGGTAGAGGCTGTTGAAGAGTTAGATGAACTAACGGTGGCATTAAAGCAAATAGAGGAGTTGAGCGATAAGCATTTGCGTCTTCAGGCTGAATTTGACAACTACCGTAAGCGTACGTTGAAAGAGAAGATGGAATTGATTAAAACAGCTGGTGAAGGTCTCATAAATGGTATGTTACCTGTTATGGATGATTTTGAACGGGCGATGGATACCATAGAAAAGGCCGATAATCTGGATATTCTGAAAGAGGGTATGGTTTTGATCTATAATAAATTTGAAGCCTTTTTTAAACAAAATGGAGTACAAGCTATTCCTACTGATAACGAAGAGTTAGATACTGATAAACACGATGCTATAACACAGATACCTGCTCCTTCTAAAAAAATGAAGGGTAAGATTATCGATTGTGTGCAAAAGGGTTATACGCTTAATGACAAAGTTATTCGTCATTCTAAAGTGGTTGTAGGCGCATAGTGCCACATCGTCATAAATAAGTACTACTATAAACTGACAAAAAGACTGAGGTTAAATTATTATTTCAGTTGATTTTATAATGTGATAAATACGTTATCAATGATGGTGTTTTTGCATTTTAGCTTAAAATATAAATTATGTCAAAAAGAGATTATTATGAAGTGCTGGAGGTCTCAAAAAACGCCGCAGCTGCTGAAATAAAAAAAGCTTATCGTAAGAAAGCTATTCAATTTCACCCAGATAAAAATCCTGGAAATAAAGCTGCTGAAGAAAGTTTTAAAGAGGCTGCTGAAGCTTATGAAGTATTAAGTGACCCACAAAAACGTCAACGTTATGATCAGTTTGGTCATGCAGGAATGGGTGGTGCTTCTGGTGGTGGTGCAGGAGGTTTTGGAGGTTTCTCTAATATGGAAGATATCTTCAGTTCTTTTGGCGATATTTTTGGTGGTCACTTTGGTGGTGGAAGCCCTTTTGGTGGCGGTGGCGGTGGTCGTACTCGTCAGCGTCAGAATAAAGGCTCTAATCTACGTGTAAAGGTGAAACTTTCACTGGAAGACATTGCAAAAGGTGTTGAGAAGACCATTAAAGTGAATAAATATGTGGCTTGTAAGCATTGTAATGGATCGGGTGCAGAGAATGCTAATGCGGTAAAGACGTGTACAACTTGTCATGGTAGCGGTCAGGTTACTCAGGTGCGTAATACTATGCTTGGGCAAATGCAAACGGCTTCTGTTTGTCCTACTTGTCAAGGTGATGGTAAGATTATAACTTCCAAATGTAAACACTGTTCAGGTGAAGGTGTTGTGCGCGAAGCCGAAGAAATTACTTTTAACATCCCAGCAGGGGTGATGGAAGGTATGCAGTTATCAGTTAATGGTAAAGGTAATGCTGCACGACGAGGTGGTATAGCTGGTGATCTTTTAGTTTATATAGAAGAGGAAGAGCACGCAGAATTAATTCGTGATGAGAATGATCTAATTTATAACCTATTGCTTACGGTACCTGATGCTATTCTTGGAACAAGTATTGAAATACCTACAGTAAGCGGAAAGGTAAGAGTGAAGATCGAAATGGGAACTCAGCCAGGTAAGGTGTTAAGATTGAGAGGTAAAGGTTTGCCTTCTGTTAATGGTTATGGTACGGGTGATTTGCTCGTTAATATTAATGTTTATATGCCTGAGAATTTGACAAAAGAGGAACAAAAGATCATTGAGAAGATGCGTAAATCGGAAAGTTTTACACCTTCAAAATCTACCTCCAAAAATTTTTTCAAGAAAATGAAAACCATTTTTGATTAAAAAGTCCTTACTTTGCTAGTGAAGTTTTGATTTATTAGTTTAACACATAAAATATAATGCTATGTTAAAAAATCGAGTAGAAGATATAATGGTAGCACAAATTGAGAATGAGATTTATTCTGCAAATTTGTATTTATCAATGGCTTCTTGGGCTGAACAGAATGGTTTTAGTGGTGTGTCTAAATGGATGTTAGCTCAGTCGCAAGAAGAGATTGAACACACCAAAAAATTTATTTCTTATATTAATAGTAAAGGAGGGAAAGCTGTGATTCCTGCTGTTGATATTCCTCCATCTGATTTTGAGGATATCAAAGATTTATTTGAGGCAACTCTTGAGCATGAGCAGTTGATTACATCTAATATTAATCATATTGTTCATGTTACTATTGAGGAAAATGATTACACGACTAATCAATGGATGCAATGGTTTGTTACAGAACAGATTGAGGAAGAGGAAAATGTGAAAGAAATATTGGATAAAATCAAGTTATTAGGTAATAGTGGTAATTATTATCACTTTGATAATGATATCTTGGGAATGCGTCAGCCTGCTGCTGTTCAGTAATATCCTTATCTTATTCGTTTATTATTTTGATGAAAGAGGTGTTCTTTGTAGTACCGATCACAAAAATATATTGATACCGTTTCGTGTTTTTTTTATTGAATTTGGTGTTCACCATAATAGGTTAGCCCAAATTATAAAAAGATACTAAATAATTTTTAAGCCATTTTGATTTATCAGAATGGCTTTTTGTTTTTTATTACAAATTGAAGTTGGTATTCCTGTTGTTAAGTTTACTTATATTGTCGTTTTAGCTTTGAAATTGTTGAAAGCGAAAAAAAGGTGAGATAAGTATGATTTGTATTATTTTGATAGAGCGATAAGGATGTCTAATGTAAATTTAAAGGAATATGAGCTTTTTTTTTATAAACATATAAAAGAAAGGAGGTGGGAAGGCTTTCTTTTCTTTGTATGCTTTTTTAAAATGATTAGTTTTGTGTTTTATATAATACTGGAAAGAATGAAAAAGGGACTATCTGTTTTATTAGGTGTTTTATTGCTTGCTTTTGCAGGATGTCAGCAACAAGAAAAATGGGAGGTAGCAGGTCATATTTTAGGAGCTGAAAATGACACTTTGTTTGTGAAATGTCTGCGTAATAATAAACAGGAAGTCATAACTCAGAAAGTATTGAAAGCGAGTGGTCAGTTCTCATTTAGATTAGATAAAAAAGAATTTAACGAATTTTACTTTTTGCAAGTTAATACGGGGAATCAATTAGTTTTGGTACGTGATTCTTTCGATTTGATAGAGGTCGTATCCGCTACTCCCGATTTGAGCAAGGCAGAGATAAGAGGATCAGAAGTTTCATCTCAGATACAATGTATTTCTAATGATATTATGCATTTGCGTAAAATGTATAAATCGTATGTAGATGCAGAGCTTGAGGAAAAAGATACTTTAGCTATAGTATTTATGAAAGAGTATGATCTGGTGAAAGCAAGTATTGGAGATGTTATTCTTCAAGCCCCACAGTCGTTGTTTTCATATTATGCACTTTTTCAGCGCATCACTCCAGATAATTTATTGTTTACACCTTACGATGATAAGGATTATCAGTATTTTGCTACTGTAGCTACCAGTTATGATGTATATCGCAAAGAAGATCCAAGAACTAAGGCTTTACACGATAGGGTTATGGGGGTATTGACGGAACGTCGTAAGGCTCGTTTAAGTGAATTGGTTGCTAATGCGCCTTCTGGTCTTCCTGATATTATCATGAATGACGTTAATGGAGATCAAAAAAAATTATCTGATTTTCAGGGACAAGTTGTAGCGTTGAATTTTTGGTCTTCAACGAATAGATCTTCCCGTATCTTTAATATGAATTTGCGTAGCATTTATAAAAAATACAATAAGCAAGGGTTTACTGTTTATCAAGTTTCCGCTGATAAAAGCAATTTATTATGGAAGCAAGCTATTACTCAGGATCAGTTGCCTTGGACTAATGTTTGTGAGTGCGATGGTGATTTAGATAACGCATTTCTAGTTTATAATGTGAAGACTTTACCTACTACTTATCTTATTGGTCGTGATGGTTTGATGATAGATAAATTCACGAATGCGGAAGCTTTAGAGAATGCTATTAAGGAAGCATTATAAATATAAGATGTCGTTATGGTGTTTCTTTTCTTGACAAATCTTTAGGTACACTCCTCGATTAAATTCTGTACAGCGTTTTATTACAATACGAGAATCATTGTTTTATATTATACAACTTCTTTATTTTCAAGAAATCATCGGGTAAAAATGTATTTGTATTGTAATGAGGTGGTATGATTTGATGGCGTACCATTTATTTACGACCAAAATCCGCAGGTATTTCACCCCATTCTTTTGTGGGCCATTTGATTATTTCAGTGGTGTAATGTTGTGTTTGTAACCATTTTTCAGCACGATCAACTAGTGCGTATAGTTTTTTATTTTTTTCGCTTCTGGGATGTTTGCTGTTGTTTTTCTTTTTTCGTACCCAAGCCATAGCTGTTCTACTGTCAGAGTAAATGGGGATACTTTTCCTTTCTTGTTTTAACCAAGCTAATCCGTGTACTAGGGCCAGGAATTCACCAATGTTATTGGTGCCATCAGTGAATGGACCCATTTTAAAAAGAATCTCACGTGTGGTAGTATGTACGCCTTGATATTCTACATTACCTCCCGAACCATTACATGCAGCATCTACACAAATGCTATCTACAACGGCTAAATCTGGATTCTCAAAAAATTTAGCTTCTTTTGTTTTTGTGGCATTTTTACCAATATAATCCCATGGAGAACCTGTTAAGGCCTCTTCGGCTTCAGCACGGCTAGGAAAAGACTTGAATTTAGCTCCTTCAAAACCTTTAGTTTGTGCTAAACATTCATTCCAAGTGTTGTAAACGCCAGGTTCAATACCTTGCCATACGGTGTAAAATTTAGGTTTTTTCTTGGACATATTGAAAAGGAAGATAAAAGTAAAATCGATTTTTTATTAAAAGAGTGGTGGGGGAGTTTATTTTAATTTTAAATAAAAGTCCCAAATGACGATGCCACCTGTTATAGATACGTTGAGCGAATGCTTGGTGCCGAACTGAGGAATTTCTATGCAGCCGTCACATGCATCTATCACATCTTGTCTTACGCCTTTGACTTCGTTGCCTAAGACTACGGCATATTTTTTATGGTGATCTAGTTGCAGTTGGTCTAGCATTGTTGCTTTGTCAGCTTGCTCAATGGCTAAGGTGCAAAAATCGTTGTCTTTAAGATAGCTTATGGCATCTAAAGTATCTTCAAAATATTGCCATTTCATACTGTCTTCAGCTCCTAGTGCTGTTTTGTGTATTTCACGGTGTGGTGGTGTGGCGGTGATGCCACATAGCAATATTTCTTCGACTAAAAAAGCGTCTGAGGTACGAAAGATAGATCCTACATTATTCAAACTTCTCACATTATCTAAGACAATAATAAGAGGTGTTTTATCCGAGGACTTGAACGTCTCAACATTGATTCGATGAAGCTCGCTGTTTTTTAATTTTCTCATAATAATACTTTAAAACAGTAGGGTCGTGTCTTGAAAATGTAATTGATTAATCCCACAATGTGAATTTATTCTTTTGCTGCGAATATTAAGATGTTTTTTAACTTGAGATCTTGTCCGCTTGCAGTGGGGCGTTTGTTGATGTTAACTTCTGAAAGTCATTTCCAATAACTCTTTGTCCTCACAGCGAAATACCCGACCTTCAAAATCATTAATCAGTTGATAGTTATGGGTTGCCATTATTATTGTAGTGCCTTTTGATGCAATGTTGTGCAGCAGTTTCATTAAGGCAATGGATGTTTCAGGATCTAGATTTCCTGTAGGCTCATCGGCCAAGATCACTTCAGGGTTGTTGAGTAGTGCACGTGCAATGGCTACGCGTTGTTGCTCTCCTCCCGATAGTTGATGTGGCATTTTATGAGCCTGATCTTCCATTTCTACATAGTGTAATACTTCTGTGATACGAGGTGAAATATGGGGTTTTTTCCATCCCGTTGCTTTTAATACAAAACTAAGATTTTCATATACTGAGCGATCTTGTAGGAGTTGAAAGTCTTGAAAGACAACACCTAATTTACGCCTCAATGTGGAAATCTTATGGCGTTTTAATTTGAAAAGATCAATATCTGAAACTCTACCTTGTCCCTCATTGAGAGGGACTTCGGCATAGAGTGTCTTGAGTAATGATGATTTTCCACTACCCGTTTTCCCTGTTAAATATACAAAATCACCTTTTCCTACCTTAAAATTTACATCTTTTAATATCAATAGATCTCTCTGATAGATATTAGCGTGTTCTAATTGGATGATTGTGTTATTTTCCATTCAGGGTTTATTTTTATTATATATTATTGTTTTCTTTTTTGTTTTCCTTTTTGTTTGGATCGAATAGCATACCTGTACATAAACAATATTTCCTTTCAGTACGTTGTAATATGTCGTAATTGATACATGTTTTGCATCCTTGCCAAAACGATTCGTCATCAGTAAGTTCCGAAAATGGAACGGGCCGATAGCCTAAGTCAGAGTTGATTCTCATTACAGCTAATCCTGTAGTTAAACCGAACAACTTAGAATGAGGATATTTCTTCCTCGACAGTTCAAAAGCTGTTTGTTTTATGCGTTTAGCAATACCTTGACCTCGATAGCTTGGGGTTACAATTAACCCTGAGTTGGCTACAAATTTCTTTCCTTCCCAATTTTCAATATAGCAAAAACCTACAAAATTATTGTTTTCATCATCAATAGCTATGATTGCTTTTCCTTGTTTGATTTTTTCTTGTACATAACTGGGGGTACGTTTAGCAATTCCTGTACCTCTTTTCTTTGCTGCTAATTCTATAGTGCTTAGAATAGTGTCAACATAGCAGAGCTCTGCTTCTGTTGCCTGAAACACGTTTATCATTGTTTTTTAATTCTCTTCTTGTATTTTTTTTAAATATTCGTCACGTTCTTTTAAGAAATTAGATAGTTTTTCAATAGGAGAGCGGGTAAGGGCAATGCGACCTGATCTGATAAATTGAAGAACACCACAAGATCTTTGAAGTTCATCAAAAAGTTCGGTTGTCTCTTCGGTGTGTCCTGTTTTTTCTAATATGGTAACATCTTGCGTAATTTCCATGATACGAGCACCGTGTTTACGCACTATGGTTTCTACATTATTGGTGTCAGTGAGTGCTTGTGTGGAAATTTTATAAAGTGCTATTTCCTGATAAATGACATCGTCAGTGGTGTGATAAAAAGCTTTGAGTACTTCGACTAATTTTTCAATCTGGGTAACAATTTTGCGAATTTGATCCTCTGTTGTTTCTACAACAATGGTAAATTTACTAATTCCTTTTATTGCAGATTCTGATACGGTCAAACTATCAATATTTACACCACGTCGTGTAAATATGATGGTAATGCGATTCAATAGACCAATGTTATTCTCCGTAAAAGCGGATACTATATATTCTTTCATAATGATAGTTTTTTTCGAAATTATGACTTCTGTATTATTTTAATACTAAAGCTGAATCTATTGTTGACGGTTGTCGTTTCCATCGTTGATGAAACCAGACCCATTGTTCTGGATAGGTTTTTATCAAATCTTCAAGCGGTTGGTGTATGCGTTTGGTATTCTCTATTAAATCGTTAATCTTATTATTTGTATATTCCATCTCAAACGCAGGAAAAAACTCAACACCGTGTTTGTTGTTAGGTAATCTTCTGGTAACCATTGTTACTACCGGAACATTGGCTTCCATTGCAATCTTAGCAGCACCAGTAGTTGTAAAAGCGGGTTTACCATAAAAGTCAACAAAGGTACCTTTAGCTTCAATGTCTTGGTCAATCATAATAACCATACATTCTTTGTTTTTCAAAGCTTCTAGTATTAAAGGCATCGCTTTGCCTTTACCACGACTAATGTTTTTCATTCCTCTAGCTTCGCGACTATTGACAACTATATCATTTATTTGTGCATTTTTTAATGGTGCACTCACGGCAGAAGTCTCATATCCTAAAATAGGGGGTGCAATAGCTGAAAATTCCCAATTGCCAACATGACAAGTGGAAACTAATACACCTCGTCCTTGGTCATATGCCGCTTTTAAATGTTCTTCTCCTCGTATTTCCCATATCTTTAAAAACTGTTTTTTATTTCGGTAATGAAAAGAATAGGCCATGTCGTAAAAGTTAAGAGCAAGATTCTGAAAAACGTGTAAAGCCATTTTCCGTAGTTCTTCTTCTGTCTTACTATTACCATAGGCATAGCGAAGGTGCCTTATGCACTTTTCACGTTCTTTTTTTACCAACAAAAAAGCAATCTTACCTCTCAACTTAAAACGGGCTAATTCTAAAGATCTTGGAAAGAGCCGCACCGTAAAAATTAATAGGCGTATGCCCGCTACTAATACAGGGTATTTAATTTTACGCCAAGTTTCTTTTTTCACGCGATGAACTTTTAAATTAAAGATAATACGATGCAAAAATAACAAATGTATAGCAGAATAGAAAAGCTTAATAGAATTATGATATCTAAAGTGGCATGTTTTTTTATTTCTGATGAGTGTCGGTGTTTTTTTAGACTATTATCTTATTGTTTTATGGCGCTAGTTTGTTTCGTTTTGTTAGGTGGACTTTGCAATTTGTACTAAAAAATGTTAACTATTTATTTCAAATTGTCAAAAAACACTTTATTCTTAATCCTGAAAACTGTATTTTTGTGTTCCTATAACATAAAAGGAGATAGGATAATGATAATATGCATATTGTGAACCAGTTAGATAAAATAAAACGCTTGATGGCTTTGGCCGAAACGGGTATTGTATATGCCGCTAATGATTTTGAGTTAGAGCGTTGTCAGGAGCAACGTCAAATTTGTCTTGAACTCATAGGCGAAATGGCTGGAAAGAGCTTAGCTACTCTGGAGGCTTTTTATATGCCGCCAGTTCAATATCCGACTCCTAAAGTTGATGTTCGGGCTTTTGTTTTAAATGATAAAGATCAGGTGTTGCTTGTTCGTGAGAGTATGGATGGCAAATGGTCTATCCCTGGTGGATGGTCCGATATTGGGTTTTCGCCTAAAGAGGTGGTAGAAAAGGAAGTCTTTGAAGAAGCTGGGTTATCGGTAAAAGCAAAACGTTTGTTGGCCGTATGGGATAAAAAATGTCATCCTCATCCACCAGCAGCTTATCACATCTATAAAATGGTTTTCTTTTGCGAGGCTGATGATTACTCTCTCTTGAATAAAGGATTTGATATTTTGGATGTCGCTTTTTTTGATCTTGATCGTTTGCCCGAGTTGTCAGAAAATAGAATTTTAGAATCACAACTAAAGGCACTTTGGAAGAGTGTGAAAGATAAGCGTATAGATACTATTTTTGATTAAATCTCACATTGTGGGTTTTATTCCACGCAGCTTGCTGCGAATTAAAAAAGTGTTTCCAATTGAAACTCCGTCTGCTTGCAGCGGGGGAGTTCATTAGAAAATGTTTTTTTTGTACGCCTAGTAAATGTATAAGAATTTTATAAGTAAAACATATTTAAAAATTAAAAAATGTCAGTAGTAGAAAGTTTGGAGAATTATGCTTTGAGTCAAAAGGCATCAAAAGCCACCCTGTTTTCAAAAATAGGTATCGTTGGTTGCGGTAACGAAGGTCAAAATATTGCTCGTATGGCTGCATTTAATGGTCTTGAAGTGCGATTTGTTGAGTTGTCTCAGGACAAAATAACAGCCGCTATCGATGCTATTGATAGTCAGTTTGATACACGCATTGAGAGTTGGGGGTTGACCAATAGTGAGAAGAAAACTATTATGGGGCGTATCTCAGGTTCTACTACTTATGATGTATTTAAAGATTGTGAATTTGTGATAGAAGCTACTTTGCGTGAGAATTTGACACCGAAAGAAAGTATCGCAGTGCGTCAATCTATCTTTGAAAATATTGAATCTGTTGTAAGCGATGACTGTATTATTGCTACTAATGCAACAACGGTTATTGTTTCCGAATTATCAGCTCACCTCAAGGTGAAAGATCGTTGTGTGAGTTTGAACTTTTTTATTAACAATACACCTGATGCTCGTGTTGTAGAAGTGGTGCGAGGAATCTATACTTCTGATATGGTATATGATAAGGTGATTGGTTTCATGCAGTTGATACGTCGTCAGGTGGTGCCAGTACACGAGTCTGTGGGGCTTGTTGGGGTACGTATGATGGTGACTATGATAAATGAAGCTTGTGATATTTATATGGAAGGTGTTGCTGCTATGCGAGATATTGATGTTGCTATGCATGTTGGTTATGGAACGCGTTATGGTATCTTTGAATTGGCGGACATTATTGGATTAGATAAAATAGAACGTTGGGGTGAGAATTTATTTAATGAGTTTGGTAAGTTACAATATAAGCCTTCGCCATTGATCAAACGTTTAGTGCGTGCTCGACAAACTGGATTAGCTAGTGGTTGTGGGTTTTACACTTATAATGAGAAAGGTAAAATTACAGGTGTTTCTGTTGCTCGTATTAATGGTTAATCATAAATTTATATTTTTAGGAAAAGGTGTTGTTCTGTAGAACAACACCTTTTTTATTTTATTCAAATTGTTAGAGTTCTTGAATTAGTCTTTTATGAACTCAATTGTGCTATTTGTTACTCTTAGAATTGTGTTTTTTTGAAAAGTGTTAAAAAAGCCTATATTTGTCACTGAATATTTTAATAACCAAAATAAAACTGCGATTTACAATACCGAATATTAGTAACTTACAGCAAGAGGTGCGACCATACAGAGCCTTACTATACATGAATAATATATAAAAAGAGTCAATTTTTTATCAACGGATTTATTCATCGTACAACAATTTTCATACAAATTTAAACTTAACACATGGGGTAATAACCTCACACATATTATGGAAAATTAGCCATTTTATGATCCAATTTGAACCTATTATTAACCTAAAATAAGATTATGAAAAAGACGTTAAAATTGATTGCATTAGGGATTTTGGCAGGCCAAATGGCTTTTGCTGGAGGTATCGTGACGAATACAAATCAAAGTGCCAAGTGGGTACGTATGCTTAGCCGAGATGCCTCTACTGACATCGATGCTGTTTATTTCAACCCTGCTGGAATTATGGAGCTAGGCGAAGGTATGCACTTTTCGTTGAGTAATCAAAGTATATTTCAAGAATACACACTTACAGATGATAACAATACCCTTAATAACGGTACCTATAAAGGTGATGTGAAAGCACCTATCTATCCTAATTTCTATGCTTCTTATAATAAAGAGAAGTGGGCTGCCTCTTTTGGCTTTGAGATTATTGGTGGCGGTGGTTCTGCCGAGTACAGCTCTGGAATGCCTGCTTTTGAGAACTCAATTAGTGTATTACCCACTCTAATTTCAAATTTGGGAGTGCCTACATCAGAATATGAAGTAAATCAATATTTTGATGGCACTTCTATCTTTTACGGATTTCAAGCTGGTTTTGCTTATAAAATCAATGAAATAATATCTGCATCTGTTGGGTTTCGCTATGTGTTTGGTCATAACCGATATACGGGTTATCTAAAAGATGTGAAGGTTAATCCAACGCATCCAGCTCTAAACCCTAATGGTGATATGATTCGTGCCGAAGAATTCTTTACTAATATTGGTAACACAGATGCTGCTGCTGAAGTATCAGATAAATATGTAGGAACTACGCAAACAGCTCATGGTGTTACACCTATCATTAGTGTTAATATTACACCGATAGAAGCTCTTAATATTGCTGTTAAATGGGAAGGTAATACTAGTTTTGAATTTGAAAATGATACAAAGTTAGATGATATCAATATGTTTCCCGACGGTGCTAAAACAAATCGTGATATACCTATGATGTTAAGTGTTGGTGCTCAATATCAAATTTCTGATGATTTTCGTGCACAAGTAGGCTACCACTTATTTAACGATAAAGGTGCTGATTGGGATGGTAGAGAAGATCTTGTAGATAACAACTTCTATGAATTTTCTTTTGGTGCAGAATACGATCTGTCTGAAATGATAACCGTAAGTGCTGGTTATATGAGAGGAACAACAGGTGTTTCTGAACATTATCAAGACAACCTGAGCTTTTCATTGAGTTCAAGTACGTTTGGTTTGGGTGCTAATATTAAGCTAAGCGAGCAATGGAACGTTGACTTAGGTTTTGCCCGAATGGTGTATGACGACAGTGATGAAAATGAAGTGGCAGATGCTACTACAGGAACCCCTGCTTATAAAACAAACTATGATAAAGAGGGTTTTATGTTTGCTATTGGCATAAATTATAGCATCTTCTAATACCAAGATATCTATTATATAGTGTTAAGTCCCAAAGTTTTCTATCGAAAGCTTTGGGGCTTTTTTTATGATGAAGGGTTGTTTTTAGTATTTGTATACAGCGTGGTTTTGTGTGGTGGAATTATTATATTTGTCAGATATAATGCATTTTAGTTCACAAGGGGATTAAATAAGTCCCGAAGGGACTTTATATATTATTATATATACTTTAAATATCCCCTCTCTTTCCATAAAACAATCTGAGGTATAAAAAGAAAAGAGTCTAAATCATTTTATACAAATGAATTAGACTCTTTCAACGTTGTCCCACCAGGACTCGAACCTGGAATGACGATACCAAAAACCGGAGTGTTACCATTACACCATGGGACATTGCCATTGGCTTTATCTCTAAAGCGGATGCAAAAGTAATATTTTAGATTTAAATTCCAAATTTTAGACGGTAAAAAATGAATAAAATAGAAAAATAAATCTCATTATTGTTAATTCTTATTGTTTAAGAACAACAATAAGGAACATACTAGCTTTTCAATTTTGCGATAGCTTCTTTCAATGAAGCGATTCTGCTTTCAGCATCTGCTTGTTTCTGACGTTCTATAGCCACGACCTTTTCGGGTGCACTGTTAACAAAACGCTCGTTACTTAGTTTTTTCATAACGGTCTTCAGGAAGCCTTCGTTGTGTTTCAAGTCGTCTTCCATTTTGCTG
>CBFIII010000061.1:0-22047 GCA_965662645.1 Bacteroidales bacterium
TAGACTTTCACCAGCCTCTACCGCAGGGCGACTAAGAATGATGCGTTCAATTTCACGATTTTTCAAAGCGCGAACAGCTAAAGCAATAGCGGTGTATGTCTTACCTGTTCCTGCAGGTCCACAAGCAAATAACAAATCACAGCTATCATAAGCCTTCACCATCTTACGTTGATTTGGAGTTTTTGCAGTAATAGGACGACCATTCACACCAAAAAGAACGGTATTATCTGGCATTCCTTCTATCACATTATCGCCTGCAACAATCTCTCTTACAATATTTTCAGGTAAATTATTATAAGTGTTACAATATTCTATTAAGGCATCTACCTTCTCAGAAAATAAAACAATATGCTCTGCGTCACCCGTTACCTTTATCACATTACCACGCGCCACAATGCGCAGACGAGGAAATAAATTCTGTAACAAACGTATATTCTGATCTTCTGTACCAAAAAACAAGGTCAGATCAGTTTCGTTAATCTCTATTAAATGTTCCAAAGTCTCAATTTTTCAAAATACAAGTAAAGCAATCCAACAAATACACATTGAAAGTCGTCATTTGTTTTATATAGGAATTTGCTTTACTCCTGGCAGAAATCATTTAACTACGTTCTTTAAATAAAAGACCGTAGTCTGTTCCAGACTAACGCACTAAAACTCCCGACAACAAAGGCTATTGACTTATAACAAAACAATTTACTACCGTCTTAGAACAGCCAATTATTTCTTCTCTTGAGCTAATTCTTTCAGATATGCTGCCATCTCGTTATAACCTTTTGAGAGAGCAAAATCATAAGAAGACTCACCATCAATATCAAGCATCATAATATCAGCGCCTGCGGCAACCAGGACTTTTGCGACTTCTAACTGACCTTCGCCAGCAGCAAACATCACAGGAGTCCAATCCTGATGATTGTCCTTAGCATTCACCTCTGCACCATATTGCAACAACAGTTTCACGGTCTCCACAAAAGGACCACTGCTAGCTAACATCAAAGCCGTACGGTTATTAACATTTTTCATTTTTACATTAGCACCTGCATCTATCAGCATTTTTACAATCTCTGTATGACCATTATAAGCGGCATACATCAAGGCTGTAGTTTTTGATTCATCAGCATAATTGACGTCAATACCTTCTGCAATATTAGCTTTTACAATGGAATCTTGATTTTCTAATGCTGCACCTAAGAACATTTGATAATCTGTTGGCGAAAATTGTTTGGATACTTTAACTTCTGTCTTCTGAGAAGCTGGCGTTTTTGCTGCGGTAGTTGCTTTTTTAGGATTATTATTACAAGAGGCCATAAGCACTAATGTAACAATAAACAGACTTGTTTTCTTCATCGGTTGTTTTTAATTATAAATGAGATATAACTAGGCATCAATTCTATTTAACTTCTTCATAATCGACGTATTCGCCAACATCTTTGCTAACACGTTTCTTTTTAGCTTTGTCAGCCTTAACATTACTCTTTTTCTTTTCTTCTGGTTTTGGACTGAATGCTGAATTTACCATTCTAATAACCAACAAAAAGATGAGTCCATATAATAATATTCTAATCATGTTATCGTTTTCTATAAATACGAGCACAAATTACAGCATTTTATTTGACTAAGAAAAAGGACTTGCCATTTTTTTCATTTACTTTGTGGTTTAAACAAAAAAGCATTTACATCTTGAACAAAGGAAACACACTAAAGACACTCATCTTATTAATTATAAGCGTTATGCTTGTAGGATGTAGTGCAAAACGACAACTAAAGAAAGCCAATATCAATTATGAAATTGGCGAATACAATAAAGCCGCAACACGCTATAAGAGAGCTTATAGCGCAGCAAAAGACAAGCCTATGCGCGCTGAGATAAACTACAAGCTAGGCGATTGTTACCGCTATACTAATAATATAAGTCGTGCTTCGTCGGCTTATCGCAATGCCATCAAGTTTGATTATCCTGACCCCATCGTTAACCTTAACTATGCGGAGGTGCTTTTTTCACAAAATAAAATTAATGAAGCTAAAAAAAATTATCAGCTCTTTTTACTCTCTGACAGCTCCAATACACAAGCTATCAATGGGATATTAGCGTGCGACAGCATTAACAAATGGCAATTAAAGACACGCTATGTGGTACGAGAAGCTAAGCAATTTGAATCTCGACGCTCCTCTAACTTCTGTCCTGCTATATCGCCAGGAGATGAAGATTTAATTTATTTCACAACAAGCCGCGAAGGAGTTACAGGTGGTAATGCAATAAGCAATATCACGGGACAACGCAACTATGACATTTATAGTATCAGTAAAGATCTCGAAGGCAAATGGAAAGATCCAGAAGCCGTAGAAAATATCAATACAGAATTTGATGAAGGAGTACCCTCTTTCACAGCCGATGGCAAAACAATGTATTTTTCCTCCGCTCGTAATGAGAAAGGAAAAAGTCTAGGAGCTTCTATTTTCGCGTCTCAACGCAAAGGTGCTGAATGGAGCGAAACTCAACAGATAATTATGTGTACCGATTCCTTGGCTGACACACTCACCTTTACGCATCCAGCGGTATCATCTACAGGACTACAAATGTTTTTTGTCTCGGACCGCTTAGGCGGTTATGGTGGTCTTGATATCTGGTTTTCAAAAAAAGAAGGTGACAGCTGGAGCGAACCACAAAATGCAGGACCTCATGTCAATACCAATGGCAATGAGATGTTTCCTTTTTTTAGAGACGATTCTATCCTTTACTTTTCGTCTAATGGCTTACCTGGTTTTGGAGGTTTAGATATCTTTCGTGCTACCAAAGATCACAATGATGTGTGGCAAAGTAAGAATATGGGGAGTCCCATAAACAGTCACGACGATGATTTCGGCATCTCTTTTTCATCCGAAGCAGAACGCGGCTATTTCTCTTCCACACGCAATGATAGGAAAGGTTATGACCACATCTATTCCTTTGTCCTACCTGTATTAGAATTCAAATTTGAAGGTCAGATAACCGATGTCAAAACAAAAGAACCCATATCTGGAGCCGTCATCAAACTCATAGGTAATGATGGAACGAATTTAAAAATCACCAGTAAAAAAGATGGTACATACAGTTACCCACTCACCAAAGAAGTAGAATATGTCTTCCTTGCTACTGCCCGTGGATACCTCAACAAATCAGGAGAGATGAACACTTTAAATGCCGAAAAAAGCATCATACACACTAAAGACATGACCTTGGCTTCCATACGTCAACCTATTAGAGTCAATAACATATTCTTCGACTTTGGCAGTGCAGAACTCACCGAAGAATCGTCAACCTCGCTGAATGATTTAGTAAAAACGCTGAATGACAACCCTAACATCACAATAGAAATATCGGCACACTCCGACACCCAAGGTGAAGAAGCCGTTAATATGAAAATATCACAACAACGTGCTGAATCAGTAGTCCGTTATTTAGTCGATAAGAAAATAGAAAAAGCACGATTAAAAGCTATTGGTTATGGTGAAACACGACCAATGATCGCCGATGAAACAATAGCAGAACAATACAAATTCATAAAGGTAAATGACGTTCTTGATGAAGCTTTTATTGATAAATTAAATGATAAAAATAAAGAAATAGTATATGGCATAAACCGTAGAACTGAATTCAAAGTACTCTCTACCACTTATAAATCTAAATAATAAATAGTTCTTAATTACAACAACTATAAAAATCAGAAAGCGTGTCCTAAAAAGACACGCTTTAATTCTGCACCTATTTTCTCATTAATACATGAATAACTCAGTAACACATTTTGCCATTTATGGCTCGGAATTCTCTACACGATCACATTTTTTCAAGAATATGATGTTAGGAGAAGGACACCCAACCTTTAGTCCACTAAAACATAAAAAAGGAGTCTTATTTTCTAATGTCACATTAGAAAAATTTATTGAAGAGGAACTCGCACATGATGCTTACGATCTGACAACAACCATGGGACGCAGCATCCGGACCCTCTCCAGTGGCGAACAAAAGAAAGCCTTATTACAACACCTCCTCAACCAAAATCCCGATTTCATCATTCTTGATAATCCCTTTGATGCCTTAGATATAACCTCCGTTACAGCCTTAAAAAAACAATTAGCGACCCTAGCCAACCGCTTCATCATCATTCAACTGTTCAAACGACAAGAAGATCTTTTGCCCTTTATAAAACATGGGCTTTATGTGGAAAATGGAACCGTGATTTACGAAGGTAACATGATCACTTATCTCGATCAGAACAAAGGAAAAGACACTTCTTTTGGAGAGGAAATACCAGCTCCACTAGAACAAATAGAAGGGTTACCCGAAAAACTTATTGAATTAAAAGATGTCAGCGTCACCTATGATAGTCGTGGCATCTTAAATCATATTAATTGGTGCATAAAAAAAGGAGAATTTTGGCAACTAATAGGACCCAATGGTTCGGGTAAAACCACACTACTCACTATGATAAATGGTGATAATCCGAAAGCGTTTGGACAAGAGATATACCTTTTTGGTCAACGCAAAGGAACAGGCGAATCGGTGTGGGACATAAAAAAGAAAATAGGTTATTTCACCCCAGCTATGATGGAACTCTTCAAAGCACACCGTCATACCGCAGAAGCTATGATTATTGGAGGATTACATGATTCCATTGGTCTCTATCGCATCCCATCCGACGCACAAAAACACTTAGCTATCCAATGGCTGACACTTTTAGGCTTAGCCAATAAAAGCAAAAATGCATTTGTTGATTTATCACAAGTAGAACAACGCATGATCCTCATTGCACGCGCCATGATAAAACATCCTCCCGTTCTTATTCTAGATGAACCATCGAATGGACTGGATGATAAATCAGCCGCGGTATTAGTCACCCTGATCAATAAGATAGCTCACGAAAGCAAGTCGGCACTACTCTATGTGTCGCACCGTAATGAAGAAGGATTAGAGCCCGATAAAATTATAGAACTCGTTTCTAATGGGAAAGGGTCGCAGGGATTAATACGATAAGAGTTTGGAAATCGGAGTTTGGAGTTTGGAGTTTGGAGTTCGGAGTTTGGAGTTTGGAAATCGGAGTTCGGGATTCGGAATTCGGAGTTTGGAGTTTGGAGTTTGGAGTTCGGGGAAATGGAGTTCGGATGATTAGAATTCGGTGTTTGGAAATAGGAAATAGGAGTTCGGAATTCGGAGTTCGGAGTTCGGAATTCGGTGTTTGGAGTTTGGAAATAGGAGCTCGGAATTCGGTGTTTGGAAATTGGAAATAAGAGTTCGGAATTTGGAATTCGGTGATTGGAGTTTGGAGTTTGGAGTTTGGAGTTTGGAAATAAGAGTTCGGTATTCAGTGATTGGAGTTCAATTATTGGAGTTAGAATTTCTGATATAGATATTCGGTATTTGGAATTCGGCAATTGGGATTCGATGATTGGGATTCGGTAATTATGAATTGAAAGGAAACAGAAATTACTTGTTATCAATAATAATGTGAGCACTGTAATGGGGAATACCACACTGCCGTTACTGGTGAGGTGGCACGGCAGTGATGCTTCGTCAAAAACTCAGCTCAGCAACCTAAGAGTGACATAAGGAGCTATGGAGTGCCATCAGGCTGGGAGAAAAAAGCGATCTCGTGAGCTTTTCTTTTCGACCTAAGCAAGATGTGCACTACAGAGTAGCTTATATAACGAATAGCACGCTAGGCCGCTCAAATCATCATCATAAACTTCCCCAAACATTCACTTACAAACATAAAAAAAGCCTCATTCCGAAAAGGAATGAAGCTCTATAAATTATAGCAAAAACTATTTTAAACCTTCTAAGATACGTTTAATAACCAATTGAGCTGACGTCACGCGGTTGGCCGCCTCTTGTATAACCAAGGAAGTCGGACTTTCAATCACATCATCACTCACCACCATATTACGACGAACAGGTAAACAATGCATAAAAAAAGCATTATTAGTCAAGGCCATCTTTTCTGTATCCACCGTCCAAGCGCGATCGGTAGAAAGTATCTTTCCGTAATCGTTATAAGAAGACCAGTTTTTAGCATAAATAAAATCAGCACCTTCAAACGCTTTCTTTTGATCATACTCTACAGTGGCATCTCCTGCAAATTCGGGCGCTAACTCATAACCTTTAGGATGCGTTATCACAAAATCATAATCGGCAGCTTGCGCAAATTGAGCAAACGAATTAGGGACAGCCTGAGGCAAAGCACGAGGATGTGGTGCCCAAGTTAAAACCACTTTAGGTCGTGCCACTTTTTTATGTTCTTCAATAGTGATGATATCAGCAAACCCCTGCAAAGGATGCCCTGTAGAGGCTTCCATACTCACCACGGGCACGCCAGAATGTTTTATAAATTGATTAACAAGCACCTCTTCATAATCATCTTTTTTACTCTCAAATTTAGCGAAAGCACGCACTCCAATAACATCACAAAAGCTGCCAATCACAGGAATAGCCTCCAACAAATGCTCTGGTTTATCGCCATCCATAATCACGCCACGTTCAGTTTCCAACTGCCAAGCACCTTGATTCACATCCAAGACAATGACATTCATGCCAAGATTCTGAGCGGCTTTTTGGGTGCTCAAACGGGTACGTAAACTCGAATTAAAAAACAATAAAATCATGGTCTTATGGCGACCTAACTCCTCAAAAGCATAAGGTGTCTTTTTCACTTCTAAAGCTTCCTTAACGGCTGCTTTTAGATCTCCTAAATCGTGTACTGAAGTATATTTTTTCATAAATTGTATTTTTTAGTGTTTGGTGTTAGGATTTCGGTGTTAGGATTTCGGTGTTCGGATTTTGGTGTTCGGTGTTAGGTGTTAATGACATTAAAAACGGCCCCTTTACTCTTCAATTTTCAAAATTTCTAATCTTCACAACTCCACTTTCCCCCGAACTTTCATTTTTACCGAACTCCGAAATCAATTTTTTTCCGAACTCCAATTTTCCCGAACTCCGAACTCCGAACTCTATTTTCCCGAACTCCGATTTCCATTTTTCCGAACTCCGAACTCCAATTTTCCCGAACTCCGAACTCCATTTTTCCGAACTCCAATCATCCGAACTCCGATTTCCATTTTTCCGAACTCCGAACTCCAATTTTTTCCGAACTCCATTTTCCCCGACCTCCGATTTCCACTCTAAATCTTCTTCGTCAAATACTGCATCAACCTAGTCATCCTTTTTATAATAGATTCCGTTTTCTTAAGCCAATCTCGAGCAATATCTTCATTTATAAATTCTGCTCCAACGCCAATATGAACTTGAGTCATAAACTCTGCTGAAGAGCTTCTTGAAATATCTAAAAATCGCAAATTTTCCTTTATCGAAATACGCTCCATGCCTTCGGCAATATTACTCGGAATAGACAAACAAGAACGTGTAATCTGATCTCTAAAACCAAAATCACGAAGTGTTACCGTCTTTTTATAAACATCAATTGATAAATCAACAGCATCACACCATATATCTAGCTTTTCACACTTCATTATCAGATATTATTAAAAAATTCAATTTCTATCTTAAATTACCAAGCTCCACAACCCAATTTCACCAAATTCCGATCTCCGATTTTCCGAACTCCATTTTTCCGAACTCCAAATTCCATTTTTCCCGAATACCAATTGTCCGATTACCGAACTCCAATCATCCGAATACCAATTTTCCAATTTTTCCAAACTCCGATCTCCGACCTCCGAACTCCAAACTCCGAACTCCAAACTCCGAACTCCAAACTCCGAACTCCAAACTCCAACCTCCGAACTCCAACCTCCGAACTCCGAACTCCGATCTCCGAACTCCAAACTCCGAACTCCGATCTCCGACCTCCAAACTCCGACCTCCAAACTCCGACCTCCAAACTCCGAGCTCCAAACTCCGAGCTCCAAACTCCGAGCTCCAATTTTTCCGACCTCCAAATTCCTATACCCTAGTCGAATAATGAATTAACAAATTCTTCGCGACGGAAAATCTGAAGATCATCAATCTTCTCACCTACACCAATATATTTCACAGGAATGCTAAATTGATCCGATATACCGATGACAACACCACCTTTGGCAGTACCATCAAGCTTAGTGATAGCTAGTGCATTAATATCAGTAGCAAGAGAAAACTGTTTGGCTTGTTCAAAGGCATTTTGACCTGTAGAACCATCCAAAACCAATAAGATTTCGTGAGGCGCATCAGGCACCACCTTTTTCATTACATTTTTAATTTTAGATAACTCATTCATTAAGTTAATCTTGTTATGCAATCGTCCTGCCGTATCAATAATCACGACATCTGCATTTTGTGCTTTACCCGATTGTAAAGTATCAAAAGCCACAGAAGCAGGATCGGATCCCATACTTTGACGGATGACAGGCACCCCTACACGATCGCCCCACACCACCAACTGTTCGATAGCTGCTGCACGAAAAGTATCTGCCGCACCAAGGACCACAGTTTTGCCTTGTTTCTTAAACTGATGAGCTAATTTACCAATAGTCGTCGTTTTACCCGCGCCATTGACACCAACCACCATAATAACATAAGGATCAGAGCTCTCTGGCAACTCAAACGCCTCTTCATCAAAGTCTTTATTTTTTGCCAGAAGAAGCGAGATCTCTTCTTTCAAGATCCCGTTGAGCTCTTTAGTCCCCAAATAAGAATCCTTAGCCACACGTTCCTCAATGCGCTTAATAATTTTCAAAGTAGTATCCACCCCCACATCAGAAGAGATCAGCACTTCCTCAAGATTATCTAGGACTTCATCATCCACTTTTGACTTACCAGCAACAGCACGTGTCAGCTTTTTGAACACACTCTCTTTGGTCTTCTCAAGACCTTTATTGAGGGTTTCTTTTTTCTCTCTATTGAATAATCCGAATAAAGCCACGATAAAATTGTTTTAAGTTAATGATGAAAAGCATTACAACTATCAATTAAGAAACTGCACACCACAAATTACATACGTTCAGGCATCTCAATACCAAGTAATCCCATACCACGTTTGATGATAACCGCTATATTTTCTGATAACTTAATACGGAAAAGTTTTATCATCTCATCTTCTTCTTTTAAAATAGGGAAGTCGTGATAAAAACGGTTATAGTCTTTCACCAAATCATAAACGTAATTGGCGATCAAGGCTGGACTGTAAATCTTAGCTGCCTCTTCTACAGCTTCTTTGAACTGCGTTAATTTTTTTATTAAATCTACTTCAACTTGTGAGATAGCTAAACCATCAAAAAGGACAGAAGCAACATTCAAATCTTGCTCTTTTGCCTTCTCTAAAAGGGAGCAAACGCGTGCATAAGTATATTGAATAAAAGGTCCTGTATTACCATTAAAATCGATAGATTCCTTGGGGTTAAAAACCATATTTTTCTTAGGATCTACTTTCAACATGAAGTATTTAAGTGCTGCCAATCCTACTTTACGATAGACTTCTTCCGCTTCTTGCTTAGAATAGCCGTCTAACTTACCCAACTCTTCGGAAGTAGAACGTGCGCCATCTATCATCTCATCCATCAAATCATCAGCATCCACAACCGTTCCTTCACGGCTCTTCATCTTACCTTCTGGTAATTCTACCATACCGTAAGAGAAATGTTTCAAGTCCTTACCCCAATCAAAACCTAATTTGGTCAGCACAATAGACAAAACCTGAAAATGATAATTCTGCTCATTACCAACAACATAAACCATCTTATCAATAGGATAATCATCAAAACGTAATTTAGCAGTACCAATATCTTGAGTCATATATACCGAAGTACCATCCGAACGTAAAAGTATCTTTTCATCCAAGCCCTCATCGGTAAGATTAGCCCATACAGAACCATCTTCGCGCTTATAAAAAGCACCAGAAGACAAACCTTCCATGACTTTATCTTTACCAACTAAATACGTCTGTGATTCGTAATAAATCTTATCAAAATCAATACCTAAACGTTTGTAAGTAACATCAAAACCTTCATATACCCAATTGTTCATTTTTTCCCAAAGGGCATAAACGGCTTCATCTTTAGCTTCCCATTTCAACAACATCTCACGCGCCTCAGCCATCAATAAAGATTTAGCCTCAGCTTCCTCTTGAGAAAGACCTTGAGCTAATAAAGTCTTTAATTCTTTCTTATATTCTTGGTCAAATTTCACATAAAAATCACCAATAAGATGATCTCCTTTCATACCCGTGCTTTGAGGAGTAGCGCCTTCGCCCCACTTCTGCCAAGCTAACATAGATTTACAAATGTGAATTCCACGATCATTAACAATATTGGTTTTCACCACCTTGTTACCATTCGCTTTTAAGATCTCAGAGATAGACCATCCTAACAGATTGTTGCGGATGTGTCCTAAATGCAACGGTTTATTGGTATTAGGCGATGAATACTCCACCATAACTAAAGGCGAATCTTCGGTTTCAGAAGTAAAACCAAAATGCTCATCATTAGACATATAATCTAACATACCCAACCAATGAGAAATAGCTATTTCAAGGTTAAGGAAACCTTTCACTACGTTAAAAGCTTCTACAGCTTCTACATTAGCTTTAAGATATTCTCCTATTTCTTCAGCCGTCTCTTCGGGACTTTTGCGTGAATGACGTAAAAAAGGAAAAGCCACCAAGGTGACGTCTCCACTAAATTCCTTACGCGTTTTTTGCAACTGCACCGCGTCCACACTCACTTCTGCCTTATACAAACTAGCTATAGCACCTACTACAGCGTCACCAATTATCGTCTCTATTCCTTGCATCTTATTAAAAAAAAATATTGAGCTGCAAAAATACTAAAATTCATAGAGTTTTTGGGAATAAGTGTTCAATCTATCATTAATTTTTAATCACTTAAGCTGCTTTGGGAAATTAAAAGAAAGACTTTAACCTTTGAAGTTAAAAATCAAGGTTTAAAACTGAGCTTATAAGTCCTTTCATAGTCTATCTTAAAGATGAAAATGAAAAATACATAAAAAATGACGAATGAAGGAAATTCACAACTCAGAATCCACAACTCAAAATGAGCGCTGACATCACTTCTCTTTCCTAAAACGACACACCCCTTATATTCCCCTTACTTCGACTTGCGCTCAGCACACCGCTCAAGAGGGGAATCAGCAAGATATTGATGTTTATAAGATGATTTTATGTTCTGTAGTTTACAGAAAAATAAAAGAAAGACAGATGAATAAATAACGAATGAAGCGAATTCACAACTCATAATTCACAACTCACAACTTAAAAAGTTTTCATTTGTAAAGAAATATTAACAAAAGATAACAGAATAACCCGTGAATAGATTTAGGTTGCTTATTTTTGTGAGCTCCTAGAATAGGGCAAAACAAAACGACAACTTATTCCATAAAGATGAAAAAAGAATGTCATATTTATTTTTTAGAGTTACTCCAAGCTTCTGATCGAACCATAAAGATCGATACCAAGTTTAAGTTAAAAATATTAAAAAAACCTATTACTACAAAAAGATATATACAACTCTACGAAGGAGTGGGTAAAGCCTATCAATGGGTAGATAGATTAATCATCTCAGAAGAAGAACTTGAACAAACCATCAATAAAAAAGAAACGCACATCTTCGTTTTAAGAAATGGCGAGCAAGAAATAGGTTTTACAGAATTAGCACGAAAAGGAGATAACGTAGAAATACTGTATTTTGGACTCTTTCAGAAGGAAATAGGAAAAGGTTATGGACCACAGTTTTTTCAATTAACACTTGAAAAAGCATGGTCAATGCTACCACATAAAGTATATCTGAACACCTGTGATTTAGATCATCCTAAAGCACTTCAAATGTACCAACGTTTTGGTTTTAAAGAAACGAAAAGAATAATTAAGAATTACTAAAACACATATTCATTTTACCACTCATTATTATGACTTTATCTATTATAGTAGCGATCACCGACGACTTCGCCATTGGTAAGGACAACGACCTATTAATGCACATCCCTGGCGACTTACAGCACTTTAAAAACGTGACCAAAGGACACACCGTAATAATGGGCGACCGTACCTTTATTAGTTTACCCAATGGCGCTTTACCCAAACGACGAAACATCGTGTTAACCCTAGACAAAAGCTATGTAGCACCTGGTTGTGATATGGCTTATTCTATTGATGAGGTAAAAGAAATGTGTCAGGATGAAGACGAGGTTTTCATCATTGGAGGCGGCACTATTTACAAACTATTCTATCCACTTGCTGATCAACTTTACCTGACCATAGCACACACCACCGTAGAAGCTGATACTTATTTCCCTAAAATTAATTTTGAGGAATGGAAGGAAACCAGTCGTCAGGATATATTAGCTGGCGAAAAGGCAGATTTTGGATTTTCTTTTGTGAATTTAAAGCGGAAATAAAAGAAAAACTTCCTGCTCAAAAACACCATCATTTAATAAAAAAGGCTCATGCCATCTACTATTCGTGCAATTTAAGTTCGTAAACAATGAAAATTCCCATTATTTTTGCACGATGAAAAAAATGAAAGCACCCAAAGCTGTCCTTTTTGATATGGATGGTGTATTAATAGATTCTATGCCTATGCACGTAGATTCTTGGAGTAAAATATATAAAGAACACGGCATTGAAGTGAGCGAAGAACACCTCTATTCCGAAGAAGGTCGCATAGCCACAGACACTATAAAAAAAATATTTAAAGACAAAAAAAACACGACCTTAAACCCTGAAGAAACAAAGGCTATTTACCTTCATAAATTAAACGACATTAAACAACGCCCTACCCCTCCTCCTATAGCAAATATGCTAGAATTTGTACAATTGGTGAAGGAAAAATCAGCGGTAAGTGTGGTAACAGGATCAGGACAACCAGAGCTGATGAACACTTTAGAAAACTATTATCCTAAGTGTTTTGACAAAAATAAAACTGTGTGTGCTTATGACGTGAACCACGGCAAACCTCATCCAGAACCTTATCTCAAAGGACTCGCAAAACACGGCATAAAACCCGAAGAAGCTATTGTGGTAGAAAATGCACCATTAGGCACCCAAGCAGGTAAAGCGGCGGGCATATTTGTCTTAGCTATTAATTCAGGAAAACTAAGTGACGAATTATTGTATAACAATGGCGCTGATGTCGTGGTAAAAACAGCGAAAGAACTCACACAATGGTGGAAGGATAATATTGAATAGGCAACGCTTTAAAAAAGCCTTGCCCACTCAATATTCTTATATCAACAAAACACTATTAGGCAAAATAAAGGCACATTAAGCCCTCATTTCAATAGCCATTCACTTTTTACTCAAGATAAGTATAACCATACAAACCAGAACGATAGGTAGATAAAAACTCTTTACCTTCGGCCAATGATATTTTTCCTTCTTTTACCGACGAAGTCACCCATGTCTCCAAAGCTCGAACTAATTTCTTAGGATTATACTGCACGTATTCCAACACCTCAGCTATTGTTTCACCATCGAGAACTTGATCAATATTATAACCCTTTTCATCTACTGAAATATGAACGGCATTGGTATCCCCAAACAAATTATGAAGATCACCCAAAATCTCTTGATAAGCGCCCACTAAGAAAACACCAATATAATAGGGTTCTCCCTTCTTGAGCGCATGCACAGGCAAATGGTAATTAAAATCACGATGCGCAATAAAATTACTAATTTTACCATCCGAATCACACGTTATATCTTGTAAAGTGGCATTACGCGTAGGTTGCTCTGTATGTCCTTGTATTGGAACAATAGGAAAAACCTGATCGATAGCCCACGAATCAGGAAGCGACTGAAACAATGAGAAATTACAGAAATATTTATCAGAAAGTAATTTTGATAAAGAATTAAACTCATCAGGCAAATGCCTTAGATTCTTCGTCATCTTATGAATATCAGAAGCAATAGACCAAAATAAACGTTCCACCTGAGCCCGTGTTTTAAGATCAAGTAAGCCGAGGCTAAAACGATCCAATGCTTCTTCTCGTATCTGCAAAGCATCATGCCACACAGATAACATGCGGGATTGATTCAGCTCTTCACGAGCCATATATAATTCTTTCACCAACTCATTATCATCATCACTCAATTCAACATCATCTTTCCATTGGGGCACAGAGGTGGACTCCAACACTTGAAACACAAGAACAGAATGATGAGCCGTCAGTGAACGTCCCGATTCAGTAATAATATTAGGGTGTGGTAAATTATTCTTATTACAAGCATCTACAATACAATAAACAGCATCATCTATATATTCCTGGGTATTATAGTTAATACTACTTCCACTTTGTGAAGATTTTGTACCATCATAATCCACACCTAAGCCACCACCAACATCTACAAAATCGACACCAAAACCTTGGGCGCGCAATTGCACATAAAACTGTGATGCTTCACGCAAAGCGATCTTTATACGCCGTATCTTAGTTACTTGACTTCCAATATGGAAATGCACTAAACGCAAACTGTCTTTGAGATCATGAGCTTCGAGATAATCCATCGCCTCCATCAACTCACTCGCAGTAAGACCAAACTTACTCACATCCCCACCAGAGCTCTCCCACTTGCCCGATCCAGAACTTGCTAATTTTATACGTATTCCTAGGTTAGGCTTTATCTTCAAGCGTTTAGCCAATGATGTTATGATGCGTAACTCATTCAACTTTTCGACAACAATAAAAATATTGCGCCCCATCTTTTGAGCCAATAAAGCCAACTCAATGTAATCTTCGTCCTTATAACCATTGCATATAATGATAGAATTGCTATTACAACTCGTAGCCAACACAGCGTGAAGTTCAGGTTTTGATCCCGCTTCTAGTCCAACATTAAATTTCTTACCATGACTCACTATTTCTTCTACTACCGGGCGAATCTGATTCACCTTGATAGGATAAACAACAAAGTTTTCTCCATGGTATTCATATTCAATCTTAGCCTTCTGAAAACTATCGTGCATCGATTCTATACGACTATTCAAGATATCAGGAAAACGCAATAAAACAGGAGTTGCCACATCGCGCAATTCCAATTCGTGTATCACATCACTCAGATCCACTGCCGGACCATCTTTGCAAGGTGTTACAGTTACATTACCCTTCTCATTAATTGAGAAATAATCAATTCCCCATGTATTGATATTATAAAGCTCCTTAGAGTCGTCAACTTTCCATTTTCTCATAGCAAAAAAGCACTTAAACTAATGATTTAAAAAGATAAAACTTAAAATCTGATAAATTAACTTAGCAGCTAAAAAGTCGGGCGCTTTATTCTGCGACTGTGGACACAATTCCACCACATCAAACCCAACAATTGTATGCTGTTCATTTACCTTTTGAATAAACGAAAGCACTTCATGATACAACAAACCATCAGGTTCAGGTGTACCCGTTGAAGGCATTATAGACGGATCAAAAACATCAAGATCTATCGTTAGGTAAACATTTTTACTCAACTGTGACAAGGCCTCTTTCTCCCAATTTTTATTAGACCTTATCTGAGAACGCAAAAACATAGTTTCTACATTCATAAAAACACGTTCTTCCTCACACATACTACGAATCCCTACTTGCACAATAGGCGCCTCTTCTTTAGCCTTATACATACTGCAAGCATGGTTATATTCCGAGCCTTCATAATGTGGACGCAAATCGGCATGAGCATCTAATTGCAAAATGGTTACATCAGCATAATGCGCTTTAATTGCTCTAAAAGCTCCTATACTGACGGAATGTTCGCCCCCTATCATAACAGGAAACTTACCATCCTGCAAAATCTGCATCATCGCTTTCTCTACCCCATCAACCATACTTTCAGGAGAGGAATTCTCCTGTACATAAGGTAAGGTAAAGATGCCTCTTTTTGACACATCAGTAGCTGTAGAAATATCATACATCTCTAATGTTCCTGAAGCTTCAATAATGGCTTTTGGTCCTTTATCAGATCCTTTGATCCAAGTACTTGTACCATCATAAGACACTGGAAGCAAAGCAATTTCGGCCTTATCATAATCAAGACAATAGCCATCTTCCCCACAAAAATATTTTGAAAAATTAATCATAATCATTATTAATCTCTACACTGAATAATAATATATTGTTAAAGAGAATTAAAGATCTAAGCAAGTATTAATAACGAAATTGAAATACTATAGAAAATCATTAATCCTATTCATCAACAAGTTTAAAACACGTTATTTAGCTCAAACGGCTTTTATAATCCTCATAACCAAAAGACTTCACTAATTGCAAATCATTCTTTTGCTCATCATACAGATAAATAGAAGGAAGATTAATACCATTAAAAGTCGTTGTTTTCACCATAGTATAATGAACCATATCACCAAAGACCAAGTAATCTCCTTCTTTTAAAGAAAAATCAAAACTATAATCACCAATGACATCACCAGCCAAACAACTAGGACCTCCCAAACGATAAGTCAACGCTTTTTCTTGAGCTTCTCCTGCATTTAAAATAAAGGGACGATAAGGCATTTCCAGGATATCGGGCATATGACAAGTAGCAGAAGCATCCAAGATGGCAATAGGCATCCCATTTTCAAAAACATCCATCACTTGAGACACTAAGACGCCAGTATTCAAACCAATAGCCTCGCCTGGTTCCAAATAAACCTCTAAGTCATATTTCTTCTTAAAACGACGGATGACCTGAATCAAACGATCCACATCATAATCCTTACGGGTAATATGATGACCTCCGCCAAAATTAATCCAAGTCAGATGTTTGAAATAATAAGCAAATTGCTCCTCCACCTTAGCCAAGGTACGCTCTAAGGCATCCACATTCATTTCACATAAATTATGAAAATGAAGTCCTGTAATACCCTCAAGATCTTGTTCTCCAGCTTTAAAATTAGCAATAGTTGTTCCTAAACGAGAAAAAACACCACTGGGATCATAAATAGCATGTTCCGATTCTGTTTGCTCCGGATTAATACGCAAAGCACACTCAATATCAGGATGTTTTGCCATCACTTTCTTATGCTTATTCCATTGGGAAATAGAATTAAACACGATATGATTAGCCATGGTGATGTGCTGCTTTAATTCCTCCGCAGAATAAGCAGGAGAATAGACATGCAAATCACCTGAATAAAATTCATGACCCAAACTGGCCTCATTAACCGAACTAGCCGAAACCCCTGATAAATATTTATTTACCAAAGGTGCAGTACGCCACATGGCAAAGCCCTTAAAAGCTAAAAGAACTTTGCACCCCGCCGCAGTTTCAACGTGGTGCAAAAGTTTCAAATTATCTTCTAAACGTGTTACATTAACAACATAACATGGGGTATCTAACGAAGCAAGCTGCTCCGCATTAAGGTTTATCCTACCGAACTCTTCCATTCTTCCACGTGCCAAGGTAAACCATACTTATTCAAGTCATCCATAAAAAGGTCTGGATCCAATTGTTCCATATTATAAACCCCTTCGCGTTTCCATGTACCTTCTAGTATCATCTTAGCGCCAATCATACAAGGCACACCCGTGGTGTAGGAGACCGCTTGAGATCCTACTTCCTTGTAAGTCTCAGCGTGATCACAAATATTATATATAAATTTACGTACTTTCTTACCATCTTTAATACCTTCTATAACACATCCTATAGAGGTTTTTCCTGTATAATTCTCAGCTAAAGAACCAGGATCAGGAAGTACGGCTTTTAAAAATTCAAGAGGTACAATTTTTTGCCCTTTATATTCCACTTCATCAATACGAGTCATGCCAATATTTTGCATCACCCGTAAGTGAGTCAGGTATTCCTGGCCAAAAGTCATCCAGAAACGGATACGCTTTAGTCCTTTGATATTCTCACAAAGAGATTCCATCTCTTCATGGTACATCAAGTACATCTGTCGTTCACCAACACCTGGAAAATCAAAGGGTTGATTTACTGAAAGAGGATCAGTACTATTCCACTTTCCATCTTCCCAATAACGACCACGTGCTGTGATTTCACGAATATTGATCTCAGGATTAAAATTAGTCGCAAAAGCTTTACCGTGATCACCACCATTACAATCTACAATATCAATAGTATGGATTTCATCAAACAAATGCTTTTGGGCATAAGCACAGAACACATTAGTCACACCAGGATCAAAACCACTACCCAGAAGAGCCATTAAACCAGCATCTTTGAACTTGTCTTTATATGCCCATTGCCATTTGTATTCGAACTTAGCAACATCTTTAGGCTCATAATTGGCCGTATCAAGGTAATCGACACCAGCTTCTAAACAAGCATCCATTATGGCTAAATCCTGATAAGGAAGCGCCACGTTAATCACTAATTTCGGTTGGTGTTTTTTTATGAGCGCCACCGTTTCGCTCACATTATCGGCATCTAAAGCCTCCGTAATAATTGTTCTACCCGTGCGTTGCTTTACAGCTTCCGCTATTACATCACATTTACGTTTTGTTCTTGAGGCTAATACAATTTCACCAAAAACTTCTGGAAGAGCTGCACACTTGTGAACCACAACATTACTCACCCCTCCAGCACCAATAATAATAACTTTGTTCATTTTTTTAGTTTTATTACAAAAGTAAAACGAATGAAGACACTCTTCATCCAAAACATCAATATCCAACTTATTTACAGCAAGTTAGACTCTACTATTTTCCTTTCAGAAAAAAAAGCTTGCAAAAATAGTCTTTATTTCCATATATACAAATAAAAAAAAATTCATCTTAACATTACTAAAAATAACAATAATAGCGATATTATTATCAAGATTTTATCCTTCTATTTGTCAAATGTACTAATCATAAATTAGCTTATTGTATGTTTACTCATAAAACATTTTCTTTTTTCTCCACATCAATTGCACCAACCAAAATCTCTAATTCAAAATCATTATTAAGGTGGAGTTCTCAACTATTTTTTTTTGTATTAACGAATTAAATAATACTTGAAAAATGATAGATTTTGGGGAGTATCAACCAAACACCTACAACAATACCTGAATTGGTTTAAAATAAAGGAAGAGTAAAAGCCAACCGTTTAATAGATTAACAAATAGAACAAATTAGATATTAATGTTCGAACAAGATATTTAAAAGCTGCGGGAAAGTGAAAATTTCAAAAACACAAACACCTTTTCATATTTAGGAAATATTTAATCTCAAAAAAACACAACTTACATTTGAAACAGCAACATCACCTTGCACAAATAGACATTAAGATTAAAAATAAAACATATTTAGATAAAAATGCAAACAAAACAACCGATTTTTATCAAAAATAGTCGTATTTTCGTACCTGATTATAAACAAACATACTTTATGAGCACTTACATAAACAAAACCAAAATTATCGCAACCATTGGACCCGCCACATCCTCAAAAGAACAATTAAAGAAACTCTTTGAAGCAGGTGTAAATGTCTGCCGACTTAATTTTAGCCACGGCTCACACAAGGATCATCTAGAAGTTATTAATTATATCCTAGAACTCAATGAAGAGCTAGGAACAAACATTGCTCTACTTGCCGACTTACAAGGCCCCAAACTTCGTATTGGTGAAGTAGAAAACAATGGCATTGAACTCATTGAAGGTCACGAAATAGAATTTATAAATACACCATGTGTCGGTAACCTTGACCGTGTATATATGAGTTATCCCCTATTTGCTTCTGATGTTGCTATCGGCGACACGGTACTTATTGATGATGGCAAACTTAAACTTGAAGTAACAGCCACTAACGGTAAAGATACAGTTAAAGCGAAAGTTATTTTTGGTGGTATTCTTTCTTCAAAAAAAGGTGTCAACCTGCCTAAAACCATCATTTCTCTACCTAGTATGACAGAAAAAGACCTTGCGGATGCAGAGTTTGCTTTAAATCACGACGTAGATTGGCTTGCCCTATCTTTTGTAAGATGTGCTGAGGATATAATCGCCTTAAGAAAAATAGTTGATGCTAAAGGAAAACACACCGGCATCATCGCTAAAATTGAAAAACCAGAAGCTCTAGATGTCATTGATGACATTATAGAAGTGAGTGATGGTATTATGGTAGCTCGCGGTGACTTAGGTGTTGAATTGCACTTCTCTCAAGTCCCATTAAAACAGAAAATGATTGTGGATCGCTGTATTCATTTTGCAAAACCAGTCATCATTGCTACTCAGATGATGGAGAGTATGATTACCAACTTTAGTCCTACTAGAGCCGAAGCTAATGATGTGGCCAATGCGGTAATTGATGGCACATCAACAGTGATGCTAAGCGGAGAAACTAGTGTGGGAAAATATCCTATTGAAGTGATCAAAGCGATGTCTAACATTATCAGTGATGCAGAACAATTTGGCTACAAATATCATAGAATTCAAAAGCCTATAATAGAAAAAGACACCTTTATTCTTGACTCTACCTGCCACACTGCTGCCAATATGGCCATACAGATGAATACTAACTCTATAGCTGTACTTACCTATACGGGAAGTAGTGTTAAGAAAATCGCAAGCTATCGTCCTAAAGCCAACATTTACGTCTTTACACCAAATGCAAAGATACAGCGTCAATTGTCTCTAATCTGGGGCGTTCAAGCATTCCTCTCTAACGACTTTATGTTCACAAATGATGCTGTAGAGTTCACCCTAACCACCTTATTTAATAGATCTAAAATTGATGCAGGGGAATTAGTCATCAGTGTAGGCACATTGCCTCTTAATAAAAAAGGGAACACCAATATGGTTAAAATATCTTACTATCAAGAAGATGTTATCAATCGACCTTACTAGATTTGATTAAATAATCATCAAAAGGCCTGGCTAACTTTTGTTTGCTGGGCTTTTTTTGTGACAATACAAAAGATATCTAGTACACTTTGCTCATTGGGATAAATTCGACTAGCTAAATTAAGTACGTTTTGCTTCTGAATTTAAATGACAACGGTATTAACCTCAGTTCGACATTAAATTCTAGCCATAGAAAGATATGTTAATAGTCTATTTATGCTTGTAATTTAAAAGTAATAACTGATTATTTTTAAAAAATATAAGTGCAAAAATATAGTTTAAGTGAATTTTCCTATGTGTTTGCTTTTATTTGGCATAAATTCACACAAATTCAATCACAATAGCTCGCTATTGCTTCTAGAATTTGAGTAAATTTCTACTCAAATAAAATTCAAACTATGACTGAATTTAAAATCGAACTCAGGTTATTAACCATAAATGCGAGCAAGCCTTTCATCTATTAACATCTTATATTTTTCCTTCAAAACATCCGTTAAGAAACTGTCATCAATAAAACGGAACCATCGAGGAGACAGCTTTTTATATTTCTTAAAAATGTTATCAATCACTTTCTGATCTAACCCTGCTCCTTTCATTGCCACTTCAAAATCAGAGCGTTTAATCCTCTTCTTTTTGCCATTGAGATGAAGAGCCATATCTTCGTCATCATCTTCCACCACTAAAGTGGTTGCCAATAAATCATAGGCTGGACATAAACTATAATCAGCACCTCTCTTCAATAAAGAGAAATTCTTCAGGTGCATATCATTGTTACCTGTAAGAAAGCAGAAAAGCACTAACTCGAAAAAATCTGTAAGATCAAGTCCTGGATTTAAACTATATTTCTTTATAACTTTAGCCACTTGCTCATAAGAACCTTTATATTTATGTTCTGTTAGCCGTTCTGTCAACTGACACATATCTTCCATATGCAGCTTCTTTCCATCCTTGCGGTCAATTCTCTTGGTAATATAAGCCAGTTGACCTGATTGAATCCTTACGAGAGCGTGCTCAACGGTATTAAGCTTGCACAATGCGGCAAGATGCATCGTTAAATCTTCATTCTCGGGGAGATTGGCATAATGTTCTGTTTGAGGCTTTAATATATACTCCCCCCATAAACCTACAATGGTAAAACGCTCAGGTAAATCATCTCCTTCACGGAATCCTAAAGACAACTTAGGCTGTACGCCTGTAACCGTCCTTTGGCTCTTCACCACTTGTTCGGCAAGCTCCATCATCTGATCCTCTGTGATGTCTAAAATTGGAGGAACAATCTTTCCAAAAAATTGACGGCTGCACTT
>CBFIII010000062.1:0-21233 GCA_965662645.1 Bacteroidales bacterium
TATTTAAGCAGGTTTAATATTTAGTATAAAAATTATGAATAATTACTTGTTTAGCCATATGGCTTTATCAGCGGAGCGAAGTGTGGAATTAAATTGTGAGTTATGAATTATGAATGGTGAATTCAATTTAAGTTGTGAATTATAAGTTGTAAGTTCGCGTTATTCGTCATTCATTCGTCCGTCATTTCTTTTGTAGTTCAATAAATTACAAAACATAAAATTTAAGTTCCGAACATGGCGTGTGAGATCCCTTTAGGGAAGAGAAGGGTGAGCGAGGGGAGATCTTAACATTTCAGCAGACTTTAAAACAAAGTCATAAAAAACCCCTCGCATAAAAGTGAGGGGTCGCTAAAACAAATAACTACGTGTAAAAGAATGTTACAGAGTTGTTAACTAAATCATTTTGTAATGTGTTTTAGTTAATTGATGCTTCATATTCTTTGATTAAGGCTTCTGCTTTTTCCTTATCTGCATTTTCTATCTTAAGTTCTACATCACCAGCCACACCATCTACAAAACCTGCTTGTATGGATGACTGAAAATTATCGCGAGAAACAAAAAGAATATCATTGTCTTTTAAAATTTCTCGGATTATATTGGCTTCCGATTGAGAACCTGTAAATATGCTGATTAGTGTTTTTGAGTTTTTCATAGCTGTAAGTTTTACGGTTTAAACAAAGCTACGTTTTTTTTTAATAGAAGGAAAGGGGGGGATGAATGAAATAATGATATAATGGAAAAATGATTCAATGGAAAAAAAGAATGATACAATGGTTCAATGGAAAAAATAATGATACAATGAAAAAAATGAAAGAAAAACTGACGAATAACTGACGAGTGGAGTGAATTCGAAATTCCAAAATTCATAATTAATAATTCACAATTCACAATTCAAAAAAAGCTACTTTTGCATTATGATAGAATTATTAAAGAAAGAAATAGAAAAAGCTGAACGTGTTGTTTTGTTAGGTCACCGTAATCCTGATGGTGATTGCATAGGAGCAACTTTAGCTATGAGTCATATATTAAAACAATTAAATAAGAAAGCAACGGTTATCTTACCCAATGATATTCCTGCTTATCTCAAATGGTTAGAGGGGGCTGATGATATCCTGACCTTTTCTAATCAACCCGAACAGGTAGCTGAGACTTTAAAAGAAGCTGATTTCTTGTTTGTCTTGGATTTTAATGCTTTTTCTCGCTTGGGCGAAATGGAGGATTTAATACCGTCTGTTCCTTGTGTGATGATAGATCATCATCCAGAACCTGAGATTGATACGCCGCTTTTGTTTTCGGATACCAGTGTGTCTTCTACCTGTGAGTTTCTGACCGATATTCTGTATCAGTTGGACTATGACCAGTGGATAGAACCGCAATGTGCTACGGCGCTTTTTGTTGGTATTCTTACTGATACGGGGCGTTTTAATCATAACAGTTCCAGACCTCAGACTTACCGTATGGTGGCTAACTTATTAGAGAAAGGGGTGAATAAAGATGAAGTGATGGATCTTTTGTTTGCGACTTCTACGGAGAGCCGTATGCGCCTCACGGGGTTTGCCCTGAGTGAGAAAATGGAAATTTTTCCCGAACACGGATTATCCATTATGTCTTTAAGTCTGGAGGAAAAGAAAAGATTCGACTTTAAACAAGGGGATGCCGAGGGTTTGGTCAATATGCCCTTATCCATTAGCGGCATTACACGCAGCATCTTTATGCAGGAATATGACGATGGTATTCGTATGTCTTTTCGTTCTAAAGGCGATATTGCGGTGAATACTTTGGCAGCTGAGCATTTTGGAGGTGGAGGTCATCGTAATGCTGCTGGTGGTAGTAGTAACGATAGCCTAGAACACACCCTAATCAAAGTAAAAGAAATCTGCGGAGTTAAATAGCTCAACTACAAAGACCTAATGTTGTGCTGTGTCCTTAAGTGTTTTTTTTAGGGCGGCATTTCCAGCTATCCACTATACCCGTAGTTCTATCCTGCTCTATGCTGCAGCGCCGTTGTGGTGGTTCACTAACGTTCCACCCCCACACCGTCGGCATCATAGGCAGCATAGCACCACGTGTGCCGTTCCTATCTGGGCCGCAATAGTTAGTCCCACAGCATCGTTATGGCTATCGCCGCGTGTATACAAATGCACATAGCATAAAAATTCCCCACAAAGTTCTCTCGTACAAGTTCCCCTCTTGAGAGGGGAAGCAGGGGTGTGTTATACGTCGGGACGCTACAAGCAATACAGGAGATCAACTTCGTGTTTTTATCGTCACTTGTTACACGTTACGTTCCTTCCACAGCATCGCTATCTGTTATTGTTCATTTGTTACCTGTCGTAGTTCCCCTAAACTCGGTAGGCTTCAACTAGCTTGATCTTTCGTATCAAATGGGCTTCAGGTACGTATCAAGTACGTATCAAATACGTATCAAGTATGTATTAACTATGTATCAGAGCGTAGTTGATACGTAGATAATACATAGATGATACGCCTATATTATATAAATGTTGTATATTTGAATAGGCTTTAATATGAACGTATTAGGTTGAAATATACTTTGTTGGGGTCCTAAAGATGCTTATTGGTATTGTATGTTGCTGAAAAACTGCTGTTTATAGTGTATCCTGCGTGCTGAGCGTTTGATGAAAAATGCAGCAACGCGTTGACCGTGAATGATTATTTATCTTGACTGTTAGGGACCTATTGATGGGAATACGCACATGAAAAAGGAATAAATTATGGCAGAATTGAAAAATGGCTTACTCAATGGAGCTAGTGGAAATCTTGGGAATATGATCACCTATCAGCGTAATGGGAAATATTTTGTACGTACACGTCCTGCAAGGGTTAAGCAGCCCAATACCGAAAAACAATTGGTTGCGAGGAAGCGTTTTGCTCTATTACAACCTGTTAATGCTTTACTCAAGGAGGTGTATCGCTTTGGTTTTGCTACGGATAGTAAGGCACGCCCTGCCTATTCGGCTGCTGTTTCATGGAATTTGAAGCATGCGATCAAAGACGCTTATCCCAATCCTGAATTAGATTTTAGTCAATTGCTCTTGTTTCAGGGAGATAGATTGCAAGCCGATAACATACGCCTGCAGTCGGTGAATAATCAGCTTGGTGTGCAATGGGATCATAGTGTGCAGTATGAGCGTTATAGCCAGGACCGCGCTGTACTTATCTTGTTTTCCTTAGAAAAAAAATTCTTAGATTTCCGCTTGGAAGCGGCGAAGCGCTCTGATGCACAATTGCTCTATCAGGGTTCGTTGCCAGAGGGTGGTGTACATGTTTACTTGAGCTTTTATAGCCAAATTCCTATCAAAGGGACAGTCAGTGCCGAGGATGTTTGCCCTTCGTATTACTGTGGAATGTGGAACGGTGATGATTAGCTTGCCGTTTTTTGTCTCAGAGATTCAGGATTTGCAAGCTTTCATTTTTACAGCTAGCAATAATTTGTAATTAAAAAATTCGTAATTGATTATTTCCACAGCACAGTTTTATTTCACACGTTACGCATGATGTATCCCATTTTTCATCAAAATTCAATGAGGAAATAAACTTGATAATTATCGACAAACACATTGGATTTCAGAACAAAGCCCCCTGAAAGGGGAGCATAATTCAGCCCAGGGCAAGCGTAGCGACACCCTGGGTTAATTGTGACGAATGAACGGAAATGCGAACCACAAACATTTGAAAGTAGCGCATAGGAGAGCATTTGAAAACAAAACATGAATTACGGAAATATATGACCACGAGCGGACGTTTGCATTATGTTGGTTGTATGGGCTATGTTGGTCGTATGGCACGGATGAATATCTGCACCAGCTAGGGCATCAAAGATGCTATGACCAGATACCCCGAGTTGCAAACTCGGGGCAGTGCGTGGAGGCATCATTTTAGGTATTTATGACGAACTTTTTCATCAAAATTCAATGAGGTAATAAACTCGATAATTATCGCCAAATATATTGTAGCACAAAGCAAAGTGCCCCAGAGGGGTACTATTATGGTAGCCACGGGTGAAGCCCGTGGTTAATTGTGACGAATGAAGGGAAATGCGAACCACAAATTTAATGGAATAATATGTAGTAGAGCATTTGAAAATGATGTTTGATTGTGGCAATGTATGATCACGAACAGAGGGATAAAGGGCATCAAAGATGCTATGACTAGTTACCCCGAGTTACAAACTCGGGGCAGTGCGTGGTTTTCAGGGTTTTATTTTTCCAATAAACACAAGAATTTACATGTAATTAATTGTAGCACAAAACAAAGTGCCCCAGAGGGGTACTATTATGGTAGCCACGGGTGAAGCCCGTGGTTAATTGTGACGAATGAACGGAAATGCGAACTACAAATTTAATGGAATAATATGTAGTAGAGCATTTGAAAATGATGTTTGATTGTGGTAATGTATGATCACGAACAGAGGGATAAAGGGCATCAAAGATGCTATGACCAGATGCCCCGAGTTGCAAACTCGGGGCAGTGTGGAGTTCAGGACAAAAACGTCCTGAAAGGACAATTCATTTCAGCCCAGGGCAAGCGTAGCGACACCCTGGGGTAATTGTGACGAATGAAGGGTAAATGCGAACCACAAATTTAATGGAGTAATCTGTAGTAGAGCATTTGAAAAAGATGTTTGATTGTGGTAATGTATGATCACGAACAGAATAGTTTGTTTGCAAGTCTAGAGCACATTCGGCAGGCTCAGTGACCAACTTGCTTTTATCAACGACCTAGCGAAAGACGCTACGCCGAACGGGGTATTTTCTTGCTTCTTTTTTGCTGTTTTATAACGTGAGCAAAAGTCCAAAATTTGACTAAAAATAAACAACCCAATGATGCCTTTTTCCACACTACAAAGAGACCGAAAGAGAACCGTGAATGATGTGGCATTTTTTGTTCTTTTTCCTTTTTCCTTTTTCCTTAAAAAATAGAAGTAAATCATCCCCGTTCGGAATGGTGATACACGAAGATTCTTTCCTGAGCATGGCGTTTATTGCAGTTTTGAGGGAATAATTATCCCAAATTGACGTGTTTTTTCATCCTTAGTTTGTAATTTGTGATAACTTTCTCACTAAGATATACTAATACTGCCTTTAGTTTTGTTATTTTTGTGGCGTTTTTGTAATAATCAAACTCTAAGTAGAACCACATAAAAAAGCGTTTTAGACTAACTTTTTATTCAGCCTTTAAGCATTGAAAATCATTTTTACTGCTATGGTAGAATAGCTTTTTTTAATAAAGAAATTATATATAATGAAAATTTCAATAGTAGGGACAGGTTATGTCGGTTTGGTTTCTGGAACTTGCATGGCTGAGAGTGGGGTGACGGTGACTTGTGTCGATATTGATGAAAGTAAAATTGATCAACTCAAAGAAGGCATTATTCCTATTTTTGAACCGGGATTGGCCGAATTGGTTTTAGAAAATATCGAAAAAGATAGATTGCGTTTTACGAACAGCCTAAAAGAAAGTCTGATCAATAGTGACGCCCTTTTTATTGCAGTAGGTACGCCGCCCGATGAAGACGGAAGTGCCGACCTTACCTATGTGCTCAATGTTGCACGAGAAGTAGGTCAGTATATGCAAGATTATATTGTTGTCTTAACAAAATCTACAGTGCCCATTGGCACTTCACATAAAGTAAAAGCCGCTATTCAAGGCGAATTAGATAAACGCGGTGTAAATATTCCTTTTGATGTGGCTTCAAATCCTGAATTCCTTAAGGAAGGAAGTGCTGTGAAGGATTTTATGGAACCTGATCGCATAGTGGTAGGTACTGAGAGCGAACGTGCCCGTAAAGTGGTAGAACGCCTATATTATCCTTTTACCCGTAAAGGATTCCAACTTATAAATATGGATATTCCATCGGCAGAGATGACTAAATATGCTGCTAATGCCATGTTGGCTACACGTATTTCTTTTATGAATGACATTGCTAACCTCTGCGAACAAGTAGGCGCTAATGTGGATGTGGTGCGCAAAGGCATCGGTAGCGATCCGCGTATAGGTAGTAAATTCCTTTACCCTGGTTGTGGTTATGGCGGTTCATGTTTTCCTAAGGACGTAAAAGCCTTAGTTAAGATAGGAGCAAAAGCTGGGCACGATATGGGAGTACTCAAAGCTGTCGAAGAAGTTAATGAGGCGCAGAAACATGTGCTGAGCAATAAAGTGCTTAACTACTTTAAAGGTGATGTGAAAGGTAAGAAATTTGCGATCTGGGGATTGTCTTTTAAACCAAAAACCGATGATATGCGAGAAGCACCGTCTTTGGTGGTGATAGAAGATCTGTTAGCTGCAGGAGCCACAATAGTGGCATATGACCCTATAGCTATGGAAGAAACAAAGCGCCGTATTGGTGACGCTATTTCTTATGCTAGTGATCAATATGCTGCTCTTTCAGGTGCAGATGCGCTGATAGTCGTGACCGAATGGTCCGAGTTTTTAGTGCCTAAGTTTACCTTCGTAGAGCGAGAACTTAAGAATAAACTTATCTTTGACGGTCGTAATATTTATGACGCTAAACAGATGAAGGAGTTCGGCTTCGAATATATCTCTATTGGACGTTAATATTTAGTAGATAGATTAATTTTTTGATTATTGTTTCAGTATTTCTTTACTGAGCAACTTCCTTATTCTGATAATACTTTTGAAAAATCGATTAAACATACTACCGAAGAATTATACCTCCTTGCTCCAATGGGTGAGTTACCTGTGGGCTGGCTCTATTTGCTTTCCTGCTTTACAAGGGAGCTTTTTTGCGGTATTTGCTCTTTTGCTCTGGGGTGTCTTTCGTGGACATATTGGCTTTGCTCTGAAGGATAAAACCAAGACTAGCTTTTGGAAATCGCGCAAAACCCCCTTCTACTTCCTATTAGCCTACCTCCTCTGGATGACGGCTACCATCTTCTGGACCGATGATCTCCGTGAGTATTCCCATCAATTTGAAAAATTAGTACCCCTTTATCTTCTTGCCATCATCGGCTTTATGGAGGGTATTGACCAGCATCTCAATATCAATAAAGTGCTTAACGCTTTTCTCTGGGGTGTGCTGATAGCTATTGGCTATATGGTGGTACGCATGGGTGTGGATATGTTTGTGGGCGATACTATAGGACAAATAAAGGCTGTTGGTATATTGGATATTAATTTACTTGCGTATTTAGATCATAGAGCATACATTGGAATGACATTATTAATGTCTATTCCTATAATTCTTGAAAGAACGAACAGAAGAAAGAGGAAAATTGCCTATTTCCTTTTTGCTTTCATTGTATTGTTAGTTTGTTTTATGTCTGGAGCTAGAATTATCATGGGGCTTGTTTTTTTAATACCAGTTATTGAGGCATACATTTTATGGGGTAATAAATTCAAATTATGGATTAAAATCACACTTCTTTTTATTGTTCTACTGTCTGGTTTAATTATAACTATGACTAACTCTAGAGTGATGGGTAAAATTAATCAACTTTCTGCAGGAGTTGATATTCATAAAATTGAGTCTAGAACATTTATTTGGGATGCTTCTGTCGATTTAATTAAAGAAAAAGTATTATTTGGATATGGGATAGGAGATATGGAAAATGTCTTGATTTCTGAATATCTCAAAAGAGGTCAAAATAAGGCGTTTGAAAGAAAATTAAATTGTCATAATCAATATCTGCAAATTATATTAGGAGGAGGTTTTATAGCTCTATTATTATTAATATTATTTTTTATTTCGCTTTTTTTTGTATCAGAAACTAAAAAATATATTGTTTTTGTCATAATATTTGGATTTGTTGCCGTTTTTGAATCAATATTAATTCGTAATATTGGGATTTTTCCTTTGGTGTTTTTTTGCTTCAATTTGTATTTGTTAAACGAAAATAAATCGGTTATATATGAGAGGATTAAATCTAATACTTATCCTTTCTTTGACACATTTTTGCCTTATATATTAATATTTATATTATTCGTGTTATCTAGTATAGGTTTAGGTTCAAAAATGATTAGACCAAAAACGAACAGGCCCAATACCTATATAATGCGTGGAGCAAGCTATATTGTAAATGAAAAATTACCTGGCAATATATCTACTATTACAACATGTGATGGAGCAATGATTGATTTCAAAAATAAAGGTTTGTGGGTAGGAGATAGAAATAATAAGAGATATGTACGAAATGATTTTTTAACAATTGATTTGAGCGAATATAAGAATGTTAACATCAATTTTTCACTATGGTGTTATGTCCCTTCTTATAGTAAATTAAATGTTGTTAAAATAGGCTATACAGATAACAAAACGACAGATTCGAATAGTTTTGATTTTGAGTTAAATAAATGGATGAAATTATCAATTGATCAAAGTAGGACAATGGGGAATACTCGTTTTTACTTTTTGACAGAATGTGATAATCATGATTTTGAAAATTCAAATGTAGTCTATTTTACTAGTCCAGAATTGATAATTAATGGTAAGTGTTATATATGCAAAAAATAAAAACCCTAAAATCTTATATTAATAGAAATAAGGGAAATAAAGATATGAAGAGAATCGGAGAAAATTTTCTTTCCTTATCGATTCTTAATATTATAAATTTTGGTTTTCCTTTAATTCTTATACCATACTTAACTAGAGTATTAGGTGTTGAGAAATATGGGATTTATGCTTTTGTTTTTGCCGTGATAAACTACTTTACTATTATTGTAAAATACGGTTTTGAATTATCAGCAACAAAGCAAGTTGCTATAATTAGAGATAATAAAGATAAATTAAGTCGATTATTTGTATCAGTACTTGTTGTTCGAATGCTTTTGATGTTTTTATCATTTAGTATCTTACTATTATTAACTGTTTTTGTTAAAAGATTTCATGATGAACAGCTTGTATTACTTTATGGTTTTGGAATCTCTATAGGTTTAGGACTTGTTCCTGCATGGTTTTTTCAAGGAATGGAGAATATGAAATTTATGACATTTATTAATTTTATAATTAGAGTTGTTTCTACCGTATTAATATTCCTTTTTGTAAAAGAATCTTCACAGTATGTTCAAGCAATTCTTTTTCAGTCTATTGGTTTTCTTGCGGGAGGTGTTTTTAGTGTTGTTCTTGCTTACAAGAAGTTTAATTTAAATGTCGTTTTTCCAAGTTGGGATGAATTACGCTATCAGTTTAAGGATGGTTGGACACTTTTTCTATCTACTATTGGTCTGAATTTCTATAGACAAACGAATACTATTATTCTTGGTTTTTTTACAAATTATACTATTGTAGGATACTACGCAGCCGCAGAAAAAATCATTATGGCGATTCAATCTATGATGTCACCATTATCTAAAGCATTATTCCCTTTCTTTGGACGTCGGTTTAATGTAGGTGGTGATACTAAAAATCAGTACAAAAAATTTCTTACACTAGGGAAGTATTATGGTGCTTTCTTGTTATTTATTTCATTGTTAATCTTTGTTTTTGCTCCTTGGACAGTAAGAACATTTTTAGGTGCTGACTATTTAAATTCAATTGTAAATATTCAAATATTAAGTTTTATTGTCTTTTTTGGTGGTCTGAATTATTACTTTGGTATTATTGGTTTAGTTAACATAGGAAAAACTAAAGAGTTTACTCGAAGCGTTTGGATATCAGGTGTGTTTTGCATTGCCTTATGTACATTACTTGCTGATTTATTAGCTGATAAAGGCGGAGCAATAGCATTACTACTTGCTGAAGTTTTAATGTTTACACAGGTCGTGTATTACATTTTATCAAAACGAAATAAAACGAAAATATAAATTATTATATAACAAAGAATGAAATTTAGCTTATTTGAAACACATATTGTATTTTATATTGCATTATTAATACCTTTTCTTAATATGTTCTTAGCTCCTCATGTTTATATGATACGTGGAGGGATGGTACTTTCAGTAATTGCTCTTTTAATGATTTCATTTAATCTTAAAGATGTCCTAAAAATTCTAAGATTTAAAGTGCTTTTTTCATTTTTCATTTTTTTTGAGATTGTATCTTTATTCGGATATTTTAAATTAAAAAGTGAAATTGATACAAAAACTATTTCATTTTTGATTTTTTCCAATATTAATTATTTATTATTACCACAATTGATGTTTTTTCTGTTAGGTGTGAAAAATGGAATTAACCAGCTTAGTATCAAAAAAAGTATAAATATCATTTTGAATCTAAATTTTATTTTGATTTTGATGGGAGTTATTCTATATATTATTAAAACTGACTTTTACCTTGAGTTTCTTAAGTATAATTTTCCTAAAGGTTTTGTTTTTTATGGTGGATTTTATCCTCGATTAATAAGTTTTCTTGGCGATTCTATGAGTATTGGAGTGCTTTGTTCAAGTAGTTTTATTTTAGCTCTTGTTTATTCTGATCAAAAATGGAAAAGAATTCTTTATCCATTTATTTTCCTAGTTGGTGATGTTATGTCTATGCAAAGAGGTGCATGGTTATCTTTATTTATGGGAACAGGATTATTGATGCTTTGGAAGCGTAAACTTATTTTTGATTTGTTAAGGCGGGTCAATAAAAAAATACTTTTAAGTATATTTTTAGTTTTTATATTGGCCATTATTGTAATATCATTTATAGATATTAAGGCACTTGATTCATTTTTACAAGAATTAGGAAATCGTTTTGGACGAATAACGACAGCTATCTCAGAAAGAACGTCTCAATGGGAAAATGTCACATATGCTTTGGAGTATAATCCATTATTGGGGAAGGGCTTAGGCACTTTATCACATAAAGCTGTAAACGTAGGTCTTAGTGGCACGATACCAGATGGTAACTATTTAAGAATAATTGGAGAAACTGGCATATTAGGAGGTCTTAGTTTTTTATGTTTATTAGGAATTGCATTCTTAGCAGCATACAAAAGTAATCAGAAGGGATTAAGTATAGTATTAGTGATTTACTCTTTTCAGGCTATTGGTAATAATGTTTTTGATTTGTATTATGCTAGTTTTATATTTTGGTTTGTGTTAGGCTTGAGCCATTCTAGTATTAGCTATTTAAAAAGTAAAAAGCATTTAAGACTTGTTGTAAAAACAGAGTAGAAGAATAAAAGATGAAGATTGTTTGTATAATATTAAATTATAATGATGCCTTAACAACCTTAAGGCTTGTGGAATGTATTAAAGAGTATAATAGTTTAGATAATATTTTAATAGTTGACAATTGTTCAACAGATAATTCTTACTATGTATTAGAAAAACGAATTGTTAATGATAAAGTTAAATTATTAAAAACAGATAAGAATGGTGGTTATGGATATGGTAATAACTTTGGTATAAGATATTCTTATAAAGAATTAGCAGCGTCACATATTATAATAGCTAATCCTGATGTGGAATTTTCAAAGGCTGTTCTTGGTAGTATGATTAAAGCTTTTGATAATGAAAAATGTGCTATTGTTGCACCCCTTCCTCGATTAGGAAATGGACAATTTCAAAAAAATCCAGCTTGGCGACTTGTTGGATTATATCAAGAGGTCCTTTCAGCTAGTGTTTTTTTTAATAAATTTATTGGTAGTAAAAAAACATATACAAATCATTTTATTGAAAATAAAGATATTGTTCCTGTTGATATAGTACAAGGATCTTTATTAATGATTAATGCTTCTATAATGATAAATCATGGCATGTATGATGAGGAATTTTTCTTATTTATGGAAGAACAGGTTCTAGCAAAGAAAATGATTGATGCTGGATATCAATCATATCTTCTTCCAAATGATATTTATATTCATCATCATTCTGTTACAATTAAAAAGGCACTTACTTCTTTATTAGGCAAGAATAAAGTGTTACAGAAAAGTAGACTGTTATATCTGAAAAAATATTTAAATATGACATCTATTCAAGAACTTTTTGTGAAACTATTCTTTCTCTACTGTTTGGCTGAAGTTTTAATGATAACTTTTTTAAGACGAAAAAAATGATTGATAAAACAAAGGTATTCTACATAGATCCCATGTCATCAGGTAATTTAGCACTTTATGATTATGGTATTCTTAATGGTATAGATGAAAATATAGAGGTTTCATATTTGTGTAGTGTTAAATACAATCATAAACCATTGAATAATCTTAAGTCATATCCTATATTTAAATACCATGAAAAGAAGGGTTTGGCAAAGATTTTTTCTTATACTATCTCTCTTCTTAAAACACTAGGATTGATATTGCGTCTAAAACCCAATGCAATACATATTCAGTGGTGCAAAGCACCATACATTGACTATGTCTTTATGAAATTAGTTCGATTACTAAGTAGGAAGACTAAATTAATTTATACTGCTCATAATGTTTTACCTCATGCTATAAAAAAGGGAGATAGATTTATCTTTAGAAAACTTTATAATGAAGTTGATTCTATTATTACACATACCGAAAATTCGAGAAAAGAGCTTATTGCTTTATGTCCATCTGCAAAGGATAAATTAAATGTAATACCTCACGGCCTAATCTCTTATGATGTAGATGAAACGGAAGTTCAAAAGATAAAGTCAAATTTAGTACAGAAGTATAATTTAAAAAGTAAAACTATTTTTTTAGCGATAGGTCACCAACATAAAAGTAAGGGGATAGATATTCTTCTTAAGTGTTGGAACAAAGTATTGGGAGAAGATAAAAATAGTGTTTTGATTATTGCGGGGACTAATACTGCTTATGAAGACTTATGTACATCAAAAAATATTTTAACTTTTAGTAAGTATTTATCCAATGAAGAGTTTAATGCATTTATAGAAATTGCTAATGTGGTTGTTCTGCCTTACCGGAAAATTTCACAAAGCGGAGTACTTTTATCGGCTATTGAAATGGAAAAACCATTGATAGTGTCAAGAGTCGGAGGTTTATCAGATCCTTTCGATTATGGTAACATCGGATGGGTATTCGATATTAATAATATTCTTGAGTTTGAAGATCTTTTGGAACGGATTAATATTACAGAACTCGAACAAATTGAAAATAATAAAAAAGAATGGATGAAGGTGAAAAAAGAATATACTTGGGATACTATTCAAGAGAAGACCATGAAGCTATATCAAAAAGCAAGTTTATAATATCGTATGAGTTCAATGACTAATGCCATATTAATGTATCATGATGTGTATGATACTTTACCAGAAGAAAGTGGATTTTTACATGCTACAGCTATACCCTATAAGATTACTACTCGTAATTTTGAAATGCAATTGCAAGGTATTGTTAACTGGGCAAAAGAGAGTAATATTAAGCACCAAGATATACGTTTAACGTTTGATGATGGCGGAAAGTCTTTTTTAACGTTTATTGCTCCAATGTTAGAAAAATACCAATTCAAAGGATATTTTTTTATTACCACAAGCCTTATAGGAACGCCTACTTTTCTCACTGAAAATGATATCATTGAATTGTATCAACGTGGACATTATATAGGTGCTCATTCTCACACCCATCCTGGCGGAATGAGAAATTTGCCAAAGGAAAGACTAGTTGAAGAATGGAGTTCTTGTTGTAAAATCTTAGAGCGTATTATAAGTAAACCTATTACGATAGCTTCTATTCCTGGGGGATCAGCATCATCAGCGGTTTATGATGTGCTTTTAGAGTGTGGTATTAAGGATATATACATCTCTGATCCGGGACTTATGGTTAAAACGTATAAGACAACTAATCTATTTCCTCGATATGGTGTAAAATCTTTCATGAGTAATGATTATGTGGTATCCATATTATCCAATAAAAAAACAAGATTAAAAATAGGAATAAAAAAGAAGGTTCTACTGATTGCTAAGAGAACACTTGGAGGTGTCTATTTAACCTTACGAAGATCTATTTATCAACAAAAGGCTTAATCTTGTAAATGTAACTTTTTAAACTAATTTAATGAAACTATTATACCTACATCAATACTTTACTTTTCCAGAAACGAATGGCGGCACACGTTCTTATGATTTGGCTACTCAGTTTGCGAAGAAAGGGATTGATGTGACCATTGTGACTTCATCGTCTAAAATAGATGGTATTGAAACAAGCAACCGTTGGACATATTTAGAACGAGAAGGAGTGAAATTCTGGATACTAAAAAGTAACTATTCACATCAGATGTCAATACCGCATCGTATTTTATCCTTTTTTCAGTTTGTGTTTTTTACTACATTTAAAATTCTAAAACTTGATGCTGATCAGTTGTTAGCCACTTCTACGCCATTGACTATTGCCATACCTGCCATCATAAAAAAGAAGCTATCGAAGACACCCTTTATATTTGAGATACGAGATGTATGGCCTGAAGGGCCAATACAGCAAGGTTATGTTAAGAATAAATTCTTAATAAAATTACTGCGAAAATCAGAACGATATATTTATAGAAATGCAGATTATCTAGTGCCCCTTTCTGTTGGTATGCAGCGGGATATCTTGTCTCGTTATGATACTTTAAATATTGAAGTCATTCCTAATATCTCAGAACTTGAACGTTTTAAGGACTTATCTTATAAGGTCGATTTAGGTATTGATCTTGAAGATAAAAAGGTGGTGCTTTATGCTGGCACTTTTGGTCCTGTGAATGACCTCATGTATGTGGCACAGTTAGCTGAGAAAGTTTTTGATTTCGATAAGTCGATTGTTTTTATTCTTATTGGCAATGGAAAGCAAAAAGTGAAAATAAAAGATTACTGTGAGCATAAAGGCATCTTAAATAAGAATATTTATATCTTGGATTCTATTCCTAAGCAGTCATTGCCCTATTTGTATAGTAAGGCTGCTATGGGCAGTTCCTTTGTTTGGGATTATAAGATAAAGTGGGATAATTCCGCCAATAAAGTGTTTGATACCCTAGCAGCAGGCAAACCCTTGCTTATTAATTATCAAGGATGGCAGGCTGAGATGATTACAAAAAACCACTGTGGTTTTGTGTTTTCACCTGTTATGAATGATCAAGAAATAGGTGATTTTGTTGAATATTTGAATAATGAGGATGAATTGAAGCAATCTTCACAACGAGCTCTAAAACTTGCTGAGGAGTTTTCATTACCTGTTGCTGTAGATAAGTACATGACAGTATTTCAAAAGATTAAAACCAAATAAAATGAGTCAACAATTAAGTAAAACTTACCGTTTTCTCCGACGAATTGGCTTGAATTATTCTGAAGAGGAGTATGGACAAGTCACTATATTAAAGGTAATAAAACGAGTTTTTAAAACCTATCATGATGCTTTTTTACTCAAGTATTTTATGAATATGGTGATTTTATCACCAATTAATCCCCGAAAATTTAGACCTTGGATATTGCGTAAAATAGGATGTACAGTAGGTAAGAATGTTTTTATCGGTGATAATGTAAAAGTCGATGCTGGGCATTCAGATTTGATTATCCTTGAAGAGAATGCACATGTAGCAGGCGGATGTCGTTTATTATGTCATCAACGCGATTTGTCGAACTATTACGTGGGGGATGATTACGCTAAATTGCCTTATAAATTAGGTAAGGTTATTCTAAAGAAAGGGTCTTTGGTAGGTATGAATTCTTTCGTTATGCCAGGAGTGACAGTAGGCGAGGGTGCTATTGTAGGTGCTGGTTCTATGGTGACTAAAGATATTCCTGCTTGGACTATTGCCGTGGGGCGACCAGCAAAAGTGGTAAAACAGATAAAAAAACGAGATTGATATGAATATTTTAACTTTTGATATTGAAGAATGGTATATTGAAAAAAAACATCATGGAGGAAGAAAAGAAAAGTATGCTGAATTTGATGCTATCTTAGGCCAAATACTTGACTTGTTAGATGAAGTTAAGGTCAAGGCCACTTTCTTCTGTGTAGGTGAGATGGCGAGAGATTTTCCTCATGTCATAAAACGTATTGCAAATAGGGGGCACGAAATAGGGTGTCATTCAGATAAACATCTTTGGCTTAATAAAATAAGTAAATCAGAAGTGTTAATAGATACACGTAATGCGATAGAATCTATAGAACAGTGCATAGGAAAAAAAGTATTGAGTTATCGGGCACCAGCATTTTCTGTTGGAGAGAGTAATCCTTGGGTATTCGAAGTCTTAGAAAAATGTGGTGTAGAAAGAGATGCTTCAGTTTTTCCAACTGTCCGAGATTTTGGAGGCTTTGCATCTTTTTCGGAAAAAACACCTTCATTGGTTAGTTATGGGGATACTTTAATTAAAGAATTTCCAATTTCGACCATAAATATTTTAGGAAATGAAGTTGCGTATTCTGGTGGTGGTTATTTTAGGTTTTTTCCATTACTTTTTATTCGTCAACAGATGAAAAAACAATCCTATTCAATGACTTATTTTCATATTGGAGATTTAATTTCTGAAATGAATAAAGTAATGACGCGCGAGAGGTATGAAACTTATTTCAAAGAAAATGGGAGCTTGTTGAATCGTTACAAAAGATATGTGAAAAGTAATCTAGGAACAAAAGGAGCATCCGATAAATTTATGAAATTGATAAAGTCTGAGAAATTTATTAATTTGTCAGAAGCAGATGCAATGATTGATTGGTCACAAGTACCCCATATCAATGTTGGAGACTGAAAAGCTTTTAATCTCTTAGGGTTATTTCCCGCTACTTGGTGTATTTATTTTAAACTGTTTAATTATGTTGTAGGATACTCTGTCTGCTAGTTCTAAAGTAGTTCATTTTATAGAATATAGATAATTTATTCAATGAGAATTGTCTTTTTTTTGTATAGCGCTGATTAACATCGGGATAAGCTGTATTTTTGTGATAGTGGAATGTTTTCGGTGTATTATTTAGTTTAAGATACTTTTGATGCACTCTCTTAAAAGTTATTATTCTAAAGACAGATAGTGTTTTTTCTATTTTCTACTTCAATATGACAATCAAAAACTTAGAAAAATCTTTATATATCTGTAAGTTGTTCTTATAATATTATTAATAAGCATTTAAAATGATGAAATTCCTAGTCTATATTAAACATCATCTCACCTTCATTTGGCGTATCGTTGAGATTATTAATTCTTTTATTATTGGAATTTTAAAAGGAAAAGTACTTAGTCAATTACGCCAAGGAGGTGCATTCTCTAAGAATATTAAGGTTTTCAAAGAAGAACAGGTTGATGATTTGTATCATTTTTTTGAAGAACAATCAGAAGAATATCTTGAATACTTTAGACCTCACGATTTCAATAAAAAAACATTGAAGCGAATAGCAAATGAGAATAATTATTTAGCTTTTTGTTTTTACGATGAAGGTAAGATGACAGGTTACTGTTTTTTGCGTTTATTTTTTAATGGAAAAGCATTTACAGGGCTTATTTCACATCAGAACTATCAAGGTCAGGGATTAGGTAAGAAAATGATTAAAGTTTTGTTTGAAGCCGCAGATCAACTAGGCGTAGAAGTGTTCTCTACTATTTCAAAAGACAACAAGGGCTCTCTAAAATCACATGCGGCAGTGCGTCCTTATGAGGTGGTGAAAGAATTGCCTAATGATTATTTAATGTTACGATTTCCTAAGAAATAGTGAATGGTTTATTCATTGCGAAAGATTTCGCAACGAAAATATTCGCAAGGTTAAAATTAACTTCTAACAAGTTGTAAATGTTAGATTATTAAACGCCGCCATAACTTATGAAAAGACTTTTTGATATTACCTTATCTTTTATTGGGCTGTTTCTGTTTTGGCTAGTACTTCTGATGATTCACCCATCTACAAGCAAGAGCGGGTAGGGCATTATGATCTGATGAGCGTCTATAGCGATAAAGTAGTGTGAAAGCACTAGTAATGCTTAGCGTTATTTATAAAATAAAGATATTGCTTTTAGGGTATGAACTTATTAATGTTCCAATAGCTTTGTTGTTTGTCAATTAACGATACTGTTAATGTTTAATGAACGACCTCGCAGCAAGCTGCGGGAAATAAGACCCACAATGTGGGATTTAAAGGTGTCAAATCCGCAAATACCATAATAAAAAAGTAGTACAATCCGTAAATATTATGGTTTTTGAGTTGTTTTGATAAAATACAAAAGTGATTTCCAGAGATAAGTAATAAGCAGAATATATTGTCGCTTTTTCAATAAGTGTCTAAAGTGTACTTAAGTGACTAAAGTTAAAAGTTAAATGGCGGTATTGTCTTAAAAACTAATAAAATACGGATTATAACTTAAGACACTTTAAATACTTTAGTACACTTTAGACACTCTGAAAATACGACATTAAATAAATTTAGCTACTTAGTTATAGAGAATTTGTGAAACAATAGACGCGTGGTTTTATGAATCCAGAATCTATTCGTACATGTTTCATTACAGAAATCCCTATTCATCCCGCTTTTTTAGAAGGTGGTCAAATAGGTGGTCGAATAGGTTCGAAAAACCGTTTGTACAACTCAGATATTGAGTGGGGTAATTTATCATTAGAAAAGAATGAAACGAGCAGTTTAAAAGAAGACCAGAAACAAAAAAAACAACTTCAACTCATCTGGCATTACTGGAAAGTCCAGATCTAACGGCTATGCAAAAAGTGATTCTGCTAGCTATCATAGAAAATCCACGCATCAGTAGAAACACCCATACACAGAATTTACACACAGGTACATGATTATAAAGGGGTGTTCTATGTGGCAAATAGAAAACAATTATATACACATAAAAAGGTTTAGCCCTGCAATTTGAAATTCATGAGTCAGCTATACAAAAGCACATTAATGCCTTAAAAATAAAGAATATAATTATAAGAGTGGGCAGTACTAGAGGGTACTGGAAACTCAAAAAAACAAATAGATGAAACCAAAGTAGTGAGATTTATTTAATCCCACATTATGGATTTAATTCCCCGAGGTTGCTGACTTAACTTAAATCAACAGTCCGTTAAGTTTTTCTTAATGATTGATGGTTAGCAACTTAAAAAGATTTTTAGATTATGTCGAAAGTCTTAAAAATTAGCGTGTTATCTTTTATCTCTTCTCTTTTATCTCTTAATTTAACAAAGTATCCTATATCCGCTTAAGCCTTAAATAAAAATAGTTTATCTTTGCGAAAATATTCGCAACGAAAATATTCGCAATGTCAAAATCAGGTGTTTACATATCAGAAAATCCATTTAAGTTTGGAACGGTAGTGTCAGATGCTTATTTCACTAATAGGCAGAAAGAAAATGCGAGTATAAAAGCCTTACTATCCAGCCCCAATCATTTAACGTTAATAGCACCACGCCGTTACGGAAAGACGAGCTTAATTCATAAAGTATTAGAAGAGAGTCAGCGTAAAACTATTTATATTGATTTTCAATTGATAAATAGTATTAATGATTTTGCCGCACAGTACTTAAAAAAGATTTATAAGCTGTATCCTATTGAGCGTATAAAGGGGGTGTTGCGCAGTTTTAGAGTGATACCCGAAATCACTATGAATCCTCTTAATGATGAGATTAATATTTCGTTTAAGTCTGTCCTCGCTACAGAGCAGGAGTTATTAGAAGATGTGCTTAATCTTTTGGAAAAGGTGGCACATAAGAGAGAACGACCTGTTGTGGTCTTTGATGAGTTTCAGGATATTTTTCGTATTGATAAAACTCTTGACCGTAAGTTACGCTCAATAATGCAGAATCATACTGCCATCAATTATATTTTCTTGGGCAGTATGGAATCTATGATGCGTGAGATATTTGAGAATAAAAAAGCACCCTTCTATCATTTCTCGCAGTTGATGTATCTCCATAAGATAAGTAGAGTTAACTTTACCGACTATATTGCTAGTCGTCTTGTATTCGAAAACGTGGATAGTCGTGCCATGGCAGGAGCTATTTTAGATATTAGTCAATGTCACCCACATTATACACAGCAATTAGCCTATCAGGTTTGGAATGTGCTAAAACGGCATCCTGAGCCCCATGATGCCGTAGCTTATGCCTTAGATGAAATATTACAAATACACGATTTGGATTTTGAACGTCTCTGGGAGACTTTTAATATGACGGATAAAAAGGTGTTGGTTGCTTTAGCTTTAGATAATAAACAGCCATATTCCTCGGGTTTTGCAGAACTTTCAGAGATAAGTTCTACAAGTACCTTATTAAGTGCCATAAAACGTTTGTTAATGCGGTCTTATATTACTCGCATTGATACTTTATATGAAATAGATGATCCATTTTTTAAACGTTGGATTATTAAACGCCGCAATAACTTATGAAACGCATATTCGATTTTACACTATCATTTATAGCCCTAATATTACTATCACCAGTACTGTTGGTGGTTTATGTTCTCATTTTTATCAAGATGCCCGATGGTTCACCCATCTTCCAGCAAAAGCGGGTAGGGCGCTACGGTCAACTCTTCACGATGTATAAATTCCGTTCTATGAGTGCAGGTCATGGGGGCAGTTCGGTATCGGTAGCTGGGGAGATGCGCATCACGCCATTAGGGGCTAAGCTGCGTCGTTATAAGTTGGATGAGTTACCAGAGTTGTGGAACATACTCATAGGTGATATGAGCCTTGTAGGTCCACGCCCCGATGTGCCCGGCTATGCCGATTTACTGAAAGGCGACGACCGTTTGGTACTGGAATTGCGCCCAGGCATTACAGGCCCCGCTTCCCTGAAATATGCCAACGAAGAAGAGCTACTAGCCACAGTGGACAATCCGCAGCAGTATAATGATGAAGTGATTTTTCCCGATAAAGTAAAGATAAACCTCGCTTACCACAAGCAACAGTCCATTAAAGAAGATCTGAAGATTATTTATCAAACGCTCACTCATAAGTATTAGTTTAACAAATTGTTTATTCTTTTGTGTAAAATATAGCTAATTGATTATAATGTTTTTGTTGTTCATCAATAAAGGTTGTAATGCTTGTGTTTTACCTTGAATAGTAATACTTTTGTTTACGTAAAACGATTAAATGATAAATTTATAAGTTTTATCTATATGTCAGAAAAAAATATTTGAGCTATGAATAATAGAATTTTCCTTTCTCCACCCCACATGGGAGGAAATGAACGAAAGTATATCGATGATGCTTTTGAAAGTAATTACATTGCCCCACTAGGACATAATGTCGAAGAATTTGAGAAGAGTTTATGTAAATATACAGGAGCTAAGCAGTGTGTTGCTTTATCTTCGGGTACGGCAGGGATTCATTTAGCACTTATTATTTTAGGGGTAAAAGCAGGCAATGAAGTGTTGTGTTCGTCATTTACGTTTTGTGCTTCGGCTAACCCTATCGTTTATCAGGGAGCCAA
>CBFIII010000063.1:0-20986 GCA_965662645.1 Bacteroidales bacterium
TGGGAAGCTAAAATGAGCAGCGGCTCATCTGCGTAGGCAGAGGCATAGGGTAAGCATGTGTGTTAGCTGCCTGTGTGTTTGATTTTAGCTAGATTTTTTGGTTCGTTTTGGATCATGCCAAAATGAACGACTAGGGTATGGGGCTGTCAAAGCCCTAAACGAAAAAAAAGAATATTGTATATTTTGTTGAGTAATAAATACGAGTAGAAATATATTACCCACACAAAATGACATAGAAACAAAATGTTTTTCAATGAAGTATATGTCTGATTATTATGCAGAATGCTTTAATTTCTTCATTTAACTTTTTACATTACTATACTGTTTAATATATGAATTCCCATTTACAAGCCACATTACTTCAAGCTGTGCAAGCGCATACGGTAAAACGCATAGAGGTGATTCAAGAGCTTTGGAGTGGTTATGGCGAAATAGAACGTTATCAAGTCAACGATTCTAAAATCCCCAATTTACAGCGTGTTATTGTCAAACATGTCCGCTTGCCGCAACAAAAGAATCATCCGCGTGGCTGGAATACTGATATTTCTCATAACCGAAAAGTGCATTCTTATGAAGTAGAAACAGCTTGGTATCAAAACTATAATCAGCTTTGTGATACCGGTTGTCGTACGCCTCATTGTTTGGCGCTAGAACATTATAACAATGAGGTATTGATGGTCATGGAGGATTTGGATAATAGTGGTTATGCTGAACGACGTACATCGGTAAGCAGGGAAGATATCCATATTTGCTTGAGCTGGTTGGCCCATTTTCATGCCAAATTTATGCATCAATCACCTGATAATTTGTGGGCAAGTGGAACCTATTGGCATTTACAAACGCGTCCTGAAGAATTAGAAGAGCTGAAAGATATTCCATTAAAGCAAGCCGCTCTAGCTATTGACGATAGGCTTTCAAAATCGCATTTTAAGACTTTTGTTCATGGTGATGCTAAATTAGCTAATTTCTGTTTTGGTAAAGACAAACATGGCGCTGTAAAAGTTGCTGCTGTTGACTTTCAATATGTAGGAGGCGGTTGTGGTATGAAGGATGTGGCTTATTTTATTGGTAGTTGCCTTAATGAAGAGGATTGTGAGTTTTACGAATCGGAATTGTTAGATGTTTACTTTTCAGCATTAAGAAAGGCGCTCACAAAAGAACATCCAGAGTTGGATGCAAGAGCACTAGAGCAGGAATGGCGGCCACTCTATTATTTGGCGTGGGCCGACTTTCATCGTTTTCTTAAAGGATGGAGTCCTGGACATTGGAAAATAAATTCATACAGTGAAAAAGTAACCCGTAAAGTGATAGAAAGCTTAACATAACATTACGATTGTGGAATTAAATAGTCAGATAATTAAGAAACTACATAGCTTGGCAGTAGAAACAGCGAAAGCTGCTGGTGAGTATATTGCACAGCACAGACCACAAGACGTAAATCATAAATCAGCTGGAAGCAGCGTGGCTTCACAAGTGGTGACGGAAGTTGATCGTGCAAGTCAGTCCATGATACTTGCACGTCTTGCAAACAGTAGGATGCATTATGATTTGGGCTTGTTGGCCGAGGAAGATGAAGATGACGGCTCACGCTTAGAGAAGGACTTCTTTTGGTGTATCGATCCTCTTGATGGTACATTACCATTTATTGAAGACAGAGATGGTTATGCGGTAGCTATTGCTCTTATTAATAAAGCTGGCATTCCTCATATAGGCGTGGTGTATAATCCACGTACCAAGGCATGTTATTCTGCGGTAAAGGGTGGGGGTGTTTTCTGCAATGGAGAAGTCTTTCTTTTGAAGTCTAGCAATGAGGAAAAGAAAGACTTAAACCTATTTCATCACCGTAGTTTGATCAAAAATCCTAATTTTAATCAGATCATAGCAGACATTAAGACAGAAATATCAGCTGCTAATTATGCCGATTGTCATCTGACGTCTCATGGTGGTGCTATTATGAATGCTATCTGGTGTTTGCTGAAAAGTCCCGCTTATTATTTTGCCTTGCCTAAGAAAACCCAAGGTGGAGGTTGTATCTGGGATTATGCCGCTACGGTATGTATCTTTAATGAATTAGACTTGGAGGTCAGCGATTATTACGGTCGCCCATTGTGTCTCAATCGTCCCGAAACCATTTATATGAATGATCTCGGGATACGATTTTCGACTTTATAACTATTAAGCAAAAAAAGCTTTTACCGTTTCAATGATATAGGTGTTTTCGTCTTCAGTCATTTCAGTATGAATAGGAAGAGAAAGCACACAAGCTGATAATTGAGCACTTGTATCATCAGTTGTTGTGATGTATTTAGTCCCAGCATACGCTTTTTGTAAGTGTAGCGGTATGGGGTAATAGATCATCGCTGGCACATTATGTTCCTCTAAATAAGCCTTTAAATCTTCACGTTTACCATTTTTTACTTTCAAGGTATATTGGTGGTAAACATGTGTTGATTCTGCTATGGTAATAGGCGTATCCAATTCTTCTATATCAGAAAAGGCGGTATTGTATTTTTGTGCTACAGTCTGTCTTGCTTTGCAATAGTCGTCAAGATGGGGGAGTTTTACATCCAAAATAGCAGCTTGAATAGTGTCTAACCGGCTATTAACACCGACTATATCATGATGATATCTTACTCTTGATCCGTGATTTGCAATCTGTCGTATCTTAGCTGCTAATTCATCATCGTTGGTAAATAAAGCACCACCATCACCATAACAACCTAAGTTTTTTGATGGAAAGAAAGAGGTGCAAGCAATGTCGGACATGCCAACGGCGCTGTGCGTTTCTCCGTTCAAAGTATAGTGTGATCCTAAGGCCTGACAAGCATCTTCTATCAAATAAAGGTGGTGTTCTTTTGCGAGTTGACTTAAGGCTGTCATATTAGCACATTGTCCGAACAAATGAACAGGAATGATAGCTTTTGTTTGAGGTGTAATGGCTTTTTTCACCGCATCTATAGAGATGTTACACGTGTCATAATCTACATCTACAAAGACGGGACTTAACTTTAACAAGGCAATAATTTCGGCAGAAGCAACAAACGTAAATGAAGGAACGATGATTTCATCACCTTCTTTAAGACCCAAAGCCATACAGGCTATTTGCAAAGCATCAGTACCATTTCCACATCCAATAACGTGTTTTACCCCCGTGTATTCTGATAGGTTTTTCTCAAAAGTCTTAACAATATTTCCACGTATAAATGACGTAGAATCTATGACTTCTTGAATGGCGATATCAACTTCTTCTTTTATGTTTTGGTATTGACGCTTAAGGTCAACCATCGAAATATTATTCATTACTCTAGTATTATATAATTAATCTTATTTACTCAACAGATTAAATCGTGAATTGTTTCTTTATTCACTAATATGATTTTTTTCTGCAATTTTAATGAGTTTTTGCTTGGCGCGATGCAGTTGGCTTTTTATAGTTCCCATAGGCATATCCAATTGATCTGCTATTTCTTCGTAAGACAGTTCTTTGTAATACCGCATATCAATAAGCTGTTGCCAAAAAGGCTTTAATTCGTCCACTAAAGCTCTCAACTCACCCGCTTTTTGTTGTTTTATGAGTATTTCATCAGGATGAGAATAACTATCAGTAGCTAAGACTACCGTTTCGTAATCTCCTTTCTGATCTTCATCTATGGCTACCATATTCTTTTTTTTACGACGTAAAAAATCGATTCCCCGATTACTGGCAATAGTAAAAAGCCATGTGCTAAAAGCATATTCTTCAGAATAAGAAGCGAGATTTTGATACGCTTTTCCAAAGACTTCCGAAGTTAATTCATCGGCTTCTTTTTTAGAATATACCATTTTTAATAAGGTATAATAAATGATGTCATAATACCTGTCCATCAATTGCTGGAAAGCATCTGAATCACCATTTAATACTCTACGAATAATGGCTTTATCTAATATGGCTTGCGGAGACTCCTTCTTTATCGCCATGTGAATTTTTGAGGCTTAATTCTGGTGATTACAAATGCAGACGTTCTTAAAAAAGGCACTAAAAAATCGAGCCATAAGCTCTGTATAAAATAACTCTTTTGAAAATTTAATTTTTTTGCTGCTATAGCGTAAATGCTATTTTTTAATAAAAAACGTAATACAAAAACACCAAGTATGAGTAAAGGACAACAGTTAAACACCACAAGTACGACAAGCAAAGCGTAAAAGAAAAAACCTAATGCTCCTTCAAATGCAAAACGTATTTTATGTTTTCTTTTGTACAAAGGTCCAGTGGTCATATGACGTTTCTTTTGCTTGAACCATCCGCTCCACTGTTTTTTGGGAAGCGTTGTCATAATGGATTCTTTTGATAATTCAACAGCTACATTTGTTTTAGTCGCTGCCTTGTTAATAAATAAATCATCATCACCAGATAGGAGATGAGTATGACCTGAGAATCCCTTATTTTCATAAAACAACTCTTTGGTATAAGCCATATTACGACCTAATCCCATATAAGCCGCTCCACGCATTGCACTCGAGATATAACCAATGGCTGTTTGAAGTGTTTCGTAGGCAATAACTTGACCAAGCAACCCCTTTTGAGGGGTGTAAGGACTAGTCCCCAAAACAATCTTTTTTTCTTTTGAAAAATGCATGGATATGGATTGTAACCATACTTTACTATTAGGAATACAATCGGCATCTGTAAACACTAAATGATCATATTTAGATGCTTTTATACCTAAAGATATGGCTAATTTCTTGCCATGACGATAGATAGGGTCTTTCTTAATAGTCGTGAAGTCTAAATGTGAATGTTTTTTTTTGAGCTGTTCTAAGATTTCTTCACTCGAATCATCGGAACAGTCATTGACTACCACGACCTGAAATTGAGGATAATCCTGTTGAAGGATTAGCGGCAGAAAATTTGTTAGGTTCTCAGCTTCATTTTTAGCACAAATAATAACGGATACAGGAGGTAATATGCGTCCTTCAATTACTTTACTTTGAGGTGATTTATATAAAAGTAATTTACGGTATGATAATAACCAGTAAACTAGTTGTAATACCACAACAGTTAAAAAAACTATCCACAAGACTAACTCTGTGATTGATAATGAATTGATAAAATCTCTAAACATTGTCATTTTATTTTAATGCAAAGATGATAAAATATCCTATATCTTTGGCGTTTATAAAGGCTTTTGTAGATAACTCGTTAATATTTTATGCACAAATACAAACATTTATTTTTTGACTTAGATAATACGCTCTTTGATTTTACGGCTTCGGAGAGAATTGTTTTGAAAGAATTATATGACCATCATCTCAAAAATTCTGATTTTAAGAATTATGAAGATTTCTTGCGCCATTATGAAGTTGTAAACGAACGTTTATGGGCCGACTACCGTGCGCATAAAATCACTAAAAATGCAGTTAAATATGGACGTTTTGAAGAGACATTAGCAAAAAAAAACATAGATGATGAACATTTGGCACGATTTATGGGTGATACTTTCGTCATTAAGTGTACCGAAAATGACACTTTAGTGGAAGGCGCCAAAGAATTAATTCAAAATTTATCGCGCACTTATCAGTTACATATTGTGTCAAACGGATTTATAGAAGCACAATATCGTAAATTAGAATTGACAGGTTTACGTCCCTTTTTTAAGGGTATTACTTTATCTGAAGAAATAAAAATACAAAAACCAGATCGTCGATTTTTTGAACACGCATTAAAAAATGTAAATGCTCGTAAAAAGGAAAGTTTAGTGATTGGTGATAGTTGGGAGAGTGATATTCAGGGAGCTATTAATTTTGGTCTAGATGCTGTATTTTTCTCATATGATGGAAAAGCAGCTCCAGATGCATCAATTCCCACAATTTTTAAATTAAATGAGTTGTATTCTATTTTAGAATAGAGTAAAAAGATATACTTTTGCAATTCTATATGAGAAAAAGAACCATTAATTATTATTTATATCAATTAACACAATATGAAAACTAGAATCGTATCAATTATTGCACTTTTAGCTATTGCATTTACACTAAGTGCGCAAAAAGGAAATGTTTCTTCCGCTGATTATGAATTAACATTGGATAAACCAGATTTGGCTAAAGCAATGGAAAAAATATTAGCAGCTGAAAAAAATGAAAAAACAGTTAATTATCCTAAAACTTATATTGTTAAAGAGCGAGTTTTTCGTGCTAAATACGCAAAAGATAATACCGATAGTGTAAGTCTTTTCGTAGCCATTGATGCTATTAAAAAAGCTGAAGAATTAGATATGAAGGGTAATGCTAAAGGAAAAGGCATTAATAAATTCAAAGATGAAATTAAAAAAGATTTAACTCTTTTGCGTTTAGATATCCAAAACTGTGGTGCTATTGCTTATAACAACAAGAATTATTCTTTAGCAATGAGATGTTTTGAGAATGTATTAGCTATTGATAAAATGCCTTCTTATCTTGAAGAGGGTAAAACAGCTCAAATGGATACTGCTATTCTTTTCCATACCGCTATTTCTGCTTATTATGGTGGAGAAAAAGAGAAGACTTCAAAGTATATGTTACAATGTATTGATTATGGTTATGGTGAATCAACACCTCATACTGTGATGTTACTTCAGTACCGTGAAGCAGGTGATTCTGTAAATATGATTAAAATTTTGAAAGATGGTTTTAATAAATATCCTGAAGATGCTACTTTTTTACGTGAATTGGTATTATACTATATCAATACAAATGATTTAGAAGAAGGTATGAAGTATATTAATTTAGCTTTGGAGAGTGATCCTGAGAATTCTTCTTTTTGGTTTACCAAAGGTACTTTCCTTGATCAGTCTGGTAAAGTAGAGGAAGCTATTATGGCTTATAAAAAGGCTTTAGAAACAGCTGCTACTGATCTAGAAAAATACAATGCGAACTATAATTTAGCGGTTATCTTCTATAATAATGCAGTTGAAGCTTCTAATGCAGCTAATGAAATAGCTTTAGATGATCTCAAAAAATCAAATGAAATAGCGAATGAGGCGAAAATGAAGTTTAAAGATTGTGTGCCTTATTTTGAAGCTTGTTTGGAAGTAAAACCTGATGATTTGGAAACTCTTAACGCTTTGCGTCCTGTTTATTATCGTTTGAGTGATGATGTTGAGATTAATAAAAAATATGAAGCATTATTAGCTAAGATTAAATCTTTAGAAGAACTTTAATAGAGCTTATTTAACTTATATAAAAAAGGGAGCATAATTTTTGTTCCCTTTTTTTTAGAATATCCTATTTTACATAACGTAAATTATAGGACAAATGGATATATAGAAAATATATAAGATAAAGTAAGAATCGAATAAATCTTTAATCCATTGAGAATTCAATAAACCTTATCCGTTCTCCAGTTGGTCGAGAATCTTAAAAGCTTCCTCACGGGTATTTCCACAAAATTGTATTTCTGCTTTGTAATTATAGCACGTTACGGGACGATCTGGATGATTGAAAATTTTGCAACGCATCTGATCATCTAAATGTATGCAAGGTACTCCAGCGGGTTTACCGTTAGTCATATCAGGTATTGGGAATCTTTAATCCATTGAGAATTCAATAAACCTTATTCGTTCTCCAGTTGGTCTAGAATCTTAAAAGCTTCCTCACGGGTGTTTCCACAAAATGCTATTTCTGCTTTGTAATTATGGCACGTTGCGGGACGATCTGGATGATTAAAAATTTTGCAACGCATCTGATCATCTAAATGTATGCAAGGTACTCCAGCAGGTTTTCCGTTAGGCATACCAGGTATTGGTGAACTAATAGATGGAACGATACAGCAAGCACCGCAGTTTGAACGACATTTCATAGAATAATATTAATCTTTTGTTGCTTCGTCTGATGTGAGCTGAATACCATAAACATTTCTAAAAGTTGTTTTAAGGTGTTCTAATTCACTTAAACGAACCATCACGGTAAGATGACAAGCATTATCGTATTGTTGATCAATAATGCTTAGTTGGTGATCTTTTACAAGGCGCATGACCACATTAGTTAAAGAAAAATCATAAGTGATACTTACAGGTTCTGTGCGTATCATTTCTATGATCTCGGTATTTTCTATAGCATCATTTGAGGCTGATTTATAGGCATTAATCAGTCCGCTAACACCCAATTTTGTTCCTCCAAAATAACGGACTACTACAATTAAAATATCGGTTAATTCGTGTGATAATAGTTGGCCGTAAATGGGTTTTCCTGCTGTACCTGAGGGTTCTCCATCATCATTCATGCGAAATGGTGCATTCTCGTCATAGCCCATTTTATAGGCATAGCAAATATGCCGCGCATTGTGGTATTCTTTATGAAAATGCTCTAAGATGTCTTTTACCTCTGTTTCTTTTTTTACAGGGTAAGCAAAAGCTAAAAATTTACTTCCTTTTTCTTTGTAAAGCCCCTCTCCTGTTGTTGTTATACTATTATAGGTGTCAGTCATCATATTGACATAGAGAAGTTTAATGGATGTGTTTTATCTGTTTCAAGAAAAGGAATAGTGTGCATTAATGCATTTTATTACGGTCCATCTGGCGTTTATCATCTTTATCTCTCAACGATTGACGTTTGTCAAACTGTTTTTTACCTTTAGCTAATGCTATTTGTAACTTAGCAAAACCTCTGTCGTTAATGAATAGACGTGTGGGAATAATAGAAAGTCCTGTTTCTTTTACTTTGCGTTCAATTTTGTTGAGTTCTTTGCGCTGTAATAACAACTTACGTTCGCGACGTTCAATATGGTTATTATAAGTTCCATCCTTATATTCAGTGATGTTCATATTTTTAAGCCATAATTCACCATCAACAAAATAACAATAGGAATCTACTAAACTGGCCTTTCCCATTCTAATTGATTTAATTTCGGTACCAGCCAATACAATGCCTGAATTATATTTTTCAATGAGCTCAAAATCAAAACTAGCCCGTTTATTTCTTATATTAATATTTTTTGAAATACTACTTTTCATGGTGATGTGATTTTATATTGTATAATCAGATAAGTTATATAAAAGTAACTAGTAATCATTGTTTTAATTGCTTAATAACACGCTAATTTGTTTTCTTTTTTATCTATAAGGTTATCTGATGATAGTGCTTATTATAATTATTTATTTGCAAAATAATTCATTTCTTACACATTATACAAATATATGGAATTACTTCTTGTATCTATGGTCTAGAATACTATTAATTTCTACAATTTTGGTTAATAAGATGGCGTTCGTAGGTGTTAAATCTCACATGGCGGGTTTTAGGCTTCGTAACTTGTTACAAATTACAAAGTGCTTTCTAACTCGAAATTCCGTCTGCTTATTGTGGAGTTATTCATTTATGATGAAAAAATCCGCTTCTTTAGTGGTAATTAAAGAATAGAATCTATATTTGTGTGACTAAAGTTATAAACTTATGAAATTTCGACTGACCCTCCTGTACTTCTTTGTTTTTTATAGTCTTTATGGACAATGGCAAGGTGATGTGGATCGCTATAAGCTATTGACCGATTCAATACAATTAAATGATACCATAGCTGGTTCTGCTTATTTATCAATCCCTTCTGATATTGTTGACAGTGCTCAGTGGGAATTTACAGTAAATATGGGTTTTAATCCTTCTATTAGTAATTATGCCTGTGTTTATATTAAATCAGAAAATGCTAATTTACAAGGTAATGGGTATTTTGTAAAAATTGGAGGAACAGATGATGAAATTTCATTGTTCCGACAAGATGGTGATATTTCGATAAATAAAAAGATTATTGATGGTCTTGATGATCGTGTAGATCTGAGTAAGGTTTCGGTAAGGATAAAAGTAGAATATAACGATGGCTTATGGCAACTTTTTTCAAAAATAGATGATGAAACTTATATTAAAGAAGGAGAAATTATTGATTCTACTTATAACTTATCTTCTTATTTTGGTATATATTCTATCTATTCCAAGACCCGTGCAGATCTTTTTTCCTATACACATTTTTTAAGGTCTGGAAAACCTTATGTGGATATGGATGCACCTCGTCTTGATTCTGTGCTTGTACTGACTCATAATACAGTGAAGTTTTGTTTTAATGAACCTTTAAAATCTGCTTCTTTTCTTTATCAGTCCAAATCTCCTGTAGAGCAGTTGGATAGCATTTGTAGTATGGTGCGTTTTGCTGATGATTTTCCTTCTCGTGATAGTTTTATCTTAGAATTAGAGGTGGAGGATAGTGCTAATAACACATTAAAAACTACGGTAAAGCTTTCATATACACCTTTTGAGGTTTTATTTGCATCTATGCAAAGTGCAGATAGTTTGTATTTTACACTCAATAAAATTCCGAGTAGTATCAGCACTCAAAATATTACGCTTAATGGTCTTCATCCTGACAAAGTGATTTTTGATGCTAATGGGTATCTTGCTTTGTTTGCAAGTCCTCTTGAAGAACGCCAATCGCGTCTTCTTACAATTGAAAACATTGAAGATATCAATGGTGACGCTCTGACTTCTTTTTCACAAGAAATAACGTGGGTTCATCCTCGTTTTCAAGATCTTGTTTTCAGTGAAATAATGGCCGACCCCTCGCCTGTTGTCAATGGATTGCCCGAGCAAGAATACCTCGAATTATTTAATAACACGTCCTATACCATCTCTATGGAAGATTGGTATTTACAACGTGATGAAAAAAAATATTATTTTCCAGTGACAGAAATTGCGCCCTTTGGTTTTGTAATTATTGGTTCAGAAAAGGCGCTTGCTGAGTTTTCCTCTACTTTAAATAAAATACCGCTAACTTCCTTTCCTTCATTGCTTAATGAAGCGATGTCTTTGCAACTAAGAAGTAAGGATAATACCTTGATCGATTATATCAGTTATACCAAAGATTGGCATAATGATGCTTTTCATGCCGATGGTGGTTTTTCTTTAGAACGTATTGATTTGCAAAACCCTACACAGCAAGGCAATTGGATGAGTAGCTGTTCTACTAATGGAGGAACTCCTAGTACTAATAATTGTGTAGAAGCTTATCAACCGGATACTATCATCCCTACTGTGCTCAGTGCTTATGCTATGGATGAGCAATGGATATACTTGAAATTTAGTGAGTTGTTATTTACAGATTCGTTATTAGACGCTCGATTTTTTGCTATTTCTGACGGCTATATTATCGATTCGGTATTGTCCTTGAACGATATCCCTGTGGTGGATGAAGTAAAATTACATTTAAAAACACCTCTAGAAATTAATCAATTATATGAATTAACGGTTTCTGATGTGCAAGATATGAGTGCTAACACCATGGAAAGTACAACGTTTAATATAGCATCCTGTAGTGATGCCAATTCTGGTGATGTCGTTTTTAATGAGATTATGTTTAATCCTATTACTGATGGTGCTGAATATATTGAGTTATATAATACAAAGCCCTACCCTTTGGATCTTTCAAGATTAACGCTTTCAAAATTTGATTCTTCATCGGATTGGGATGCGGGTTCTAAATTGAGTGATGAACCTCTTTTGTTTATGCCTGAGACTTATCTGGTATTAATTGCAGACAAAACACAATGGTTAGAACAATATGGTAATACCGAAAATGTATTAAGTATTTCTAGTTTTCCATCATTAAACAATACTTCTGGGCATTGGGGTTTACTTAACCCAGCGGCTACTGTTATTGATGAAATGATTTATGATGAGTCTTGGCATTCTTCATTACTTAATAATACTAAGGGAGTAGCTTTAGAACGCTTGAATAAGAATGTGAGTGCTATGTTATCTGACAATTGGCGATCAGCCTCTTCGTTATATAATTACGGTACTCCAGGGATGGAGAATTCTCAGCAAGAAGATGTTTTAGAACTCACAAGTAACGTACAAATAGATCCTGAAGTCATAACACCCGATGGTGATGGCATAGATGATGTAGCGAGTATTAGTATAGCGGGAAAATATGAAGGAAGCTCAGTGAAAGTGAGTATATTTAATCAGCGTGCTATTCATATTTGCGATTTGCTCGAAAATGATTTGATAGGATCTTTTCCTGTGATTCATTGGGATGGTACTGATGCTGATGGTAGCCGTTGCCCCATAGGTCCTTATATTATTTATGTGGAAATAATGACTCCTGATAATAAAGTAATAACAGAACGTAAAGAGTTGGTATTATCTGCTAAGGTAAAGTAAAAGGAATAAGTCAACAACCTCAGAGTAAGTTCACGAGGCATTGAGTTGAAGAATATTTTATTATTCGCAGCAAGCTACAGAGAATTAACTCCACAATGTGGGATTAAAATCATCTATATTAATGAGAAGATTGTATTGTTGATTTAGACTGATTTTCTTACCTTTGACAATGTGAGAATGTAAAATAATGAACTACTCCGCTGCAAGCAGACGGAGTATCAATTCAAAACACTTTTTAATTCGCAGCAAGCTGCTGAGAATTAAACCCACAATGTGGGATTAAAACCAAATATTATGAATGTACAACTTATTTTTTGGCCTAAAGGAGGCAATGTAGATCGTGTTGCTCAGAAATTAGAAAAACTATTAGGACTACAAGGAGAAGCAGTAGAATCCTTAGATTATACACGTGTTAACGATGCTGATTTGTTAATTATTGGCGGTTCTACTGTAGGTGCTGATCATTGGAAGAATGAGCTTTATAAAGACCCTTGGTCTCTTTTTGTGGCAGAATTAAAAGAGAAGGGTTATAATTTGAAAGGAAAGAAGGTAGCTCTCTTTGGATTAGGTAATCAAGTGTTATATCCTTCTCATTTTGTAGATAGTTTAAAATCTATGGCTGACGTTCTTACTGCCGCAGGTGCTGAGTTAGTTGGTTTTTGTGAAAACAAAGGTTACGAGTTTTATGCTTCAGAAGCTTTAGTGGATGGTCAGTTTATTGGTTTGCCTATAGATGAAGATACTCAAGCTGATATGACTGACCAGCGCTTAGCTGCTTGGGTCAAATCATTAGGATTATAATATAATTATTGTATTTATTGATTATAAGCGGATATTCGTATGAAGATTCCGCTTTTTTTTATGAAAGATGTCAGTTTATATAACCGCCTAGAAAAAAGGCTTAAACATGCATTGCCTGGAAAGGATGCACAAGAATTAATGGCGCCTTCATCACGTAATCCTCAGAGTGTTAGTTATGCTCATTCTCCCCGACTATCTGCCGTTTTATTACTCTTGTATCCTAAAAATGGCAAATGGTATATGCCGCTTATTAGGCGCCATACCTATCAGGGACAACACAGCGATCAGGTGAGTTTTCCAGGAGGCAAAAAAGAGATGTTAGATGTTGATTTAAGGGAAACCGCTTTACGAGAGACTTATGAAGAAATTGGTGTACAAGTTAATGAAGCGTGTGTTTTAGGAAACTTAACGCCAATTACGATTCCTATCAGTAATTATATCGTGCACCCATTTATTGCACTGTTGGATGAAGAGCCTTTGTTTTCTGCAGATAAATATGAAGTTAAGCATATCATAGAATTCCCCCTAGAGGTGTTGTGGCAAGATAAAGCACTACAAGAAAAGACAATGAACAGTCAAGGTTACACAATAACAGCTCCTATTTATCAGTTGAGTGACGATTATATTTGGGGTGCTACGGCGATGATTCTATCCGAATTTAAACATTTATTACAAAGTGTAGGAGTCATAAACGGTATTTAGCATTAAGATCTATGAATTTTTTAGCACATCAACATCTCTCCTATCCTTACCGTTCTGAAATGGTTGGTAATTTTATGGGGGATTACGTCAAAGGTAAAGGGTACCAGAATTATGACAAAGAAATAGCACAAGGTATTATTTTGCACCGTCATATTGATACTTTTACTGATACCCATGCGGTGCTTAAATGCTGTAAGAAACCTTTTCTTGAAACCTATGGTTTGTATGCTGGGGTTATTGTTGATATGGTATTTGACTACCTTTTAGCTAAAAATTGGCATTTGTATTGTGATCTTACTTTGGATGTATTTGCAGAACAAGTTTATGCTAACTTATTTGAAAATTATAAAATATTACCCCATAGAATACAAGAGTTTTTACCTAAAATGAAAGCAGCACAACGTTTACAGAGTTATGCTACCTTATCTGGTATTACAGAAGCTATTCGTTTGATGTCACGTTATACATCTTTACCCGATCATACTTTGTTGTTTCGTGAAATTCTTATGACAAATGAACAATTATTAGAAACTTATTTCTTTAGCTTTTATGATGAAATGCAACATTTTGTAAATAAAGAGCGAACAGACGGTTTTATATTATAAAGTCGCATGTTTATTTAAGAGTGAAAGAAGTTCTTTTCGATTTATAGGTTTACTTATATAATCGTCACACCCCGCTTCTATTGCTCTTTTTCTATCTTCGGGTAGTGCATAAGCTGTTTGTGCTATTATTAGTAGGTCAGGATCTATCTTTCTAATTTCGCGAGTTGCTTCATATCCTCCCATTACAGGCATTTTAATATCCATTAATACCAAATTGATATCACGGTTTGTTTTGATGTAGTTTATGGCTTCAATACCATTTTTTGCCCAATGTATTTGTTGTGATATTTCATCTAATACTTGAACTAAATATTGATAATTAACAGTCTCATCTTCAACTATAAGTATATTCCATTTTTTATCTTTAATCGACGTAACCTTTATCACTTCATTGTTATCTGATTCTAGTTTAGGCATTTGCCAAGGTATCCTAAAAGTAAATGTAGATCCTTTACCTTCATCAGAATCTATATGAAGACTACCATTAAGCATTTTTATATAAGATTGGGTAATCGTTAAACCTAAACCACAACCTTGAAAAGCTCTTATATTCTTAATGTCAGCATGAACAAAAGGATCAAAGATAGCCTCTTGACGGTTTTTAGGGATTCCAATACCTGTATCCTTTACGGAACAAACAAAAGAGTTATCTTCCTTATCACAGGTGATTGTAATATCTCCTGTATCCGTGAATTTGATCGCATTTTTAATAAGATGGGTAAGGATAGAAGACATTTTACTCTTATCGCATAATATAATGCCTTGTTCTTTCTTAATTTTGCATTCGTAACGCAGATTTAAACCCTTTTTCCCGATTTCATCACTAAAGGATTCAAAAAGATTATAAATTTCGTCAACGATATTCAGTTCTTTCTTGATCACCGTCATTTGACCTGCTTGTATTCTAGAAACATCTATGATGTCACTGACTGTGTTTAACATACGGTTACTACTCTGTTGAATAATATCAATAAATTTTAGTTCCTTTTCTTTCGAAAATTTACCTGTTTTAAGGAGTTCCGTAAAACCTAATATACCATTCATCGGAGTCCTAATTTCATGACTCATATTGGTTAAGAAGGCTAATTTTAAGTAGTCACTTTCTTGAGCATCTTTAAGGGATTTTTCTATTTTTTGTTGATACCCTAATATTTGAGATATATCTCTAAAAATAAAAACTTTACAGTTATCTTTATTTGCACTGTTATTAAGATTGGCCAATTTAATACTAACAGGTGTAAGCATGTTATTATCCAGATAGATTTGCATAATATGAGTGCGTTCTTCTATTTTTTCTAACAATTCCTTATACGAATAATCTTCTTTAAAAAGCTCACAGATACTATGGTTTATAACACTTTCTCTTTTATCGTTGTAGAGCTTAGAAAATGAATGATTACAATTTTCTATAATTCCTTGATTATTAACGATAAGAACATAGTCCGGAATAGCATTAAAAATATCCGTAAAATAATGACGTGATACAGTAGAATTGTTAATCTCTTCTCCTAAGCTATTCATAGAAGAGATTAAACTATCAACACTATCGCATTTCGTGGTAGGATCTGTTTTGTAAGAAAAATTATTTTGCGCGTATTGTAAGAGTTGTTCATTTATCTTACTCAATGTCTCATCTAAAAAATTTGTTTTAATATATTTCTCCTCTAAAATTGATGAGAATTTTGAAAAACGCTCAGCTAAAGCTGGATCATTTTTTTTAAAATCATCAATCTGATCTGAAAAAGATACTGGGTCAGATAAGTATTTTTCAAATAAATCTAAAAGTTCAGTTTTGGTTTTCATCATTTTTAGGCAAATATTTTTGTCTCCAGTTTTACTGCTTCTTCTTTATTAAAGAGTCTTGCTAGAGTTGGTTGAGTCTGTATCGTATGAAAAAATTATTTATTACTTTTTGTGCTTTTTAGTTTATAATAATGGCTACGACTATTATTTCATTTGCGGCATCTTCTTGAGTCATTCTTTCTCTTTCTTCTTGTGTGCTTGTTTGCATTTTCATAATATTATGCAACCATAATACACAAGGTTTATATTTAGTTATTTAGATGCGTTTTTTTTATTACAAAACTAACAAATTATAAATAATTTTCATCGACATTATAATCACATAAAAAGAATTCTATCTTCCTAGTGAAAACATCTTTTTATCGTCTTGATTAAGCTATCATATTTATGTTAACAATATTAACCATAAAATGTTTAATTTATTGTCAAATTTAATAATATAAAAATCATGAAGAAGAAAAGTTTCGATGCTATAATTAAAATGATTAGTCGAAATTTTGGCTAAAGCTAATTATAACATGATGCCTTTAGATAGTATGGAAGAATAGAAAAATAGGCATAGAAGCAGGTCTGTGTTTCTTGTTTGTGTGCTTATTTATAGATTGTTATCCATCATTCCTCCTTCCTTATGTTGCCATTCTCCTAAGGGTGTAATAATGATATTGTATTCCTTTGTGGTAAGTGCAAAACTTGAGTTAGATAATAAAACATATCAAATTATTGTTTTCAATAATAACACCAACAGCACGACCTCTTTTGACATTTTCAACAATTATTTAGTCTTGGGCATCACCTGATCCTCTTTTAAGAAAACAAATGTTTTGATATCATTACAAATCCTCTTTTACCAGAAATCTCTTCTCTTTATTTGATGCCAATATCAAACTCTTCTTTTGCCATATAATAATCCTAAAAAAGGATTCTATTTTCCTAGTAAAAAGATAAGCTATCGTCTTGTATTATCATCGTTCTGCGAACAATTCTATTCATATATTGTTTAATATAATATCAATTACAATCATATAATATTACAGTATAAATTTTAAAATTGTGATTTATATTATAGAAAAATAAGTTTTTTATATTTAATCAGTTAGTTATTTGTCTTTAATTTTTTTCCTTTTCAAAATACCTTTAATAATTTTTTTAGTCTCATTAAAAAATATGAGTATTTATTACTGATTTATCCAAGTTAGTCATATTTCCCTTATTTTTTTATAAAAGTGTCAAAATGAGCTGGTCTTGATTCTTATTTTTTAAAAATAGTTATATGATTTTTAAACGTTTACTTTTTATTGGATTGTTATCTTTTACTTGGATTTTTGGTGCTCAAGCTCAAAATCTATTGATTAATGAGATAATGGCTAACAATGTCAATTCTATTCGGGATACGATGGGTAACCATAGTGACTGGATTGAGATTTATAACACTACAAACCAAGATATTAATCTGAAAGATTATGTACTTTCCGATGATTTAGATAATGATCAGAAATGGCATTTTCCCGATGTTACGATTGCAGCATACAGTTATCTTGTTGTTTTTGCTTCTGAGGAAGATTCTCAAAGTAGTCAGTTACATGCCAACTTTCAGTTATCAACTAAGGGCGAAAATATAACGCTATATGATGACAACGGACAAATACTCGATAGTTTTGATTCTATACCTCTTGTGGCTGATGCTACTTATGGACGTCTTGCTAGTGATGCTACAGTGTTAAAGTATTTTGCTCATCCAACTCCTGGAGAACCTAATGTATATCAGGCTTATAATGGTTTTGTGGAAGACAAAGTGCAGCTCGATACGCCTTCTGGGTTTTATGCCGATCCTATATCTGTAACAGCGACTCATCCTGATGAAAATACGGTATTACGTTATACCTTAGATGGGTCTGTGCCCAATGAAGACAGTCCTATTTATGTGTCAGCTTTATTATTTGAAGATGTGAGTACTGCAGCAAATTATTTTTCTATGATAAAGACCAACCCTAGTTTTGATTATCCACAAGTAGGTTATGATGAAGATCGTGCTAATACGCGCGGCTGGTTGCCTCCTTATAGTATTGTAAACAAAACAAACATACTGAAGATAAGAGCCTACAAAGAAGGGTTATTACCTTCTGCAACTATAGCATCAACCTATTTTATTAATGCTGAAAAAGAAGAACGTTATCCCTACCCTGTCATTTCTATGACTACTGATGCTGAGCATCTTTTTAGTAATGAAACGGGAATTTACGTCTATGGAACTACAGGATTAGAAGGTAATTATAAAGAAAGTGGTGTAGATTGGGAACGTCATGTTAACGTTCAATATTTTGAGGATGATGGTACGTTGGGGTTTGATCAAGACTTAGGAGTACGCATTCATGGTGGTGGTGGTCGCCATTCTACAATAAAAAATTTGCGTTTGTATGCCCGTGATGAATATGGAAATGAAGATGTGAAATATGACTTTTTCGACGACAAAGAGAATCAGACGTTTAAGCGCCTTATGCTGCGTGGCCCTGGTCACAGACCCGATTGTGCGCCACGTGATGATTTAGCAGATTTATTATTGCAAAACCAGGATATGGATCTTCAGCATGTGCGTCATGTGATTGTTTTTATTAATGGTGAGTATTGGGGATTGCATACCATCAAAGAACGTTTTGATCAGAAGTATCTAGAGCTGAAATATGGCAAAGATGATGACGATTACGTGATGATGCGTAACAGTGGAAGTTTAGATCAAGGTGTAGCAGGTGATGATCTGCATTACTTTAATATCTGGGATTTTGTGGAAACTAATGATATGACTAACTCTATCAATTATGATTATGTTAAAACGCAGATAGATATTGATAATTACCTCAGTTATTTTGCTGCAGAAATATATATGGGTAATGTGGATTGGATCAATACAAACATTAAATTTTGGCGTTATAAAGGTGAAGACAAAAACACGTCGTATAACAACCCTCTTGATGGTAAATGGCGTTGGTTTATGTTTGATTTTGATTTGGTTTTTGGAGGCTCGTGTTCCGACATCAATCCTAATGTTAATCTTTTGGATGATGTCTTTGATCCTGAAAGAGGTAACTCTACTATCCTAGCTCGTCATCTGAAAGAAAATGAGCAATTTGAATATGACTTAATCAATCGCCTTGCGGATCAGATGAATACGATGTATTCTTTGTCTAACTTTAGAAAACGATTAGCCGAAATTGATACGATGATGACTCCTGCAATGCAAGAACACGTAGAACGTTGGCGTTATCCTTCTGGCGATACATCTTTGGTACAACGTGCCAATAGCATTCCATCATTAGATCAATGGGACTTCATTATTAATTCTTTATATGACTATCCCATAGAAAGAAAACGTAAGATGATTGATCATATGTATCAGGTGTTCCCAATTACCGATACGGCTAATATTAGCATAGCTGTGAATGATCAAGCTATGGGGCAGGTCCAATTAAATTCTATAGTTATAAATAAAGATTTGGATGGCGTAACGAGCGAGGTTTATCCTTGGAACGGCATGTATTTCAGACAAGTGCCACTCACGTTAATAGCAGAACCTAGTTTGGGCTTTCGTTTTGTTAACTGGCAAGAAACGGGTGATACGCGCGACTCTATAACAATTATCCTGAGTCAGGATACGGTATTAACTGCTGTTTTTGAAGTAGATCCTGATTATAATACAGTAGATGATTTGATGATAAATGAACTCATGGCCTCAAATAAAACTACGATTAGCGATGAATATAATGCTTTTGCCGATTGGATAGAACTCTATAATCCCAATGATAAAGAGGTAGATCTCGCAGGGTATTATTTATCAGATAATCCTGATAAACTTTATAAATACCAATTTCCTAAAGGAGAATCAGAAACCCTCATTGCTGCCAAAGGTTATAAACTGATTTGGTGTGATGATAGATCAGAACGCGGGGTATTACACGCTAGCTTTAAGTTAGGAGCCGATGGCGAAGGTGTATTCCTTACTTCTGTAGATTCTACGACCGTGGATTATATAACGTTTGGTGAGCAATACGAAGATGTCTCTTACGGTCGCCAGACGGATGGTTCTGAGGTGTGGATGTATTTTGATAATAAGTATTCAGCGACTCCAAAGCGTACAAATAACGATGCTCTAGGATTAAATCCAATAGTGACTCCATCTTTAAATATCTATCCTAATCCTGTTAAACGAGGTAATCAGGTTTATTTTCAGGAAGCGGTGTCTTTTGATCTATATAATAATTATGGACAAAAAATCTTAAGTCAGGAAGCCGTACATGCCTTTAATACTTCTACTTTGTCTTCGGGCGTCTTTTTCATCCGCACTGAAAAGCATGGTTATTCTAAATTGTTGGTGGAGTAGTGATTAATAGATTAGAATTTAGATACTTAAGATGCCGTTAGTTTGAAAAAGCAAACGATTATTAATAAACTTAGTTATTTATCAATTAATATCTAAATATTTGATTTAGAATGTCTTTTGCAGATGATTCAATTTGATGAACGGGCAAAGGGGAATAGCCCACACTCACCCCTAACCCCTTGCCGCAAGCGGCATCCCGTAGCACGTTAAATTTCAATGAACGGGAAAAGGGGTATCTTCGCTCGTTGCTCAATGGAGTCCTGAAGGTTTAATTTTGAATTCTGGACATGGTGTGAAAGATCCCATTCCCGTTAACGGGATGCCGTAATCAGAAATTACAATAAGAAAGGCATAGGGAATAAAAGGGTGAGCGAGGATAAGTGGATATTCGTTTCCAGACAACCATAACAATCAAAACATCATATTCCAAACAAAATAAACTTTTTCCAAGCTTTATCTCAAAAGTCACCAACCCTATATAACAAAAGAATAAGCCCATACCCTATCATCATTTAATAGAATGAAACACCTTGTATTCTACTAT
>CBFIII010000064.1:0-19944 GCA_965662645.1 Bacteroidales bacterium
TCTCGAATTTGTGTAAATTTCTACTCAAATAAAATTTAAACTGTGACCGAATTTAAAATCGAACTCAGGTTAATAGTCCATTTATGCTTGTAATTTAAAAATGGGAAAGACTATTTCGAAAAATTAGAAGTACAAAGATGTCGTTTTAAGTATTGTTCAAACACAGGAAAGTCATTAATAAATTCTTATTCTATTTGAATTAATTTTTCTTACTACTAGCCCAATTCTAACAAAGATTAATCTTCTAACAATCAGCAATAAAACAAAGCTTATATGAATTTTAAATTCTTAATTTATCAATTCAAATTTGTAATTTTCCAATCATAATTTAATTATTATCCAAGATTTTATATCTTTGCGCAATCGATTACACAAAAGTAAAAACTATCCATTATTAAGAACTATTTCTTATTTGTTAACAAACTAAATACTCTATATTGATGACTAAATTAAATATTAAACCAGCATCAGAATGCGCCTACGATTGTATCTCATTAGGAGAAGTCATGTTACGCCTCGATCCAGGAGAAGGTAGAATCCGAACAGCACGTCATTTCCAAGCTTGGGAAGGCGGAGGTGAATACAACGTATCACGCGGATTAAGAAAATGTTTCAACAAAAAAACAGCAATAATAACAGCTTTGGCCGATAATGAAGTAGGAGCTCTCGTCGAAGATCTTATGTTACAAGGTGGTGTAGATACACAATTTGTAAAATGGATTGATTATGATGGATGTGGCCGCACTGTGCGCAATGGTCTTAACTTCACCGAACGAGGATTTGGCATACGTGGTGCCAAAGGCGTTTCGGATAGAGGTAACACTGCCGCCTCACAGCTTAAACCAGGCGATATAGATTGGGAATATATCTTTGGAACTCTAGGCGTACGTTGGATACACACAGGAGGTATTTTTGCCGCTCTTTCTGAGACAGCAGCTGATACTGTGATCGAAGCTGTTAAGATAGCTAAGAAATATGGCACTATAGTATCTTACGACCTTAACTTTCGTCCATCATTATGGAAAGCCATTGGTGGAGAGAAGAAAGCACAAGAAGTCAACCGCGAGATAGCCAAATATGTTGACGTTATGATAGGTAATGAAGAAGATTTCACCGCTTGTCTTGGTCTCGAAATTAAAGGTAATGATGACAATCTTAAAGAATTAGACCTTGATGGTTATAAAAATATGATCAAGTCAGCCGTTGACGCTTTTCCTAACTTTAGTGTGATAGCTACTACTTTGCGTACCGTTAAAACGGCTACCGTTAATTCTTGGGGCGCTCTTTGCTATTCCGAAGGAGAAATATATGAAGCCACACATCGTCCTGACCTCGAGATTATGGATCGCGTAGGAGGTGGTGACAGTTTTGCCTCTGGACTTGTTTATGGTTTCTTAGAGTATAATGATGGTCAGAAAGCCGTGGAATATGGTGCTGCTCACGGAGCATTAGCCATGACCACTCCTGGTGATACCACTATGGTAACTTTGCCCGAAGTAGAAAAAATTATGGGCGGTGGCAGTGCACGTGTCGATCGTTAATTTATTTTTAAAATAAAAATTTGTGTAGGTGTATCGGGTTATTAATTCCTATGCAAAGACTCAAATAATTTCTTTTTCATTAGTCAATACAGGGACGGCCATTGGTCGTCCCCGTTTTATTTATTAGATCAACAATCTGAGCACTTGTATTGTATCCGTCTCCACAATAACGCATCGTTTGTTGTTCTAGCAATTCAGAATATTGCATTCTTATTATTCATAAAAAAGCATCTAAATAAAATGGGCGTTGCTATACTAAGCCACAGCTTATTAAAAAAAATAGAAACAACCAAAAGCTCTCAAATTAGAACCTAAATAAAAAAGAAGGGTCTTGGTATTGAAACAAGCAGACTATATTGACTCAAGTATATAATCCATCTGACCAGCTAATTGGCGACTATAATTATGTGGCACCACATCCGACTGTAACTTACCATCAATAAGATTTTGAGAAACAGCGTCTATCTCGTGCTCAAAACCTGTACCATTACTCGTGTCAACAAAATGTTCCTCAACGCCATCGTTGAGAAATAAATCACAAGCTTTAGTACGCCAAAAGTCAGGGATAGAAATATACCCCTTCTCCCCTACTATCTTAGTGCAATTAGGTAGTTGGCAAACAAAAGAAGCTATAAGTGTAGCAATAGCATCATCATATTCATAAGTAATATGAAGCTCCTTATCCACACCAGTCGTAGCTTTCTTAGCAATAATATGGGTGTTTTTAATTTCCCCATCCATAAAGAAATTAGCCAGAGAGAGGTTATAGCAGCCCATATCTAAAAGCACACCACCAGCTAAGTCAGGATTATACCACCTATCGTTATCGTCTAAAGGTTGCACCGAACCAAAATCACATAACAGGTGTTTTATTTTACCAATACGCCCTTCATCGACCCATTGCTTAGCTTTATTAATGGCAGGCAAAAAGTAAGTCCACATTCCTTCCATTAGGTAAAGCCCTTTTTGTTGTGCTAATTCGGTCAGTTGTGTAGTTAGTGCTAAATTGACAGTTAATGGTTTTTCGCACAAGACAGGTTTGCCAGCCTTTAAAGCTCGCATAGTAATATCCGCATGAAATGCGTGCGGCACAGCGATGTAAACAATATCTATCGATTCATCATCAAACAGTTCTTCGTAACTACCATAAGCCGTAGAAGCACCATATTTATCGGCAAACTCCTGTGCTCGGGCTAATGTGCGTGATGCCACTGCTTTTAGCGTTCCTAATTTAGAAAACGACATATCATTAGCAAAATCTTGCGCTATGCGACCAGGACCTAAGATACCCCAGTTGATTTTTTTACTCATTTTTTCTATCTTTTAATGGCTTTATATTTTAACTTATTAGCTGTTTTCAATCGTCATTCAGCGCTATAAGAAATACAAGCCTTACACAAAATCCCACTTAAGACAACGCCATTATTAAATAATTTAGTGAGTATTAATTCCCACACCAAAAAGTGAAAGAGTGATTTCACACACTTAAAAATTACTTATATAAATACAATAAAGCATCCTTTTCAAAAGGACTTTTAAATTTCAATTCTTCATTACTCGTTTCACCTTGTAAAGCGATTTCTTCGCCTGTTTTAGGATTAAGCCATAAGCCATTGTAACCGATATCTGGCAATTCGACCTCAACGATTCCAGGCTGCTTCAAAAAGATAAGATACACCTCTCCAGTCTTGGCAAAAACAAAGTCATTTTCGTCGGCAGTAAGTTCATCCATGTTCTCCATTTCGGTAATGGGTAGATCATTATCATTAAAGAAGTCTAAGGCCACTTTACATTGATCCCAAAAGAAATCACGGCTTCTCCACGATTCACAAGTGAGGTCTGAGTGCGCATGTTGGTAACCAAAATACCACTCTACACCACAACCACCAGCCATTAAAGTCCCCCATAGGGCATTGACTCTTGCTGTGTCATGACCTGCATCATCCACATCAGGCAATAAAGCATGTCTAGCATCACCAGGCTCATCTACTGCCACTACCAACTTACGTCCTACTGCAGTAGAAGCTTTCACCCACTTATTAACCACTCCGTGTACACGTCTAAAGTCGGTCTTGTTGGTTTGAATAGATAAACCCTGAATATGACTTGGCCCATCAATGATAGGTTGATAATACTTATCGTGATCGTTAGGAAAAGTATGCACCACAGAAATACTCTTATAAGGATCATTCTCGGCAAAATAAGTCGCAAAATCCTCGTTCTGTTGCACGGTGTTAGTACACTCTTCTCCCAAATTCCAATTGAGTCCCAAATGATGAGAGTAATGTGCTATGAGCTGACGGTAATATAACTTACGCTCTCGGCCCAGTTCGCCACCATCCATCTTCTGATCATTTTCGTTTTCTTGTGTTTTGAAATGCAAAAACAGCCCTTTCATTTCGCCATAAGAGAATATCTGTTCCCACTGATCCATTTTAGACACATCAAAACGATCGTGAATCACATGTTTCTCCCAGTCTTTAGGGTTTTTCTTAACATTAGCTGACTTCTCATATTCCTCCAAATCCACATTAAGAAGATGAGGATAAACATTGCGGTCGTCACCATCTATATTGAACGTTAAAAATGAGAAAACATTCATTCCTTCTTCGTGAAGGTAGTTAATAGCACCTAGGATGTTTTTTCCTTTTTGTTTTTCTTGTCCCCACAAATAAGGAGTTGCATCTGCATTATAATCCTGAGCATGATCAGCCCATTTCTTAAGTCGTTTGCCTACATTAGGAGTAGCATCTATCTCGTAATATGCCAATAAATTTTCGGGGGCATCTGCTCCCATCTTAATAAAATACTTTCCCGTTTGGCTAAACTGCAGGTAGTGCTCACCGACATACTTTAATCGACCTTGAGCACGAAGGTCACGACCTGTCTTATCAGATTCCGCCACCATAAAAGTTCCTTTTTCGCCATCCATATAGCGAGCGCTCTCTCCTACCTCATCACTAATCGCAATATCAGTTCCTTTAGTAAAAGACACCTTGTATTCCCATTCTCCTGAAGCATCAGGAGAGAAATTCACTTTCCACTTATTACCATCAGTAGCTGAAGAAAAAGCAGCAAAACCATCAGCAGCAAAATAACCAGGCACCACAAACGATTTATCACCTTGCGTAAAAGTCACATTCAAGCGGTAATCAGTAAATGGATTAGGTGTAGCAGTTTCACTGCTCTCTGGACCATCGAAAGTGAGTGTAACTTTATGCCAAACTTTTAGTTCACCAGAGATCTCAGCATCTTGTTTACATGACCCCAACACAAGAGCAAACATTAATAAGAAAAATAGTTTCTTCATGTGATATAATAATTTAATGACAGATAATAAATAAAAACACCTGACGGTTTATAATTATGATAAGATGCCAAAGATCGTATTTTTAGCACTAAATCTCTTTTATTTTAAGATTTTTCCACAAAATAGTGCCTTGTTTTCCGCCATGTACTTGTAAACCAATAAAACCTTTGGGGTATTCATTCTCCTCATCTATCCAGTGTGCGGCAGGTAGGCCATTGATCCATGTTTTAAACACATTTCCTTCAACCTTTACCGTCATACGATTCCATCCACTGCGGTCGATAGCCGTTTTTAATTCTTTGTGTTCAGGCGCTTTTAGGGGATAAAACCATCCACCACAATTTTGCCCATAAATACCTCCAGACCATCCTCGGCCTTTCTTTCCCAAGTCTTCCATCTCAACTTGAGGTCCTATCACTACATTTCTATTAGGATCTTTTCGTATTCTAGATCGTACTTGCACGCCAGTATTTCCATCTACTTCCCACTTGGTTTCACAGGTGAAGATAAAATCTACATACTCTTTGTCAGTACACAGAAAAGTACTTTGACCTTCGCTACAAGTCCCTACTATCATACCATCCCTGACTTCGAATAGCATTGTCCCTTGCTTAGCAGTCCATCCTTCAAGATTCTCTCCATTAAAAAGCGAAACGAATTTACGGGAATTAATCTTTGGTTCTTGTTCTGTATTTATCAGTTGAACACTCTTATTCTTAGTACCATTCTTCACAGCTTTCTGCTGACCTAGTACTGTAATTGACACTAGAAAAGCGCCTAACATTGCAAATGCTAATTTATTAATCTTCATTTTTTCAACAATTAAATATAGGTAAAAAGAAAAATCAAACTATAGGTTATATTCAGGAACCCAACGCACTACTCGCTCATTACGAATAGCATCATTAGCCATATGTACGGCAATCGCACTTTTATAACCATCCTCTAATCCAAGAAGCAGTTTTTCTTTGCCCTTGATGGCTGCAGCGAAATTCTTATACAAACGCCAAGTTACATTGAAGTTATGGTTATCAGTTGGGTAAACGATATCATCTTCTTTTTTAGGTAAAATATTACGTTTATTTTCTTTGCCAATAATTTTAATCGAAGCACCGGTTACACTATCCACACTGTCTTTCCAGTTCTCATCTAGACTTTCTCCCTCAGGGTATATCTCTGCACGGTTCATTCCATAACAAACGATCGTTGCTTTTTTACCATAGAACTTAATCTGGTAACCTTCGTATTTATTAGTAGTGCCCGAATGAAACCCCACCTTTACCCCATCAGGATAATCAAATAAGGCGTGTACATTATCAAACGTTTCGCGACCATCTTTCCAGAAGTCAATACCTCCAGTACCCACCACCTTAAGCGGATGCGCACCAAGTATATTATCGATCATATTGAGTAGATGTGATCCTAGCTCTGCCATTAAACCCCCAGAGTATTCTTTATACATTCGCCAGTTGATTTGACGCTCTAGCTCAGGGCTAGGCAACTTACGACGCCAGTTTCCATTACGGTCCCAAGTGGCTTCTATACGTGTAATTTTACCACAGTAACCTTCGTCTATAATACTCTTAATAGCAGTAAATACAGGATGTAATTGATATTGATAAGATACCTGAAACAACTTATTACTTGCATCACCTCGCTGCTTTATTTCCTGACACTGTGCTATATCATAAGCCAAGGCTTTTTCGCAAAGAATATGTAGGTTAGCATCAAAAGCGGCCATCACAACACGGTAATGTTCTGATAATGGCACAGCTATAATTACAGCATCCAAATCTTTCAACGCTAGTAGATCGTTAAAATCACTAAACGTTAAGACCTCATTATGAATATACTTCTTGGCCGTTTCCATCTGAAAATCTAACAGATCGCAAATTGCCACAACTTTTAATTCAGGCACATACTCAAGGGCACTTAATATACTTCGTCCTCGCGTACCAACACCCACAATGCCCACTTTTAAGCGTTGCGTGTCGGCGACCTCTTCTAGTTTAAATTTCTCCTGACGCTTACATGCAACAAGCCCCAACCCTAAGGCTGTGGCTGTTACAGTAGTCATCTTCAAGAAATCTCTTCTTGTCCTATTCATTTTTGGTCTTATAATTTTGGTTCCCAACCCTTGGCATAGTCTCTACCCCAGAGCTCCATTGCTTTAGGGTCAAGCATTTTACCTGTTTTAGGATCAATATCAAATCCTTTATCAATACGGTAGGACACATTACCATAATGTACCATAGCCATACTAAATGCAGCATCATCGATAGGTGCATTTAAGCTTCCTTTACCTCTAATAGCATTAAAGAAATTGTTGACATGTATATCGGTCATACCACCGCCGCCACCAAGAGCTAAGCCACCTTCTTTGTCCTTGCCTTGAACGTGCTCTACTAAGTTTCCTGCACGATCAAAAAGCTTATACATGCCACGATCTACCAAAACAGTACCTTCGCTACCATAAATCACAGTTCCACGACCAGCACCATAAGTAGAATAACCATTACGGCTTTTTCCATCCCATTTAATGGTTTTTCCACCATCAAATTTAAAGGTGGCATCCATGGTATCATACATTTCCCAACCATCATCAACAAAAGAGGTTTTCTGACCATCTACTTCTACATGATTAGGGAAATTGACTTGTAATGCCCAACGTGCTACATCCAATTCATGAGTTGCATTGTTTCCCAACTCCGCAGTACCATAGTCCCAACCGTACCAATGCCAATTGTAGTTATAGGTCTCAGAGGTATAGTCACGACGCACAGCAGGTCCTTGGAAGAGATCCCAATCGAGCCCCTGAGGCACAGCTGCCGCTTGTTGATGAGGCACTTCTCCTCGTTTGTTATTATAAAAAGCTACCGCTTTGTATGGCGTGCCAATAATACCATTATGTATCTTATTGATGATATCAATGGTGTGCTGCGAGGAGCGCTGTTGGTTACCCATTTGCACTATACGATCGTACTTTTTCATCGCAGCTACCAACAACTCATTCTCTGCCATATTATGACTACAAGGTTTCTCCACATAAACATGTTTACCTTCTTTAAGAGCCATAATAGATCCTGGCGCATGCCAGTGATCAGGAGTCACATTAAAGAATGCATCTACATTTTTATCTTCAATCACCTTACGGATGTCATTTTCTAATTTTGGCTTATAATCCAAATGTTTAGCTACATTTTGTGCAGCTTTTACCCGCTGACTCTCCATCACATCGCAGAGGTACATTAACTCTACATTGTTATTAGCATTAGCCAAAGCCTTATAATAAGCCCCTACACGGCGTCCTAAACCAGCCACTCCAACATGAATTCTTTCGTTAGCACCAATCACACGCTTATAACTCTTGGCAGACAATGTTGCACCACCAAGCATAAGTCCAGCTGTTCCAATAGCAGCTGTTCGGATAAAATCTCTTCTGTTAGTCTCCATTAGTTTAATTCTTTTATTTTAATATTCTTAAAAAATACCTGATTGCCATGATCTTGTAATAGGATATTCCCTGATTCGGCCTCACCAAAGTTAGGCCAATTTTTGTACTTGCTAGCTGCTACTTGGTCTTTCCATTGCTGTCCACTACGGTTGTATTTTACCACCATAATGCCATTGAGGTAATGCTCTACATCGGCACCATTCACAACGATGCGTGCACGGTTCCAAGCATATTTGTTTTGTCTCTTTTTGGTGAATTCATTAGGGCTATACTTAAGTGCATCGGCAGGAATTAGATCGTACAATGAGGCTAAAGTACGGTTACCATTAGTACCTTTCTTTGCATCTGGGTGAAATTGGTCATCCAAAATTTGGAATTCACAACCGATAGACGAACCTGCACCTTTGTTCAATTCAGTATCTACAAAATATTTAATACCGCTATTAGCCCCTTTGGTGATTTTGAAATCAACTTCTAGTTCGAAGTTTTCGTATTTTTTAATCGTTACGATGTCGCCACCATTGGTTGATTCTTCGCCACCAGCATCAGCAACAATCAATTCACCATTAGCCATAGACCATCCTTCTTGAGGAAATTCTGTCAGTTTAGCACCACGCCATCCATCGCTTGTTTTACCATCCCATAAAAGTTTCCATCCTTCGGCTATTTCGCGTTCAGATAATTGGTTGGTAAGGTAGCTATTCTGTACAATAGGTGTTTCGATAGCCATTTTATTGGCTTCTAGATTCGTGGTACAAATCTGAATATTTCGAAATTTAACTTGGTGTCCTTCAATATCTTTGGTATTATTAATAGCGTGTACTTGTAAGCCAATAAATCCAGAAGCATCCATATCATCAATTAAGTCAGCTGTTTGTATGCCGTTGACCCATACTTTTAGGCTGGTACCAATGGCTTCTATGCGGTAGTTGCACCATTCGTTAAGCTTAAAGGCGTCCTTGGCAGCTTTGTTTCTTTCAAGATTGTATATCCATCCTCGGCGAGCTTCATCATAAATACCCCCTGTCCATTGGCGTGCGCTTGGGTCCATTTCCATTTGGTAACCGTGGACGCGACCCTCTCTGTAGTCAGGATTGCTTTGAGCTCTGAACATCACACCAGAGTTGGTGGCTTCCCCTAGAATAGCCTCAAAAGTTAAGATAAAATCAGAATAATTCTCTTTGGTACACAAAAAAGTATTGGGTGTACCTGTAACGTATGTCCCAATAATTTCACCGTTTTCTACCGTGAATGGTGCTGTGCCATTCCTTAGTTCCCAACCATCTAGATTTTTTCCGTTAAACAAGGAAACAAAATCACTTTTCTCTCCACAGGATACTACAATTAGGCTCAAAAAAAATAAGCCAATAAGGGATTTTTTCATTTTATGATTATTTTAATGTGATTATATAATTAAGTTAATTCTATTTTAACACCTCTAAGCTTACAGGCCCTAACAAACCTGATGAATGAGGAAGTTCTCCTTCTTTAACATCTTCATTGACAATCCATGTATATCTTTCATTTTCTGGTAGTGCCTTGTCCTTTATTAACTGATTACGCCATAAATTAACCACTTCTATTTCCAACTTATTCATTCCTATCTGTAATGCTTCAGTGACTTTCAAACGATAAGGAGCCATCCACACACCACCAAGTTCTTTTCCATTAAGCTTCACCTCAGCCATCACACTCACCTTTCCAAGATTAATAAAGAATTCAGCCCCCTCTGACTGTGCATCAACATCAAAAGTGGTGGTATAAGTAGCAGTACCCGAATAATACTTTATCTTATCATCGGCAGACAGCGACCAATCTGTTAGCGTATTAAAAGTAACAACTTCTTTTGGTCCTATTTCTTTATTCTTAAAGTCAACACTATAAGGCTGATTAATGGTTTTAAGAAAACTAGGTTGAACATTGTTCTGATCATAGCCTTTATTAATTCCCTTAGATTCTACATTTGTAAAGACCACAAACCAACTCTGAGCAGGTTCAAGAGTCAGAGGAACAGCCACACCATTTTCTGTCACATCAAAATCATTTAAGAGTCGAACTTCACCAGTAACAGCATCCCATAACTGAGGTTTTAAGTTTTCGCTAACCCTAAAAGTTGGCATTATCTCAATTTTTTCATCACTCTGGTTAGATATAAAATAGATATCCATCCCAGGCATAGTACGATGCGTCCACAATATAGGAGTATTCGCTGGCACATCAAAATCCTTTTTCAGGTTTAAATAAGCAAAAACTTCATCTAAACTATAGCCATCCAACACAAAACCACTACCATAAGCATTAAGCATTTTTCCTTTTTCATTGTTAGAAATCCAAAGCTTATTAGCAATAGTTTTAATTTCCTCATCACATTGTGGATAATTCTGAAGACTTGGAGACTTCGTCGGCTTTTGTCCAAAAACTACACCGCCCTGTGCCACTAACTGTTCAATTTTATTCAAGACCTCAGGACGCATCGTTTGCGATGGAGGCAATACCATTACACGATAAGTCATGCCATCTGGGAGAATAAATTGACCATCTTTAACCGCTAAGCGATCTAAGATTACTTCTGCATTAATATAATCATATGAATAACCCTCTGGAATTTCAGGATTACGTCCTCCCGTCATTATAGGCGCATCCTCACCAATGAAGTAACAAACATCAGCAACATACTTTCCTTGTTGTAATAAATGCTGACAACGACGTAAATAATCAAAATAATGATCCGCTTGGCTAAACCAAGTATTGTGGCGGTTAAATTCCGTACTAAACCAAGCATTCATACCTGGCTTACGACTATCATCTGGTTGCTGAATATATAAGTGCAAAACAAAATGATTAATACCTTCAGTCAGACTCCAATCACCACGTTTTTTGAGTAAAGCGGGGTGTCTCAGGTATGATTTACGTCCTGCAGTGAAAGCTTCTGCTGAAGTTCTTGCTTTACCATAAGTATGAGACGTAGAAGAGGACGCTTTACATTCAATATTGCCTAATGTACCTTCGTTCCAAAATTCACCAGCGATAAGGTCCGACTGTCCGCCATACATCATAAATTCACTAGGAAATCCCCAATGACCATAATTCTCTAACCAAGTCTTTAAATGGTGTTCGTTACTTGCTTTACGCAATCCTCCCACATATTCGTAAGCTACATCATCCGCTACCGAACGGCGTAAGTCCCAAAGAAAACGTTCAGACTCTTCCACACTCCCCACGATGCGTCCCGAAAGGACAGGTAAGTATTTCACAGGGTCGTAGCCATATTTTGCTTTAAACTTCACTTCATAATCATCGGTCCAGTTTTGCGAACCCATCTCATAACTGTCGGCAATCACATATTTAAAAGCAGACTTGCTCTCTTCTGGAATTCGTTTAAGCAATTCACCTACAAAGTTATCAAAATGCACTTTAGCAAGTTCACTACTCATTTTATCGACCTCGTAACCTTGTCCTTGAGGTGCCGAAGGTGAATTCTTAGTTCCTGTTGGAGTCATTCCTATGCGCATAATAGTCCATTCGCCCTTAGGAGCCTCCCAATTCAACATCCCTTTCTTATCCAGGTGATCACTGAGATCAATCACTTCATCTGCATTAATACATAAATCATTAGCAGGTTCACCCTTTTGCTGCTGCCACACATAAGTATTCCACTTAGGTGTTGGCGTAGGATGCATTTTACCTAACTGTTTTTCGATGTATTGCTCTAAAACAGGAGCTTCTGAAATATTAATTTCTGAGAAAGCGTACATTTTTGCACGACCTTGAAAATCAGCACATAGCAATTTAAAGTGACTAGCTTTCACCTCGGGCAAGCTAATAGCTAATGCCCCTTTAGTAATGGAACCAACATTTACTTTGAAGTTACTGCGATCATAAGAGAATTTGCGTATTAATTTCTCCTCACCATTCACAAAAGCATAAAGTTGACATTTACATTTAAAGGGAGTACTCGGCGTCAACGTTATTTGTCGAGCTGTTATGGTCTCAGCAATAGAGAACTCTAGAAAAAGTTCTGTTCCCTTTTTGGCAGGAATAGAACATTCGGTTTTCAAATCATCATCAACAAGATTTTTAGTATTAATTCCTTTAAGGTTAGCTTTAACTTCTGTTTTTAGATTCTGGATGTCACGTTTTTCGGAAACAGAAGTTCGAAACGCCAAAATATGCGTATCTTGGAACTCTTTCTTTGGCTGAGTTAACTGTCGTTTAATTGATTTTCCACCTTGAACTTTAAATTCATCATAGGTGAGATAACGCATGGCCATCTCAGATGTGACCCAAGGTCCACCAGACTGACTCCAACCAGGACAATTAAAAACACCAATATCGACCCCTATTCTTTTGCCTTCGGTAACAGCATGTACCATATGCGACCACCAATCTTCGCTCAACATGGGCACTTTGCCATCCACACCTGCTGGATTAATATTACCAATAAGTGCAGCACCTATACCAGCTTCTTTCATCGCTAATAAATCTTTGGTAATACCCTCCTTAGATATATCATCGTTTATCCAATACCAATAACACCAAAGGACATTGGTATCTGCAGGTACTTCGAAACCTGACTTTATTTCCTGATAGGTACTTTCTGATAATGATGGAGCCTTATCACACGCATAAAAAAAAGCAAGAATGAATAATAAATAGCTTACAGTTTTTGATAAAAATACAAACTTCATAATAGTTGCGATTTTTAGACTTGGTTTATTAGTTTCTAATCAATTAATAAACACCATCAATAAGGCATAACAAAAATAACCCATATCGAGGTGCTGAAATTTCATTTATGTGCCATATTATTGCACTTATGCGCTAAAGTTGAAATCATGGTTCAATATGAAACAAAAATTCACATCTCACAATAGCAAGAACAAGGTTTAACACATAAATTTATTTTTCCATATTTGAAACAATCTGGTTTTACCCAAACAGTCCAACAAATCTAAGATACTTATAAATAAAAACATATACAGCAAGCACAAACGAATTAATCTGTACCGTAAAGTAGATTTCATCATAGATAGTCGTCACAAGAAAGTAAGCTCAAGGACTAAACACTGAACGCAATAACAACACTACTATGTTGATAACCATTATGTTCATAAAACAAAAATAAACTTAATTAAAGTATTACGAAAATCATTTACAAAAGAAGCTGTTTCAAAGTTATCTATTATAAGAGTTTTTTCCCTCTACTCACCCTTCACTTACCTATACCGTTGTTATCGTAATTACAGATTACGGCATCCCGTTAACGGGAAAGGGAAACCAACACGACAGGCTGAATTCCCCTTTAGGAATTAGAGGTAAGTGCGGTCCCAAGATTGAAATTCAAAACACAAGTTTGAAACTATCTTAGCTAATGATTATCATTAATAAACAACTAACTTTTGCATCTGCTTTCCATAAGTTGGTGATTCTACCGCAAGCAAATAAGTACCTGCTAATGGCAAAACATCTCTGGAGAGAGTCATTTGACCTAAAACCAGCTCTTGACTATAGATTAACTGCCCCGTCATACTGTAGATGCAAAGCTTAGAAGCACCTTTAGTCTTCAGATCTATTGTAAAGCTAGAAGAGGTAGGATTTGGATAAACCTCAAAGATTTCAGTTTCTACCTTTGTATCGAAGAGCCCAGTCTCTCCAGTTCTCACAAACTGAAACTGACGAAAAAAACATAAGTAAGTACTAATTGCTGGATTAACAAATTCAAGTCTCACATTTGCTTTCGTTAAGTCTTCAGGTATCTGGACACCTTTTAATGTAAAGGTTTTAAAAGTTGTAAAGCCTGAACTCGCTGTTTCTGTAATAGGCACAGTAGCTATCAACTGATAATTGAGCCACACTTTTACATCTGCACTTTTACCACCGTTAGCCGAAGTCACTAGTTTAATATCGTAAGTCCCTGATTGCACAGTTGACATGGTATAACTCAGCCACTCATCTCTACGCACAGCACTCACACAATGTTGGCCAGCACTGACTTCTATCTCTACATCATCATCACCAGCTTTTGCATAGCGAGGATTATCCGAACCTCCTAAACCACGCTCATGCCCTTCGTTAAAATCATGATACCCCACACCTTCACCACCTAGATCGTACTCTATAGCTTTAATTAGGCCAGGGATTTTAAGTGTAGTATTATAAGGTTGACGTGCTATTACTTGAAGATTGATTTCCTCGAAAGAGGCATAATCTTTTTCATCAGTAGCTACCACTTTGAGTACATAACTACCATCAGGCACATTCTTCAGCAAGTCATTGCTCTCTTTATTCCACACATAAGGAGCTTCAGAAAGTGTGCTTACTAAGGTATCGTTAAGGTATAAACTAGCCGTTTTCACTTCGCCGCCCTCTCGTGGAGAACTAATATTAGCAGCTATCTCAAGATTAGCTGGTGCATCATAAGATGAATACTCACCAGCATCATTCTTTTGAGGTGAGGTAAAGGTAATATCAGCAGCTCCTTGAATCTTGAAGTTGAAATCATACAAGTAAAACTGAGGTTTGATAATACCTAAAGGGTGTGAGAATGTTACACGCAAGGTCTGAAGCCCTTCTGTTAATGACACATTCTGAATAACAGCATCTGGATTCTCCGTAAATCCAACTAAAGCATCTTTATCTGGATCGTTAGTAACTGTTGTGAAACGTCCTAATTCGACACTCCCTTTTTTAAGAATAATGGTACCTCCATACTGTTTAGAACGCTGCACCTTGAGCTTTACATACACATCATAGAGACCAGTATGTTCTACATTAACCTTATAGTCTATCCACTCATTACCATAGACATGCCTTATATAACCTTCAGGATTTGGCTCATTACGCAACTGGAAATCACTCAGTTGAGAAGCCTGAAAGAACCCAGGAATAGTAGGTGGATCTTTTAAGATATTAATTCTTATCACTTTCTCTGTTACAGTTTCAGACTGATCAGTCACAACAGCACGTAATTCTTGGTAGCCTGTCGTAAGATCAGACAAAGCCCCACCGCTCCAACTATAGGGGGCAGCAGTATCTTCTCCTACTAATACATCATTGAGATACAATTTCACTCCTCCTGTGATGGTTCCATTAACGTTTACTGTGACCGTCAAATCTTTATGATTTTCGAAATAATCCTGATGCTGTGGTGTGGTAAACGACAATTCAGGTTGTAAATATCCATCGCCAGTTTTTGTCTTTTGATCAATAAGCCAATGCGCTACACCAAAGGTACTACCATAACCTAAAGTCTCGGGAAATACCTGACTATCCTCGTAGGTATTAGGCACAAAGATGACATTATCAGAATTCAAATAGTTAGCACCTAAATTCTCTTTTAGATAATAGAAAAACTCTTTGTAAGCTGAGATAAACACTTTGGGCGATTCCTGGAATGTGGTCAGAAAAACGACCATACGATCATTATCCACACAATATTTCATCAGAGCGGCTGCATCATCGTACTTCTCAGGTTTAGTCACCTGAAACTCCAACATAATCCCTGAGGTCTGCAATATCTGGCTTCGAACTTCATTATTCGTAGCAGTAGATGCATCACTATAAACACGGCAATGCGTAATAAGGGGGAAAGGCACATTTTGACTTAAGGCATCGGCCCACTCCGTAGCATCCATAGCAGGCGCTTCATTGTAGAGCATCATTGCTGTTACATTTGCAAAAGAAGGCCTTTTATACATGGTTGAAATACGGGTAATATCCGTACCATTATATACCCCATGATTAATGAAGTTCTTATTCGTAAACTGATTAAAAATAGTCTCTACTTGGCCTTCAGAAAAAGGTCCAAAGCTGTCATACTGTAAATTGAAACCATCCGCATTTTCTGCAATAAATGGAAAATTAGCTTTATCAAACATCATCTCATTCTGAGCCGAAGTGGGATAAACCCTAAAGGCAAACAAGCTACCTTGGATAAATAAGAATAATAAAAGGAAGGATAAGAAAAAACGTTTCATAGATAGAATTACAAACAATTAGAATTAAAAATAAAGAATAAAACTCACCTTGATAGGTAAAAAAACACATTTAGAAAGATAAGACAATTCTGTCCTTGATTAGAAATCAAGAACAGAATTGTCTTCATCATCTATTACACCTAAATAAAAACTAATTAATAATTAACTTTTCGCAATAAGTCTTATTGTTTTGATCACTAACCTTCACAATATACACACCAATTTCTAAATTAATAGCCTTATCAGAAACTAAATCATTGTAAACGATTTGTCCAGACATATTATAGATCTGCACTTGTGCTTCATTGATACCATTTAATACAATATTAAAACTTGAATGGCTAGGATTAGGATAAAGCGTTATAGACTGAGCGTTTTCTTTTATAACAGAAGCATTAGCAGTTTCATCATTAAATATAAGTGCCAGCTCATTTATACTCACCCAATTGCTAGAATAAGCATCACATCCGGTTACTGTTAACTTCACATAACGTCCACTTAGCAATGCAAAATCATCTGAAATAGGTTGAGCTGAACTGGTGTTACTTGATCTATCGACCACCTGAGTAAAACCCGTTGAAGGATCATTAGACACCTCAATGGTATATTGATAAGCACGAGATTGATAAGTAAAAACACGAGCTCCAATAATCTCTCGCTCTTCACCTAAATCAATCACAACAGACTTAGGATACACCTGTGCACTCCAACGGTAATCATCAGTTATATTACCATCAAATAAGTTAGTCGCAAGGTTTGGCGCTTGTTCACCATCTGAGGAAGTTACCGTATAATCTTTCTGAGCAACATAGTCTGGAACCTCAACACCACCCCCAGTATCTCCACCATCAGGAGGAGTAACTGTGCCCCCACTCATAACAATATTCATTCTATCAAAGTTATAACCACCTACAACACCAACAATTTTTATCTTTTGCACGCCTTGTTTTAGGGCAACATTAGCTTTTGAGCTTTTGAATACAGTGAGACTAGGAGTTACAGTAAGAGATACATTAGCCAGAATGGTTGTTCCACTCACTATATTAAGTTTTTTGGAAGTACCAGGCGAAGCTGCAAAGATTTCAACCTCACAAACCGTATCCTTAGGCACATCAATGGTATATTCAGCAAAATCATTAGCTCCCCAAGAGTTTAAATAAAACACTGAATTACTCCATCGAGTGACATTAACCCCACTCTTAGACGTATAATATTCAGCCTCAATAGCTGCAGGAATGACATGCGTTTTAGACTTCACCACCATTTGTTGTGTAGCTTGAGCAGGAAGGTAATAATCATCGCCTTCATCCGAAACAGTAATGGTGGCACTACCTGTACCAAGCACTTGTGTCACATAATCGCTCCACACTATACCTACCTGATTGTTAGGCATAACAAAACGCAACTTAGCATTAGGATTGTTACTGGTTGCTTTGAGTTGAAAAGCAGGATCGGCCGATGTCAATTCTGGCAAAGCTTCAAAAGTTATTTCTTGTTTGCGCTTTGGCACTATAAGTTCCTGATCCACAATAGGAGCCGCATTATAAGTATCATTACCCATCTGCATAGCCTTAATCACAGTTGTACCAGCACGTTTCACTTGTACCTTGTCACCAACAATCACAGCCACCTCTTCATCAGAGCTACTGTAAATCACCGGCAAACTAGAACTTGCAGTCGCAGCAAGTGTAATATCACCGCTATCCCACACATAATTATTGCTAGCAAGAGTAAACTGTATCATCTGATTAGTTTTAGACAAGTTCGCGTTTACAACTAATGATTGTTTCACCTCAGGAGCAGTAGCATAAATACCATCACCTGCCTGATTAGCCATTATATCGCAAGAACCAACACCCATAATCTGCACTTTATTACCCTCAACTATGCGAGCAATATCCTCATCAGAAGAAGTATAGACAACAGATAAATTCGATGTAGCTGTAGCACTCAATGCAAAGTCAGCATCACCCTCTGTCTTTTCAGCAATGGCATCAAAAGTAATGGTCTGAGATGTATAGTCCGATTTTTCAATTTTAAAAACAAAACAATGAATAGGCACTGTAGCACTATTCATATTTTCAGAATAAACAGCCACAATGGTACCATTATCCATAATCTTCACGCTCTTATTGAAGCGTGCGCCAACATACAAGCTATAATCCGTGCGCCATTCATAAGTACCTGCCAAGCAACTCTGAACATTCAAGTAGCCATTGCTTTCAGCAAACTTATACATACGGTTACCATAAAATTGCCCTAAAGCCCCCTTGTTGAGATACTCCGTAAATTCTGTTTCACCAGCTTTCTTGAGGTAATTATACTGATTGGTATTCTTAGGAGTAATATTCAAATAAATATCATTTTTAGGAGAAATAGCCACTTGTGGACCACCTGCCCATCCGGCATTATCTGGAACACTGCGAGGATCTGCAATAAAGAAAGGTGCATGATCAATAATAGGCAAATCGTAACTTCTACCTGCCACATTGGTTGCTTTGTCATTCATTCGTGCTCCTAACTCCATCAAATAAACACCTTCATCTAATGTAGTAGGCGACTCAGCCCAACGAGGAGAATAGGTATAATAAAACTTACCATTGAAAAGATGAGCTGAACCATAACAAAAGTTACGTTCCCCTTGTGACACCTCAGTTCCTGTACCTTGAATAATCATTGATTCTGGCGACCACTCTACACCATTATAATAAGTCATAATAATATTACCACCTACAGCAGACCCTAGTCTTCGCTCAAAATACATTTCACCTTCATCATTATTAAACAAGTCAGGATAAGAAACCCCATTGACTATCTCCCCAGGAATCAAATAATTCTGTTGAGGTAAAAAAGCATCTTGAGTAAACTCATCATCAGAACAAAAGGCTAATCCCTTTTTAGAACGTATATAATTTAAGTTCTCATTATGATGATCATACATAATATGAATTGTACTATCAATAGGGCAAATACCAATATTTGTGGTCAAGTGTGTATCTCCCAGATTTCCTACCAGCGAAAGTTGTCCTTGCACTTCCCCTGTTTCGTCAGAAGTCATACCTGCCCATCGCAACTCCACATGTTTCCAAGTACCACTGCCAATTTTCTTGCGCGACACCATCAGTGTTCTATCATTCCATCCACCACGATACCAAGTATAAAACACATAACCATTGGACGTTTTCACACAGTTACCATGTGGATTGATAGAAGCACCATAATGGTAGGGTTTATCCACATCAGCTTTCCAATAGTAGAAAGCATCATTGGTGACTATAGAACTATCGAGAAAAGTCACTTGAGCTAAAGCCTGCCCCATAAAAAGACAAGAAAAGATACCTAAGACAAGAATACGCTTCACGGATTTGAAGTGGTTTTTTTCCATCACTCTATTATTTATGATTTATTAATATTTAGTTTATTCATCTTCATTAATACTATTCTACAAATATGATAAGACACGCATAAACACAATGTCCGATATCGTGTTTTAGGTGTCCGATATCGTACAATACTATAAACCGTATTGAAACCTCACAACAAGAACAAAGTCAATATGAACAGCAAGATGTGCGGTCCTTATATTTATTAACCTGAGTTCGATTTTAAATTCGGTCACAGTTTGAATTTTATTTGAGTAGAAATTTACACAAATTCGAGAAG
>CBFIII010000065.1:0-19565 GCA_965662645.1 Bacteroidales bacterium
TTTTTGTATCATTGCAACTTCTTTCAAAGTGGCACGTTTTGACCGAAAAGGGTGGCACGGTCTGACCGAAATAGCCAACCATAACATCGTCCTTACAGGACTTTTTGAAATAACCTGTTTTTTAAGTGCCATCGGCACGTAGTTATGGTAGTTCATGAATTTGTTATTTTAAAATCCCGTAGGGATGGTGTTTTGACTAAGCATAATTTCAATCCACATAAAACGACATAGAGCCTTTATTCTATTCTTCGAAGATATACCTTTCTTGTAAATAATTAAGCCACTTATCAAATCGATCATTGGGTTTGTGTCGGTTACAAGTAGTCAAAAAATCCTCATATGTTACTGGTACAAAACGATCATTGTTATTTGTCAGCATATCCATATAATCCTTGCTTGTCTCCATAAAGTGAAGGTTTCCTTTTGGAAAAATAATCAATGACGTGAAATATTTGAATTCGTCGTTATCCTCAATGATTATACTTTCGCCAAGTAATTGGTTACGCCATATTTGTCTAAACTTGTCCGTAATTAATTGATCAATAGTGTCTGGCTTATAAAGCGAACATTGTTTTGATATTTTATAATATCTTGATGTCTTATTATTTATATCCTTTTCTTGTTTTGATTCATGTTTTAAAGCATATTCATGCTCGGTGTATTTGACCTCAATACCAATTATTCCTTTTTGCTTGTCAGTATGTGTGTATTCAATGTAAACATCAAACGAAGTCTTGTCATTGAGATATTTGGCAGCAGGTTCAGGTGCATATTCTACTTTTATTTTATCAATGGAGCTGATTTGCCCACTTAATAAGTCATTGAGCACTTTTTTCCCGAAGTCAAGGTCAGATTTAAATGGTACAAACATATTAAACCCAATGTGCTCACTCCTTAGCATATTTGCATACAATGGTTTGCTGTATTTGGGATAACGTTTTTTAACTTCTTGGAATATATCAAAATCGTCATAGAAGTTAAGCCCAAGCAAAGCATCTTCTTTTGTCAAGTAGTTGCCGTAGGTATCGTATGGTGCTTTGAGCTTAGATGCACGAAACTCTGATTGATGTAATCGTGCTTTTTCTAAAAACCCTGTCGTATCGGTCACTTTATCTCTGCTGTACTGTAGTCCAATTTCTGGTTTCATTGTCTTCTTATTTGTATTTGCGGTAATTATTGCTAAATCTATAGTGTGACTGTAGGAATCAATTTCTCGACTTGATTTTGTGGAGTTATTAGAAATTGCTGAGGTTTGTGTTACAGAGGTGTCGCTATGTTGCTTTTAATTTCCACATTCTTCAATAATTTCAATTTCCTCATCAGTCAAATCATAAAGTTTATAAACCATTTGGTCAATTTGTTTTTCTAAATAGCTTGTATCTTCTTTAGGATTTAAGTTTTTCGTATTAAGTATCATAGAAGCCTTTTCATCTAAAATATTAATACCGTTTGCAATAGGAAACTGCTTCAAATCGCCAACTAATATTTTTGGGAAAGCTCCCTTTGTCGCTTTAGGAGAATGATTAAAATGAAAGAATGTAAGTAATTTAGAATTAAGCAATGCCCATAAAGAATTGAGTGTTATTTCATTGTCAGAATTAGGTATTATCGAAATCAACTGTGGATCATTAACATACGTTTCATTCATTATTGTTGCAATTATTCCAAGATTTGTTATTTCTCTTACAAGAATTCTTTTTCGTGTGAAAAATTTAAGATTAACATAGCAAGCTAAATGTTCTCCATATTTTACAAACGATTTATTACTAATATTTGCAATACCATACTTATTTAAATTTCGTCCAAATATTTCAGGTAGGTATTCTTCAGATAATTTATGTTCACTATGCCATAATCGACTATTTATTATGTGATTACCTTCCTTTACGCCATATTTTTTGATTAAATCACTTTTTCTGTAGGGTATGTATCCTTGAGAAACATCAAAAAAGTTATTAAGTTGAGATTTTGATTCTTTGATTTTTGAAACTAAATGTATTACAGAACTTTCTAACATAAAAGCCAAACCCCAATTTTGATTAAACTTGGTTAGATTTTCAATATTATCTGTTATTTTACTATTTGATGTTAATTCTTGAAAATTACTTACTGAACGAGTGTTTCTATAGCTATAAGTATCTATATTCTCAGAGGTTTTTAAACATAAAATTACATTTCTCACAGTTGCTTCATCAAAAACAGCGAATTTTGTACAATCTAATATTTCTACAATTTCACATTTATTTGTTAAATCTAATCTATATTCTTGTGCATTTACATTAAAAAGGATAGTGTTAGGAATAATGTAGCTCAATTCTCCATCTAATTTAACTATTTTATTTCCCTTATTAATAAAGTAATAGTATATTTCAAAATCAGGAACTTTACCTAATATTTTAGTTATGCTTGTTCTCTCTTTTTTGCCAATAGATACACCATAAGGAGGATTCCCAATAACAACATCAAATCCAATATAATTTCCATTTTCATCTAAAACTTCAGGAAATTCAAATCGCCATTCAAATGCGTTTTGATATATTTTATTATTTAATATCTCATCTTTTTTAGCGAGTGCTTTATCCGCCTCTTTTTTTAGTTGCTTAAGTTTTTCTTGTTCTTTTTTCGTAGGCTTTTTACCCCACATTTTTTCTTCATTTTCTAAGGCCTGTTTGTAGTCGAGATATGGTTCTTGATCCTGCTGTATTTTTAAAATCAAATCCCTATTTAATGAGCTATTAAAGTTGTTTTTTACTGCATCAATAATTTTTAATACTTCAAATTTACGGTTCTTGTCATTGGTGCTTTTATATTCTGATACAGCATTCTTATAATCAGTGAAAGTATATTTAACATCTTTACCATTAAATGCTGATTTTAAATCATCTCCAGTGTTAAAACGAGATACCAACGAGTTTCCTGTTTTTATATTTATATCAATATTAGGAAGCGTTTGTAAAACGTTGTCTTCTGTATAATAAGCATTTTTTAATAATTCTATCCAAAGTCTTAATCGACATATCTTAACAGAATTAGGATTGATGTCTACACCAAATAAAGAGTTTTCTATTATTGTTTGTTTTTCGTGAAAAAGAGTCTTTTGAATAAGAGTTGTTTCTTTATTGCCTGGTTTGTAATCTAATAGATGTCCATTTTCATCGGTGATATATAACTCGTCATTATCTATTATTACTTCACTACGCAAAGGAATACCTGTTTCATCAATAAGAATTTTCAATTCAGATTTAATAGCAATTAATTCATTAAGAGCTGAAACTAAAAAGTGACCAGAGCCTACTGCAGGATCTACTATGCGGATAGAATTGATTATTTGATTAAAACGTTTTAAATTCTCAGTTTGAAAGAGGCGATGAGTATAAGCTTTTAGGTCTTCAAAGGTTTTTATTTGGTCATTTTCTTGTTCTTTGAATTTCCGCACTACTGTTCGCCTTAAAGTTTCTTTGCTCATATACATAGTAATATAAGCAGGCGTATAGAATGACCCCTCTTTGTATCCGTTAATTTTCTCAAAAATCAGACCTAAAACAGAAGCGTTGATAAGTGTTTTTTCTTCTTTTTGTTCTTCAATACCTTCTGTGCCATCAGTAGCAAAGTTATATGCATCTAAAAATTTAAAAAGATAGTCTAAAGTAGATAATTTTCCTTGTAGACGCTTTCCATTAGCATCCTTCAAAATAGTTTGCTTGTATATTTTCAGATCTTCATCGTGAAGAGCAGAAATTGTAAATGCTTCGCCTTCTATTACTGTTCTTTCAAATAATGAAGAGTTTAGGTACGGAATATATTTAAATCGTTCTTTGTATTTAGGGTGTCTTACTGTTGCCTTTTTAGCTAAAGCTGAAAAGAAAAGGTCATTAAGGTCATCAAAACCTTTAATAAAATCAGAGTTTAAGAAACTGTATTGCTTAGCATTATTATGATATGTCAGCAATTGACTCTCCAATAGTTTTAAGAATAGTATTCTATTTATCCACGTTAATGTGAGTCCTAATCCAGCATTAAATGCTTTATCTGTACCGCTTTCAACACTTTTAATATTCTTTAAGTATTCTCTGTCTTCAATGGTAAAAATAGTATTTTCTAAAATAGAACTGTAGTCTCTAGTTGTTACGCTTTTTCGTTGGATTATTTTTTTTCCTTTTTCCTTTACTTCTTCTAGCCCAATAATATGTAATAGTTCATTATAAAAGCTTTTGTTGAGTTGGTTACTGTCGTTTCCAAAGCTTTTACCTAGAAAATGGACATCAGAGAAAATCTTGTAAAGTGTATTTAAAGCGCTGTCTGGGTATTCTTTAATGCTTTTCTTAGTGAAATCCAGATAAACAAAAGGAAGTTCGTTTTCTATTTTACTTATATATTTCTTTGCTATTTCATTATAAAAAAGTTCATTTTTTGTACTGTCTTTTTTGCCATCCCTAAAATCCTCATATTCTTTTACAAGCGCATGGTTTTTATAAAAATAGTTATAAAAGTCTTCACTTTTAAACAAATACCATTCATAGCCATTAGTAGCAATTAATTGTTTTATATTGTTGTTATTTAGGTCAATACGCTCACGCAAATAATATAATAATAGTTCTTGTAATGCTTTTCTGTTGAGATTTTCATTTGTAAGGAATTCAGACTTATTGCTTGGCTTTTTTGTTTCAATCAGGACTCCAATGTCTGATTTTAAATCTTTACCGAGATATATGGCTAAATCAATCTTGTCTTTGGTGTTTATATAGTTATCCTTATAGAATGTATTACTAAAAAAAGTCTTTATCGGTTCTTTGATATGTTCTTCACTTTCATTAGCTATATCAATATCCTTTATCGTTTTCAAACAGCAAATCAATTCATCAGTAAAAGAGTTTACATCTTTTCTAAGAGGTTTATGTTTTCTATATGCTGGATTTAAAGCTTTTCTAGTATTAATTCTATTCATTTTTAATCCTTTATTATTTCGATTGCTTTGTATCAAAAAGTGTGATTTTTGTTCGTCCTACAAATCTATAAAATAACATGCTGATATTTTCATTATAGTGGTTTTATTATCAAATGATAAGCGAATGTTTACGCAAAATGATAGTTATTTATGAGATGAACTAGGGCGTTTGTGCTGCGATAGTGATGGGAAGGACACGGAAGTTTATAGGCTGCAAGCCTTATTCAATTTAGCCCAAGGTGCTATGCTGAGCTATGCCGAAGTGCAACGCCTTGGGTTTAATATGCAATATTTTAAGATCGTCCTGTAAGGACAGCTCAATTATGATAAGGTGTTTTTGTATTGCACTTACAGTGCGCAATTGTCATTGTTAATTTTTACCCAAGGCGTTGCCTTGGGCTGAATTGTACTGCACTTTCAGTGCGTTCATTTTTAATCTGTAAATTATTGAGGAAGCTTGTTTATTATCAAATGATAAGTGATTGCTTACGCAAAATGATCGTTACTTATGAGATGAACTAGGGCGTTTGCGCTGCGGTAGCGATAGGAAGAATACGGAAATTCTACGAGGTTTGTAATGTCTGCTGTTATTAATTTTAGGCTGTAATATTTCGTATAGTATTGCTTCCCATTTTCGGCAGTGTGTCGGAAATCCCGACATACTGAATTTTCGTTAAGTTCACCTTTTACAAAAAAAAACATTTTATCAGGTTCCGAAGATTCAAGATAAAACTACAAAGCAACGCTAACAAAACGCCCTGAAGGGCGTAATACGACATGCGGAAGCCGCGATAGTGATAGGAACGGCACAAGGTGCAGCAGAGTGCCAGTGACGTATGCTGGCGGAGGCGACCTTGGAAGCCCACGCACAGCATCTACGGCACTGAGCACTATGGTGTAGCTTGTATAGTGGATAGCACGGTTATCGCCCAAAAGAAAAAAGCTTGGCTTATGCTAATCTTCGTTTTGCGTTAGGTGCTGGTGCTTTTATTGTGAAATTTGGAATTGTTAGAATTACGACTTATTTGTTTGGAATTCAAAGGTTTTCTGTGCTTTTATTTTGTTGTTTAATAGGTGTGTACGCTGCTTTCGGCGGCTGTGAGGAAGTTGATGCCAAACCAACAGACGAGTAAAACGACAAAAGAAAGGGCTAAAATCCAGAGTTGTGATTTGTAGTTTTTGGGGTATCTGAAGCGGATGTGGATGTAGAGCATGTAGGCTAACCATGTTAGGAGTGCCCAGGTTTCTTTGGGGTCCCACGTCCAATAATGTCCCCAAGCTTCTTTTGCCCATAATGCGCCAAAAAGCAAACCTAAGGTGAGAAAAGCAAATCCCGTATAAACGAGGGTGTCCCCTGATTTCATGAGTGAGATCTGGAATGTGTTTTGTCTGATTTGATATAAGCCTTTGAGGGCTATCAGGCAGGAAACGCCGAAGATGGCATAAGCAAACATATATACGATGACGTGAGGGATGAACCACGGACTTTGGAGTGCGGGCATCAAGGTTTTGTCATAGACTTCTGGTTTCGTATAGGTTATCATTAGGAAAACCACGCCCATCATTATGCTATAGAGTAACATCCATTTCTGTTGCCAACGTATATAATAGATTTGTGCAATGAAGGGAATGAGTAGGGCATACCAGAGACGTGTTTCGCCAAGAGTTCGCATTGGAGGGCGTTCTAAGTGCACCCACAGGAGTGTGAGAAAAAGGGCGATCGTTAGTGTGCCTGCGCCGATAAGCGATTGTGCGATAAGGTCTTGTCGGCGTGTTTTGTTGTTGATGTAAATGAGTAACAGCCCTATAATCCAAAAGCTAATGCTTGTATATACGTAAAGATGAAAATCTGTCCAATTATTCATAAATCTTGTTTTTGTTGCCTTCCCAAAGCATAAATAAACTACCGACTAATAACATAAAAATACCCGTATAAACTAAGGGTAACCAAGGGTCATAAACCATTTCTAAATAGCTCGTGCGCGACCATTTTCCCATATTGGAATCATAGCTGCTTTGGTAATATTTTCGCTTGCCATATTTTACAGGTTGGTTAACTTCTATCGTGATCGTGTCCTGATTATTAAATACTACTGTTGAGGCATAACGTTTTGCTTGTGATTCATTTAAGCGCAGTTTGGTGTCCTTATCGATGTACAGATCTTTTGAGGGATACATAAAACTGTTTGTAGCTATCCATCCTTTGTTAATGACGTGTTGGTCTTGGTCTTTTATGGTAATATAAGCCGCATATACACTGCCAGGATGCTCTTTGGTGATGTAACAGGCGCTATCAGGATGTGCTTGTGTCATGAATTGTGTTAGCGTCAGTTGGTAATTGCCAAGAGTGATGTCTTGTTCGTCTTGCGTTTCTTTTATTTCGCTTTTGATGATTTCTTTACTGTTGCGCTGCAATAGTTGTAGCTGAGGGAGGTATTCGTCCAGCTCAAAATCGAGTAGTGTGATAGGACACGGAAGAGCTGACATTCCTGATCTATTGGTGCCTTGCCATTGCGATTTGCCTTCTTCTAACTGAATAGAGGTACGTTTTAAATCGTTACTCCCTAAAAAGGCTGCAAAAAGAACAATCCAAAGTCCGAGATGATTAATGATGAAGCCAATATTTTGTTTCTTGAAGGGATATAAACGTTTAATGGTTGTGAGCCCCAGACTGATAATGATATAAATGAGCGAGAAGGCGAGATACCATGTTTTTTTGATGTAATGAAGCCCGAAGGTGTGTATGGTGGGTGCATCGTTGTGTTGCGCTATGAGCCCCATAAGCAACGATAATAAGATTAATAATGATATGGCGCTGATGGCAGCAGGTACAGAAGCCAGCCACTTGACTATGGGGTTTTGCTTGTAAGCAAAATGTAAAAATAAAATGATGTTGATTAGTGCGATTCCTATATAAAGAGAATTAGGAAACAACATCTGGGGAAGCAGTTGTAAGGGGTGGATATATTCTAAGATAAGCCCTATTAATAGAAGGCTTAAAGAGATGAGAAAACTATTGATTTTTCGCATAAAAAAGGGTTCTGTTGATGTTTATTTTTTACAAAGATAGAATGCTTTATATAGAATTACTTTATTTTTTCTAATAATATGGATTTTTTTAGATTTTAAGTAATGGCTAAAATTTATTCACACATTGTGGGGTTAGTTATTATCCATAGCTTGCTGCTAATAATAAAATTTTCTTTAACTAAATGCTTAGTGGTCTTGTCCTGAGATTGTTGATTTTTATTTTCTACTTTCTTTGTTTTTTGGATAGGAGCATTATCAAGGATCACAATAGTTTTCTGGCTCTATGTCGTTTTATGTGCTGTCAAATGATGTATAGACATAACAACATTCTTATGGGATTTTAAAATAACGAATTTATGAACTACCATAACTATGTATCTATGGTACTTACAAAATAGGTTGTCTTATAAAGTCTTGTCAGGACGATGTTATGGTAGCTAAATAATAGTTAATGAAAACAAAAAGTCCCATCGGGATGGTGTAATTTTAGGTAAAAATATAAAGTCGCATTATTTTTTATAGGTAAAAACACATACAAAAGTTTGCAGGAGCAGAATATTACGTTGCTGGGACTATTTATACCGCCTTATGAAAGTAGGCGTTAAGAATTAAGCGCAGTGTATCACGATTACTTTTGAAATAAACAATAATGAGTAAAATTGGCGTAATGGAGCGTTAAAAATTTTTGGTTGTTTGAGGACGAAGGACGAGTTTCCAAAAATTTAGCGAAATGAAAGTGTCCCGATAGCTATCGGGATAGTCTAGTTTCATTAGCGGCGGCGTTTTTGCTTACTTTTTGCGCTGTAGCAATTAAGCGAAGCGTATCACGATCACCATTAAAATTAACAATTGTGAGTAAAAAGTAGGTGCAGGGTATGGGGCTGCATAAGCCCCAAACGAAAAATATATTTGATTACACACTGTATATGATATATAGGTAAATTTTCATATTAATCAATAGGAGTGAGGTGATATGCCGTTTTAATACCACATTGTGGGTTTAATTCTCCGTAGCTTGCTGCAAATAATAAAATGTTCTTCAGCTAAATGCCTTGAGGTTGTTGACTAGATAGCATAGGGATGCTATTGGGGTTGAGTGTTATTAATCTGTTTTTGGTTTACCAATTCTGTGATATCTTCTACTAACATAATGATGTATCTTTCATCTTCATACTTAAACAGGCGTGTCGAGAATTGTAAATGTTTATCCACTTTTTGTCCTTCATAATTAAAAAATGGTTTTGTTATTTGTTTTTTATAGACGACTTCGTTTTTCATGTAGGAGTTGAGTGCTGCAAGTCGTAGATCACAGTTGTGGCATTGGCTAGTCTTTCCACATTCTTTGGCTTCTTCTAGTTGATGCGCACAACCAATGGCTTCTCCACATCTTTGAAGCCGTATATCTTCGTCATTGTTTTTGGGAAAGATGGTTCTAATAGCATCGTTAAATGCAACTAATCTCATTTCTTTATCTAAGAGCAAAACACAACTATTGATGTTGTTTAATACGAGATCTAAAAATTCACTTGAGTTTTTGAGGAAGTCAAAACTGACATTTGTGTTGGCGGTATGTCTCATAACGTTACTGTTATTAAGGAAATGATAAAATTTATGATTTACAAAGTTATGAAATTATTTTTATATTGATGTGTTATGAGTCTGTTTTTTAGATTTTTAATCCCACGTTCTGGTTTTTTTTTCGTGGCTTGTTGTGAATAATAAAATGTTCTTCAACTAAATGTTTCGTGATTATATCCAGAGCTTGTTGGCTAATATTTCTTTATTTGTGATGAGGTTCCTTTATTTTATTACGACTTATAATATAAAAGTTAATAACGGAAGGTGTGAAAATAAAAAAGAGGATGCCGTTAAAGCATCCTCTTTTATTCAATATATCTAAGACCGAAAAGTTAGTCTTTCAATTTGGCAGATAAAAATTCACGGTTCAAGCGTGCGATGTTGGCAATAGAGATACCCTTAGGACATTCTATTTCACAAGCACCAGTGTTAGTACAAGCACCAAAACCTAATTCATCCATTTTAGCAACCATCGCTTTTGCACGGCGTGCTGCTTCAGCTTTACCTTGTGGTAAAAGCGCTAATTGGCTCACTTTAGCAGAAACAAATAACATAGCTGATCCGTTTTTACAAGCAGCTACACAAGCACCACAACCAATACAAGCGGCAGCGTCCATAGCTTCGTCTGCTATTGTTTTTGAAATAGGTATTGCATTTGCATCTGGTACACCTCCTGTGTTTATTGATACATAACCACCTGCTGCCATAATTTCATCAAAAGCGTGACGGTTTACAATCAAGTCTTTGATAACAGGGAATGCTGCTGAACGCCAAGGTTCAATAGTGATGGTTTCGCCATCTTTGAACTTGCGCATATGCAACTGACAAGTGGTAATATCATCATCGGGTCCGTGTGGGTGTCCGTTGATGTATAATGAGCACATACCACAGATACCTTCACGGCAATCGTGGTCAAAGGCTATAGGTTCTTTTCTTTCACCGATTAATTGTTCGTTAAGAACATCTAACATTTCAAGGAAAGAACTGTCTATGGAGATATCTTTCACTTGATATGTTTCAAATGCTCCTTTAGCTTTAGCATCTTTCTGACGCCAAATTTTAAGTGTTAAATTTAATGTTTTTTCCATGATGGGTTACTTGTAATTACGTGTTTTAACTTCTGTTTCTTCGTAAACTAAAGGGTCTTTGTATAATTCAGGCTCTTTATCTTCTCCTTTGAATTCCCAACAAGAGGTGTACATGAATTTGTCATCTTGACGTAATGCTTCACCTTCTGGAGTTTGATATTCTTCACGGAAATGACCACCACAAGACTCTTCACGGTTGAGGGCATCACGTGCCATCAATTCGCCAGTAGTAATGAAATCTTCAAGACGAATGGCTTTTTCAAGCTCGTTATTCATGGCTTCTTTTTCACCAGGAATATAAAGGTCGGCGTAGAATTCTTTTTTCACTTCGGCTATTAACGCGATGGCTTTTTCTAGACCAGCTTTGTTACGTGCCATTCCTACATATTCCCACATCACGTGACCGAGTTTTTTATGTAGTGTATCCACTGATTTTTGACCTTGTATTTTCATCAAACGATCAAGGCGATCTTGTATTCCTTTTTCTGCTGCTTTGAATTCAGGAAGTTCTGTACTCATACGTGGCGTGTGAATTTCATCAGCCAAATAGTTTTGTATAGTATAAGGCAATACAAAATAACCATCAGCTAATCCTTGCATCAAGGCAGAAGCTCCTAAGCGGTTAGCACCATGATCTGAGAAGTTAGCTTCTCCTGCTGCAAAAAGACCAGGAATAGTAGTTTGCAATTCGTAATCAACCCACATACCACCCATAGTATAGTGTATAGCAGGATAGATCATCATTGGTGTTTCGTATGGATTCTGATCCACGATTTTTTCATACATCTGGAAAAGGTTACCATAACGAGCTTTGATGGTCTCTTGTCCAAGGCGATCGATAGCTGTTTTGAAATCAAGATATACGGCAAGACCAGTAGCACCTACTCCAAAACCTGCATCACAACGTTCTTTTGCTGCACGAGAAGCGACGTCACGAGGAACAAGGTTACCAAATGCAGGGTAACGACGTTCTAAGTAGTAATCTCTTTCGTCTTCTGATAAATCGGTTGGCTTTTTCTTTCCTGCACGGATAGCTTCAGCGTCTTCTTTTTTCTTAGGTGTCCAAATACGACCATCATTACGAAGGGATTCTGACATCAATGTTAATTTAGACTGAAATTCCCCGTGTACTGGAATACAAGTAGGGTGAATCTGAGCAAAACAAGGGTTGGCAATAGCTGCCCCTTTTTTATACGCCTGTATAGCTACTGAGTTATTAGAAGCCATGGCGTTGGTTGATAAGAAGAAGGTGTTTCCGTATCCTCCTGTAGCCATCACGACAGCGTGTCCAAAATGACTTTCTATCTTACCTGATACGAGGTCGCGAACAACGATACCACGAGCTTTGCCATCAATGACTACGAGGTCAACCATTTCTGTACGAGTAAACATGGTTACTGAACCTGCGTTTACTTGGCGCATCAATGCTGAATAAGCTCCTAAAAGCAACTGTTGTCCTGTTTGTCCTTTGGCATAAAAGGTACGGCTCACTTGAGCTCCACCAAAAGAACGGTTGTCCAAAAGACCACCATATTCACGTGCGAATGGCACTCCTTGTGCTACACATTGGTCAATAATACTGTTACTCACTTCTGCCAAACGATATACGTTTGATTCGCGAGCTCTATAGTCACCACCTTTGATGGTATCGTAGAATAAGCGATAAACGCTATCTCCATCATTAGGGTAGTTTTTTGCGGCATTGATACCTCCCTGTGCTGCAATAGAGTGCGCACGACGTGGCGAATCTTGGATGCAAAAGTTTTTTACGTTAAATCCCAACTCGCCGAAAGAGGCGGCTGCTGAGGCTCCCGCTAAACCTGTACCTACAACGATAATGTCTAGTTTACGTTTATTAGAGGGGTTAACCAGTTTCTGGTTATTTTTATAATTTGTCCATTTTTGAGCTAATGCTCCTTCTGGAATTCTAGAATCTAATTTCATAGTTTTTTTATTGTATAGTCTAGGGTGTGAATTGCTAGACTAAAATCCATTTATAATTAGAAGAATAAGTATTGACCTACAGCAATAACGCTGAACCCAAGACCAATAACCCAAGCAATGACGCTACCAATCACTTTTAGACGTTGCATCCAAATTTGATTGTTCCAACCAATAGTTTGGAATGCTGACCAAAAACCGTGAGATAAATGGAATGCTAAAGCTACAGAACCAATGACGTAACAGATAACAATTAGAATATTGTCAAATGTAGCATTAACCAATGCATAAGCATTTTCGCCTGTTACCATTCCTGTACCAATGTAAGGGAATTCTGCGTGTTGTAATAAATCGTCACCTGTAAATTTGATTTTAACCCAGAAGTTAAGCAAGTGAACAATAAGGAAAGCACCTAATGCAGTACCTAATACTAACATGTTTTTTGAGCTCCATTCTACGCCTACCGTTTTGTTTCCAGAACTGTATTTGTCGTTACCACGAGCTTTCCAGTTTTGGAATGTAAGCATTAAAGAATACACAATGTGAATGAGGAACCCAAGTCCAAGAATAGGTTCGATGATTTTAATGAGCGGAAAGGTTCCCATAAAATGAGCTCCGGCATTAAACATTTGTCCTTCTTCAAAACCAAAAACCCCGTCTAGTAATAGAAATGAGTTGATGGTTAAATGAATTAACAAGAACAAAATTAAGAAAAGACCTGATAAACTCATTATCAGCTTTTTCCCAATTGAGGATGAAAATAAATTAGCCATAAGTGTAATTTGATTATTAATAATTATTAGTGATTCGTTTTTTGAGGTTGCGAATTTAATTCTTATTGTCCGGAAAATGAAAAATGAAAGGCCTTAATTATGCAAAAAAGCATAGAGTTTTCCTCTATTTTGTGTGAATATGCTTGTTTTGTAAGGTAGAGATAGCAAAGTGAGTGTTTTTTGTGTTTGTGTTGGAACGAAATGAAGAGAAGTGAGCCTTGTTTTATTTCGTTGAAGGGTGTTTGGACTGCTTAATTTTATAAAACGTTTTTTCTGATGAAGGGAATAGGGGAATTGCGCTAAATTGAATTTTATTTTAATCCCACATTGTGGGATTAATTTTCTGTAGCTTGCTGCGAATTGTAAAATGTTCTTCAACTAAATGTCTCGTGGGGCTGCCTTTGTTTTTAGTCTTTCGAGAATCGGGGAACTAAACTTTATTTGTTAAACTTGCGCTAAACGGAGCTCGTGACATTCCGTCAAAATAAGCAATTTAGACTAAATGCCTTCAATCAATTCCCTCTTTAGTATTACTTTATGTGGTTTTTTTAATTTTCATAGATAGTGATGTCTTATGGATAAATCTTAGGTAGTTATCTTGGTATGTTATTTTCATGGTTCTTGAATTTATCTTTATACAACTGTATTAGATCATCATTAAACAGAGGGTTTCCTACTAGTATTGTATTATTATCTTTATCTAATAAGTAAGTGTTGAAAAAATGTTCATCAGAAACATCATTTTTTTCTTGAAAATTTGATGTTGTATCTAAACAAACTCTTAAATTATTTCCCCAACTTTTCAAGTAAGGTTTTATATGGTGATTAAACCGATGCTCATCTGTTTTAATTATAAAGACAAACATGATTGTTGTGTCATTTTCAAATTCTCTTATTATAGGGCTCCAAAGTTGTAATTCGTCAATGCAACTCATACATACATCTGTGTTAAAATAAGATACAACCTTCAAGGTGTTGTTTGTGATAAAAATAGTATCATATTTTTGAGAATTTGAACAGTAAGAATAATACTTCGCTTCCAATTTCAACTCTTTGCCTAAGTATCTTTTTATGTAATCTTCTTTTTGTTTATCGCTATATTTACAAGCGAATAAGGATAATGCTAAGGTGCAAATTATTATTTTTCTATACATAATTTCGATTTTAACGTAAGAGTAAAGCCATTATTCATAATATGATTTTTAACTGACAACGGTATTTCTTCCTTATGTTTTAATAAACCATAATTCCCGATATCTAATAAGCTTATTAGAATACTATCATTATATGTCGTCAAATATGGGAATACTCCTGTTAATGAAAAGTTTTCTTCTGAAACACTTGTCAAATAGACTTTCTTAGTAGTTCTATCTGCAATGTATATGTATTTTTCAGTATTTAGACCAGCTAAAGCTTTGTTATCTAGTTTTAGTTCACCTATATAATTATTATTTATGATTGATGGCGTACGATTGATATAAGCAAAAGATTTTCCTTTATTGAAATCACCAGCTTTATCAAAAGCGCTAAACAAGAAACTTTCAGGAGATGAGTAATTCCCAAAATTAAAATGAATAGTATCTATTATTGAACCCGTTTTATCAAATTGAAAGAACATGTCTCTTGTTGGAATATAGGACAATACCCCTTCGTTAGTTTCAGAAAAATAGGGATAGCGTACTCTGTCTGACTTGTCTTTTTTGTGATATGGCTGAAATGTTTTTTCTAGTTGATTATCAATATTGTAGATTGCATACATCGAATTTTGCATTTTGCTTGAGTTAGTTAACGCAAAAAGTATTCGGTTGTTTGGCAAACATTTGATGCCTCTAGCATTAAATGTGATTTTATTTTCAGATATTAAGTTCCCTTCGATGTCATACTCAATTAACTTTTTTAGTGGAGAACAATATATAACAAGATTACCCTTGGAATTTATATCAAAATCCGTTAGTTTAATATATTCTCCCTTTCCTTTTCCGATATCCCCAAATACTCCTTTAAATTTACCATTAAAATCATAGCAGAATATTTTTTTTGCACCTCTTATATCAGAGAAAAACAATAGAGAATCTTGTATTACCAGTTTGTCAATTCTAGCAAAGGGGTGTTCGTTAATCGTGGCTAAGTTTACATATTTAATATTCTCAAAGTAAATAGATTTATTATTTGATTTTTCAAAAAAAACAGAATAGTTTATATTATTGACACTGGTATTATTTGACTTCTTGCAGGATTGTATTATTAAAAGCATAATACAAAATATTAGTATTTTATTTTTCATATTTCTTTTATTAATAACCAGTAAAGCCAAATTCAATATTTGACCTTACTGGAGTATTGATTTATTAATTGTAATTATTAACTATGTTTTGGGCATAGTTTTTCAGTACAAGAATGATCATTCTCACAATCACACCATTTCTCATTATAGTTACACGTGCCTGCAACACCTCCTCCACATTCATGTTCAGATGCAGGACCTGTGTTTCCACTAGAGCTGCCTTCTGCCATAGCAGATTGAATAATCGCAATATCACTTAAGCTAATGCTTGTATCAACATTATTATTGTAAATATTAAAGTAGGTTATACCGCAAAAGCATAGAGAAGCGATAATTAATTTTTTTTTAAGATTGCTCATAATAAAAATATTATACAATGAAAAAATAGATTTCAACTTATTGTTTTTTTATGAAACTAAACTTTATCATTGTAGATAATAAAAAATGCTCATAAATACACTCTCCATACAAAAATCACTTCTGAGACGAAATCTGTGATTCCAAAACTTTTCAAGGTATGGAAATAAAGGATTATCTTTAGCACCGCATTCATTTTTTATGGAAGCCACTGGGGCGAGAAGCTATCCGCTAAGATTTATACTTCTCGTCCCTCTTTTCTACTCATTGAGTAGAAATAGCTTCTTGATTTTTATTCTAATACTTATCGCATCAAACTTTCCGGTTAACAAACATTTGTTTGATCTTTTACCAAGCTGGTGGGGCTCGTTCGTAATCATTTGATATATTAATTTATTTCTCAGTTTGTTTCTTACATGTTGATGAGCTTTGTTAGCTAACAGCTACAAATATAAGATGGTAGAGTGCCATTTTTTGTCCCTTTACTTTTTATTATTGTTTATTATTCAAATATTTTATCTATTAGGCTTTTTTTTTACTCAAAAAAACCATTTTACAAGAAGTCAGAAATGCTTTCTTCGATATTAAACGGAGCTTTAAACTGGTAATCGTTGTTTGTTTTGTTAAACCATATTTTGTGCTTTCATGTCTTTTAATTTTTCGATATCTCGTAATACGGTTTTGTGCGACACGTCTAGTTTCCCTCGAGCTTCGTGAGATCTTGACACCAAAATTTCATATCTGTCGTGAGATACGTTTTACGTTGATTGAAACATTATACAGCTATACAAGTACTAAGCAGGACTAATCTTTAATCCTGATATATTTACAGTTCAAAATTCCTTATTCTAATCGTTGATTCCAAATTTTTGCCCGTGACATTCCGTGACAAGAAAAACTAGACTGCAAGACCTTCATTGTTAGTGTGTTGTGATTTTTGTTTTTTTCAAAACCAACCTTTAGTATTAATGTAAATTGTAACTTCTAGGGCGTGACATTCCGTGACAAGATGTTTTTATAGGTATAATAAGATGGAGATTGTTAATATCTTGAATTCGATTTCAAATTTGGTCAGTGTTTTTCAGAGGCACACTATCATCATTATGGTCCGATGTAATAATAAAACGTAAGATTTTTTATTGATTTGTTATTTTAGCTAGCGAATCACAACGTTTTTTAAATGCTTTAAACTAAAAATGCCGAAGTTTTCACCTCGGCATTTTCTATAATATTCTGGGCACCTATTCTATTAGGACTTAATAGATTTTCTCTTCTTCTTCGCCATTTAAGATGCGAAGGGCATTAGATGCCAGTGCTCCCATCTCGTCTTCGCCAGGGTATCGCTTGATAGGTGCTATAAATGAGATGCTTTTTATAATGCGACTACATACATAATCGTTATAAGCAATGCCACCCGTAAGGCAGATGGCATCTATCTTGCCTTCTAGTACTGTTGCGGCTGCACCTATTTCTTTAGCAATGTTATAGGCCATAGCACTTAATATAAGTTCGGCTTTTTTATCGCCCGCCTCGGCTTTGGCTTGGATGTGGTGTGCTTGGTTTTCTCCCAAGTGAGCCATCAGTCCGCCTTTGCCATTGATCATTTTCTGAATCTCAAATTCAGAATATTCACCACTGAAACACATTTTTACTAAATCTCCAGCGGGTAGTGTTCCTGCGCGTTCTGGAGAAAAACTCCCTGAGCCTGTGACGCAATTGTTAACATCAATGATGTGTCCTTTTTTGTGTACTCCTACAGAAATGCCACCACCCATATGACATACAATAATGTTTATGTCCTTGTATTTTTTCCCTTCTTCTTTGCAATAGATGCGTGCTGTTGCTTTTTGGTTAAGTGCATGAAAGACTGATTTGCGTGGTAGTTGTGGTAGGCCAGATATGCGTGCTATGTCCTGTAATTCGTCCACAACGACAGGATCTGAAACAAAGGCTTCACAACCTGCTTCTTGTGCAATTTCATGAGCTAAGATAGCGCCTAAGTTGCTGGCATGTTCGCCGTAATTTGCATTTCTTAAGTCGTCTAAAAGGAGATCGTTTACTCTGTACGTTCCTGATTCTAAAGGGCGAACCATTCCTCCGCGACCTACTATGGCATCGAAACTTTCAATTTTTATGTTTTCTTCGTTGAGTTTTGTCTCTATATGATTCCAGCGGTATTCTTTTTGTGAAAAAACAGTAGTATAAGGAGCTAGTTCCTCAGCAGTATGACGTAATGTAGCATCTAAAATTTGTTTCTCATTTTCAAAAACGCTGACTTTGGTTGAGGTTGAGCCAGGATTAATCACTAAAAGGCGTTTTGACATAAAATATTGATGTTTGAAATTTAATTATTTACTGCTTATAGCAATGGTGTTTTTTCTAGCTTAATATCCTTGTTTATCTCTTACTTCGTAAATGCGTTCAATAATATCAACAACCTTCATTCCTTCTAGTACATTGGTGGTAATAGTGCCTTCTTTCTGTAGCTTATCAATTACATTTTCAATGACGTAATTATGGTTTTGAGCTGATCCTTTATAGAGTCCATAGTCGTTAGGTGGATTCGATGGGCGTAACTTAGGCATGGTATAATTCTCGATGTCGCAGTAAACGACTTCGTTCATATATTGACCTGCTACTTTTACGGTACCTTTGGATCCTATGATGGTGATGGAGCTTTCAAAGTTCGTGTTATTGATGGCTGTGGAATAATTGATAGCTCCCATGCCTCCGTTCACAAAGTCAAAGTTGACAAAGCCAGAATCTTCGAAAGTGGTGAGACCTTTGTGTGTGAAGTCTTTGAATTTACCTTGTATATTGGTGATATCGCCAAATAACCAATACATAATGTCAACAAAGTGTGAAAATTGAGTGAAGAGAGTACCGCCATCGAGGTCTGCTGTTCCATGCCAGTTTCCTTTTTTGTAATAACGATCGTCACGGTTCCAGTAGCAATTGAGTTGAATCATGAGTGGATCTCCAATTGTTTTATCTTTTACAATCTTTTTGAGCCATTCAGATGGAGGAGAATAGCGGTTTTGCATAACGCAGAATACGTGACGTGACTTTTCTAAAGATTTATAAACCATCTCTTCGGCGTCGGCACGTGTAAGTGCTATGGGTTTTTCAACCACTACATGCATACTCTTCTCTAAAGCTTTTATGGCGTATTTTGTGTGTAATCCATTAGGGACACATACGTTAACCACGTCAATGTCTAAATTGGCATCTAATAGTTTTTGGTATGAATTGAAAAATGGTTCTTTCATCGTATCTGCTCCACATTCTTTTGCTGGGAGAATGTCGCAAATGGCAACAAGTTCTGAGTTAGGGTTTTTTTCTATCATTTCGGCATGGCGTTTGCCAATATGTCCGAATCCTATAACTGCAAATTTTATTTTCTGGTTCATCCTTATTTTCTGTTTATTTTGATAAATGCAAAGTTAGTATATTATAGATAAGTTGAATAATCTTTGATGAATTTTTACATAATAACCTGAGTTCGATTTTAAATTCGGTCACAGTTTGAATTTTATTTGAGTAGAAATTTACACAAATTTGAGAAGCAA
>CBFIII010000066.1:0-17166 GCA_965662645.1 Bacteroidales bacterium
ATATAGCTGATAGTATTCAATTGCTTCCTAAACGATTTGCCACAGTCAAAGACAATGGCGAGTTGTCAGTTCAAAGTATTACGGAACCTGTAAAAGGTCAGCCTATCTTTAATTTTATGCAAAATAATGTGGGCGTTCCTTTGGTGAAAGTACCTATGAGAAAGGGCGATACCTTACGCATTCGTTTTGCTGAGATGCTAAATCCTGATGGCACATTCCATAGAAAGAATTACCGTGGTGCTCGCTCAACCGATTACTATGTGGCAGCCCAAGATGGCATCATCGAATGGCGACCGAAATTCACCTTTCACGGTTATCAATTTATAGAGTTGAGTGGCTATGCTCCCGATGCCAAACCTCAAAAAGACTGGGTGACCGCCATAGTGCAGCATACTGATTTCGAATTGAACGGGACGTTTTCGTCTTCTCACGAAAAATTAAACAAACTGCAAAGCAATATCAATTGGGGCTTACGAGGTAATTTTTTCGATGTTCCTACGGATTGTCCTCAGCGCGATGAGCGATGGGGCTGGACAGGTGATGCACAGGTAATTGCACCAACAGCTATTTACAATGCTGATATGTATGCTTTTTGGGCTGGCTATGCTCAGAGTTTACGCGAAGAACAACTGTCCAATGGTGTTATTCCACCTGTAGTGCCCAATTGCTTTGCAAACAATAAGGGCTATGCAGGATGGGGCGATGTAGCCGTAGTGGTGCCTTGGGAAATCTATTTCAGAACGGGCGATATTCGTATGTTAGAAGACAATTATGAAATGATGACCGCTTGGTTAGATTATTATGCCTCCAGAACTGAGAATGGCCTTCCTCAAGCTGTTACTATTGGTGATTGGTTGCAACCTTTCCCTATACCGAAAGACGAATTCAGAAAGATGCGTGGAGGCGATACTCCGGGTAGCTTGATTACAGCGGCCTACTATGCCTATACCGTTGAGCTTACCATGAAAAGTGCCGAAGCCCTAGGTAAAACGGAAGATGTGAAAAAGTATAAGGACTTACATAAAGTGCTTAAAACAGCTTTCGATGATAAGTTTTTCAACAAAGATGGTAGCGTAAAAGCAACCGTTGAAACACAAACACAGTACCTAATGGCTTTACAATATGGCTTGTTATCGGACGATAAAGCACAAAAAGCTCAGGTGCATCTAAAACGATTTATTGGCGAATGCGATAATCACTTGCGTACGGGATTTTTGGGTACACCAATCTTGCCTTTCGCTCTGGATAAAATGGGTGAGGTGGATCTGATGTACACCATTCTTTTTCAAGAAACCTATCCTTCGTGGTTCCACTCCATCAATCAGGGGGCTACCACCACTTGGGAACGATGGGACAGTTATTCCAAAGAAACTGGGTTCAAAATCGAACCGATGAACTCGCTTAATCATTATGCTTATGGCGCTATTGGCCAATGGATGTACGAACGTATTGCTGGGCTAAAACCGCTTAAAGCTGGATATAAAGAAATAGGCATTCAACCCATCCCTGGTGGACCACTCACTTCTGCCGAAGCCAGTTATAATAGCCCTTACGGTTTGGTAAGTTCTTCTTGGCAATTGGAAGGAAAGCAATTCACACTTTCAGTAATTGTACCGCCCAATACGAGTGCTAAAATTGCAGTTCCTGCTAACACTGCCGAACATTTGATGATGGATGGAAAATCGTTTCAAGAAAGTGCTCAAATAAAAATGGTGAAGCAAGATGAACGTGCTTTTTACTTGGATGCACAACCTGGTACTTTTGTGTTTGAAACGCAACTCAACTAAAAACTATTAATAATGAAAACGAAAAAAACAACACTAAACCTTTTTATACTGCTAATAATCAGCATTGCTCATTTTGGCTGTCAATCTTCAAATAATGATGGCTTTGTGCAAATATTTGATGGGAAAACCCTAGAAGGATGGAATGGAGATCCTACCTATTGGACAGTCGAAAATGGCTCTCTAGTAGGCACTGTGACGCCCGAAACCATCTTAAAGAATAACACTTTTATCGTGTGGCAAGGGGGACAGCCCCAAGATTTTGAACTCAAACTAGACTACCGTATTTCAGAATCTGGGAACAGTGGTATCAATTACCGAAGTACTTATCTCGAAAATAGACCTCACGCCTTGCGTGGCTATCAGTGTGATATCGATGGCTTGAATAAATATACGGGGCAGAATTATGAAGAGAAAAAGCGTACCACTCTAGCTTATAGAGGTGAGAAGGTGATGTTAACAACACCTACAGATTCATCTGTAATGGAAAATATTCGTAGCAATGTGCAAAAGAATTGTTGGCAAACGAGAGAGGTGCTTGAGTCTTTAGGTGAAAAAGAAGCCTTAAGGGCTATGATTAAAGCCAATGATTGGAACCAAGTGCATTTGATTATAAAAGGTAATCGCTTATTGCATTATGTCAATGGCAGATTAATGAGTGATGTGACGGATAACGACGCCATGCACAGCATCATTAAAGGTTATATAGGTGTACAAGTGCACGTAGGTCCTCCGATGAAAGTCGAGTTCAAGAATATTAGATTGAAAGAAATTAAATAATCAAAATGAAACAGATCACAACTACATTTTTAGCCATAATGATGGTCATCACAAGCTTTGCACAAGAAGCAAACACAGACATTTTAGGTCAAAATTTCAAAACCCCTCCTTCTGTGGCTAAGCCCATCACGTGGATGCATGTGATGAGTGGAAATATGAGTAAGGAAGGGATGACCAAAGACCTCGAAGCCATTGCTGATGCTGGCATAGGCGGTGTGCTTTTGTTTAATGTGACCCACAACATACCTAATGGGCCAGTAGGCTTTAATTCGCCAGAAGACATTGCAATGAAAGCGTTTACAGCCGCAGAGTGCGAGCGTTTAGGTTTGAATTTTGGTATTCACAACTGCGATGGATGGACGTCAAGTGGTGGTCCTTGGGTGCCTGTAGAGAATTCTATGATGCAAGTGGTACACCGTGAAGTGATAGTGGATGGTGGTGAGGTAGATCTATTTCTTCCAGGGCCTTCCAAATGTGGTGGCTTTTATAAGGATATTGCTGTGTTGGCTTACCCTGCATTAGATACTGAAATTAAAGATGCCGAAGCCAATCCTATAATAACCGCTTCGACATCTGATTTTGATGTTAATATTGCAAGCAATGGTAAAATAGACGAACTATCTGAATTAAGGGTTGAGAAAGATGAACAATCTTGGATACAATGGGATTTTGGTAAAGCTTATACCGTACGCTCTTTTTTACTAAAATCAGAGAACCAACGTACAAAAAATGCCGTTTTTACCCTAGAGTATTCTAACGATGGCAAGGTGTTTACTAAGTTGAAAGATTTGCATATCAATCGTCTCGGTAAGTATTTTTATAATATAGATGAAAGTTTTGAAGGCGTTACTGCACGCTATTTTCGCTTTGTGACAAATTTCGCTTTGGATGTAGCAGAAATCAATTTAAGTGCCATGTACCGTTATAATGACATGACCTCTCGTACGAGCATTTATCGTAGAAATAATGGTGGGTTATCGAAACTAAAACACCCTGGTGATGATTTGATAATCAATAGAGAAAGTGTTTTGAACCTGACTGATAAAGTGGATGAAAAAGGTCAGCTGAAGACCTCCTTACCTGAAGGGAAATGGACCCTAATGCGTGTGGGATACACCACCACTAAGGCTATTAACGATCCAGCTTCTATCGGCGGTACGGGTTATGAGGTGGATAAGTTTAGCCGCGAAGCCTTTAAGTCATTTTATGATGGCTATGTGAGCCGCGTCATCGGTGCTTCTAAAGCTATTTCTCCCAATGCTATGCAATGGGTGGAGATCGATAGTTACGAAGTGGGAAGCCAAAACTGGACTGATGGCTATGAAATGCTGTTTAATCAAGCGTTGGGCTACGATATTGTCAATTTTCTACCTCTTTATGCTGGTCGTTTTGTTGATGATGCCGAAACTACCGAACGTGTGCTTTGGGACATCCGAAATTTTAATAGTCAGTTGATGACGGAAAACTACTTCGACTACTTTACCGAACTGTGTCATGAGGATGGTATGAAGAGTTATGTAGAACCTTATGGTAATGCCGCCTTCAATACGCTAGATGCTGCCCGTGCTTGTGATATTCCTATGGGTGAATTTCACGCCAGTGGTAAGTTGATGACCGACCAAGCAGTTTCGGCTGGGCACATTTATGGTAAGAATATTATTTCGGCCGAAGCCTTTACCTCTGGTTCTGGCGATAATTTTAAAGGACATCCTGGCAAGTATAAAGTAACGGGTGATATTGCTTGGAGTGTGGGGGTTAACGAGATTTGTTTTCACCGTTTTGCCCATCAAGCCAATACCAACGTGACCCCTGGAATGACGATGAGTGGCTTTGGTTCTAACATTGATCGTACACAAACGTGGTGGGAAAATGCCGGAAAAGAATGGTTCAAATACATTGCACGAGGACAGTATTTGTTACGCCAAGGTGTTCCTGTTGCTGATATACTAGCCTTCGTGGGGGATGGATCACCTAATACCACCGTTTCACGCAGGGGATTAAGAGACTTGCCTACTTCTATTAATTACGATTGTACCAATTTCGATGTGCTTCAGAACCGCATTTCTGTGGTAGATGGTAAATTAGTATTGCCCGAAGGCACAAGCTATGATGCCTTGTATCTGAATAATTCTAGAGAAATTCACCTGAGTACTTTGAAGCGTTTGGGAGAATTGGCAGATCAAGGCGTTATTATTATTGGTAATAAACCAGGTAGTATTGGTGGTTTTGCTCCTACCGAGGCAGATAAAGTGGCCTTTGCACAATTGGCTGATGAAATATGGGCCAAACCAACGACTGTGACTGATGTCAATTGGGAAAAGATATACAACAACTTTGACCTCGCCCTAGATTTAGTGATAAAAGATGGCGAGGATATCAATTACGTGCACCGTAAAACAGCGACAGAAGATATTTATTTCTTTTATAATCCAAAGAAAGAGGCACACACGTATGAATGTACTTTTAATGTAGAGGGGAAAGTGCCTGAGTTTTTTGACCCAATGACTGGCGAAGTAAGCCCTCTGGGGGCCTTTGAATCGATTAACGGACAAACCAAGGTGGCTGTTCCTATGACTGCCGAAGGTTCTGGTTTTATTGTGTTTCGGAAATCGTCAGAAGGGTTAAAGTCTGTTAAAGTTTTCAATGCGCTTAGCCAGTCTGATCTTGCATTTAGTTTGGATGAAAATAATGGGCTTAGCGTAAAAGGAACTAAAAACGGCAGTTATGCTGTTGCTTTATCCGATGGCAGTAAGCAACAAGTGGAACTAACGAACATTCCAGAGTCCATAACTCTAGAAGGCGACTGGGACGTTACTTTTACCTCTACAAAATCAGGTGACCTGAATTTTACTTTCCCTACGCTGATAGACTGGACAAGTCACGATAGGGAAGAGGTGAAATACTATTCGGGAACTGCCATTTATAGCCAAACGTTTAAAGTGTCAAAAAAGCAATTAAGTCCAGAGAACAACGTTAAACTAGATCTGGGTGAAGTGAAAGAGATTGCCCGTGTGATTTTGAATGGTAAAGATTTAGGCGTGCTATGGAAAGCACCACACACTGTGGACATTACTTCGGCATTAGTAGCGGGCAAAAACGACCTGCGCATAGAAGTGACCAATCAGTGGACCAACCGTATGATTGGCGATGAGAACTTTCCTAACCTTACAGGCTATGATATTCGTCCTCAGATTAATAAGATTCACCCTGCTAGGGACCCACATTTATCTCTCATCAACCGTCACAAAATGGTGGATTGGTACATTAATAACGAGCCAGCTCCGCTAGGTGAGCGCTCCACCTTCTGTACTTATCCTTTTTATGACAAAGGGGATCAGTTACTACCTGCAGGATTATTGGGACCAGTGAAAATAAATGCATCTCAAATAGTAGTAAAATAGACTGTCAATTCCTTTATGGAACGAGTAAAACACGGATAAATCAAAGAAAATGAAAAGAATAGTTCTGTTAATTATAACGACTTACATAAGTTTAACCACTTTTTGTCAACTTCAAAGTACAGATGACTTAGCTCAACGTTTCAAAAACCCACCGCCATCAGCCAAAGCACGTACGTGGTGGCACTGGATGAATGGCAACGTGAGCAAAGAAGGCATCACGGCCGATTTGGAGGCTATGAAGAATGTGGGCATACAAGAGGCTCAGCTCTTTAATGCTAGCTTGGGTGAACTGCAGGGATCTGCTACTTATCTAAGTGACGAATGGTTGGATTTATTGGAGTTTGCAGCGCTTGAAGCTCAGCGTTTGGATCTTGAATTGGCTTTTCATAATGGCCCGGGTTGGTCGTCGAGCGGTGGTCCTTGGATTACGCCTGAATACGCCATGCAAGTGCTTACCTTTAGTGAAGTCGATCTCAAAGGTGGTCAAGCATTTTCTGATGTTTTACCTCAGCCCGCGACACATTTAAACTATTACAAGGATATAGCCGTAGTGGCATTTCCGAAACCCAAAAGTGACGAGCGCATCGACGATTTAGATTTCAAAAATCTGTCGAATAGAATACGTAATCATTTGGCGCCAGATGATAAAGCTATCCCTGCGTCAGCTTTGATTAAACAAGCTGATATTATTGATCTGACGGATAAACTCTCAGCTGATGGACATTTAGAATGGGAGGTGCCTGCAGGAGACTGGGTTGTGTTGCGTATGGGACATACACTGACAGGCAAGAATAATGTGGCTGCACCTGATGGCGCCAAAGGTTTGGAGTGCGATAAAATGAGTAAAGAGGCCGTAGATGTGTTTTGGAAATCTGGTATCAAGCCTATCATCGAAAAGTTAGGGCCTCTGGTAGGAGATGTGTTGACCAATTGCATCATCGATAGTTACGAAGTAGGCGCGGCCAACTGGACACCTAATTTTGCAAAAGAGTTTAACAGACTTCGAGGTTACGATTATTCCTTATTTATACCTGCACTAGCAGGATATTATGTCGAAAGTGGAGAGGTCTCAGAACGTTTTCTGTGGGATTTTCGCCGTACCGTTGGTGATTTGATGGCGGAGAATTACTACGCTTATTTTCGTGATAAATGCCACGAGCATAACATGATATTCTCTGTTGAGCCTTATTGGGGGCCTTTTGATAATATGCAAGTGGGGGCCACGGGTGATATTGTGATGTCCGAATTTTGGGGTGGTGAATTAGCCTTTTTCGATTCGCCTAAGTTTGTAGCTTCTATTGCCAATCTCAATGGTAGTCCAATTGTGGGAGCTGAGGCTTTTACTGATATGGGAGGATGGGCAAAGCACCCTGCTAACTGTAAAGCCATAGGCGATATGGCGTGGGCGCAAGGCATCAACCGTTTCATTTTTCATACCTATGTCCATCAACCTTATGATGCTGCTCCTGGATTAACCCTAGGGCCTCACGGTCTTGATTTTAACCGTTTGAATACTTGGTGGAACCAGGGTGAAGCCTTTTTGGATTATGTAGCTAGAGGTCAGTTTCTTCTTCAGGAAGGTCAGAGTTTTTCTGATGTCTTGGTGTTTACTGGAGAAGCATCGCCCAACGACGGGTTATTGATGCCTGAGTTAAAAGACTTGGGTTATGATTATGATTTAATTGGTATTAATAAGATAGACCTATTAACCGTAGAGGCTGGGGTAATTTGTACACCTGTTGGTGGAAAGTACCAAGCTCTAGTGTTACCCCATACGGCTTGGCTTACTCCAGAAACATTAGGCATCATAGAAAAGCTAGCTAAGTCTGGAGCCAAAATATATGGATCAAAACCTCAAAAATCGCCTAGCCTTAGAGATTATCCTCTTTGTGACCAACAAGTACAGGATATGGCAGAAGGATTATGGGGGGCTAACTTGATTAAAACAGGTCTAGTTTTAGATGACCTGAAAAATGGCATACTTCCTCCCGATTTTTCTATCGAAGAAGGCAGCCGAGAGAACATCGATTATATTCACCGCAAGACAAAAGATGCTGATATCTATTTTGTGGCCAGTTCACGAAAAGAGAAGCGTGTAGAACGGTTCCAGTTTCGAGTGTCAGGCAAGCAACCTGAATTGTGGGATGCTAAAACAGGAGAAATAAGCCATGCTTCTGTATGGAAAGACAATGGTGATGGAACGACTAGTGTGCGTCTCCCTTTAGAGTCTGAAGGTTCTGTTTTTGTCATCTTCAGAAATGCCGTTGAAAACGAAAGTCATATTGAAAGCTTTACAACGGAACTACAAAAACCAAAAGCAAACAAACTTCCTGATTTTAAAATTATAAAAGCAGAATACGGTACATTCTTACCCGATGGTGTGGTTGATGTGACCGAAATTCTGGTAAGTGCTATTCAAAACAATAAGCTAGAAATAGAGGCCAATCGTGACCTTTGCTCTTGCGACCCTGCACCAGGGTATAAAAAGGAAATGCGTATAGAATACCAGATCGGTGACCTTGTTTTGGAAAAGACAGCTAGGGAGAAAGAATCGATTAAGATTGATGCCAATGGACAAGGAGAGTTGAAAATTCTAAAAGCGGTATTCGGTAAATTCGAAAGAGGCGTTTCTGGGATTCCTCCAAACAAGCCTGTTTATGATGTCACGGAAGAGGTGAACTCTTTAGTGGCATCTGGCGTATTAGAAATTCCTGTAGATGGCCGTTTTGTTGATGAACTAGTTGATAATAATAGAAAGAAAGCCCTACGATTGGTCTATTCCACACGTGGCGAGGAAAAAGTAGTGACGGTTTCTGAAGGAGGCATCATTAAACTTACTCAAGAATCTCCTGAACCCTACTTGTCATACAAAGATGGTAAAATGATGTGGTACAGCCCTTATGAAGGAGCTATGACCTATACCACAGCGCAAGGCAAAACAAAAACGGTAGAAGTGAAGTCTGTTCCCCAAGCTATAGAACTAAGTGGTGCGTGGCAGCTTGACTTTCCTGATAGCGAAGCGACATTTGACCAATTGACGTCGTGGACAGAATCAACAGATGACCGTGTCCGCTACTTCTCGGGTACGGCTACTTATACCAAAGAGTTTACTTTGACCAAAGAAATGCTTAAAAAAGGGACTTCTTTGGAGCTCGACTTAGGCAGTGTAAAGGAATTAGCGGAAGTGATTGTGAATGGGCAGAATCTAGGCATTCTATGGAAAGCCCCTTTTAGGATAAACATGGATGACGTCATTAAGGAGGGGAATAATACCCTCGAAGTAAGCGTGACCAATCTGTGGCCTAACCGCCTGATTGGCGACGAACAATTACCTCTAGATTATAAGCGCAGGGGGCCTAAACTTAAGGAATGGCCCCAATGGTTGATCAATAATACTGAACGCCCATCAAAGCGTACCACTTTGCCTGCTTTTAAACATTGGAACAAAGATTCCGAGTTATTACCTTCAGGACTTTTGGGACCTGTGCGTATTGTGGCATTCAAAATTATAGAGTTGTAATGGTATTACATTCAAGTCTAATAATGATATTTTAAAAGTAATTTAAAATACTAGTAACTATTCAGTGTGAATAATTAATGAGTATGATCATAATAACAGCAGGTTATAGGACGCAGTCCTAAACGAGTAACAAGAGCGTTGGCCTTGCAGAATTTGAAGTGTAGCGTAAATCACGAACGCTAAAAATTAAAAATTGTGAGTAAAAGGCGAGCCAGCTAGGGGGAAATTGGCTTTCAGCCCTAAGCAGCAGTAATGCAGAAGGGCGATAAGAAAGTCAATTTGAGCGATGGAAGCATTTTTTCTGCTAGTCCCGATAGTTATCGGGATTGATTCGTTTTTCATCATGGAATTAAGCGAAGCGTATCACGAACGCTAGAAATAAACGATGGTGAGTAAAAATGAATGACTGGGGTTGTAGGGGCAGTCATAGCCCCTAATCGTAGAAATAATAATAGTTAATATTTATATAAGAAGGCTGTTGTGTTTAGTTATAGTACGACTAGTGCTGGTTGTAGGGAAAAGTTAATGGTTTCTAAAGGATTAGTTATTTGTATAGTATGACTAGTGTGAGCCTTTACTAGTCCTCTTTTTTACGTAAATGACAGTTTAATACAATCCTTATGCCGTGAGGAAGAATGCTAGGTTTTTCTTACAAAAAAGGACAATAAAAGGACAATAATGTACAGCCTTATAGTTGAAATAGTTGCTAATTTGTTAAGAATATAAATCAAAAAAAACGGAGTTTTTATGAAAATAATGATTAATTCAATCTTCAGACTGCTTCTAGTCAGTTTATTTGTTTTTGGGTCGATAGCTAAACTATCAGCTCAGGTTACATTGCTTGACCAATCAGTGGTTACTGACGAAGCCTTTTACTTTTGGAAAGCAGATGATCCCAAACCTTACAAGTATGGGGCAATCATCAATCCTCATGGCAATTGTATCAAAGTATTTAACGGTTATGTGTTTTACACTTGGTACCGTGGTGGCTGGGAAGATAGAACCTTGATGGTCTCGCGTAAGAAAATTGGTTCGGGTGATTGGAAACACGTTGAATTGCCTGGTAAGCTAAGTTTAATAGGTCAAGGTTTGGGAGATACTCACCTCACCACCAATATTGGTATTTGTCCTATTGATAGTAGTGTGCACATTATGTACGATCATCATAACGAGGATCTTAATTATATACGTTCAAAGCCAGGTGTGGCATTTGGACCAGATGAGGATTTTGCTTTGAGTGGGTTCTTGCCTCAGCAAGATTATTTAATTCCAGGCAATAAAATAACAGGGGTATCTTATCCCGATCTTTTTAATAACGATGCTGGAGAAATGTTTTTCGAACGTCGTTTAGGTTCGGCCGTGGGTGGTAATATTATCATTACTTCCTATGATGGTACCGAATGGTCTGAAGAAAAAATGATTATTCAGGGCTCTGGTACGGGTGTTTCTCAGGGCGAAAGGAATTTCTGTTATGGTAATGCTTTTCCTATTAATAATACCATGTATTATTGTTATTCGGTACGTTGGGCCGAGTCGCTTACCGAAGCCAACGAAGGGATATATCTAATGGATGTTGGTTCTCGTATGGATAAAACAGCCACCAATGTAAATGGCAGATCTTATGATTTACCAGTAATCGATCAAGCACCGTTTCTTGTTAAGTATCCCGAGTTTAACGGTGATTACGGTTCAGGAACCTCTCCAGGTTTAGCCATTTCTCCTAAGGGGGATATATACGTGACGTATAAAGCCCGTGATACAGATATGCGCAGTTATTTGCGTAAAGCGGGTGAAACAGAGTTTACAGCATCTAGTAATACAAGTTCTTTGGGCCAGTTTTATGGCAACCGTATGTATAAATTTGAGGAAACAGGAGGGTATTTGTATGTGAAAAGCTGTTTAGCTGGAACTTGGCAGTGGCGTACCGACCTGCAAGTTAATGTAGGCTCTAACCTTGACCGCAGTGTGATAATTATGAGGGATGGTTATATTGCTGCTGTTTATAAAGAAACTATGGCGAGTGCTACCGTTCCCATTCATTGTTTTGTGTTTAAGATTGAAAAATCAGAATACACACCTCAATCCATTACAATGGATGCTATTTCTGAAAAGACAGAAGGGGATGCCGATTTTTATTTAGCGGCAAGTGCAAGTTCCAACTTACCTGTCACGTTCACTTCATCAAACCCCAATATTGCGCGCATTGTGGAAGGCAATAAGGTCCAAATTATGGGTCCTGGTACGTGTGATATTATGGCTAATCAAGCAGGGAATGGTGAATTTGACAATGCCCCTGAGGTGAAAAAGACTTTGGTGGTAAAAGCTAATGCAGCCAAGCAAAACCAAACAATCAGCTTTGCGCTTAGTGCAAACCAATATGTATGGGATAGTGGAGATGTAGCCCTGAGAGCAACGGCTAGTTCTGGTTTAGCAGTGCAATACGAAAGTACAGATACTGCTGTGGCCATCATCATAGATGGAAAAGTGCACGTTAAAAGAGCAGGGCTTTGTACAATTAATGCCTTGCAGATGGGGAATGCTTCCTTTAATGCCGCTCCTGTTGTAGGCCACGAACTAACTGTGCCTAAGCGCAAACAAATCATAACAGTAGAAGCGCTTCCTGAATTTAATTCGGGCGATCAACAATATGAAATTAAAGCTACAAGTAACAACCCTAAAGCGAACTTAAGATATGTTTGTCCAGATAACCAAGTGGCAATTGTTTGGAGTTACAATATAAGAGAGTGCTTGGCTACCGGTAGTGCAACAATCACGATATCAGAGGAGGGAAATGATTACTTTGAGGCGGCAGAATATCAGTTGCCCATTACTGTTAAACCAAAAGTACATCCTATACCTGGTTCTATAGAGGCCGAGCATTGCACTTCTAAGGAAGGTGTAAATGTCACCCGATGGAGTAATTTTGTGCTTTACCTTAACTCCTGGGGAGCCAATGATTTTGCAGAATATACTATTGACGTACCACGTGATGGGACCTATGAGTTAGAAGTTTTTGCAGCATCTCCTGGTTCATCCAAAAAGCTTAAGGTGATGAGTGGTTCCAACACTCTGGCTACTTTGTCGCTAACGGTTACATCTGGTCTCACGGCGTTTAAAGGTACGAGTGCAAATATTACCCTTAAACAGGGGGTGCAGAACATTAAAATAGTAGGGGTAGTGGGTGGTTATAACTTCGACAGGATGGAGATTACAGCACCTGATGATCCAACTCACGATTTGAGTTTTAAAAACATATCAAACGGCGACGAAATAGAAGAAGGCACTAATTTAACCATTGAAGCCAATGTGGGCAGTGCTTATAAAGAGGTGTCTTTATGGTATAAGTCTACTAATTTAGGAACATTAACAAGTGCACCTTATACGTGGTCGGGGCATGAGGCTTTAAGCAACATGCAAGACTCCAGTTATACCTTTAAGCTTATTGCCAAAGATGCGGACAATGTCACTACGCAGAAGAGTATTACAGTATCAGTGATCGAAAAATTTGATCTTGGGGCTTTGCTTGATAAACTTATATTCTATTACCCTCTAGAGGAGAATGTTAACGATTTAAGCGAGAATGCTAACCATGGTACTCCCGGTTCTGCTGTAACGTTTGCTACAGGAAAATATGGCAACGCAGCATCATTTAGCTATACCGAGGGGTCTTACTTCACCTCAGCAGATTCTGTTTTTGAGTATAGTGCACCTACGGCTTATACCATTGCTTTTTGGGTGAAAGTGTCAGATTATAGCACACGTGGCGACATCTTACAACCGACTAATGGACGTACCTTGCTTTATTCTAATGGTGACTTGAGCTTTAGGTGTTCTCATCAAAAAAAGACCATTTCATTCAATGTAAATGAAGGTGAAAAAGACGATTGGTTTCATGTGGCTTTACTTTTAGACCAAAGGGATGGACAAAGGAAACATCAAGTATTAGTTAATGGTGAGCAGCGTGGTGGTACAGCCGAGAACTATGATTTCGATCCCGAAAAACCACAGTCTTTAGGTAAACTGATATTCGGATCTTTTTCAGAAACTACTTTACTGCGTAACTTTACAGGAATGCTGGATGAGGTTTGTATGTTTAATGAGGTGCTTACTGAGGCTGAAGTAAAGGTGTTGATGAAAGCCGATGATATCAAAGCATACATGGCTAACCCAAGCAACGTTCAAATTTTATCATCTTCAAAAAAAATACAATTATTTCCGAATCCAGTCCATCATAATTTGACGATAGTAGGTGTTGAGGTGTATCAAGCAGAAGTGTATAATTTATCTGGAACAATGATAAAGAGAGTTTCTGTTAACAACAATATTCTAGATGTGTCATCCCTAGAAAATGGAGCTTATATTCTTAAAATGGAAGATAGATTGGGTAGTCCATATGTGTCTAGTTTTATAAAGCAATAAAAATATATTTAGGATTCCCTCTTTAAGTTTAGCCCTCTATAGTAAGATGTAAAGGGTGTAATTATTAAAATAGTTTTTATGAAAACAACGATTAATCCAACGTTCAGACTGCTTTTAGTCAGTTTATTTGTTTTTGGGTCGATAGCTAAGTTATCAGCTCAAGTTACTTTGCTCGACCAAGCAGTGGTTACCAATGATGCCTTGACGTATAATATTAATCCTCATGGTAATTGTGTCAAAATATACAATGGCTATGTGTTTTACACTTGGTATCGTGGGGATATGACCGATAGAACCTTGATGGTGTCCCGTAAGAAAATAGGTTCTGGCACCTGGAAGCATGTGGAATTGCGCTGGGCAGGAATGGCATCTGACGAAAATGGTGAAGTGCAGGGGCAGCTATCATTGGTTGGTGGTAATGTTGACACCCACCTGACAACCAATATCGGCATCTGTCCTATAGATAGTACGGTGCATATTATGTACGATCACCACAATGAAAACCTTAACTATATCCGCTCTAAAGCAGGGGTAGCTTTTGGATCTGATGAGGAATTTTCAAAAAGTGGTTTTTTACCTCAACAAAACTACCTCATCCCAGGAACTATTGTCAATGGTGTTACTTATCCCGACTTGTTTAATAACGATGATGGTGAAATGTTCTTCGAACGTCGTTTGGGTGCAGCAGTAGGGGGAAAGATTATTATGACCTATTATAATGGTAAAGAATGGTCGCCCGAAAAAATGATTATCCAAGGTACTGGAGATCCAGTGACTCAAGGTGAAAGAAATTTCTGCTATGGTAGTGCTTATCCTATCAATGGTGAAATGTATTATAGTTATTCACCACGATGGGCCGAATCGCCTACCGAGGCTGATGAAGGCGTTTGTTTGATGAACCTAGGACGCTATATGGATGAAAAAGCAACGACAGTAGATGGGAAATTCTATGACTTACCTGTTATTGATCACGCCCCATTTTATATTGACGACCCTGCCTTCAACGGAACCTTTGGATGGGCTGGTGGTCCTCAATTAGCTATTTCACCAAAAGGTGATATCTATATGAGGGTAAAACCACATGATACCGATGAGTATAATTATTTGCGTAGAGCAGGAGAAACGGAGTTTGAGATCTCTCGTAACAAAGGTAGTTTAGGTACTTTCTATGGTAACCGTATGTACAAGGTTAGTGAGTCAGGTGGTTACTTGACTGTGAAGAGCTGCTTGGCAGGGACGTGGGAATGGACTGAGGACTACAAGCTAAATGTAGGTTCAGATTTTGGTAGAACCAAAATAGTTCTGAATAACGGTTATATTGCAGCTGTTTTTAAAGAAAATAAATCAGGTGAGAAAGTGCCTATTCATTGCTTTGTGTTTAAGATTGAAAAATCAGAATATACACCACAGACCATTATGATGGATGCTATTTCTGAGAAAACAGAAGGCGATGCTGACTTTGCACTAACAGCTACAGCTACCTCAGAATTACCTGTTGCCCTAAGCTCTTCAAACACAAATATCGCTCGCATTGTAGAAGGCAATATGGTGAAGATAATGGGTGTAGGGACTTGTGATATTATAGCTAATCAGCGTGGTAATGGTGAGTATGATAATGCCCCTGAGGTCAAAAAATCCCTTATTGTAAAAGCTAATACGGCAAAGCAAAACCAAATGATTAGTTTCAATTTAGCAACGACTAATTATGTATGGGGGAGTGGCGATATCGCTTTGAGTGCTACGGCAGGTTCGGGTTTAGCGGTGCAATATGAAAGTACAGATACGGTAGTGGCTGTTATAGTAGATGGAAAAGTGCAAGTGAAAAGAGCTGGTACGTGTACAATCAATGCCTTGCAAATGGGTAATGCTAGTTATAATGCAGCTCCTATTGTGGGACGAGAATTGAATGTGCCTATGCGTAAGCAAGTTATTACTGTCGAAGCATTGCCTGATTTCACTTCGGGCGACAAGCAATATGTGATAAAAGCTACAAGTAACAATCCGAATGCTAAATTACGTTATGTATGTCCTAATAACCAAGTGGCGATTGTTTGGCGCAATAATGTACGCGAATGTTTGGCGGCAGGAAGTGCGACCATTACTGTCTCTGAAGAAGGCGATGATTATTTCACACCTGCTGAAGTTAAAGTGCCTATTATGGTCAAAGTTAAAACGCACGTTCTACCAGCTTCTATTGAGGCTGAGCATTGCACCTCAAAACAAGGAGTAGATGTGGCGCGATGGAGTAATTCTGTCTTTTACCTTAACTCTTGGGGTACTAACGACTATGCAGAATACACTATTGATGTACCTAAGGATACGGTATACGAAGTGGATTTGTATGCAGCATCTCCGGCAACTGGTAAAAAACTTAAGATCGTTAGTGGATCAACGACTTTAGCTACTGCCACCTTAACTAAAGGGCCTAGCCTAACGGTTTTTAAGAGTACAAAGGTTAATATCAATCTGAAAAAGGGAGTACAAAATATTAAGATTGTGGGCGTTGTTGGTGGCTATAATTTTGATAGAATGACGATAACTCCAAGTGGAGGTACAGTCGTAGATCCTGGTGATGGTGAAGAACCTGGTGTACCTGACTATGTAAAAGCACAGTCTTATACCATATCTAGTTCTGATGGTGAACAAGATCCTAATGTGGCGACAAACCTTTACGATGGCAAAATCGATGATGACCACCGCTGGAGTGTTAATGGTTATCCTAAGTCAGTAGTGATAGACCTTGGCGAAGAAAAGGAAATCATTGGTACACGCGTGTGGACCTACCAAGCCCGAGCTTATCAATATAAAGTAGAGGTGTCAAATTCGGCGACTGATGGTTTTGTTCAGGTCGTAGACCAACTTAATAATACTTCGTCAGATCTTCCGTTTTCTAATGACTTTGAGGTGCAGAAAGGACGCTATGTGAAGCTAACTGTAGAGGGGTGTCACGCGTACGCCAGCACTTGGGTGAGCATCAACGAGCTGGTGCTAATTATTAAAGGCGAAACGCTTGGGTTGTCAAATGCTCAAGGTGATAATGCGGCACTTAATGTTTATCCAAACCCAACTTCATCTAGCTTTAGCATCGAACTGAAAGATGTGCAAGCATCAGAGGTTCAGATTTTTGATTTGAATGGTAGAATGGTGTATAATCAGCCGTATGATAATAAATCAATAAGTTTACCTTTAGGTGTTTATGTTGTTAAAGTGATGGATATTAATGATAAAGCATACTACCAGAAGTTGGTGGTACAGTAAAGTC
>CBFIII010000066.1:17175-19502 GCA_965662645.1 Bacteroidales bacterium
CTTTAGGTGTTTATGTTGTTAAAGTGATGGATATTAATGATAAAGCATACTACCAGAAGTTGGTGGTACAGTAAAGTCATTTAATTAGGAATAAAGCCGAAGGTCCATTGCTTTCGGCTTTTCTTATATAACTCAGATTAAAAGTAACAGTATATGAAACGAACATGTAAATTTCATCTGACAAAAATATAGAATTATAAACAGATGAAACAGATATTTTCAGCAAAAGCATTTCTTATTTCCTTATTACTAATTTCGACAGTAAATAGCTATGCTAAAGCTACAGAGATTAACGACCTAAGGTGTGAATTTCTTACAGAGCCTCTAGGTATTGACGACAAAGAACCAGCACTCAGTTGGACCATAGAAGACAGTAAAAAAGGCGTCTGTCAGGTGGCCTATAGGATTTTGGTATCGACCTCTCCCGAAATGCTCGATAAGAATATTGGAGATGTGTGGGATAGCAAAAAAGTAAACTCTGACGAAAGCCATTTGCTGGTGTATGCAGGAAAGCCCCTTGAGTCGAGAAAGCGTTACTATTGGAAAGTAGAGGTGCAAACAAAGAATGCCGAGAACAAGGAGGAAGAAACCACTTGGTCCGAACCTACTTGGTGGGAGATGGGATTGTTGAATCCTAGTGACTGGAAAGGATCTTGGATAAAATCATCGGTGTGTAAATCAGTTAATAATCCAGAAACGGCCCTTTGGAGTAGAATGATGCTTGTGCCTCAGCATAAGAATGATGCTCATATCCGTAAGGCACAACACCTTCATAAAAAAGCCGAAGAAACAAGTAGGTCTTATTCAAACGCCGTGCTACCCGTTCCTGTGTTTAGGAAAGAATTTGAGCTTGACTCAGAGGTAAAAAGAGCACGCTTGTATGTGACGGCCTTAGGGTTTCAGAAAACTTACATCAACGGAAAGCCTATCAACAACCGAGTTCACGAACCCAGCACAACCTACTATGCTAAGAGAGGTGGATATGTAAGTGTGGATGTGTCACCATTTCTACAAAAAGGAAAAAATACGATAGCAACGATGGTGGGATCTGGTTGGTGGAACGAGCCTATGGTATGGGGAAGTCCGTCAAGAGTTATGGGAGATCCTTGTATGCGAGCTCAACTTGAAATTGATTTTCAGGATGGAAACAAAACGCGTATAGCCAGTGATGAGACTTGGAATACAGCTATTGGTCCTATTGGGAAGAGTCACTATTGGGCAGGGGAGTGTTTTGATGCAAGAAAAGCTCAAGGATGGCTAAATGGAGATAATAAAGAACTCGAATGGGCAAAAGCCACCGAGATAGAATCTCCTGTGCCACAATTAGTCGCTCAGAAGTGTGAACCAGAACGCGTGGTAAGGAAGGTAAAACCTGTGGCTGTTCATCAGCCTAAAGAAGGCATTTGGGTCTTTGATATGGGCGAACTCCTGATGGGGACAGTTCAACTGAATCTCAAAGCAGATAAAGGCGATTCTATCATTATCCGAACAGCAGAATGGCTGTGGAATAAAGAAAAGCAAGGAGCAAAGTTCAATGCTAGTAAACTGCATTACGATCATTTTGACAACAATCAATTGGAGGATGGAATGATAGCTTGTCGTCCACGAGGAGGTACCTTTTTTAGTTGGACTTATAGAATAGAAGAACTGCCCAAAGTGCGTAAAGTACACCTCGGTGTTCCTACCCACGTGTACATTGCTAATGGAGATAAAACGACCGAAACATGGACGCCTACCTTCACCACGCAACCTTTTAGATATGTAGAGGTGCAAGGCCTAAAAGAAAAACCATCGCTAGACCTCATCAAAGGACTAGTGATCACCAATGACGAAGAGGTGATTGGTGAGTTTACCTGTGGCAATGAACGTTTCAATCGCATTTGGGAAGCCAGTCTGAATTCTACCCGCTATACCACCCACGGTATGACCTGGGACAATGCGGTAGAGCGTGCCCAAAGTCAAGTGTATAATGCGTGGTCTGCCCCTTTTGCCTCATATATGTTGTGGTACCCTAACCTTTGGCGCAAGATTATGGAAGACCAGAGATTGGGTAATAACCTTAATGCTGGTAATCTAAGATTTGGCAACGTAATCTATGGCAACCGTTGGGGGTTTCCTGGGCCTATCTACGCTGTGACACAATCGGTAACGGTAGAGCTGCCGATGCAATATTACGACCGCTATGGCGATGTGCGCGAGTTGGAAAAACACTACATGCACATGAAAACGTGGATAGAAGCTTTCTTCCCTAACAATGCAGGCAAGATTGTGGATAGAGCAACGATGGGGGCTTGGAGCGATCACTTTTACAAAGAAATGGCTGACGA
>CBFIII010000067.1:0-12059 GCA_965662645.1 Bacteroidales bacterium
TATGTTAGATTGTGGTTATAGGAAATCTGATTATCGAATTGATAAAGTGCTTTTTAAAGATATATTGAATGATTATGGATATTCTAGTGGTCAATATGCAATGGAAAGTGCAGCCTATTTTCGGTTTAAGCAAATTGCGGAAGCTAATAATATCGAATTTACTGTAAAGCCTTTTGACTTTGACCCAACGTTAATGGTTGTGAATATCTAAAAATATGTATTTTATGTTAATGCACGGATTTAATAAGATATGCCAATAAAAAAGAATTGAAGAAGTTGAAGAAAAAAAAGAAAATTTTCAAAGATAAAAGAGGACGTGAATATATAAAGGAATCCTATTTTGTAAGAGGTAAAATGAAATTCCGAAGGATTTATGTGATAGACGGTATTCCAGCAGAAGAATTTTATGAGAAAAATGCAACTGATCTTGACCACTTCAGAAATGGAGAATATTGGTTAATGAGCAATGAACAAGATTCTAATGATGATCAGGAAGAATCAAGTGAACTAAAACCTGATTTGTCAGATGATGAAATAGAAGATTTACCATTTTAATAAAAAAATGACCGTTCAACATTGAGAACTAATGGTTACCAACAGACTTTATTTTCCCTTTTTAAGTTTTGCTAATATCTCATTATTTAAAACTTTCGACTTGCCATTTTATTCCCCAACTAATTTATATACAGTTGTACAAGGATTATTACTTGAGAAGTTCTGTGATGAATGTGTTGATTCTAGGCTTCACATAGATATTGGAGTGATTTGAAAAGAAAGTTATCAAAAGAAGGTTTTACTCAGTTGTACGAAATTATCGTACAACTGAAATTGAAAATCCTCTAATGGAAAAAATATATAACAGATTGCGCTGATACGGAAGGACTGCGTTAAACGCAATGAAAGCTGCCTACTGATAAATGTGAGTTATACGCAATGTTGCGGGTATAAACATGTTGGCTGCTATATAATAAAACTGATACCAGATAATGAGACTATCACTCCAAATATTATTCATAATTCTTATAATCCCAGGTTGTGGAATTGTAAAGAAAATGGAATTCTACTCTTTGCTGGAGACTCTTGATAAGAACGAAGAACTTGCAGAAAGAATAGAATCAGAAGACTGTGAAGAGAATCTTTTGATCTTAATAAGTGCAAGACGATTTATCAATGGCAATTTTCCTAAAGAAATTGATGAAGTATACGATATTGATTTTGATTTATTTTTGAAAGATAACCAGAGAACAGATGAAGAAAAAGCAATGGTTGAAAATGAAATTGACTCCTTCAATCAAAAGGTTATTGTGCCTTGGAAAGAGTGTAGTGGATATTACGAATCAATACTTTTTCAACCTTATGATATAGATTCATTAAAAATTGCATTCAGTGGAAGTGAAACAGTTGAAAATAAGACAAAGGTTAATTATACAAAGAATTGGAAATTGATAATATATTCCGATTCAAGCATTGAAATAAGTCACATTAATACTAGAATAGAAGTACTAGACTCTCTTGGAAGAGTCCTTTTGTCAAGTGAAAGCTATGAGGAAATGCTTAAAAATTAAATACAGCAGCCAACAATTAACTTCCAAGGTTGAGTTGCTTGCATATCTCCCCATTTCCCCCAAGCATAACGAGTGAAATATAGCGTGTCCTGGTTCCCCGATTCTCGGGAGACTTAAAAGGAAGGGAAGCTTTCAGCTTCGAAGAGTAAGCCTGTGTGAGTGTTCGATATGACGATTAAAATATAAGCTATACGTTTGAAGTCATTTTAAATCACAGGAAAAAGACATTGTCATATAAAACACATAAAATTAAAGCCTTAGATTCTTTTAAAAATATCACCCATTCTGGGTTTACGCAACAAACACAAAAAATCCTTCTATAATAATATCAGCCCTTTGGGCTTAAAACAAAGAAAACTGAAAGGCTAACGTTATTCTAGAATGCATTAGTCAACAACCCTCGCTACCGCCAATTTGAAATCGGTCGTTAATCACCTCCCAATGAAATAGAAAACACTCCAGAGGAGTGTAATCTGAGTAGCCCAGGGTGAAGCAAAGCGCAGCCCTGGGTATTATGACGAGTGAACAACAAAACGCGTAGTAAGGAACAACCCAAACCTTAAAGCAATGTAGCGTTTCGGCAATAAACAATCAAAACACCCCATTCCAAACAAAAAAAATGTTTTTTAAACCAATCTAATAGACTAACACTCCTTTATAATAAAGAGAAAAGACATTGTCAGTAAAAACGCACGATCGTGCGTCTCAACCAAAAAACAAACAAAATAAAAAAAACAATAACAACCCTAGTCCTAGCGATAATAACAGGTGCTTTAGTTTTAGCAAGCACTCCCGATAGTATGTACGTCCACTTCACAGGAGCTAATGGCGACAGTATAGTCGCACACGCAGTAGCCAATGTAGATAGCATAGTTTATTATGCACCAGCAGTACCTCAGGGCATCGATTGGAGCAGTGTAGCCGAAGGAGTAATCCAAGCAAATGCCTTAACAGATGCTGATGGAAAATCGTATTCTGCAGTAAAAATAGGCACCCAAGTATGGATGTCAGAGAACTTAGCTTATTTGCTAGAGGTTCATTCTAATAGTGAATTTGTTGACTTCACTGGCGCTACAACAGCATCAGATAGTATTCGTTATGGTGTTTACGTTTATAATGGAACAGATGTGACTGCCGCTAAGGCTGAAGCCAACTACAGCACTTATGGTGTATTATATAACTGGTATGCAGCTATGGCAGGTGCAAGTAGTAGTGATGCTAACCCGAGTGCTGTACAAGGGGTTTGTCCTACAGGCTGGCATTTGCCAAGCGATGCTGAGTGGAAAACTCTTGAAATGGAATTGGGAATGACCCAGGATGATGCAGATAAGGCAGGATTTAGAGGAACTAATAAAGGCTCACAACTAGCAGGTAATTCTGATTTATGGGATAGTGGAAATTTAGAAGAGAATTCTGAATTTGGAACCAGTGGCTTTCTTGCCCTGCCTGATGGTTTTCGCGACTATAGCAATGGCACATTCAGAAATCAGCGCAGCAACGGTGGCTGGTGGATTAGTACACAGGGCAATAGTAGCTATGCCTTCTACCGCTACCTGAACTACGACTTCAATACCATCTACCGCGGCTATGGCAATAAGCCGTTCGGCTTCTCTGTTCGTTGCCTAAGGGATTAGCGAGCGCTAGCAAGGTTTGTTTATTTGACTATTTGATTATTTGCTACGTCTGCCCCTCATTTGCACGTTCGACTACGCTCAGTGACCGAATGAGGGGCTTGTATTTAAGGCATTTATTCACAATAAATGTATTTTATAGGAGTTCATGATTTTCAATTGTAAAGCCAATAAAGAATATTTACATTTATTGAATGTCATCAGAAAATTACGACATAAAAGACTCGTAAGCTTTTTATTAGTTAAACCCAAATATTTCTTGAAGAGTTACTTTAATTCTAATATACTCAGAAGCATATCCTTCTTTCTAGTAGCAACAGGTACGGTTTTATTATCTGTCATAACGAGCATTCCTCCATCACTTCTATCGTAGCGTTTGATGTGCTCTATATTAACTAAATGCGATTGATGTGTTCTAATAAAATTATAATCTTTAAGTATCTCTTCATAGTACTTAAGTGTATGAGACACTAAAATGGGGTGTTCATTTGTCAGGTAAAAATAGGTGTAATTACCTGAAGCTTCACAGCGAATAATATCTTGGACTCCTACTACATATATACTTTCACTCGTTTTTAAAACCAACTTTTTATTCTCTTTCTTTAGTTCACGAAGATTATTGAGCACTAATGATAAGTCGATACCATCATTCTTCTTATACGATTTCACACGCTCAATTGCACTTATAAGTTCATCAGGATCGATGGGTTTCAGTAGATAATCCACGGCACTAAACTTAAATGCTTTAATAGCATATTCATCAAAGGCTGTGATGAAAACTATTGCAAAATTTATGCTGTCTAATTGCTTGAGTAAATCGAACCCTGTGCCATCAGGCATTTTTATATCCAGCAATACAAGTGCGGGTTGTTGTACTTTAATCAATTTAACACCGTCAGCAACATTTGCTGCTTCGCCTACCAATTGTAGCTCGGGACAATAAAGCATTATCATGTTCTTTATCGTTTCTCTAGCTCTTGGTTCGTCATCAATAATTACTGTGGTTATTTTGCTCATATCAGAAACTGTAAGTTTAGACGTTTAATGAACGACCTCGCTGCAAGCAGACGGAGTGTCAATTCGAAACACTTTTTTTATTTGCAGCAAGCTGCGGGAAATAAAACCCACAATATGGAATTTAATCAACGCTATATGCATTAATATAAGGAACAATGATATGTACAATAGTTCCTGTTCCTTTCTCATCAGTATCATTAAGATTCTCAATTTTTAATGAATATTCTTGAAAACGGGTGCTTAAACACTTGAGTCGTTCGCGTGTAATGACTGTGGCTAATGATTTATGCTCTTGGTTATCTTTTGACTGTTTAATTCCTATTCCATTATCCTTAATTGTTATTTCAATAGCTTTGTTTTTTAGTTTATAAACAATCATAATCTCCCCTTTGTAAGTAATGCTTTTGAAACCATGCTCTATTGCATTTTCAATGAAAGGTTGCGCCATCATAGGGGGGATTTTAATCTCTTTATTAGCGAGGGACTTATCACACGAAATGTTATAATCAAAGCTGTTATCAAAACGTAAGCGTTGTAGCTCTAGATAGTGTTCGAGCGTTTCTTCTTCTTGGCTTAGCAAAATGTATTCCTGCCGTGTATTTAGTAAAAACAGACGCATTAGTTTGGCAAATTTAGAAAGATAATGGCCAGCTTCTTTCTGTTCGTTTTTATAGATAAAACTCTGAATAGCTATTAACGCATTGAATACAAAGTGAGGATTCATCTGTGAGCGTAAGAGTTTTTGTTCTGTTATCAAGTTTCTCTCTCTTTGTTTGAAACTATTAATACGCTGCCTATAGATGGTATAGAAAATACTAAATCCTAGTAATAATTCAAGGAGTATAAACCACGTGCGTTTCCAATATGGAGGACTGATTGCAACTAAAAGCTGGACGGGTGCAATGTTTAGTGTTCTATTATTTTCAGTCGTTAATAGTAGCTTGTATTCACCGTGTTTTATATTAGTATAAGCAGCATAATTCTGTCGTGTTTCTACCCAGTCCGGATCAATACCTTCGAGTTTATAATAATACTTCGTGGAAGCTTCAGAAAAATCAAAGTCAGAAAAGCTAATGGTGAAAAAGTTTTCATTATAATTGAGAACGACCTTGCCGTGCTTTATCATATCACTATTTCTCTCATCAGCAAAAATTTTCAGACCCGTAAAACCAGGTAGGTTTGATAAATGCTGTTTTCTTAATTCTGAAGGAATAAAAGCATAAAAACCTTGGTCCGTTGGTAAAAGCATCTGCTTACCCGCTAGGGTCAAATCACCATTAAACAAATAAGAGTGTAATCCCCATTCTTCACCGTAAGTATGAGTGTATCCATCTTTTGGATTATATACTGATAATGCTGCAGAACTGACTATCCAAAGAAAACCTTCATCATCGAACGCCATTCCTAGAATATCATTGCTTGGTAAGCCATCCTTTTCTGTAATGTGTATAAAAGTGCTGTCTGAAGGTTTATAAAGGTTGATGCCTTCCTCAGAACTGATATATACATGACCATCATTATCAACAGTCATATCTGTGGCATCCTTTCCCCAAAAAGCGTTTTCATCCTCAGTATTGGATAGAAATTGATGAATATCATAGTTCACCGTATCCATAATATTTACACCATTGTTACTCGTGCCTACCCAAATATTCCCCAAAGCATCTTCTTCAATGAAATTGGTGAGATGTGAGGACATTTTATGACTGGTCATATTGCTCTTGATGTCAAGCGTTCTGTCATCCGTATTAAATTGAGCAAGACCGCTTTGTGTTGCCATCCATAACGTGTTTTCCTTTTGCGTGATGTCATAGACCGCAATATTGTGTGTAGCATCTACCAACGTAAATGTCTTCTCAATTTTATCAAAAAGCAAAAGCCCTTTACTCGTTCCCAACCAGTAGTGCTCTTGATCTATCATTAAAACATCATTGATCGTTTCGGAAATTAAGCCTTTGTCAAAGGAATTAGCCATATTGAAAAGGGCGTAAGCATCCAATTTATCATTAAGACAAACTAAACCCTTATCCGTTGCAATGACCGGCTCCTTTTTGCTAATCACATCATTAGTTGCAAGAAGTACATCAAGTTCAGCAGCACTTAAGTCTGTTTCAACTAATTGTTTCTCTTTAATGTTATAGACAAAAACATTGTCTTCTGTGATAAGTAATATTAATGCATCATTAAGGGCAAAAATTCTATTAAATGGTAAGTGATTATCCAATACTATAAAATCACCTAATTTCTCCCCACTTTTGAAATGAAACAGTCCCTTTTCGGTGCTGACATAAAACTCATTTCCCAATTTAGTCATATAGTAAGCCTTACTAAATCGACTTTTAAATACCGGCTTAAACCCCTTGTCATAAACATATAACCCATCGTTAGTACACCAATAGCTTAGTTCATGGTCTCTGTCCTCAACCAATTGGTAGATGTCGGTGAAGATGATATTTTCATCATAATGATAATGGTTCTCATTACGCCATTCTGGAAAAACAAAGGTGTCAGAATTCCAATGACCAAAGCCTTCATAATAATTTTGTTTGGTATTGTATCTATTGATTGTTCTATTGTTCCAGTGTGTCCATATATTGCTACCTTGAATAGCTACTTTATTGAGATAAGTATATGGGTGGGCCTCAGGCAGACGTAAACTATAATCTTCAAAAACACCTTTGTCACGGTTAAAGAAATGTATTCCCATAGCTCCCCAAATACCAGTGTAGAATCTCCCTTTATGATCTTCAAAGAAATCATTATACCAATCACGTTTTAAGCTATTGTAATCGTAGGCGTAATGAGTGAATTTCTTATTGTTGTCATATTTCAGGAAGCCTTTACCAGACCACATTCCCAGCCATATATTATTATGGCTATCTTCATATAGCGTTGAGATTCGTTCCCCTTCAGTGCCTTTTATGGTTTCAAATGTTTGTAAGTTCTTATCCCACTGTATCACACCTCCACCGTGAGTTCCAATCCATACCTTATTATCTTTTAATGGAAGAAATGTGCGGACATAATCATTTGTCATGGTATTCTTTATCTCAGGAATATGCCTATAATGCGTGAAGATATTCGTCTTTTTGTATAGTAAGGAAAGACCTTTTGCTGTTCCTATCCACAGGTTTTCATCTTTGTCTTTAAAGAGCACATTGACGTGGTTATTGATCAATGAATATGCACTGTTAGCATTATGTCTAAATAGGGTGAATTCATTATTGTACTTGTGGTATTTCATAAGTCCATTACCAGTGGCTAACCATAAATAAAAAGAATCTTCTTCAATGATATCAAATGTTGAAGTCCCCAAGCGTTTATTAAAAGTATTATTAGCAGGGTAATATTGGTAAAATCCATCGGTTGCAGCCATCCAATACAAACCATCTACATCTTGATAGATGGTGGCAATGTCTTTGTCTCTTTTTTTTGTTGGATCTTTCGAATCTACAGGTAAATGTTTAAAGCTTTCTTCCTCTTGGTCAAAGACCAAAGGGCCAAAGTCTCTTCCTCCAACATATATTTTCCTATTCTGGTCTTGAAATATTTCGTGATAATCATAGGTAGTAGCCATTACACGTTGATGTTTGTAATGTTGAATACTAAATGAGTTTAAATCGATCTTATTAAGTGTGCCATCGACAGTCTCTACCCAAAGTACAGCTTGTGTAATGTCACCTAGAATACAACGCACATAGGGATCACTTATGCCTGATTTAGCCTTTGAATGAATACAAAAACATGAAAATGATTCTGTTGCTGAATTGTACGAGGCAAGTCCAAGCTTTGTCCCCACCCACATTTGTCCATTGATATCGAAATCGATAGAAGTCACATAGTTATTAGGAATACTTGTAGAGTCTTCTGCTTGATGCACGAAGTGCTTAAAAGTATAGCCATCGTAACGGTTTAGTCCATGAGCTGTAGCAATCCATATGAAGCCTTTTGAATCTTGTTTAATGTCAAGAATGCGATTGTGACTTAAACCCTCCACAGAAGTGAAGTTGCGGAATTTGGAATAATAGTCCTCAGTCACTGTTGTACTAGCTGACACGATGGTACAAGGTAGCATTAAGCCAGAACATACTATTATGAGAAAGTAGAGCAGTTTGCGCATAGCACAAAGATGAAAATAATATTACAAAAATCAAACTTCTAAGATTCTGATAAAGTCTATTTTGCTGTCAACTGCTAAAAATAGGCTTATGCAATTATACGAATATCATCAGATATTTAGCAAATGTTAAATGTATCCAAACGCATGTTCATTTCTCACTTCATTGAAGTATTACTGTCGTAATTTTGATAATGAATTTTTATGCTTTTCAGCTAACACTAAATACTCAACTTGTTATTTATACATAAAATTACCACTATGAAACGACTTATTACATTGCTAACGATTGCTAATTTTTTAGCATTGTCACTGTTTGCTTCTGCTGTATCAGAGAAGAAAGAAATTAAAGGGATGGGTATTCCTCTTATAGATGCATCAGAGCAAATAATGATGAAAACGTCCTCTTTAGGATATGATTTAGACGAAGCAGATTATATTATGAATTTTGAACTCACAGATACTGCTGATTTTTTTCACACTTGGTCTTATTTAAACGTCAATGAAGATGATAAGTATTGGGAATGGTATAGCGGCGATGGCATTGATGATTCATATAATATGGGATATCCGTATAATTCTTCCTCAGCTGCTGATGATTGGTTATTTTCCAGAGGAATGCACTTAACCTCGGGTAATAGTTATTCAATTTCATTCTATTATTGCACAGAATATTCCACTTTTCCCGAAAAATTTGATTTGTATTATGGTACAGATAATTCTCAGGTAATGACAACTCTTATTCGGGATTTCGGAACTGTGAATAATACCAACTACACCAAAACAACGGATACGATAAGTGTAGAAACAAGTGATGATTATTATTTTGGATGGCATTGTTATAGCGATGCCGATATGGGATACCTTAAGATTGACTCGGTAGTTATTAAGAAAGTAGATAGCGATGGTTCTACTGGTGGTGAGACGCCCACTACAGGCGAAGCTACTTGGACTAGCTACGCAACAACAAATACAGGATCTAATGGTATTGTTAACAATGATGTGAATGCTTATTTAGAGGCATCTAATGGCGATAAGTGGTATGGCACCGACAAGGGCCTGTCAAAGTATGATGGAAGCAGCTGGCAAACATTATCGCAAGCTGATGGTTTAGGACGTGACAATGTAACTTGCCTCTTTGAAGATATGAGTGGTAATATATGGATTGGAAGCTCATATGGTGGCGTAAGCAAGTATGATGGTACAACAATTACAAAATACACCGAATATAGTGGTCTTCCTAACTCTTCTATTAAATGTGTAACTCAAGAGAGTGATAGTACCATTTGGGTTGGTACCATTGGCGGAGTTGCCTATTTCAATGGATCTAGCTTTACAGAAATATATGGCTTTCCCAATTATTCAGGCTATGCATTATGTTTTGACAATGCAGGTTTACTTTGGGTAGGAGGTTCTGCTGGAGTTTCTACTTATGATGGCACTACTGTCTCTACAATTCTTACTACAACTGAAGGATTACCTAGTAATTACGTGAATGCCATCAAGCAAGATGCTTCTGGTAATATGTGGCTAGGTACTGGTAGTGGCCTTGTAAAATATGATGGTTCCACCATAACTAAATATGGGACTGACGAAGGCGCTCTGAGTACAGGTATTCGTAATATCGCCATTGATAATAATGGCTATTTATGGATGAATGCTTCTTATGCAGGCATTCAGAAGTATGATGGGACATCATTTACAATTTTTACCGAAACCGATGGTTTAGTTAGCAATAATACAAACAATATATATGCTGACAATAGTAACAATATCCATATATGCACAAATTCAGGTGTTAGCATCTACAATGGATCCTCTTTTACTACATTAAGTACAAAAGATGGACTTATAGGAAATTCCATAAGTAATATATCTCAAGGTGCATTGGGGAAAATGCTAATTAGCACTTATGATGGTCTTAGTTTATTTGATGATGAGATATGGAATTTTGAGGATGTATCAGGCAATCTACCTGACAATAGTGTTTACGGTTCACTTGAAGCAGCAAATGGTAACTTATGGATCGCAACATATAGAGGTGCAGTAAAATACGATGGCTTTACTTGGACATTATATGATGATGACAATGGTTTGCTAAATTCATATGTTAAAGGTATTACTGAAGATGCTAGCGGTAATATTTGGTTGGCCACTGATGGTGGTGCAAGTAGAATATCTTCTTCTGGTATTACCAATTTCACTACTACAGATGGAATGGTATCTAATTACTCTAAGAATATTGCTTGCAAAGGAAATGACATTTATGTAGGCTCTGGTGGCTATGGTGTTTCTTATTATAATGGAAGTGTTTGGACGACACTTACTGAAGCTGATGGACTTGTAGATAACTCTATTGGGGCGATATATATTGCCAACGATGGCAAGGTGTGGATTGGGACAGACTATGATGGTATTGCCATTTATGACGGAACTGTATTTGATACGATTGGCATTGCTGATGGCTTACATAATGATAATATAAATGCAATTACTGCTGATGCTGATAACAATATTTGGGTGGCTACTGAAAATGGCGCAGAGATGTTTGATGGCACTGAGTGGATTGTTTACAATGCAGACAGTGGATTGATTAATAACTATACCACTAGCCTATATTGTGATGATAATGGAGCTCTTTGGATAGGAACCCTGAAAGGTATTTCGGTTTATACAAAGGGTTCTGGTGGAGAAACTCCTCCGACTATAGACGCCATCTTCGAAGCTACCACAGCAACTTCAGGCACTACACCTCTTGAGATCACTTTTTCAAGCACCTCTACAGGTAGCATAACCAACTACACTTGGGACTTTGGCGATGGTACTAACGAAAGTAGTTTTATGGGCGTAACAAATCATACCTATACTACTGCAGGAACTTATGACGTAAAACTTGTCGTAAGCAACGGAACAGAAAAAGACAGTATGATTATTACCAATTACGTGACGGTAATGCCTACAGGTACAAGTGGTACTGAAACGGAAAATAATAACACCTACGATGTGGCCAATACTATGACATTGAATGGTAGTATGACAGGAGAAATAGGAATTACTAGTGATGATCTTACGGATAGTTATGATTGGTACAAAGTTACGATTCCTTACGATGGTGCCTTAATGTTTGAGGTAACTCCAGAAAGCACTTTAAATACTAATATTATCTTATATGGAAGTGATGGTAGTTATTACCATGGCGGATGCAATACTTGTGGTGATTACGGCGAAATGGACACGCTAGTAAGGTACGACCTAAAAGCAGACACTTACTACCTCCAAATGAGCTGTTACGGTTTTGGATCATACACCTTATCCAATACATTTACTCCAACATTATTACCATTAGGAAATGATGCTGAAAACAATGATACTTATGAGAATGCTATTCTTCTGAGCGTTGGTGAAAGCAAAACAGGACACATAGGTTATACTAACTTAGACGGAACGGATAGTTATGATTGGTACAAAGTTACGATTCCTTACGATGGAGCCTTAATGTTTGAGGTAACTCCAGAAAGCACTTTAAATACTAATATTATCTTATATGGAAGTGATGGTAGTTATTACCATGGCGGATGCAATACTTGTGGTGATTACGGCGAAATGGACACGCTAGTAAGGTACAACCTAAAAGCAGACACTTACTACCTCCAAATGAGCTGTTACGGTTTTGGATCATACACCTTATCCAATACATTTACTCCAACATTATTACCATTAGGAAATGAT
>CBFIII010000067.1:12068-19360 GCA_965662645.1 Bacteroidales bacterium
AAAGCACTTTAAATACTAATATTATCTTATATGGAAGTGATGGTAGTTATTACCATGGCGGATGCAATACTTGTGGTGGCGACGGTGCAGTGGACACACTAGTAAGATACAACCTAAAAGCAGACACTTACTACCTCCAAATGGGCTGTTACGGTTTTGGATCATACACCTTATCCAATACATTTACTCCAACATTATTACCATTAGGAAATGATGCAGAAAACAATGATACTTATGAGAATGCCATTCTTTTAAGTGTTGGTGAAAGCAAAACAGGACACATAGGTTATACTAACTTAGACGGAACAGATAATTATGATTGGTATGTATTTACTGTTTCGCAAGCCGATAAATACTCTGTGGTAATATCTCCTGATGATATGTTAAATACAGATCCATCTCTTTATCAAACGAATGGAAATACTTATCTCGGAGGATTTAACAAGACAGGTGGTGATGGTGAAAATGACACTCTTTTTGAAAAAGAACTAAGTGTTGGTACGTATTACATAAAAATTAGTGCTTATGGTTATGGTTCTTACACTATTTATCTTGAGAATAGTCAACAGACTCTGACTCTCACAGCAGACTTTTCGATGAGTGGCGGATTGAATACTGCGCCATATACCGTGCAGTTTACAGATGCTTCTACGGGTAATCCTACTTCTTGGAAATGGGATTTCGATAATGATGGAACAATAGATTCTGAACTTCAAAGGCCAAGCTACACTTACACTACTGCTGGTACCTATTCGGTAAAGCTTACTGTAAGTGATGGAATAGATTCTGATTCCGAATTAAAATCTGATTATGTAGTAGTAACTGCAGGGTCATCTACTCTTTCAGCGGCATTCTCTGCTGATAAGACTACTGGTGAAGCTCCTTTAATAGTTCAATTTACAGATGCTTCTGCCAATGCTACTTCTTGGAAATGGGATTTCGATAATGATGGAATTGTAGATTCTGAACTTCAAAGTCCAAGCTATACTTACACTACTGCTGGCACCTATTCTGTGAAGCTTACTGTAAGTGATGGAACTAATTCTGATTTCGAATTAAAATCTGATTATGTTGTTGCTTCTGAGGTTTCAACTGAATTTGCAGGTGGTGATGGAAGTGCATCTAACCCATGGCAAATTAAGACAGCACAGCAACTTGATAATATCCGCAACTACCTTGGAACTAATCATAAAGAAAAATGCTTTATCCTTATGAATGATATTGATTTGACAGATTATTTATCAGAAGGAAATCCAGGCTATAATGATGGTAAATTCTGGAAGCCAATTGGTGACGCTTTTTGGGGTGGAAAGTTCTATGGTAGCATAGATGGAGATAATTCCAAGATCACTAATTTCAAAATAAATAGAAGTTCATATTTAGGATTATTTGGCGATGCCGAAGAAGGAAGTGTAATTAAGAACCTTGGTGTAGAGATCGATGCAGACAGTGAAATTTCAGGATCAAGCAGTAATGTTGGTGGAATAGCTGGTTACTGTGAGGGAACGATAGAAAATTGTTTTGTAATTGGAAATATTAGCAGTACTGCTAGTGATTTTGATGATGGTCAAGTAGGCGGTATTGCAGGTGCTCTAGGTGATTCCGGATTAATTATTGATTGTTATTCTACAAACGGTATTATCACTGGATATTCTTCTATTGGAGGATTGGTTGGAGATTTAAGAAGAGGTCGTATTCAGAATTCTTATTCAGAAATGACGGTCTCTGGTAATTCAAGGATAGGTGGTTTAGTTGGGAGAAGTTGGTGGGGAACTATTGATTCATGTTATGCCACTGGAGCTGTAACTGGTACATCTGGTACATCTGGTGGGTTAGTTGGTAGAAATCAATATGGAATTATTACAACTAGTTATGCTAGTGGCAATATTTCTGGAGGTGAAGATATAGGTGGTCTTGTTGGAGAGAATAATGGATTTAGTTTTGAAGACGCTTATGCTTATATTATTGAATGTTTTGCATCAGGAAATGTGAGTGGAACAGATAATATTGGAGGTCTTGTTGGAACAAACGAATCTTCATTTATACAAAATTCCTATGCTTATGGTAAAGTAACAGGTACTAATAAAATAGGCGGCTTTTGTGGGCATAATGATGCTGATGGTGTAATTACAAATTCCTATTCTTACGGAGTTGTTGTAGGAACGTCAGATGTAGGAGGATTAGTTGGATCTCAATATCAAAGCACATCTCATCCAGCTATTACAACGAACTCCTTTTGGGATTTAGAAACGAGTGGACAAAGTGCATCTAGCGCTGGAACTGGAAAAACGAGTGCTGAAATGAAAACTCAATCCACGTACACAAATGCTGAATGGGATTTCACAACAATCTGGGAAATTAGCTCAAATGCAAACAATGGTTATCCAGACTTTAAATGGCATGATAACAACGCTTCTAGCAATATTTTAGCCATTGCTTATTCAAGTCTTATTAAGTTGTTCCCTAACCCAGCCTCTACACAGCTGACTCTAGAGACTTCTGGGGCTGTAATGGACGGAATAAGCATCTATGATCTTAAAGGAAGAGAAGTACTGAATAGATACACTGTAGGCAGTCACAAAGAGACACTAGATATCAGTTTCTTAAATAGTGGTATTTATATGGTGAAAGTGATGAGTGGGAATTCAATAAGTATTGAGAAGCTTATCATCAAATAACAAGATTTCTAGCACCTCCTCGAAAAGTGAGGTGCTAGATTTTATTATTCCTCATTATCATCTAATAATCTATTAATGAATAATGTAAACAACATAAAAAAAGATATTGATTTACAGAATGATATTGTCCGTATTGAGGAAATGGGAAATAAGACTTTCTTAATCTTTACACATGGTGAGGTATCGGAATCATTACTTAACATAGAAGAATTGGACGCGTCTTTATCCAAAAAAGGATTTGTGCGTATTCATCCCAAGCACTTAGTTAATAAAGTACACTTTAAAAATCGGTTTGATTTATTAACCAAATGGGTAACCTTAGACAATGGAGATAAAATTCCTTTAGGCTCAAACTTTATCTCAGATACTATGGCTAATAAGCCCTTCAAAAGATTTATTTATCGATTATTTCATATTACTAACAAAACAAGTTCACTATTTTAACCAATTAAAAACAAATCATTATGAAAAAAATTGCATTATTATCATTCGCACTATTTCTAGGGTTAGTTGCTACTGCTCAAATGAAATACCAACCTAAAGCCATTGTTATATTTAAAGGGGAAAAGAACCCAACTTTTGATGAAAGCAAGTATCCAAATCTTACTTTTTATTACACCCCAGGTATTACACTCAAAAAGGAACTTGCTGCTAACACTAAAGAAAACGAAACTTTAAATGCCGTATTATCTGTTACTGGAATAGATGCTTTCTTGACTCAAGATTTTGTTGGTACACCAACAATCTTCAATGAAGTTAAGATGTGGGGTTGTTACTTATTTGATAAAAATGTAACAGTAACAGGTCTTGTAAGAAACTTACAAACTGTACAGGTGTCAGCACGAAAGAACATGCAAGGGCAGTATGTGTATGAAGACTTCAAGTCTATCTGTAAAAATTATGTCAAGAAAGGTAACACGACTAAATTATCTAAAAAGAAGTTAAAAAAATCAATGTGGGATAATGTTTGGACTTTGCAAGATTATATTGGGTATAAAATCCCTGATGATTTTGAAATAGAAAACAAATCAGGTGAAAAGATAATGTTCAGTAAAGTCGTTAAAGAAAACAACCTTACACTTGTTTATTTTCTTTACTTGAATAAGAATTTCGATCTAAATAAAGGAAAAGAAAGTGGTGCAGGTAAAACTGGAGGTGAGTTTGCAGGTGATGTTATATCAACAGTTGCTGCAGACAAGCAAACTGAAGTATTATCTGATATTGAGAATGTAATATTTGGATATAGAGTGGAAAACTAAAAACCTTGAGACAGATGGAAGACTAATAGCTCTAAGTGGCGACTTTAAAATCTATCTTCTTTAAGATTAATAACTTAGATAAGTTAATAGGAATCCCTATCAAGAATTATAGACTTGATAGGGATTTTTTTTATTTTCAATACGTCTCCCTTGCTACTAAAGACTGAATCACAGAGTATTTGAAATGCTCAGCAACCCCCAATTCTATATCGGCATAATATCACAAACGGTTAAGACTCATTTCAAATTTTAATTGATATCACAAGTCATACTATTGTGTGTGATGAAATAATACGGAATAAAATATTGAATATGTGATAAGTACGACGAAAGGAAAAGTGTTATTAGCTGGGGCAACCGATTATTTAGGATGTTTCATAACTCAAAGATTAGTTGAAAGATAAAATTATCATAACTTTGTATAGATAATTATAGAACAAAAAAGTAATGTCCTACACAAACGAAATAAATAAAGAATTACAATTCAAGACGGCTCGCAGTGGAGGACCTGGAGGGCAGAATGTGAATAAAGTGGAAAGCAAGGTGGAGCTGTACTGGAATGTGGCATCATCGTGTGTACTCAGTGAAGAAGAGAAAGCGCTTGTTTCAGAAAAGCTGGGGCGGCGTATTAATTTGGCGGGTGAGCTTCTCTTAAGTTCACAAACAGAACGCAGTCAGCTGCGGAACAAAGAAGAGGTGGTGAAACGCTTTTATACCTTACTGAATGCGGCATTGCTAAAGCCCAAGAAACGTAAGCCTACAAAACCTTCTAAAGCTTCCATTCGTAAAAGAATAGAACAGAAGAAAAAAATAGCGTTGAATAAACAGCTTAGGCAAAAGCCAGATTTTTAGTTCGCATTTATTACAGCCTGAGGTTTTATGTTTCTCCCTCAAAATAGTAAATGCACTAAAAAATAATGGTTTGTAGATAATGAGATGTTTAGTGTAATCTTGAGTCTTTAAGCTTCCTCGTTATGCTTGAAGAGCTTGTAGAACCTACAAACGAGGAGCAGATAAGAGTCAAAACTCCGAATTGCGAGAGTCCCAAACTATGCGTTATTGCGGAGACGCACACTAAGCAACACCCCAAAGCCAATCGACAGCACAAAAAAACACCTAGCTAATAAAAAACTAAGTGCTTCTGCTCCATTCGAGCTAACACTACAGAAAAAATGACAGTCAACGCTATTCAGGCATTCACAACTTATAACTTACAACTCACAACTCACCATTCAATATATGCTCCATTCGAGCTAACACTACAGAAAAAATGACGGATGAAGGAATGACGAATGAAACGAACTTATAACTTATAACTTATAACTTATAACTCACAACTTACAACTCACCATTCAATATATGCTCCATTCGAACTAACACTACAGAAAAAATGACGGATGAAGGAATGACGAATGAAACGAACTTACAACTTATAACTTAAAAACTCATCATTCAATATATGCTCCACTCGAGCTAACACTACAGAAAAAATGACGAATGAAGGAACGACGAATGAAAGGAACTTACAACTTATAACTCACAACTTAAAACTCATCATTCAATCCTGTTTTTCTCCACAAATGCTACAATAGTTGTCGTCGGACGATTGGAGAGGTGATTTGCATCTGGGACATATAGCGGTTTTATCTTTGTTTTTTATCTTGATTGTTTCTGCTGTGACAATGCCTGTAGGAACTGCGATGATGGCATACCCCATAATCATTACAATACTAGCGAGTAATTGTCCTGTGGTGGTTTGAGGGGCTATATCGCCATAGCCAACGGTGGTAATGGTGACCACTACCCAATACATACTGCGTGGGATGCTGTCAAATCCGCTGGCTTCTCCTTCTATGAAATACATTAAGGCACCAATGACAATGATTATCATCAGTACGGTATATAAAAAGATGCTAATTTTATAACGACTGGCTTTTAGGGCATCCCAAATGTAAGTGCTTGCATTGACGTAGCGCGTGAGTTTCAGTACACGGAAAAGACGTAAGAGGCGTAATGCTCGGATGACGATAAGCCCTGATCCCGAGACTGTGAATAATGCGATGTAAGCTGGCAGACAAGAGAGAAAATCTATGATACCATAAAAACTAAAGATAAATTTTAATGGTTTTTTGACGATAAATAAGCGTAAGATGTATTCAATGCTAAATAAGAAGGTAAATACCCATTCAATAATGGAAAGGGTAGTGCTATATTCTGCCCGAATGCCTTTTACACTGTCGAGCATAACGGTGATAATGCTTAAAATAATAGCAGCTATAAGAATAAGGTCAAAAGCTTTTCCTGCTGTGCTGTCGGCTTTAAATACAATATTGTACAATTTTTCGCGACGTGTTGAGGATATAAAATGAGAATTCATAATGTTGTAATAAGATGAAGTTATTTTACTTGCTGTAAAGTTAAATAAAAAAGGATGATATTATGAGAGGTGTCCTAAAAAAGAAAGGGGGAGAAAGCAAAAAACCCTTGAAAATCTTTCGATTATCAAGGGTTTGAGTGAACGCGGAGGGATTCGAACCCCCAACCTCTGCGGCCGTAACGCAGGGCACTATCCAGTTATGCTACGCGTCCATTTTTTCATTGCGATTGCAAAAGTAGTCAATTTATTTTAAAAATTATGATAAGATGTAATTATTTTGTTGTTCATAAAGTAAAAAAATAAGATAGTGAATATATCATAAGATGGGAGGGGGTTAGAAAACGAAAAAACCCTTGAAAATCTTTCGATTATCAAGGGTTTTAGTGAACGCGGAGGGACTACATCGTATGTTACAGATATAAATAATGTGTAATAGCTGCAAAGATTAATCTTTATTCGAAAATGGATGATGTTACAGAATAATGACATGTATTACTCTTCAACGTTCCCCTATACGTTCCCCTTTGTTGTATCTTTGCCAAATGGCAAACATTAATTTCTATCGCAAAGATACTAAAAAAGACTACACGTCATTACAGGCAATCATTAGATATCGAAGTAAAAGGTATAAATATTATACGGGGATTTCTATTGTTAATGAATTCTGGGATGAATCAAAACACCGGTGTAAGCTTACTAAAAAATATCCTGATGCTGGATCTATAAATATTCGTCTTGACAAAATAGATACGGATCTGAAATCACTCTTTACGAATTATGAAATTAACAATGTCATTCCAACATTAGAGCAATTCAAGTTAGATTCAGATTTTGATAATACCAGGAATCGTAATGATAGGAGAACTATTCACGAAATGATAACAGAGCACCGTGAAATTTCCACCTATGAAGAAGATAAGTCATTTGGAACATTGGATACTTGGATGACTAAATATGAGGACGAATTTTCTATAAAAT
>CBFIII010000068.1:0-18986 GCA_965662645.1 Bacteroidales bacterium
CTAAAAACGTCTATACCAAATTATTAAATTCAGACAAACAAGTACGTTTTGTGAAAAGAAATATCTTTGGTACTTACCTGTATCGCAAATCGAAAAAAGCTATTGCAGCTTAATTTTGATATAAAATCATATTAAGAAAGTGTAAAGATGCTCAAGTATTTTTACACTTTTTTTATGCCTATTTATGCCATTTCTCTATTTGAGTTATGGTACAATGTCATTTTGTATGGGTGATTATTTATATTTTATTTCTTTAATATTTTCGATGCTAAGTAGTAGGTATTAATTAATGTCGTATATGTTTTATGAGTAATCTCTTGTTTGCCATAAAATAGCTTAATAGCTATAATCATTGGGGGTTTAACACCCCAAACCCCAGTTATTCATTTTTACTCATTATTGTTTATTCAATATGTAATCGTGATACGCTTCGCTTAATTCCATGATGAAAAACGAAACAAAAAATCTAGCAGAAAAAAATGCTGCCATTGCGCTCTTTTGGTTTTACTCACCATTGTTTATTCAATAGGCGTTCGTGATTCGCTAAGCTTAATTCTTAACGCCCTACGTATTACAGCTACTTCAGGCTAAAAACCAATTCACCCCTACACACCCTCGCCTTTTCTGCAAAGCCAACGCTCCTATTCTGCGTTTAGGGGCTGCACCCCCATACCCCTGCTTTATGATTTGTTTTGTAATAAACAACCGATCAATCTTAATGTATTTAAAATTAGTCGGATAAAGTTAAATGAACTTAAAACTCTTTTTGAACACCAACACCAAGAATTTACATACTTCAAATATACACTATTACAAATGTCACATTTAATTACTCTCACTACTTATGTCATTTTGTGTGGAGAAATTAAAACATACAGAAGTTTACAGGTAACAGAATATGACGTTGCTGGGACTATTTAGACCGCCTTTTGAAAGTAGGCGTTAACAATTAAGCGTAGCGTATCACGAATACCTTTGAAATAAACAATAATGAGTAAAATTGACGTAATGTAGCGTTAAAAATTTTTGGCTGTTTGAGGACGCAGGACGAGTTTCCAAAAATTTAGCGAAATGAAAGTGTCCCGATAACTATCGGGATAGCATAGTTTCATCAGCGGCGGCGTTTTTGCTTACTTTTTGCGCTGTAGCAAAAAGCAAGTGCGGGGTATGGGGCTTTTGAGTTGTGAATGGTGAATTATAAATGGTGAATTCGCTTCATTCGTTGTTTATTCATTCGTCATTTTATGTATTTCAATGAACTATTGAGTGTAAAATATTACAATATCAAGACTAATAAGATCGCTTTTGAAAGTAGGCGTTAAAAATTAAGCGAAGCGTATCACGATCACAATAAGAATAAACAAGCGTGAGTAAAAAGTAAGTGCGGGGTATGAGGCTGTGATCACTGAGCGATAGTCGAACGTGCATAAGCCCCAAACAAAAAACACACCTATTTATGCGGAGCCCTTTCCCACAAATTATTTTTTGTGGGTGGCAACGCCGAAGGATCAGCCACAAAACGCATATCTTCTATCGTATAATAGGCTTTAGGGTTATACTGCTTCACTAATGCAATAACGTCGCGCGTCACCCTTCTTTTCAAGATAAGGAAAACGATACCTACGGCACCATCTCTACCTTCGCCAGCAACACTAGTCACAGAATATCCATTTTGACGCAAAAAATTAACCAATTCATCCACCTCAGAACGCGTTATGATGCGCAATAATTCATATCCCATGGCAATTTTCTCTTCAATACGCATGCCCACATAAGTACCCATCGCAAATCCAGCAGCATAAGCCACATAAGTCAACCAATTATCAAGATTTTCCATAATACGAGTTATGGTAATAATCCAGATCAAAACCTGGAAGAAACCAATGAGCGGAGCATACTTACGGTAGCCTCGTGAAACCATAATCACACGTATAGTGTCAAGAGAGACGTCACAGATACGTGCCATAAAAATCAACAATGGCAATATTAAATAATCAAAATAGATAGAATCCATATTTAGTTAGATATTCAATGATAAAATAAAGGTTTGATTGATCTCTATTGATTTAAAATTGGCTTAAAAGCTTCTCTTTATTTTAATCAATATATTCGAAAAAAGTACAAGGCGTAAAAGTACAAACTTTGCACAACAACTAACGATGAAACTGAAAATTAACATCAAAAACACACCCTATCTCCCCTTTTAACCAGACAGAAAAATTATCAATTTATTACTTTAGAAGCAGGTAAACTAATAATAGGATAGACTCCTCAATCTACAACAAAATAAGAGGCATTGCAATACGATATTTATGATTCTTTCACTCTAGTTATGATCAAAAATTTAAAAAAATATAATATATTTGATACAATCAAAACAAGGGATGATGCCTGCAGCACTAAACGCTAAATGTCATCTTACCTATTTTTAAAAACACGACAATACCCATACGATGAATAAAGAAACATTACACTATTTTTTACTGATAGGAATAACATTACTTTCTGCTGTAGTTCTGGCTTCTGTATTGAGAAAGATTCTCAATATTTTTGTACGCAGATCCACAAAAAAGTTAAATACCGATCCCACCAACTTCTCTTTTATAAAAAATTCTGTTGGTTTCATTATTTACACAATAGCCATTCTTTTTATATTTTTTAACATTCCCTACCTCAGGTCGATAGGCACTGCCTTATTTGCAGGTGCCGGCATCCTAGCCGTTGTCGTGGGTTTTGCTTCACAAAAAGCTTTTTCTAATATCATTAGTGGCATCTTCATACTCATGTTTAAACCTTTTAAAATATCTGACATCATAGAATTCACCGATGGTCAGAAAGGTATAGTTGAAGACATTACATTAAGGCATACTTTGATAAAAAATTATGAAAATCGTAGAGTAATCATCCCCAACAGTATCATCAGCGAAGAGACCATTATCAACAGTAACATTCAAGATGAAAAAATCAAAAAACATATTGAATTTTCTATCAGTTACGACTCTAATATTGACACAGCAATTGAAATCATTCGCGACGAAGCGATGAAACATCCGTTGACGATAGATAATCGTTCCGATGACGATATAAAAGCTAATCAGCCCCAAGTGGTGGTGCTAGTAGTGGCTCTTGCAGATTTTTCAGTTAACCTAAAAGCTTATGTATGGGCCAATAATAATGGTGACAGCTATATTCTAAAGTGTGATTTATTAAAATCCGTCAAAGAAAGATTCGACAGAGAGGGAATTGAGATTCCGTTTCCCTACAGAACGATTGTTTACAAAAAAGACATATAAATAATGAAGATGATTTAATGGTACACAAGTAGCAACGTAAAGGACAAGGAATAATAAGGATAAAATATCTGCTCTAATATGAAATGGAACTATGAACTCATTTAACGATTCATACACAGCAAAACAAATCACACCACTTCCCTTTAGTCAAACAAAAGCCATCTTTTCTAATGCCCAGAACCTAAAAATTTAGGGATTTATGATAAAAAAAATCTGGGATCTGCTTCAAAAGTCCCTATAGAACACCTACAAAAATCAAGGTATTATTTGCTGATTTCTAATTTGTATAAAACACAACTGTGACCGAATTTAAAATAGAACTCAGGTTAATTAGGTGCAAAGAATCCCCCATCAATATGAAATTTATAATAGAACAAACGATTTTTTCTCTAGTCAACACCCTCGGAGCAAGCCCACGAAGCATTTAGTTAGAGAACATTTCATTAATCGCAGCAAGTTAGGGAGAATTAAACCCAGAATGTGGGATTAAAAAACACTTTCTTCATTTGCATTGAGTATTCAAAATATATATCTTTGTAGCTAGTAACAACGTTTTTAATTCAATTGATTAATACAGAGAATATCAGATTATGTTAAAGTAATATTTATACATTTAAGAGACAAAAAAACGTTTTCAATGAACGCCCACGCAACAAAAAGCAGAGGCAACAAGTTAGAAAACATTTTTCGCAACGAGCTGCGTGGAATAAAACCCACAATGTGGAATTAAAAGAATCATGAATGAATACAAAGAACTAAACATAGCGATTATTACTGTTCGAATACAGAATGACAAAAACAAGGTACAAATAGAAACACAAAACGAATTCAGAGACCTCTCTCTTATTCATTAACTTTTTGGTGTAAAGACTAACGCCATGAGTACTATTTCACATTTACATCTTTGAAGTTACATTTTTTTGATCATATACTTGTCTTTTGCACCTTAACAATGATGCTTATTTATAAAACAATGACAATGATATTTTTCACAAAAACATTCACAAACAACTCTTTATATTCATCTTATATTTCTTAATACTTGTAGGACATTGTTTTTTCTACGCTATGAACTTCAACAGAATTTCAAGTAAATGCTAAATAAATTTTAAAACAAACAACATGACTTTTGCCAAACGTTTAATAGCTGATTCTACCACCATAGAAAGATATTATTATTATATCTTTAAAGGGAAAAAGGCGGCACACTTTTATTCCAAAAGCATACCTCCAGTCGTTCAAAAGATAAATAGAAAAAACCCACATCATCCTAAAAAAAAGGAAAGAAACATATCTGAAGGTCCCTATGATACCCTCATGGAATTAAAGGAAAACTCTTTAATTTATAACGAAATAACTAAACCTCAAATAAGAGAAACAATTTGCAAAAGAGAAAACATTGTAGAAATCTATGACTGTGAAGCTATCGATAAAGACGGAGCTCCTGAACTGACATTTAAAGAAGCCATACGCAATGCAACTATAAATAAATTTGATACTCATAAAAGCAAAGCTGTTAACTATTATGACCCTGAGAGAGCGCGGGTTTTGGAAGTAATTACTAAAGATAATAAAACGGGTGTCTATTTAGCACGCATTGAAAAACTAAATAAAGAAACCGAGAAATGGGTCCCTAAAGAAGAATATTACACCTTCTTCCCTGATGAATGGCCCATTAAAACTTTATTTTACGAATGTGAACACGCCTATAAAAACAAACGTCACATCATTGGTAAAAAATTTATTGGAGAAACGCATAAAGGCATTAAAGTAGTTTTCATAATCAATGATGATGACGATAACATTTATACCTGTTCCCCCATCTTAGATAATGATTAATATTTAAGTTTGCACACTCTATTTTCAATACTATTTTTCAAATTCTACTTGAGAATACAACTTCTAATAGAAACATAAAAACCCATAAATAAACTGATTAACTAAATATTAGAATCAATTTTTAGTGGTAAAAAAACAACAAGTTGAGCGATCAGTAATGAAACATGAATGCGTATCATTTTTCATTTCTACGTGCATCATATTTCAGATGACATCCAACACCTATTCTTTACAAAAAGAGAACTAATATAACTTGGAAAATAAAATTTGTTAAACACAAAAAAGGCAATTCTCAAAGGTCCAAAAACTTAAGATTTAAAAATAATTATAATCTTCTTACTCAGATATTAGTCAGAACGATAAGAATACCCTATATTTGCATTTTAATTTTTAAATTTATATCATGAGTAACGGAACAGTAAAATTTTTCAATAATTCTAAGGGATTTGGCTTCATCACTCCAGAAGATGGTAGCAAAGATGTATTTGTACATGTGAATGGACTAGTTGACGAAATCGACGAAGGTGACAAAGTAAGTTACGACGTTGAAGAAGGTCCTAAAGGATTAAACGCAACAAATGTTAAAGTGGTTTAATTACTTTCTTTGAACATATTAAATGGGAAAGCCTGTCAGTAATGACAGGCTTTTTTTTGTTCTAGAATTTGAAATAGACATCCTCCCCCTTCAGCATTTTATCAATAAAATCTTAAACAAACACGCATAACACTACTTAAAACATGTAATACTCTTCTCCCGAAGTGCAATCACTCCGACTCACATACTCAGAAAGATTTCAGCACAAACAAGCAATAATTAAGTTATTTTCAATATAATAATTGTTAATCAATCGTTAAAAAGCAGTAGTCTGTCCTGAACTTCAATGAATAATTAAGTAATTGTAAAATAAACCACCTACTTTTGCAGTCAACCTTTTAGAATAATTTAGAATATGAAACACGAATGGCAAGAAATTGAAAAAGACGTCTATCTACCCGAAACAAAACCTGTAATAATAGATATTCCAAAATACAAATTTTTAACAATTGAAGGCAAAGGAAATTCGGAAAGTGAAAGCTACACTGAAAATGTAGTAGCCCTATACGCCATGTCATACGGTATCAAGACCTGCAAGAGAGCAATAAGACCAAAAGACTATTTCGACTATACCGTATATCCTGTAGAAGCCATCTGGAGTAACGAAAAAGAAGCTAATGAACTCTCTGATGATGAATTAGATACGGATAATTCAACTTACAAATTAATGATACGTCAACCTGACTTTGTAACCACTAAATTAGTTGATGAAATCCGCACCATAATAAAAGAAAAGAAACAGCAAGACATCTTTGACAATGTCATTTTTGAAGAGATAGAAGAAGGCAAATGCGTTCAGTCCCTACATTTAGGAAGCTATAAAGAGGAAGAAAAGACCTTTAAAATAATGGACGATTTTGCTACTAAATCTGGCATAAAGAGATCATCAAAAACACATCGCAAAATCTATTTATCCGATGCCCGTAAAGCACATCCAGAAGCTCTCCAAACAGTATTGCGATTTCAAGTAGAAGCATTATAAATACCTCCTAAATACAACAGAAAACAATCACTGAAATTGTAAAACAAACGAGGCTAACAAGAAAGAGCCAAGCAAAAAGGCGCCAATAACACCGTTAGCTTTACACCTCTAAAATTATGAGGATTATCCGCAATACTACCTAATAATTTTTATCTTTGCATTATGAGATTATCTGTATTCTATAAGAGTTTTCCTGATGAATTGACTTGTTATCAGATATTAAGATGCATTAGAGAAACACAGGGCGTCATCTGCAAAAAATGTGGTGGCATTGAACATTATTGGAAAAAAGATAAGAAGAGTTTTGAATGTAAAGAATGCAATCACAGAACCTCACTTAAAAATGGCACTATCATAGAGCACAGCAATTTACCATTAAGGTATTGGTTAGCAACGATAGCCTATTTGAATATTATAGGTGAAAAAATATCAGCACTAGAACTTCAAAAAGAATTGGGACATAAACGATATGAACCCATTTGGTTAATGTTGAAAAAGATAAAAAAAAGTTCTGAGACTAATAATATCCTTTATAAAATTTCAGATTATATTCAAATAGACGAAAATGAAGTAGTATTTATAAACAAAAAGGACTGTTAGTAAATAACAATGTAAATATGACTTAGTTCTCTATTAAGTTGAAAACCATTTTATGATTAACATCAAGCTGCGGAACATAAAACCCACCATGTGGGATTAAAAATTAAGATAGATTTATGAGTACAATAGAACAAAAAGAAAGACTTGAACTTGAAAACAAAAAGATTGCTGAGAACATTAGTCAGATCAAAAAACGCATTGTAGTCTTCAGTGGTAAAGGTGGTGTTGGTAAAACCACTGTAAGTGTCAATATTTCTTATGCTTTACAAGCACATGGTTTCAAAACTGGGATTCTTGATGCAGACATTACAGGTCCTAACATTCCTAAAATGACAGGAATAACAGGAGAAGTACATATGTTAGATAATAAAGCAATACCTCAAGAAAGCCGTGGTGTTAAAGTTATTTCTATGGCCAATTTAATGCCTCCAGACCAAGCCGTCGTTTGGCGTGGACCAAGGCGTTCTAAAATGATCAATGAATTTTTAACCAATGTGAACTGGGGTGAATTAGATTTCCTCGTTGCTGACTTACCTCCAGGCACTGGAGACGAAAGCATTACTATATCACAAAGTATGAAGCCTGACATGGCCATCATTGTGACGACTCCTCAGGAAGTGTCATTAATAGATTCTGCTCGCTCCATAACTATGGCCAAAAACTTAAAGATTCCTCACATTGTACTTATTGAAAATATGTCAGGATTAACATGTCCTAAATGTGGAGAACGCATTGACTTATTCGGTGCAGGTGGCGGAGAAAAACAAGCTAAAGAAATGAATATACCTTTTCTTGGAGCCATACCCATTAACCTTGAAGCAAGAGAATTAGCCGATAAGGGAAAATCTATTATTTTCGAAAATAAAGAAGCAGATATTTCCATAGCCATTTATAAAATAGTCAGCGAAATAGAGAAAATTTTCAAGGACCAGTCTAATGACAAAACAGATTAATCTATTCGAAAAACAACAACGATTAGAGACTCTTAATGCTCAAATTAGGAGCTGTAAAAATTGTAATTTATCGACTACCCGGAAACATGCACTTACAGGAGAAGGCAATCTCAATGCCAAAATCCTGTTTGTTGCATTATCTCCTGGGATAAAAGAAGATGCTGAAAACAAAATGTTTATTGGCCCTTCGGGAAAGGTTCTAAATAAATTGCTACTAGCAGCTGACATCGCTAGGGAATCAGTCTTTATGACTAATCTGGTTAAATGTACATTACCCAAAAACCGCCAACCAAAATCAAATGAAATAGAATCGTGCAGCGCCTTTGTTAATGAAGAAATCAAGATTATCGATCCACAAATCATTGTTCCATTAGGGGTTTATGCTACGCGCGCCATTTTGACAAAATACCATACAAATCCTTCAGCACAGGAGATGAGTTTTAAAAACATAAATGGACAATTATTACATTTAGAAGGGATGAAAATCTTTCCAATAACGCATCCATCGGCTCTTCTTTATCATCCCTCTTTTGAACCACAAACGAGAGAGAATTTTATTAAAATCAAAGCATTATTGCAAAAGACATTAAACTAAAATTTGATATTAGAAACAATAAGCCAAATAAGAATATATAATTATAAGGTTAATGAACAGATAGAAATAGTAAAATTTATAATTACAAACCGAGGCTTTTCATTTTGGAAAGTCTCGTTTTTTATTGTGCATGACTTTAACCATTACATTCATTACAACATCAGATACGAACTAAATAATAAGCATCAACAACAATGAATTTTACGACTTTCAGTTCTTTTAAAAATCGCAACTTCAGACTATTTTTTATGGGACAATCAATTTCCCTATTAGGTACTTGGATGCAGAAAACAGCTGTCAGTTGGGTCGTCTATTCCTTAACACAGTCAAAAGTCATGTTGGGGGTTTCAGTTTTTGCATCACTATTGCCTACGGCATTGGTTTCATTATATGGTGGCATTATTGCAGATAGACATAGTCGTTATAAAATACTATTAGCCACGCAGATATTAGCATTTCTACAAGCCATATTGTTAACTCTTGCCATTGTATTTTACAAAGAGAATTCCGTATGGATCATCATTAGTCTAAGTGCCGTTTTGGGTCTCATCAATGGCTTTGATGTTCCTGCTCGGCAATCGCTCATTAGAGAACTCGTGGTAGATAAAAACAATTTACCTAATGCATTGGCATTAAATTCATCAATGGTTAATTTATCAAAACTGATAGGACCTACCATTGCGGGTTTTGTCTTAGAAAAATACAGTGATCAGGCTTGTTTTGCATCTAATGCTATCAGTTTTATCCCTGTTATCATTTCATTGCTATTAATAAAGTTACCTGAACCTAAAATAATAGCAAAAAAAGAAAAGAACCTGAAAAGAGAATTTACAGAAGCTTTTCTTTATATCAAAAAAACACCTGCCATTAGTTCTATCATTATCTTCTCAGGTATCATAAGTTTCTTGGTTTTTCCCTTTAGTACTTTAACTCCCGTATTTGCTAAAGATATTTTTCATGGTTCTGCTTCTACATTAGGAGTTATTGATGGTGTGATTGGATTTGGAGCATTCGTAAGTGCTTTATTTTTAGCTTCACTAAAACACGGCACAGATTTGAACAAGATATTAGCCAGAAGTACTGTAATATTTGCAATAGGACTTATGCTCTTTTCACAAACTACGCTATATCCCCTTGCTCTAGTATTTATTTCTATCGGTGCATTTGGTATGATGCCTATAAGAACCCTCAGTAACACGATAGTTCAAGTCAATGTGCCCAACCATTTCCGTGGTCGAGTTATCAGTATTTATTTTATGGTATTAACTACAATGGTACCTTTCGGCAGTTTAATGATAAGTGCTATTTCTCATTATATTGGCGTACAAACAACCGTTTTGGCAGAAGGATTTATTGCACTTATTATAGCCATCTTCTATGGTCGTTATTTAAAAAGAGAAAGACTTAAGAAAGAATAAGGCATCTTTTAAAAGCACAATTTACATTAGCCGTATGCCCTCAAAACGCAGTCAATAAACTCCAATAAGCGGCTTAAGTATTAAAATCTTATTTTTGTACTATGAAATCGACTCTTCACATAAAAAACATGGTGTGCAATCGCTGTATTAAAGTGATTAAAGATGAATTTTCAAAATTAAACTTAGTAATAGAAACCATTGAATTGGGTAAAGTCACGATTGCTTCTCCCCTTGATGATGCAATGCTCGCCAAGATAAAAGAGGTTCTCGACAAAAATGGATTTGAACTGATAGATGACAAACGGAGCCAACTGATAGACCGCATCAAGACACTCGTCATTGAGATGACCCATTACAACAAAGAAGTGTCCGCAAGTACCAATACCTCAGCATTTATTTCCAAAGAAATGGGCTATGACTATTCCTATCTGAGTAATCTCTTCTCTTCTGTTGAAGGGATTACCATAGAGAAATATATCATTAATCAGAAAATAGAAAAAGTAAAAGAATTGTTAATTTATGATGAGTTGTCACTCAATGAAATCTCATTTCAGCTTGGATATAGCAGTGTTCAACATTTATCCAATCAATTTAAAAAAGTTACAGGACTCACTCCCTCACACTTCAAAAAGATCAAGGACAACAAACGCAAACCTTTGGATGAGGTATAGTTTCCAACACCATAGAGGTATTATATCAACTGTCAGATTTCATAATACCACACTCCTATCATTCTATTCTCAAAAACAAAAATGATATTACTTTTTTCAAAAATCATGTAACAGTAACACGTTAAATACTTCTGTACTTTGTAATCTAAAATTACAACTATGGAAGCATTAGCATATCTTAAAGTCTTTTTTACAGATTTCATGACCATATTGGGTGAAATGTCGCCCTACTTATTACTTGGTTTTTTCTTCGCAGGCTTACTGTATGCCTTTATGCCTCGACAAAAGATAGAGAAATATTTTAGCGGCAACACCCTCAAATCTTCTGTATTAGCCTCATTATTTGGCGTTCCTCTACCACTTTGTTCGTGTGGTGTTATCCCTACAGGAACAGCTCTGTATAAAAATGGAGCATCCAAAGGAGGAACCGTTTCATTTCTCATATCTACACCTCAAACTGGAGTAGATTCCATCTTAGCCACGTTTTCTTTGCTCGGTTTGCCCTTTGCTATTATTAGGCCATTAGCAGCTTTAATCACAGGTATCACAGGCGGCATTATAACAGGAAAAATCACTCCAAATGAAAAAGAAAACACAATACCTCAAGTGGAAACAGAAGTAAAAAGGACTTTCATACAAAAAGTAAAAGCAGTATTCCAATATGGCTTTGTGGCATTTATACAAGACATTTCAAAGTGGTTGGTTATTGGTTTAGTTTTAGCTGCAATCATTTCGGCACTGATACCCGACGGTTTCTTTGAATTACTCAATCTTCCTCCTATTTTACAGATGTTAATGATTCTCACAGTCTCTATCCCTATGTACATTTGTGCCACGGGAACCATTCCATTAGCTGCCATACTCATTCTGAAAGGTCTAAGCCCTGGAGCGGCATTTGTTTTGTTAATGGCGGGCCCCGCAACGAATGCTGCAACCATAACAATGATAGGAAAAGTTCTTGGAAAGAAAAGTCTATTCGCTTATCTAGGAACCATAATTGCTGGCGCATTAATCTTTGGACTAGTCATAGATTATCTTCTACCACCAGAATGGTTTACCCAAATAACCAGTGAACATTTAGCTCATAATCATAGTGAAAATAGTAGCTGGTGGCAAATAACCTCAGGCATCATTCTCGTTGCCCTAATCATTAATGGATATATTCAACGACGCCTTACGGCAAAGCAATGTACAAGTGAAACAAATAATAATAATAATAATAATAATAAGACCATGGAAACACAAACAATTAAAGTGAATGGAATGACCTGCAATCATTGTAAAACTAATGTAGAATCTAACCTTGAAAAGCTAAGCTTCATCACTAGCGCAAAGGTAAATTTGAATGAAAAATCGGTAACGATCACAGGAAATAATATCACAATAGAAGAAACAAAAAAGACCATCACAGCTCTTGGTTATAAGTGCGTGTAATGAATCTGAAATTTTATAACCAAAAAGTGATTTGTAGATAATAAACGACGCTCTGCATACAAACAGGGTATCAAATTGAAATATGTTTTATTATTGGCAGTATAATGAAGAGCATAAGCTCTAAAAAACGACTGATAACAAGAGTGAGCAAAAACATTATTTTTTTGCTCACTACGTAGGACATTTTGCCTCCATTTTGCAAAGTCCATTTATCAATGTGAAAATTGTTTCAAAACTCCTATAAATACAGCACTTAGAAGCTGTTCTTATTCTAAAAAATAGTCTAATTTTATGCACGAAAATAAATCGTTTACAACTTTTCAATAAAATAAAAAAATGGCACACAAATTATTGATTCGCGATCTAACATTAAGAGATGGACAACAATCACTTTTCGCAACACGGATGCGACAAGAACAAATTAACAGGGTCCTACCCATGTATAAAGACGCCAACTTCTATGCTATGGAAGTTTGGGGTGGCGCAGTACCCGATTCCGTGATGCGTTACCTTAACGAGAACCCATGGACACGTCTTCAAACGATTAAAAAAACCGTGGGCGACGCCAGTAAGTTAACCGCCTTATCACGCGGCCGTAACCTTTTTGGTTATACGCCATATACCGATAAAATAATCGATGGTTTTTGTAAAAATGCTATTTCTTCAGGATTAGGAATCATGCGTATCTTTGATGCCTTAAACTGTATCAACAACGTCAAGTCAACCATCAAATATGTAAAAAAACATGGGGGCATTGCCGACTGTGCTGTGTGTTATACCATTGACCCTATTTATCCTACTCCTCCTAAGAAAAAAGGTCTAGCGGGGATATTAGGCAAACGAGAAAAAAAGCATGTCGATATATTTACAGATGAATACTTCATCAATAAAGCCAAAGAACTAGAAGCTTTAGGAGCCGATATGATTACGATCAAAGATATGTCTGGCCTTATTCCTCCCCAACGTGTGGTTGCTTTAGTAAAGGCCTTTAAAAAGGCAGTTAACGTGCCTATCGACTTTCACACACACTGTACGCCTGGTTATGGTTTAGCTGCTGTTCTTTCGGCAATCATGGCTGGCGCTGACATTGTAGATACCAACATCTGGAATTTTGCAGGTGGACCTGCTGCTCCTGCCATAGAACTTATCTATCTTTTTACTAAGAAATTAGGCATAGAAATGGACGTTAATATGGAAGCTGTGGCTAAAATAAATGAGCAATTGCTCGACATCCGTAAAGAATTGCACGACGTAGATGGTGTGAAACAATTTCCCAATCCTTTCAACCCATTAACAGATACAGTACCTGCTCATATCGACGTTCGATTTGACAATGCTATTGCTGCTGTCAACGCAGGTGATGACGTGGCTTTATTAGAATCTTGTGAAGCTATAAATGTGTATTTCAACTTCCCCAAACCTAATCTTTTGGTCAAGGAAGCAGAGATCCCCGGTGGTATGTACACCAATATGGTAGCCCAACTAAAAGCGCTTCAGGCTGAAGATATTTTAGAAGAAGCTATGAAACTGATTCCTACCGTACGTATGGCTGCCGGTTTACCACCACTGGTCACTCCCACTTCTCAGATTGTTGGAGCACAGGCCGTTAATTGCGCATTGGATATTAAAAATGGCAAACCGATGTACACCAACGTGTCAAACCAATTCATCAGCTTAATAAAAGGAGAGTATGGAGAAACGCCAATTCCTATCGACGAGGATTTTCGTGAGAAAATCTGCGGACATAGAGATGCTCGCGACTTTGACATCTCAACTTACAAAGAACAACCGAATCCTATATTAGAAGACTGTGGTGGCGTCAAGTTAGCAGAAAATGAAGAAGAAGATCTGTTATTAGAACTCTTCCCTATGATGGCAAAGACTTACCTTAAAGGCATTAAAAAAGCAGCTTGGGAAGCTCAACAAACGAATGCTCCCAAGACAGAACAAACGACTGCACCCAAAGCACTTCAAAAAGCAACTGGAGATAAAATCATAGCTCCCATGCCTGGTAAAATATTAAAATTCGAAGTGCAACCCGGTGATAAAGTAGAAAAAGGACAAACGATTGCTATTCTCGAAGCCATGAAAATGGAGAACAGCATTGTCTCTGATTTTTCAGGATATGTGAATTTACTAATGGTTGAAGAAGGTGATAATGTAGCTGCTGATGATGCCATTATGGATATCGTTGCAGAAGCTCCCGTTATTGACAACACGCCCAAACCGGCTACTCCTAAGACTCAGGCTTCTCCTGTGACTACAAAAACCACAGTTGCGACCAAAGCCGTTACCGTTCCCATGCCAGGTACTATTCTCGGAATAGCCGTAAAAGTAGGCGATACGGTGACAAAGGATCAAGTAGTTCTGACACTTGAAGCCATGAAAATGGAAAATAGCATCACGTCTAGTTTTGCGGGTACCGTCCATGAGATTCTTGTAGAAGTGGGCGACAGCGTTGCCGCAGATCAAAACGTATTAAACCTCGTTTAAGAACGTCATATTTCAACGATAAAAAGTCCTTTGCAAGTCCACTTACAAAGGACTTTTTTTATATACCCTCTCATTAATTCGTAATTTTTTAATTTGTAATTATCTAATTCGTAATTCGTAATTTTTTAATTTGTAATTATCTAATTCGTAATTCGTAATTTTTTAATTTGTAATTATCTAATTCGTAATTCGTAATTTTTCAATTCGTAATTATCTAATTCGTAATTATTTGATCACAATAATAATGAAAAAATTGGATAAAAAGTATAACTTTGTCATTTACAAACACAAAACGGAAAATATACTTCGTAAACTTATTCTATAAAATCATTTCTTTAGAAATATCCTCTATCAAAAATGATGATAAATAGGACTTAAAACCCCCTTAAAACAGTATGATTTTATGGGTAAAACAAACGAATATTGTGCCCATCATCACTTCAAAACAATTTCAAATGAGAAACAGATTAAAGAATAATTATCTCTTATTATTTCTCTTTATTTTTATCAATTGTAACTACAGTCAAGCACAAGAGAAATTCAACTCATCGGCATTACAAGAAGATCTTACTATCCTCAAAAATATTACAACTCAGCTATCACCTAAACTTACAGATAAAGATCGACTTAGTATAGACTCTCTAGCTGAGATAAAACATAAAGAGTTAGAAGAGGAAGCATTTACCACTTTAGAATTTGGCAATTTTCTATCCGAAATTAATTTTCATACCAAATTAGATGAACATGCCTCTTTATCCATTACTGAAGAAGTTATAACACCTCTGCTTAATCATAGTGATTTTTTTCCTTTGCCTATCAAGATAATCAGTGATTGTATGGTAGTCATCAATTCCACAGAAACGGAACTGCCATATGGATCTATTATTCGTTCCATTAATGGCATATGCTTAGACTCATTATTAAAATCCTTTAATAAGAATTATGAACATGCTTACGAAAAAAGGGAAACAGAAAACCAATTTTCCATTACTTATCTAATCAAAAAAGGAAGCTTTGAAGCTTTTCAAATTGAATATTCCTCACCTCTGGAGCCATCCATCAATTTAGAAAAAACAATGGCAGGCATTGATTTCGACACATACAAAGAAGTATTTCTGAATACCGTTTACCCGTTGAATAAAAACAAATTACACAATCTTATAAACACCCATTATTATCAAGAAGATTCTACCTATTATCTGCAGCTCAATCGTTTTACTAAGAGAGGGAGTTTAGAAAACGATTTTTCTAAATTTCTAAAATCAGAACAAAAAGAATATGATATACGTTTTAAATCCATTTTTAAAGAAATATCCGACCTTGAAGCTAAAAATCTCATTATCGATCTTCGTTTTAATCCAGGAGGCAATGTAACAGTACCTGGAACTCTATTCAAATATATTGCTCAGGAAAAATACAACGAAGATATTCGTGTAGAGATTCAAAATTTTGATTTCCCCAATGTGGAATTAATTAAAGAAATAGATGGCAGAGAGATTGATGAACCCGATAAATTAGAACATTTCGTAGATAGACAAAAAAAACGATTTGAGGAGAAAAACGACTCCGTTTATATTCACTATGTAATTAAAGACAAGAACACTAGACCTTCAAGACATGCTTTCAAAGGTCAAGTATATTTACTGGTCGGAGGTCGATCTGCTTCTGCTTCTTCTTATTTTGCAGCTTTATTTAAAAGCACCAATAGAGGGACGATAGTTGGCGAAGAAATGGGTGGCTCATGCCGATCTTTAACAGCTGGACATTTTTTAACCTATCAGTTGCCAAATAGTAAAATTGAGGTGAGAATGCCACTTATGGTAGTTTCCTTTTCTGATCAACTTTACCAAAACATAGAAATGGATAAAATCATTCCAGATCTTATATTTGATGAAAATGAGAGTTATAATTATTTTTTGGAGACAAAAGACATAGAAATTGAGAAAGTTCTTGAACTCATTAGAGAAAATTGAGAAATAAACAATTAGAACAAAAGCAGTGGCAAAAAAATAATGTCGCCAAGTTGAAATCAATAATTTCGAATAACAATCCTCACAAATTCGTAATTATTTAATTCGTAATTCGTAATTTTTCAATTCGTAATTCGTATTTTTTTAATTCGTAATTATTAAAACAGACCCAGCGCATCTTACCCATCAACAAATCCCCCAATCCTTCGCAAGAATTACCCCCTCCTACATCAAGGTTGTGAGACTATGCTCATAATAAATAAATATTTTGCCCCTTTTTATACCGATTGTGAATTAAAATAAGCTTTAATGCGCTACGCTTTTATAGCTTAATTAATTCTACATCGGCATAATACGATTATCTCTTGGAGCTAATTTTAAAATCAAATTGGTATTACTTGCAAAGACAGGAATCATTATAGACCTTTGTTGATTCATTATTTAGAAGCTATTTGAGGATTAAATACCAAACAATCCGGACAAAACATTCAGATATAATTTAAAGGTTTACAGTAACATGAGTAAGATAATCATAAAAACAGAAGAGCAAATTGAGGGTATTAGAAAAAGTTCTCAATTGGCAGGAAATACACTTAAATTTATTAGTGATTACGTAAAAGAAGGCGTCAGTACACTTTATCTTGATAATTTAATCGAAAAATACATGCGTGATAATGGGGCAATTCCTGCAACTTTAGGTTACATGGGTTATCCAAAATCAAGTTGTATCTCCTTAAATGAGGTCATTTGTCATGGTATTCCAGACGAGAAAACCATTTTAAAAAATGGAGACATCTTAAACATTGATGTCACAACGATTCTAGATGGTTACTTTGGCGATACCAGTACGATGTTCACCATTGGCGATGTTTCGGAAAAGGCCGCTCAATTGATTGAAAATACAGAACATGCCATGTACTTAGGCATAGATCAGGTCAAGCCTAATAACTATTTTGGTAATATAGGTTTCGTTATTGGTCGTTACGCTAAAGCAAAAAATCACAGAGTAGTTTATGAGTTCTGTGGGCATGGTGTGGGTATTGAATTTCACGAAGAACCACAGGTGGAACATATCGCCAAGCGTAACTCAGGCGAGATTATGAAACCAGGTATGATTTTCACTATCGAACCTATGATTAATATGGGTAAAGCCCGTGCCGTTATCGACAAAAAAGATGGCTGGACAGCTCGTACTATTGATAAAAAATTATCCGCACAGTTTGAACATACCATTTTGGTAACCAACGATGGTTATGAGATACTTTCCGATGTAGGCGAGTACGAAATTTACAAATAACAACCAAGTTATAGGTAAATTAAAAAATAAATCACAGTTCAACTTGCAGAAGTTAACAATTTTTCAAAAACACAATATGACGGTTGGACACGTGAAATATAACAAACAATAAATTTCCGAAAAAGGAAACGACATACGACAAATACAACGACAAACGACACTAACTTATTCCCCTCTTGAGAGGGGTTAGGGGTGTGTAGAGATAGTAAACAGAAGGCATAAAATAATAAGTAAAAGAACACACTCCCGGCCCCTCTTTAGAGGGGAGTTGAACGCTTGTTATCAAGTCAAAAATCACACCTTCCCCCCTACTCAGCACAGAGAAACAAAGCCTAAACTTATCGGACTTATTGATGCTATGTCGTTTTGTGTAAGTAAATAATATAGAAGTTGTTTAAAGTTGTCTAAGTAAAATGACACAAAAAGCTATGATATTGAGTGCTTTCCAATGCGTTTTTTTTGTTTCAAAACGAATTAGTATTGCCTTGAAGGCATCTAGCCACGCATTAGTTCTCTCAATAACAAAGCGTTGCTCATAAAGCAAATCATCTAAGAATGATATGTCATTCTTACCATTACGCTTATTATTATCAATATTGTCAATTATATCGTGTCTAAATAGACAATTTCTAAAATCTGTAGTATCAAAACCGGCATCGGCATTTAGAAAAAGTCCATCAACACGTATTTCTGATTTCGTTAATGATAGAACCATCTTGTCAAAATTATCTGTTAGCTCAAAAGCATCATTATGATTACCAGAAATAGGATCACTACATGCTATTGGTATTCCATTGACATCAGAAAGGATAAGCATATTGCTTGTCTTACACTTCTTTCGTCCTT